>JBBIPA010000030.1:0-25379 GCA_037443085.1 Chloroflexota bacterium | reverse complement strand
GAAAAGTCGTCGGGCTGACTACCGGCACCGCGAGGAATAAAAAGCGCCGAATGGAAAAGGAGGTAAGTGATGAACGGAACAGCAGGACTGATGGAACGGACACCGGAGAAGGAGACCAGCTATCGGATAATATGGCAACAGGAGTTTGGCCTCAATGCCGCCTATTTGACGCCCAAGGAAATCGAAATCCTGCACCAGATGGCACAGGGATATCTTAATAAACAGATCGCCGGTAATCTGAATATCTGCGAGCAGACTGCCAAAAATCACGTATCATCTATACTGAAAAAACTTGAAGCCACCAATCGTACCCAGGCGGTGGTGCGGGCGATGAGGTTCGGTATCGTCTCACAAGGGGCTTAACTCAAAGAGATTAAGCCCCGTTTCACCGCTATTATCACTGCTTGAGTACGGGCATTGGCATCCAGTTTTCGCAGTATGGAGGTAATATGGTTTTTGATAGTCTGTTCACTGATAGAAAGAGCATCAGCGATTTGCTTATTCAATAAACCCTGGGCCATGTACTTCAATATTTCAGTTTCCCTGGGTGTTAATGGCGAGACAAAGGATTCCGTCCCCTGCCCCCAGGATAAGTCCTGAAATTGCCCCAGGACACGCTCGGCAACCTTTGGCTGTGACAACAAGGCGTCATTGATGGGATGTTTGCCCGCAGACGACATCAGTATGGTACTGATTAAATCCTCTTTGCTGACATTGCGGCTGAGGTAGGCCGAGGCACGACATTTAATGGCTTCAAATAATTCGTCCTCGCTAGTTTCCGAAGTGAACAGTATCACTGCTATGCCGGGCGATTGCTTTTTTATCGCCCTGGTGAGCTCCATGCCACCCTGGGGAGGGAGCTTGCTGTCAATGAGAATGACATTGGCATCCACGTCATTATTAACTGCTGCCAGCAGTTCCTGCCCCGAAGTGAACTCCCCACAGACTTCAAGTGACTGTTCCTGCGCCAGTACAGCATGTATTCCTTGCCGGAACAGGAGTTGCGCATCAGCTATATAGATTTTGGTCTTTTCCGGTCGATCAGCCATACAGTTCCTCTCCCTGAGCCAGCATGAATGTAGAATAAATTCTAGCACTTTCACCAAAAAGAAGCTATAGTTATGAATGGTTTTCGTGGTTTAGGAACAATCTCTGAAGATATCTATCGGGGGGAAAATGCTTTATAATAGCCCGGTGATTGCGGCATGGTTAATTCTGTTTTTTCTGCTGGGAGCAGCAGCCGGCAGCTTCCTTAATGTGATTGCCGACAGGCTGCCCGCAGGTAAGTCTATTGTGTCTCCCCCATCGCATTGCCCTGCCTGCCAGCGCCGCATAGAATCCCGCTACCTCATCCCGATTGCGAGCTATCTCTGGCTAAAGGGACGCTGCTGTTACTGCGGTGCTGCCATACCTGTGCGTTCTTTTGTGGTGGAAGTGGTTACCGGGCTTCTCTTTGCCTTCTTTTTCTGGCGTTATAGCCTCAGCTATGAGCTGCTGATAGTAATCATCTTCTGCTGCCTGTTCCTCATCCTGGTAGTCACCGATCTGGAACAGGGCATCCTGCCCAACAGGGTCGTCTATCCCGGCATGGCTATCGCAGTGGTCATGGCAGGGCTAGGTACAGTGTCAGGCTTTGAGCCAGTGTTCATCAAGGAAGCTATACCCCGAATTCATAAACTATGGATTGCCAATGCTGCTATCGGCGGTGCTGCCGGTTTTATCCTTCTGTTCATTATCGCTCTTATTTTCCGTGGGGGCATGGGGTGGGGAGATGTGAAGCTGGCTGGACTCATTGGCTTGGCTGCCGGCTTCCCGCTTGTCCTGGTCGCCATCTTTCTGGCGGTGGTGGGTGGTGGGCTGGTGGCCATCATACTGCTGCTGCTTAAAGTAAAGAAGCGGAAAGAGCCGATTCCTTTCGGCCCCTTCCTGGCTATCGCTGCCATGGCAACATTGCTCTGGGGCAGTGACCTGCTTCACTGGTATCTGCAGGCGAGCCGGCTTTCTATTAGTGGCGGCTGAATAATGCCTTGTGCTACTCGTCTCTATTTGATAGGATATCCCAAGCCTTAGAACTGCTAGATTTATCGGGCGTTTACCAAACTACTGGAGGAAGCTCAATGCAACAGCTTGCTAAAAACGTTTTCATTGAGACCGGGTGGTCGGGAGCCAACGTTGGTTGTATCATCACCACAGATGGTCTGGTCATGATAGACACACCTCATAAGCCCTCAGATGCCATGAAGTGGAAGAAGGAAATTGAGAGCCGGGGCACGGTCAAGTATCTCATCAACACCGAATCACATGACGACCACTTCACCTGCGATTTCTTCTTTGATGTCCCCGTGGTGGCGCAGGAGAAAGCCAGGGAGGCAATTGTAGCTGTGGATATAAAGATGATGCTGGACATCATCGCTCGGAAAGACCCCGAGGGCTTCCCTCTGATGAAAGGCTATCAGAAGAACGTGCCCGCTATCACTTTCACCGAGCGGCTCACTCTCTACCTGGGCAATTATACCTTCCAGCTAATCCACCTTCCCGGTCACAGTGCTGGTCAGGCTGCTGTACTTATCCCTGAGGAAAGGATGGTGTTTACCGGCGATAATGTTTGCTATAAAATACAGGGCTTTCTCCATGAAGCCGACCCCTATGCCTGGCTTGAGTCCATCAAGAAAATCGAGCAGATGGATGTGGATTACATTGTTCCAGGACACGGTGGTGTCACCGATAAAAGCTTCCTTAAAGTGCAGGCAGAGTTCGTCCAGGAATGCACCGACAAAATCAAGGACGCCCTTAATAAAGGCTGGACCAGAGAAGAAACTATCGCCAGGGTTTCTTTCCAGCGCTATCCCCTGGATAAAGGCCTGGAGGAATTCGGCAAGGTGTTACTGGAATGGAGTGTGGGGCATATGTACGACTTCCTGTCACAGAAGAAGTAGGCAACTACGCCTATCGTGTGGTTAGTAACTCATAGGTACCTTATTCCGCTCATAATAATAAATTTCGCTATCACAAATCGTATGAACCCCAACAGAGTTTGACTTTTATCGCAGCATTAGGCATAATGGCTCGGCTTAACTGAAGCACACATTTCTGGTATTCGTCCATGTGAAAGACAAGTTTACCGGTAACCAGCCTCTCAATTTGCCTGCTTGGCATTTCTTTATGTTCTAACCGACAATAAAATACGCGAAAGGAGATAGACGAAAAATGGCAGGGATTACTGCGTACGGTGCCTATGTGCCGCTCTATCGCTTGAGTCGAGCTGAAATTGCCCGCGCCTGGGATGCGCCGCCAGCGCCGGGAGAAAAGGCTGTAGCCAACTATGATGAGGACAGCCTGAGCATGGGCGTAGAAGCAGCCATGGACTGCATCAAAGGAATCGACCCGGAAAGTGTTGATGGCTTGTTCTTTGCCTCAACCACCGCACCCTACAAAGACAAGCAGGTCGCCGCTACTATTGCCACCGTGCTCGGCATCAGGAAAGATGCTGTTACCATGGACTTTGGCGGCTCGGTGCGCAGCGGTACCAATGCCCTGAGGGCTGCTGTGGATGCCGTGAAAAGCGGCTCAGTCAGAAGTATACTGGTAGTCGCCTCGGAGGCACGCCTGGGTTATCCCGCCGGTGCCAATGAGATGAATTTTGGCGATGGCGCCGCCGCGGTGCTGGTGGGCGATAAGGGAGTGCTTGCTGAGGTTGAAGGTAGCCATTCCATCTACGAAGAGCTGCAAGACCACTGGCGCTCGGACCGTGACCTCTTCGTCCGCTCTGCCGAGGACAGGTTCATCGTTGATGAAGGTTATACCAGGGTGGTTCCACTGGCAGTCTCTGGCGCTATGAAGAAGTGGAGCCTGACTCCCAAGGATTTCGCTAGCTGCGTGCTTTATATTCCCAACCAGCGCCAGTTGGGGGGGGTGGTCAAGAAAATTGGCTTTGACCCCAAGGCGCAATCAAAAGATGCCCTGTTCTCCACTGTAGGAGATACCGGCTCGGCCATGGCGCTGATGAGCCTGGTGGAAGCCCTCGAAGACGCTAAGGCCGGCAGTAAGATACTGTTTGCCAGCTACGGTAATGGCTGTGATGTGTTCAGCATCACGACTACCGATGCTGTGGAGAAGGCTAAGGGCAGCCGGCGAGGGGTAAAAGGCCATTTGGCCTCGAAGAGACCGCTCACCAATTATAACCGCTATCTGCGCTGGCGGGAGCTGATTACCATACAACCAGCACCACGCCCTGCTATCGAGTATCGCCAGCCGGCAACTCAGGCGCAGTGGAGAGAAAATGAGAAGGAGCTTCGCCTGTGCGGCGTCAGGTGCAAAAATTGCGGTACGCCACAATATCCTCCGCAGAGAGTCTGTGTCACCTGCCGCGCCAAGGATAATTTTGACAACTATTCATTCCTGGATAAAAAAGCCAAGCTCTTTTCCTTCTGCCATGACCATGTCATGGCAAGTATCGACCCGCCGGTTACGGTGTCAGTGCTTGACTTCGAAGGCGGCGGCAGGATGCTGATAGATATGACCGACCGCGACCCTGCCGAATGCAAAGTGGGCACGTCTATCGAACTGACTTTCAGAAAACTCTACTATGTCAGCGGCATTTACAACTACTGGTGGAAATGTCGCCCGGCAAGGTAGTCGAAATTGACAAACGAGCAAGAAGGATGGTGAACTATGGAAAGCATTAAAAATAAAGTTGCTATAATCGGCATGGGCTGTATCAAGTTCGGAGAGAACTGGGAACAGAGTATTGAGGATATGATGGTAGATGCGGTGTACGAGGCCTATGAGGATGCCGGTGTTGGCCCCGAAGACATTCAAGCGGCATGGTGGGGAACTGTTTGGGCAGGTGAAACAGCACAAATCGCTGCCAGTCCTCTGAAGCTTGGATATATACCATTTACTCATGTAGAGAATGCCTGCGCCACTGGCTCAGAAGCATTACGTGGCGCCTGCTATGCCGTGGCTGCCGGAGTGGTTGACATCGCACTGGCAGTAGGTGCAGAGAAATTAAAGGACACTGGTTTTATGGGATTACCGCAGGTAAGGCCTACCGCTTCATGGAGTTATAGAATACCAAGTGATACGCCGCCGGCTGAGTTTGCCATGATGGCCACCGGCTACTTTGCCAAGCATGGTCTGAGCGTTGAAGAAGGCAAGAAGCTGCTGGCGAAGATATCGGTGAAAAACCACTATAACGGAGCAAGGTCTCCCAAGGCTCATTTCCAGCGGGAGATCACCGAGGAGATGGTGCTCAATGCTCCCATGATTGCCTACCCTCTGGGACTGTTTGACTGCTGCGGCGTCAGCGATGGAGCTGCCGCTGCCATCGTCACCCGCGCCGATATGGCCAGGAAATTCCGGCCTGACCCCATCTATATCAAAGCCATGACCATCTGCCAGGGACCTCGCGAGGGTTTTCTCAGCCAGGTATATGACTTCGCCCATGTGGAGGAAACACGCCATGCTGGCATACTGGCGTATAAGGAAGCCGGAATCAAAAATCCCAAGGAGGAGATAAGCTGCGCCGAGGTGCATGACTGCTTCACCATTACCGAGCTGACCATCTATGAAGATATGCAGTTCAGCCCCATCGGCCGAGCCAGAGACGATATTGAAGCGGGAACGTTCACCTTGCAGGGCAAGCTGCCCATCAATACTGATGGCGGCTTGAAATGTTTCGGTCACCCTGTCGGCGCCAGTGGGCTGCGGATGATGTACGAGGTATACAAGCAGCTTCAGGGCAAAGCTGGTCCGCGCCAGGTGAAAAATCCGCGGCTGGGCATGACCCATAACCAGGGTGGTGCTCCCGGTGCTGCGACGGTGAGCGTGGCTATCGTCGGCAATGATGCTTAATAGCCTGCAATAGAGAAATGTAGTGACAGGTCTTTAGACCTGTCAGCCGACCACAGGCAGGTCTCTTTATGTCTAAAATGTGAAAGGAGGGAATATATCGGTGAGCAAGAGTGAAATTATCAGCAATGCCAGGAAAGAGGGCAGGACAGTCCTCACGGAAATTGAGTCTAAGCAACTGCTCAAAGAGGTGGGCATCACCACTACTGAAATCAAGCTGGCAGCATCAGAAAAAGAGGCTGTCGACTTCAGTCAGAAGATCGGCTTTCCCGTGGTATTAAAAATAGCCTCGCCTGATATTTCGCACAAGAGCGATGCCGGTGGTGTCAAAGTGGGGCTGAAAAACAAAGACGAGGTAGCCAAAGCTTACAAAGACATCATGGACTCAGTCAAGCAGAAGGTTCCCAAGGCGCAGATAGAGGGGGTTTCGGTACAGAATATGGCCAGGCCCGGCACCGAGGTCATCATCGGCATGACCAAGGACGCCCAGTTCGGCCCGGTGCTTATGTTCGGCCTCGGCGGTGTCTGGGTTGAGGTGCTCAAGGACGTCGCTTTCAGGATTGTTCCTCTAACTCGAAGGGATGCCAATGAGATGATACATGAGATAAAAGGCTATCCTTTGCTCGAAGGCTACCGTGGCTCAGAGCCAGCTAATATCACCGTGCTGGAAGATATGCTATTGAAAATATCAGATTTCATGGAGAAGACCCCCGAAATCAAGGAGATGGACCTCAATCCCCTATTCGCCTACAAAGATGGTGCCGTAGCCGTTGATGCCAGAGTGGTGCTTGAGTCAGAAGCTAAGGACTAACCAGGCATGAGCAAAAATTATGGGTTAAATCCCTTATGTCCTGGCGGGGTGCAGCACCACCCAGGCAACCTTTCGAGTTGCCATGCAAGTCCTGATGAAATCGGGGCACATGCAATCGTTTAATTTGAAGGAAAGACCCACAGATTGCTCCGCTACGCCAGCAATGCCAACTTAACTGGTTAATGACCTTTAGATTGGCTCCTGCATTTAGCTGCAATTGCTTGCCCACATCCCCAGATGGTATATAATCTATTGTGCACCATGTTCTGGTGCCTCGATTGGAACAGGATAATTTATGGCAATCAGACTGTACAAGGAACCTGCGCTGGTGAACCCCGTACTGGTCGCCTGCTGGCCTGGAATCGGCAATATCGGGCTGCTGGCGGTGGATACGTTGCGAAGGCTGCTGGAGGCGGAGGAATTCGGCGAAATCGAGCCCTGGCATTTCTTCTACCCCAGGAAACTGCTAATCCGGCACGGTGAGCTGAAAGAGCTGGAATTCCCCAGCAACAGGTTCTTCTTCAAAAAAACTGATAGCAGAGACCTGCTGTTCTTCATTGCCGATGAGCAGCCTTCCTGGGAAGGCAAGGTGTATGCTGAAGGCACCAAGGCCTACCATATGGCTAACCTGGTCCTGGACGTGGCATTGAAATTCGGCTGTCGCAAGGTGTTCACCTCAGGGGCTGCTGTCGCCTCCATCCATCATTCCATGAGGTCGAGGGTCTGGGCAGTGCCCAATATGGAACACCTCGTCGCCGAGGCGAGGAGCTATGACAATGCTGTGCTCATGTCGGATATCGAAGGCAGAAGCGGGGAAGGCAATATCACCGGACTCAACGGATTGCTGCTGGGGGTGGCGCGGAAGAGGGGCATCGAGGCAATCTGCGTTATGGGTGAGATACCCATCTATCTCCAGGGATTCCCCATACTTTATCCCAAGGCATCCAAGTCAGTGCTGGAGGTGTTGACTGCGGCGCTGGGAGTGAGTGTCGACCTGAAAGATATCACCGAGTTTGCCCAGCGCAATGAGCAGGAGATAGACAGGCTATACAACGAGCTACCTCCAGAAGCCAAAGAACAGCTCGATAAGCTAAAACATATCAGCCCGGCCCGCCCGGCGAATGCCAGGACAATAACTGAAGACGATAAGAGAAAAATCCTGGATGATGTCGATAAGTTTTTCAAGAAAAGCACCAAGGAAGGCGGCAATTGACCGGGCATTCTCCCTGCAAGTTCTACAGCGAACCGAAGCTGCCTCAGTGCTCCCTGCTGGTATCATGGATGGAAGATGCGGGCAGGCTGGGCCCCACGGTAATTGGCCATCTGAATAAAAAACTTGGCGGCAGGCTATTCTGCGAAATCGAGCCTGAAGGATTTTTCCAGCTCGGCGGTGTACTGGTAGAAGACAATATCGCCCAATTTCCCGAAAGCAAGTTTTACTACTGTCCCGACCAGCAGCTGGTGATTTTCCAGGGCAATTCACCCCGGACAGAGTGGTATAAATTTCTCAATACCATTTTAGATGTTGTTGAAAAGGTTGGTCGTATTGCCGAAATCTACACTATAGGCGGCATGGTTACTCTGGCAGCACATACCACACCTCGCATGCTTTTAACCACAGCTAATTCTCCCGAAATGAAATCAGTATTAGGTCACTACGACCTTGCCCGTGACCTCGATTATGAAACGCCGCCAGGGCAGAGGCCAACCATAAGCTCTTATCTCCTCTGGGTAGCCCGGCGCAGGAATATCAGGGGGGCTGCCATATGGGTGCCGGTGCCGTTTTACTTGCTCGCTACGGGAGACCCCAGGGCACACCGTAAAACCGTTGACTTTCTCAACAGGCGGTTCAATCTCAATCTGGACCTTTCCGAAATCGACGAGGCCATACATCAGCAAAACGTCAGGATTGCCAGCTTAGCCAACCAGTTTCCCGAGATGGATGACTTTCTCCACAAGCTGGAAAGTAACATCACCCTCACCGACGATGAAAACAGCCGGCTGGTTCAATTGATGGAAGAAAACCTGAGTAAAGAATGCTGATGCCTCTTGCGTTACCAACCCGCACCGCAAATCCCCAATTCTAATCTCTAAATCTCCCACAATCTCAAGATGAGCAATTTGCATCCTGCTTGTCTGGTGCTATATAATGCCTAGTTATGCGAGGTACAGAACTGAGGTGACGGAGCGTAAAAAATTCAGGCCGCTCAGTGAGCTTCTCTCTCTTCAAGGCAAATGTGCCATAGTCACCGGCGGTGCTATGGGTATCGGTTTTGCTATCTGCTATCGTCTTGCCGAGGCGGGTGCTGCGATAGTTATTGCTGATATTGACGCCCATGCAGCCGAAAAGGCGTGCCAGGACCTGGCAGAATTCGGCTACCAGGCAACTGCCATTAAGTGTGATGTGAGCAGTGAGACAGATGTGAGCAGCATGGTAGGCAATGTTGCCACTAAGCTGGGTGGTGTGGATATCCTGGTGAACAATGCCGGCATCTATCCACGCGTGCCGCTGGTGCAGATGAGCGCTGCTGATGTGGACCGGGTGGTGGCAGTGAATATCAAAGGCATTTTCCTGTGCAGCCGCGAGGCCAGCCGGCAGATGATTGTGCAGAAAAAAGGCGGCTGCATCATTAATCTGGCATCTATCGATGCGGTGCATCCTTCAGCCAGAGGTCTCTCTGCCTATGATGCCACTAAAGGCGCGGTGCTCACTGCCACCAAAAGCCTGGCGCTGGAACTGGGGCAGCACGATATCCGGGTGAATGCCATTGCCCCGGGTGGTATTTTAACTGAGGGTGTAGTTTCCACTGTGGGTGGCCAGGGGACGGGCGAGGGCAGGGCACAGTTAAAGGCGTTCATGGCTCGCATGGTGCTGGGACGTATGGGTCAGGCTGATGACGTTGCCAGAGTGGCATTGTTCCTGGCATCTGATTTAGCCAGCTATATCACCGGCAGCGTCGTTTTTGTTGACGGGGGCTATCTGATTTCGTAAATAATATTACATAATATTAAAAAAAGAGTATGGAGGGGAAATAGTATGTCAAAAGTGTTGGTGATGACGGATACGGTTGCCTGTGTTGCCAGAGATGTCGCGGAGCAATATCAGATAAAAGTCGTTCCGGCGGCACATATCTATTATGATGGCAAGGAATATGTTGATGGCGTAACGCTCAGTGCTACCGATGCTTATCAGCTTATTAAGAAAGACCCGGACCGATTTGTTACCTCGGCGCTGACCCCGGCCTACCTGCTTAGTGAGTATGAGAAGATAGCCAGGGAAGCTCAGAATATTCTGTTCATTACCCTGTCTTCGGTATTGAGCGCTGCCAGTAAGACGGCGACACTGGCGGCAGAGCTGGTTAAGGAAAAATTCCCTGAGACCATCATCCGAATCATGGATTCCAGGGCGGTCGGTGGCGCTCAGGGGTTGGTGGTGCTGGCGGCAGCTAAAGCCGCTGCTAAAGGCATGAGTCTGGATGATGTAGCTGTCTTCGCTGAGAAGGTGCGTCAGCAGACAAACGGAGTGATGATGCTGGACACGTTACGCTACGTCTACCGCACCGGCCGCATGTCCAAGATGGGGTCCCGGATTGCCTCCCTGTTCAATATCAAGCCGATTAACCGGATTACCGATGATGGTAAGATTGAAATGGTGGAACGGACCAGGAACCGGGATGATGGTCTGGAGATACTGGTCAACCTGATTAAGGAGTACGCCAGAACAGATGCCCTGCATTTCATGGTGAACCATGCAGATGATATCGGCATGGCCAACCAGTTTACCGACATGCTGAAGCAGCACTTTAAATGCCTGAGCCTGACTGTCTCTGACTACAGCCCGGTTATGGGATATGGGGCTGGTCCCGGAGCTATCCTGGTTGGCTTTCATCCGGAGATAAATTTGGCAAAATAGCGTTTGATGGCTATAATATAGATTTTTAGTGGGCTGGCGGCGTTTTCTGAAGCAGGGATAGCTTCAGGTACTATGTAATCCGATGCTACCGCCCGTTTCAGGTACCAGAGAATGGTTGTTGCGCAGAAGAGTAATGTCACGCTAAAGAGCCTTGACCTGTTCCGTGAGGTAAATAAGACTTTCCCCAAGACCACCCAGATACTGGATTTGAAGCAGCAGGGTAAGAAGGTCTTCGGCTGGTTCTGTACCTATGTTCCTGAAGAAGTCATTCATGCTGCTAGAATCCTGCCGATACGCATTACCGGCTATTCCGAAGAGGTAGAGCTGGATGATGGCAATGCCTATTTCTATATAAATAATTGCTCTTTCTCCCGAAGCTGTCTCCAGCTTGGACTGAGGGGAGGCTATGAGTTTCTTGATGGTGTGGTTGGCGGCTCCACCTGTGATGGCGCCCGCCGCCTTTTCGATTTGTGGAGGCATTACATCGGCACACCGTTTCACCAGGTGATTACCGTTCCCCGTAAGTCTACTGAGCCGGCGCATGAGTTGTACTATCAGCAAGTAGTTGAGTTTCAGCAGCGCCTGGAGGAATTTCTGGGCATTAAGATTACCGACGAGGCGCTGGTCAAATCCATCGGTGTCTACAATGAATCGAGAGCGCTGCTGAAAAAGCTCTATGATTTTCGCAAGCTGGATGCGCCGCCGGTTACCGGCGCTGAGACCATGGAAGTGCTCGACGCCAGCTTCCGCATGCCTAAGGAGCTATTTAATAACTATCTCAAGGAACTGCTGGCTGAAATCGAGAAGTCAGGCAACGGCTATAAAGGCAGGGCACGGTTAATGCTGGTGGGCAGCGTCATGGCTAATCCGGAGTTCGTCAGGTGTATCGAGGGGCAGGGAGGGCTGGTGGTTGCGGATGAACTTTGCACCAGCACCCGCTACTGGTCTGACCCGGTGTTACTCAAGAAGGGTGAGCCGCCGCTGCTCTCTCTATCCCGGCGCTACCTCAATAATTTCCCCTGCGCCCGCATGGTGCCGTCAGATGACAGATTTAACCGCATCATCGCCCTTGCCCGTGATTTCAATGTGGATGGCGTTGTCAGCCAGATTATCAGGTACTGTGTCTCCTATGCTCATGATTTGCCATTATTACGGGAAAAACTTGGTCAGGTAGGTGTGCCGGTGCTGGCACTGGATGTAGAGTATGGCACCCCTGGCTCGGGTCAGATACAGACCAGGGTGCAGGCATTTCTGGAAATGCTGGAGGCAAAGAGAAAGTGACCGTCGCTGAAAGTAGAACTGACAAAATCAACGCTATTGTGCGGGCCAGCCGCCTGATATTAAGGATGAACCCGGCACGCCCGGAGTTGCAGAAGAGCGATGCCATATACTATAAGATGCTGGCTACCTACTTTACCCGTCTGCTCGAGGCGCCCCAAAAAGGCGGTTTCGTGGCGGCTCATACCGTGTTCTTCCCCACCGAGATTCTCTATGCCATGGACATAGTCCCCATGCATACCGAGCTGACCACCTGGATGGCAGCTATGTTTCTGGGTGAGCAGGCGGAGCTGCTGGCTGGTGGTGCTGAACTGGGGCTGGCTCCGGAAATTTGTTCTCCCCATCGTGGTCTGGCCGGTGCCTTCCTGCTCAAAGCATTGCCCCGCCCCGATGTTATGCTCTGGTCCAGTCTCATCTGCGATAACTCCGCCAAGAGCGGTGAGCTGGTAATGAAGCTCAATGATTGCCCTGGCTTTTTCCTGGACCGTCCCTTCCAGCGTACTAAACCAGAGGTAGATTATTTTGTCGGTGAACTGGGGCGGATGATCGACTTCCTGGAGCAACTTTCGGGCAAGAAGATGAACTGGGACCGACTGTCTGAAATGGTGGCTCGGATGGATGAGCACATCAAGCTGTTGCAGGAAATCAGTGAGCTACGCAAGGCAGTTCCCTCTCCATTCCCTTACCAGGGCTATCTGAAGCTGCTCTCGGTGGACTATATGTTCCCCGGTCAGCCTGAGGCCACGGAATATCTGGAAACGCTGCGCGATGAGCTGGCTGCCATGGTTAAGGCTGGCAAGGGAGCGGTGGGCAAAGAGCGTTTCCGCATCATGACCCTGTTTATCCCGCCTATGTACATGAGTGGCTTCCTGGAAAAGATTTCCCAGGAGTATGGTGCGGTGAGCGTGGTGGAGCCTTTATTTACCCTGTGGATGGAGGGTGGGCTTGACCCCTCCAAGCCGTTGGAGAGCGTGGCGAAGAAGTCCTTCCTGATCCCGGAGAGCCGCACCATGTACGGGCCATTGAGCAAGCAGATGCTGGATGAGGTGGTGCAGATTGCCAGGGATTATAAGGTTGACGGTGCAGTGTACTGGGCGTTTATCGGCTGCCGCCATACCTGTGCTACCATCAAGCTGTTTAAAGATGTCCTCAATGAGATAGATATACCCATGTTGACGGTGGATTGCGACCTGGTTGACCCCACCATCAACTCTAAGGAAGAAATAAGGGAGAAATTGGAGCGGTTCTTCGAGCTTCTCGAGGAGCGCTAATTCTTGTGGCACTATGGAAGTCAAAAAAGCTGTAGGGCTGGACGTGGGCAGCCAGACCACCAAGGCCGTGGTGCTTGATGGCACTGGCATTCTAGCCTCAGCAGTTATTACCTCTGGAGATGATGCTGAAGCCAGTGCTAAAGCTGCCATCGAGCAGGCACTGCAACAAACGGGGCTTCAGTTCGATAGCAACCTCTATATCACCGCCACCGGCATCGGCGCTAAATCAGTTTCCTTCAGTCATCAGCAGAAAGGGCTGACCACCTGCCTGGCGCGGGGGCTGCATCATTTGCTGCCTTCGGTGCAACTGGCCATAGACATTGGCGCCGAGAGCAGCACCGTGGTCAAGCTCAATGAGCGGGGGAAGCTCAGCGACTATGCCAACCATGATAAATGCGCTGCCGGCACCGGCATTTTCTTGCAGCAGATGGCGAAGCTGATGCTGATGTCGCTGGAAGAAATGTCGGCTCATTCTTTTAAGGCAAAGAACCGTGCTGATGTCACCAATACCTGCGCTGTCTTTGCCGAGTCCGAGGTTATTTCGCATGTCCATCGCGTGCCTCCCACGCCCAAAGAGGATATCATCGCCGGTATTTTCTATTCGGTAGTGAGCCGCATTATGACCATGTGCAAGCGAATCGGTATTAAGAAGGATGTGGCTATTACCGGTGGCGTGGCTTTGAACAAGGGACTGGTGCATGTTTTCGAGCAGGAGTTTGGTTTTGCTTTGCTGGTACCCGAGTCGCCTCAGGCGGTGGCGGCATTAGGCGCAGCTATAGTATCCAAAGAAACTCTGGAAAAAGGAACTTAACCAGGATGATTGTTGCTGGCATTGATATCGGATCCAGGGCGGCGAAAGGCGTGATCCTTAAGGACGGCCGTATCCTGACCTGTTTCATCGGCGATACCGGTCCAGAAAGCGTCAAGACCTCTGAGATGGTGATGGCAGAGATGTTGAAGAAGACCGGCCTGTCTCTCAAGGATATCGATTATGTAGTAGCCACAGGATATGGTAGGGTACTGGTGCCCTTTGCCAATGAAAATGTTTCCGAGATAAGCGCTCATGCCCGCGGTGTGAACTACTATTTTCCCTCGGTGCGCACCATCCTGGATATGGGCGGACAGGACTGCAAGGCGATCAGCATTGACGGAAAAGGGCAGGTGACCAATTTCGTCATGAATGATAAATGTGCCGGCGGCACCGGGCGTTTTCTGGAGATGATTGCCGAGGTGCTCAATCTTCCACTGACCAGGATTGGCGATGTGTCCCTAGAATCAAAATCTGCGATTTCTTTCAATACCATCTGCGCTGTGTTTGCTAAGACTGATGCCATCAACAACCTGCGCAAGGGTGTGGCCAAGAGCGATATCCTGGCGGGTTTACATGAGGCTATTGCCACCCGCTGTCTTAATCTGCTCAAGCGCGTGTCCATACAGAAAGACTTCAGCATCAGCGGCGGCATTTCCAAGAACAAGGGCATGGTCGCCAAGATTAAGGAGAAAGTGGGCATGGAGCCGCTGCTCAGCGAAGACCCTCAGATTATCGGTGCTCTGGGCGCTGCTATCTTTGCCACGGAACGGCTGAAAGGTGTGGAAACAGGTGGCATGAAGGTGAACTATGGCTATTCCGATGGCACTGGAGAGTATTTTATTAGTGTGGACACTGCGAAATGCGACGGCTGCAACAAGTGTGTCACCGCCTGCCCCGCCGGGCTGTTTGTCGTTGCCAATGATGAGAGCGGCAAGCCCAGGGCTATGGTGAAAGAAGAGTTAAGGAAAAAAATCGCTACTGGCTGTCCCGGCTTCCGCAATTGCGGTCAGGCAGTGAACTGCCACAGCGTCTGCGCCAGGGATGCCATCAGACATACCTGGTAAGCCACATTTATTTAAACCCTCCACTGTGATAAACTTTTCCAGTCTGTATCCATTAAGGAGGTGATACTATGTCTAAAGCCCAGCTAGGTCCCCAGAGGTTTAGCTACTATCCCATGCCGGTGTTTCTCATCGGGGCGAATGTTGATGGCAAGCCCAATTTCATGACTCTGTGCTATGGTGGCGCGGTGAACTGGGAGCCGCCCATGGTTATCATCGCCATGCAGGATTTCAAATATACCAACAAGGGAATCAGGCAGAATAAAACCTTTTCCGTTAACCTGCCCACGGTGGACATGGTAAAGGAAACCGACTACTGCGGTCTTACTACCGGCGCCAAGGTGAATAAGGCGGATGCCTGCGGCTTCAAGGTGTTTTATGGCAAGCTGCAGACGGCACCGATGATTGAGCAATGTGCTGTGAATTTGGAATGCAGGGTGATGCACATGCTGCACCTGGGCGTCCAGGACCTCATCGTGGGCAAAATTGAGGAGACCCATATCTCCGACAGTTGTCTCGCCGATGGCAAGCCCGATGCCGCCAAGATAAAGCCCCTGGTCTATTACGGTGACGACCATCCTCGCTACCGGGCTCTGGGTGACACCGTAGCCAGGGCATTCAGCGTGGGGAAGGAATTGAAGAAATAGCGTCTGTCACCGGATTGGCGATGTGTATACATCATACATATAGTGTGTCCACATCGAAGGATTACAATTTTACTGGTTGGTGTAGGTTATCAATAGAACCACAATGACCTGGTGCGTACTTGCAATACCTCGGTAAAGACATTCCCTGCCAATATGATCGCCGGGATGTTCGGCTTCGGCGAGAAGGAATATTTTAAGTCTGTGTCCGGAGCGGATAAGGCGACCAAGGTCGAGTTCTAAATGAAGCGCGCGGGTCAGCCCTGGTATCATCTTTCTGGTCAGCCTGTTGATTCTGGCAACCAGCGCCGTATTTGCCCAGAACTTCCCCAGTCCGCAGGGTTATGTGAATGACTTCGCCGGTCTGCTATCCAGCCAGGCCAGAGAACAGCTGGAAAAAGATACTGGCGCCGAGGTTGCCGTGGTCACGGTGAAGTCGCTGGAAGGCAGCACCATCGAAGACTATGCCAGACGGCGCCCGTTTATTGCTCTAATCCGAGTGCAAAACGGACAGCCGTTTCCACCTCTTTCAACTTTCAGGGGATCAGCGAAGCAAGCCGATTGCGGAGACAGTCTTTGGGTATGGTAGTGATAACGTCCAGATTAACCACGCACTCTTGAGGCATACTATCTTCAACCATCAGAGGGACTTCAGTAGCAATGTTGCGGATTCGTGTAGTGACCGGTGCTACAATCACCAGCGAGCGCACCGTATAAGCCTCGTCCGGGGAAAGGAGCACCACCGGGCGTTTCCCAATAGGGGATTCCAGTTCTGCCCACCATATCTCGCCTCTCTTTATACCAGGACTCCCCGGCTAAGATAGTGCTGGCAGCATGGCTAGCCGCTGCAATCTCCTCTCTGGTCTCAGGCATCTGCTTATAGGCGCGGATATATTGTTCGCTCATCTCCTGTTCCTGGCGACGGCGCAAAAGCATCGCTACCGCCCGGCGAAACAGCTCGCTTCGGCTCTCGCCGCTTACACTTCTTTCCTGCTCCACCGCGCTAAGCAGCTCATCAGGAAGGCTGATGGCTATTTTGGTTGTCTTCGACATAGCGGCACCTCGCTATCATACTTTGGTATGATTACAGTATGAATAATAATAGATTGTTTGCCAAATCCATGGTGCCATCTTAATACACTTCGCTGCCTCTCCCGGCTTCTCGTAGAAAAGCTCGCTGATGGCTTTAGTGTCATATGAGGCGACATGTGTTGCCCTGGCGATGAGGCACTTTGACTCTGCCGGGTTCAACGCCACGATGGCGGACTCCAGCTATGACTGTGGCGAAATGTGGCTCTTAAATAAAGGATGCTGGTAAAAATGGTTTACCTCCCCTTTTTGCTCTGCCTTTCCCGCAGTCGCGCTTCTCTTCTAATCTGTGCCTCCTGGTTGCGCCGGCGTTCCTCTTCAGTTTCCAGGATGAGTGGCGGTAGCAGCATAGGTCTGCCTGATTTATCCAGGGCAACAAAGGTAAGGTAGGCTGAAGCCGTATGGCGTATCTCGCCTGTCATCAGGTCTTCTGTTTCTACCCTTACCCCGATTTCCATCGAGGTTTTCCCAACCAGGTTCAGGCAGGCTTTACAGGTGACCAGGTCTCCTGGATAGACCGGATAATGAAAATCCAGGCGGTCAATAGAAGCGGTAACTGCATTGGCTCGAGCGTGCCTCATGGCTACTGCCCCGGCAGCAGTATCTATCAGTCTCATAATGGCACCGCCGTGGATGTTTCCGGCTATGTTAACATCCGGCGGCCCCATTACCTGTGCCGTGATGACAGCGGTATCCTTAACTGTTCTTCCCTGCATTTCCATACTCCTTTATAACTGATGCCAACTAAATAAAATACTGCTAAGTACTCTTGAGCTTCTTTGCTACCCGGGCGATGTTTTTGCCAAAGTTCCAGGCCGTTTTCATGCCTTCTTCGTCATTGGTTACCTCCCCCTTTTCCCTGCCGAAGGCTACATTCCAGTATGTTGAGCCGGGTACCACCAGACCGAGGATTTGAAACCACAAGGTGAGCTGTGACAGGGTGAAATTATGCCCTGCCCGCCGCGCTACCACCAGGGGGCCGCCAACCTTGCCGCTGAACGGCTCGCCATTATGGCGAGAGATATAACCCGCTCGCTCCATGAGTGCCTTGATCAGTGCGGTAGCCGAACCATAGTATACCGGCGAAGCCAGGATGATGCCGTCAGCCTCCTTCATTTTCAGGTATATAGGGAACAAGTCATCCTTGATAGAACACTGTTCCTCTTTGGTGCAAACCATACAGGCATTGCATGGCTTAATATCCAGGGCGGCCAGCGAGACAAGTTCCGTATCTATTCCTTCCTCCGCTATCGCCCTGAGGGTATGAGCGGTTAATAGCTCCGTATTGCCGTTCTTGCGAGGGCTGCCCACGATGCCAATTACTTTCATGTTTCCCCTTTCCGGACGATATTCTCTCATATTTTAGTCCATGTTCCTAATAACTGGGCGAACTCAATAGGAAATCCTGGCTTTCGGAGCGGTTTTAATAGTTTCTTAACTTTTCTTTGTATAATGTATTAAGTATTAATTAAAACAGGAGACCTCTATGAAACTGAATATGAAAACTGTATATTCTACAATATCAGATAAGCTGGGACGGTACAGCAAGATTTCAGTCCTGCTGGTGGCTGTTATGCTCATGGCAATGGTTCTGGCTGGCTGCGCCAGCGTCAGTCAGATACAGAGCATTCCACAGGCTCCGGCAGCCAGCAGTCCATCTGTATCCGGCACCACTGTAGTCACTCCGCTTTTCGACGAGAATGCCGTGGTATCACTGTATGAGCGAAGTATACCTGCTGTAGTGGAAGTAGTAACCACTCTGGAAGCCGGCTCAAGCCCCACTGATCCGTTTCAGGGTACACCTCGCGAAAGGGGACAGGGCTCGGGATTTTTTATCGATGGGGAGGGGCATATCCTGACCAATTACCACGTTGTTGAAAAAGCCAAATCGGTTAGCGTTGCCTTATATAATAATATCAAGGTCGGAGCTAAAATAGTGGGCACCGACCCGCAAAATGACCTGGCGCTACTGCAGGTGAATGCCAGCGAGGTTGGTAAAATTACCTTTTTGCCTTTAGGCAATTCGGATAATGTTAAGCCGGGGCAGATGGCTATTGCCCTGGGTTCTCCCTACGGGCTGGAAGGCTCGATAACCGTAGGCATAATCAGTGGTGTGGGCAGGTCGCTGCCGGGTGCCTCCAGTCGGACTATCGTTAACGTGATTCAGACCGATGCCGCCATTAATCCCGGCAACTCTGGAGGCCCGCTGCTTAATTCCAGGGGAGAAGTTGTTGGCATTAATACCGCTATCGAGTCTTCATCGCGTAATATTGGCTTCGCCGTAGCCATTAACACTGCTAAATTGCGGCTTCCGTTGCTGGTCAAAGGTGGCGAGGTCAAAAGCCCATGGCTGGGGATCGAAGGCAGGGCAATCGACCAGGAATTAGCTAATAAGCTGGGCTTGTCGGTGAAAAGTGGCGTATACGTTGTCGCCGTATTCCCCGGGAGCCCGGCTGAGAAAGCGGGGCTGAAAGAAAGTGGACGTAATGCTCAGCGGGAGCCCAATGCCGGCGGTGATATCATAACCTCGGTAGATAATGTACCGCTGACCAAAGTGGAGGATTTGCTCAGCTACTTCAATGGCAAGAAACCAGGGGATAAAGTGTCGCTGGCAATACACCGTGGTAATCAACAAATAACCGTGGCTGTGGAGCTGGGTGAATGGGGGAAGCCCACTCCATCCCCGGCGAATAAGCCGTAAGGCATTTGTTGCAGGGGGCGCGCCCCTACGTTTTCACCGGGGGGAGATTACGCGTCTAAAATAAGGCCGTTGCTCAGCCTGATAACACGGTCGACATAGACCTCGTCGTCAGGCTCATGGGTAACCATGACGATGGTCTGTTTCAATTCTTTGTTGAGCTTCTTGAATAGCTTCAGGACGGTTACCGATGACTCGGCATCCAGGCTGGCGGTAGGCTCATCGGCAAACAGTATGCCCGGCTTGTTTATCAGGGCGCGAGCGATAGCCACCCGCTGCTGCTCGCCGCCGGAAAGCTCGCCGGCATAGTGTGTCAACCTCTCCCCCAACCCCACGATATCCAGTAACTCCCTGGCATATTTTTTGTAGCCGTTATTCCGGTTAAGGCATACCGACGGCAAATACACGTTCTCCAGCGCAGTCAGCTCTCCTATCAGGGAATATTCCTGGAACACATAGCCCAGCTTTTCTAATCGGAACCTTGCCTTCTCTCTTTCCGAGAGCCTCAGCACATCAATATCATCAATATCGATTTCCCCGCTGGTTGGTTTATCGAGCAGCCCCAGCAGATGCAATAACGTGGATTTGCCGGAGCCACTTCTGCCCATGATCGCCACAAATTCTCCTTTTCTGATGGTCAGGTCAACCCCTTTAAGAGCATGGGTTGCGCCCGGACCGTGGCCATAAATTTTATGCAGTTCCCTGGCTATAATCATTGTTATTATGTTCCCCAGATTACGCTGATGATGCTTTGCCTCATGATTGTCCACGAAGGTATCAGGCCTGCCAGCACGCCGGCGGTGCCGAGGCCAAGAGCAGAGCCTACTAATGCCATAGTGCGGACGTGGAGACTGACCAGGCCGATGGGCAAATCCAGCGGGTAAAATTGAAAATACGGCTGCAGCACAAAGTTCACCAGCGCCCAGCCCACGATAGTACCGGCCACCGCAAAGAAGAAAGCCTGGAAGATATACGAGCCGATAATGGCTATCTCCGGTATGCCGATAGCGCGGAGGATGCCGATCTGCCGTTTTTTATTAAGAACATTGATATAAATCACGATGAACATCACTGTGGCTGAGACGATAAGGCCAACGCTGCCGATAAGCGAGCCGATAACGTCGAAGGTGGAAACCACGCTGCTCTGGCCGCCGCCATAGTCCCGCCAGCTATTTACCTGCTCTCTGATACCGGTAGCTTTAATATCAGCGATGAGCGCCGCTTCATCGGCACCATCCTGCGCCCTGACCAGAATCTGGCTGGCTCGGTCCAGGTAGATATCCCTGCCCAGAACCGAGAGCAGTTCCTCCCTGGTTACTATTGCCATGCGGTCTGCCCGTTGCATCTCGCGGGCATACACGATTCCTTTAACGGTGTACTCCCGCTGCACGCCGTTGGGGTAGGTCAGGCGCACCTTGTCACCCACACTGGCTCCACCCAGGGTGAGAAAATCAGCGGTCCTGGCTTTCAATCCGCCGGCTATCTCCATGCCTAGGATAATCTGGTCACGGTCATACTCGTCGAGATATTTACCGTTGATAAGCTGGTTATGCAATGTGGTCACCTGCATTTCCTGTTCCGGGTCAACGCCAACCACTTCCCAGGTACCGCTTTTGCCCTTGTCCTTCTGTGACACCTTTTGTTTCCACTGGTATTCAATGAAGGCGCTATAGTCCAGGCGTGAGGTAACCGATGCCACGCCCGGAATCTGCCTGAGCTTCTCCTCTAACCTGCTGCTTTTTTCGATATAGTACTTATCCTCCCGGGGGCCAATGACCACGTTGCTATAGACATAGCTGATCATCTGGTTGTCCATAGTAGTCATAATTCCTGATATCAGCGCTGATACAAAGATAAGGTTGACGAAACTGAACGCCATGACCAGGATGAGCAAGACCAGCGCCCAGCGGTTCCCCTTGATGATCGACTTGAATGCCAGGAACAGCGCCAGCTTGAAGTTGCCCAGGACGACATGCTTGCCGGCGGCTTGCACCGCGGTGTTATATTTTTGTAACATGATACTATTTCAAAATGAAAATAATCTGAAGCTAAAAAAAATTAGCGGGCGACGTCCTTCAACGTTGCCGCCACTTTATTGATCAGGGTAAACAGAATTATCCTTTCTTCCACAGTCAGGCTGGTGGAGAGCAGTTCCTGCACTCGCTCTCTCATATAGGTGCTGATAGCCTGATGGAGGTGCTGTCCTTTCTCAGTAAGAGCCACGCGCACAATTCGCCGGTCATCGGGGTCGGAAAGCCGCCGGCCATAGCCGCTATCCACCAGCCAGTTCATCATGCGGGTTGCCTTGCTGAAGGGCACGGAAAGGGCAGCGCTCAGCTCTCCCATGGTGAGCTGCTGTTTGGGGTAGATAACGCTGCTCATGCGGTAGAACAGGCTGTAGTGGCTATCGCCATGGTTGTCTACGGTGACAGGGCTGTCCAGCCGTGTTGTTTTAGCCAGCTCTTTGTGCAGCATCGCTTCGAATTTAATCCACATCTGCACAAAGCCATCGATCATCGAGGTGATTTGCTCGGCATAGGCATTCTGGGGAGTCTTTTTTGGCATATAATTACAATTTATAAAGTTTCTATATTGAAAATATAACTTATTTCTCCGATAATGTCAAAAAAGCGGGAGGTGGATGGGAACTCAGAGCAGGGGCGATTCCTGAATCGCCCCTGCATTTGCATTTGTTGACGGCCTCTACGCTGTCAGCCGCAGCAGCTTAAGAGCATTGCCTTCGAAAATCTGCTTCTTCTCGGCGTCGGTAATTGTCATTTGCTCGATGGCTTCGATGGTTTTTCTGGTGCCGTAAGCGCCAAGATGAGCATCGAAAGGGGCATCACTGCCAAACAGTAAACGGTCAGCGCCGAAGAAGTGGTAGGCGCACATTAGCCCCGGCGTGTTCCCCACCAGACCGGTGTCATTATAGAAGCGCCGGAAGTACTCGATGGGCGCTTCAGTAAGTCCCACGTTGTAATTAGCCTTGTTGCGCATCTCGTGCATGCTGTAGTGGTTGACGATGCGGTCGGCAAAATACGGCACCATAGCGCCGCAGTGATGAGTGACAATTTTGATGCTGGGGAATTTTTCCATGACTCCACTGAAGACAAAACGGGTCATGGATACCGTAGTCTCCCACACCAGACCCCATAGATGCCAGATAATGTATTTGGACTCGGTCTCATCAGGATAATCAGCCTTTTTGGGGCTGCTATAGGGATGCCACCATATCGGCAGATTGTGCTGGCACATCTTTTCCCATAGCGGCAGAAACTCGGGACGGTCCACAGGCTTGCCGTTGATGGGAATCCGCAACAATATGCCCCTCAGCTTCAGGTCATTGACGGCGCGGTCTATCTCTTTCAGCGAGGCATCGATATTGCTGGTGGGCAATACCGCAGCAGCAGCAACGAAGCGGTCAGGGTATTTGAATACCAGCTCTGCCAGCTCATCATTGACCTTTTTGGCCAGGTCCACAGCTCCTCCCGGCCCTGCCAGGTCATCCACGGTGGCTCCGGGCACGGTCAATACCTGCATCACATCGGGAAACCTGTCCATGATGCGCAGCCTGGTCCCCAGGTCATGAACGCCGGGATTGGTTTTCAGTTCCTGAATGGTCTTTTGCTTCTTAAACATCAGCTCTTTCAAGCCCGGTGGAATGAAGTGCGCGTAGATATCGATCTTCATAGTGCTCTCCTTTTGCCCGTCATTATATTGAAGCTGCTAGCTTGGCCGCAAAAACTGTCTCAGGTTATCACCCAGGATATTTCGTTTCTCCGTATCGGAAATGGGCAGCTTCTTAATGCCCTCGATGAACAGCTTGATGTCACTGCCATGATGGATTTCGAAGGGATAGTCGGTGCCGAAGCAGATACGGTCGGTGCGGACAATTTTCACTATGGCTTCGGTGATGGGCATCCAGCCGCCAGAGCCGGCAGTATCAAAGTATAGCTTGTCGAAATACTCGTCGAAAGCCTTATCCAGTCCCAGCTCCTTCATCTGTCGCGGCGTCTTGGCGATGCCTTTGATGTCACCGGGGACTTCCCAGTCAGCGGGTTCAAAACGTGCCGTTATCCTGCCCTTCAAAAAGGGCATACCACCGCCGTGGTGCGGCATGAGAAAGCGCAGGTCAGGGAAATTCTTGAGTACCACATCGAGCACCTCCACGGCTGCTTTGGCACAGTCATATTCCCGGGCAACGCCACCGTTCAACATATACGAGCTGGCACCCCAGAGCGGTGTTCTGGTAGTAGGATGAAGTACCACCGGTATGTCCTGCTTGCTAAGTTTTTCCCAGAGAGGAAATAGTTTTTCCGAGTCCAGCGTCATGGTATTGGTGGAAGTCACCAGAGACATCACTTTTAGACCAAGTTCACCGACAGCACGGTCGACCTCGCGCAGCGTTTCTGCATTGCCATCAAGCGGCACCTGGGCACAGGCAATAAACCGTTCCGGATGGCCGCGCTGTACCCGGGCATAGGCAAAGTTGAGTTTCTGACAGGCCTCCAGCCCCAGTGGAGACCAGGTGGACTGGTTGATCAGAGTCATATCCACGCCAGCCTCATCCATCACCTGGATGGTGCGTTCGATGGACCTGCCCCACTCATAGCAGCGATTTGTCCTCCCTTTCGCCATTGACGCATAGTCCATGCCGTCAGCCGTGCCCAGTTTGCCCAGCACGTCCTGGGGAAAATAATGATTGTGCGCATCGATAATAAGCCACTTTTTTGCCATGGTATCCTCCTTCGGTGATAGTTTATTTCGTGGCAGGCAGCATCTGCCACAGTTTGACTACTTTCGCTTTCAGCTCCTCGTGGCTGCAATCGGTGTCTATCACTACATCAGCCTGCCTGGCTTTCTCTGCCGCGGGCATCTGCTTGTGGAGACGAGCCAGTATCTGCTCCTGGTTAAAGCCACGCTGGTTCTGCAGGCGGTCGATAATCACTCCTTCGGGCGCAATGGTGACCCATACCTGGTCTACCAGAGGTTTCCAGCCGGCTTCAATAAGCAGCGCTGCTTCCAGCACCAATACGGTATTACCATGTTGCCGATGACGGTCGATGATATCCTTCACAATCTGGTACATCCTGGGGTGCATGATGGCATTGAGCCGTGCCTGGGCTTTGCCATCTTGGAATGCTGCAGCAGCCAGTTTCTTGCGGTCGATTTCTCTAGCTGGTGTCAGGATGTCCTCCCCAAAAACGGTGACCAGCTCCTTGTAGGTCTGGCTGTGGCGTTGAAGCAGCTCGTGCCCCAGATTATCTGCGTTAATTGCGGTAGCGCCAAGCTGCACCAGGATATCGCAGACTGTGCTCTTGCCCGTGCCAAAGTTTCCGGTGACTCCGATAACGAGCATGTTTTTCGTAATAATTCCGTAAGAAATTAATGTAACGGTTATTCTAAACGAAGCACAGGGTATTGTCTAGCAGCAGTACAGTGTTGCTATGGCAAAGGTTGGCATATGGAATCTAAAAAGCAATCTTAAATACTATTTGGCTCTGGTTAAATAAGGATAGCAGGTTACTATAACCAATAGAGGTAATGAGTGGCACTTATTGTTTTGCCTGAAGATGTGGGGAGCGGTCCTCGTCTCTCCCAGATGGTGAATAAGGGGAGGGCAAGCTGGGAAGGGGCAAAACCACGTCCCAGACGAGCGATAAAGGCGGCAGGCAAGCCCGCTTCAGCTATGGTCATCGGGGACAGGCGATGATTCTGTACCTGGATACCAGCTCCATGGTGAAGCTGTATATCCGTGAAACCGGCACAGATGACGTAAAGGAGCTGGTGACAACGCTATTTTAAGGGCTTATTATGGTAAGTGAGGTTTGAATTTGGAGGTGGTAACGTGAAAAGACTGCACTTCTCTCTTATCATCATTGCTCTGATAATACCTACTGGATTGAAGCTTCCAAGGCCTATCAGAAGGATTTTGAAGGTAAACTCGAATGTA
>JBBIPA010000029.1:0-26452 GCA_037443085.1 Chloroflexota bacterium | reverse complement strand
CCTGCACTGTCATCATGAGGAGCGAAGCGACGTGATGATCCCTTCACTACACTACCCCTTTCCACACCAATAGCTTGTGGGAGTTAGAGGTGAGTGCAGGTAATTGTTGAAGGGATTCTCACGTCGTCCCGATTGCGTCGGGACTCCTCAGAATGACAGGAGAGTGTTGGTAATGGGATAGTGAAGTGCGGGGCTTGCCATGAAGTTGAAAACTCTCTAACCGAGCAGCTTCCTCATCTCCTGCTTCAGGCGGGTGCTATCGAAGGGCTTGGTGATATACGGGGCGCCGGTCTCCTCCAGGAACTTCTCGGTATCTGCCCCCATGACGTCTCCGGTGACGAACACCACCCTGTCCGTTAAAGATTTGGCTATCCCCTTAAGTCGCCAATACAGCTCCACACCGCTCATCCCCGGCATCTTAATGTCCAGCAGGATGAGCCGGTAGCGCCCGCTCTGCATCTTTTCCAGGGCTTCGGCAGCATTGTCCGCCGTCTCCACCTGATGCCCCTCCCCGGTGAGCACCCGGCTCAGGAACTCCCTGATGACCTCCTCGTCATCCACCACCAGTATCCGGGCACTGGTGACCGTCCTGGGTTCAGCAACTGGCTCGGTGTCTTCCGTCTTCTCCATTTCAGTGACAATGGGCAGCTCTATCAAGAAGGTAGCGCCCTTACCCAACTGGCTCTCCGCCCAGATTCTGCCATTGTGCTCGGCAATGATGCCGTAGCAGATGCTCAAACCCAAACCTGTTCCCTTGCCCACCTCCCTGGTGGTGAAGAAGGGGTCGAAGATTTTCTCCAGGTTTTCTTTGTTGATGCCGGGACCATCATCAGTAAAGGAAATAAGCATATGGTTATCAACCTTCCTGGTCTTAATCAGCAACTTTCCCCTGCCGTGTGCCAGCTTCATCTCGGTCTCGGCATTGACGATGATATTGAGGAATACCTGCTGCAACTGCCCGCCGTCAGCCACGGTGGCGGGCAAATCGGGGGCGAACTCGGTGGTCACCGCGATATTGCCGGTTTTGAGCTGATAGGCTCTCAATTCCAGGGTGTTTTCAATCAGCTCCTTGATGCTGACATAGTCGCGGCTGGGCTTGGTCTGGCGGGCAAAGATGAGCAGCCGTTTCACGATATCGGCTACGCGCCTGGCGCCCTGGTCTATGGTTGCCAGGTCTTTCCTGACATCCTCAGGCAAATCTTCCCGCGATGCCAGCAGCTCGGCATAGCCGATGACGCCGGTGAGGGGGTTATTGATTTCATGGGCGATGCCGGCCGCCATCTCACCCACCGCAGCCAGGCGGCTGGCGACCTGCGCTCTTTGCTGCATTGCCTCTCTTTCCTGTTCCAGTTTCTTGCGCTCGGTGATGTCTACCAGATTTCCTATAATAGCTGGCTTACTCTTGTATTCAATTACAGATGTAATTACATCAACCCAGAGATTCCTGCCGTCACTGGTAATTCTTTCCCCTATAAACTGAGCAGGGGCTGATTCTCCCCTGAGCCGTCTGGCCATTCTCTCCCTGGCGGTCTCCCTTTCGTCAGGATGGACAAGTTTCCAGTACTCCATTCCCACCACTTCACCTGGTGTATAGCCATGCATTTTGGCAAATCTGTCGTTGACATATACATATTTGTCATCTTGAATAATATAAATGCCGGTAAGAGAACTTTCGGTGAGTGTTTTATATTGCGCTTCTGATTTCTTCAGTGCCTCCTCCGCCTGCTTGCGCTCGGTGATGTTGGTCAATGTGCCGGATACACCTGCCGGCTTGCCATCTTTCATGATGGGACGACTGGAAGTTCTTAGGTAGAAGATATTTCCGTCCCTGGCCACTCCCCGGTATTCACGGGGCTGCGGCGGATTACCCGACAATGTATTCTGGAAATTTTCCAGCACCTCAGGCAGGTCATCGGGATGGATAAACTGCCGGAGGAAGGGCTTCCCCACAGCTTCCTCCGGCTTGTAGCCAGCGATCTGCTCTATGGCCGGGCTGATGTAAGTTATCATACCCTGGCTATCAGTGGTATAGATGACATCACTGATATTTTCCACCATGCTGCGGTATCTATTTTCGGATTCCCTCAGTGCGGCTTCTGCCTTTTGCCGCTCGGTGATATCGGTGAAAATCAGCCCCAGCCCATCGCCCACTTTGAACGCTCTGACGGTAAAGTGTTTACCCCCGAATATGGAGTGAGGCATCAGGTCATCTGCCCAGAACGGCTGGCCCGTCTTTATTACGTTCATATATTGGGCATACCTGCCCGACTCTTTGATGCCGGGGACAAAGTCGGTCACGTTCTTGCCCGCCGCCTGCTCCAGCGTGACCCCGGTAAGTTGCTGGGCAGCTTTGTTGAAGGTAATGTAGTCCATATTGGAGTCAAACAGGAGAAAAGCGTCGGGGGAGGCGTTCATGAATTTGGCCAGGGTTTCTTCTTTTTCCCAGAATCCACCGATAATTCTCTGGGAATCGGCTTCCACCGTTTCCAGCTCGGCCAGCCGCTGGCGAAGCGAAGCCATCTCTTCAATAAGTTGCTGTTTGGTTCGGGGCGTGGCTCTGGTTTTGGGCAGGGCAGCGGCCTTAGCCTTGCCCTTACCACTGGCAGTTCTTTTGCCCCTGGTTTTTCTTTTGTCCTTATCCTTCATCTGCCACCTCGCTGTGGGCGGTAGGCGTCGTGAAACTATATCCCGATTATACATCCCAGTAAGGCAAAATAAAAGAGAATTATATCCGACCGACTTGAATCCCAAAATCCATCTCTTACACTGTCATCATGAGGAGTCCCGACACAGTCGGGGCGACGTGATGATCCCTTCACTACACTACCACTTCCCATCACAATTCAAGGGTTGGTGCGGGTGGGGAAAGGGTCGCCATTCGGCTCCCGTGAAGCGATGGCCACGCCCCGATTTTGTCGGGACTCGCCATGATAATTTTCTTGTTGCCTTCCGCCTGTTTTTGCCCCTTCGCACCAGCATCAAGTAAAATGCAATCTGCTTACATGGCTAAAACCGGTACGTCATCGCTTGCCCGCATCAGCGCCCGGGGCGTGGTCCAGGGTGTGGGTTTTCGCCCTTTTGTATATCAACTGGCGGTAAGGCACAAGCTCAAGGGCTGGGTGTGCAATACCTCGGCAGATGTCAAAATCGAGGTCGAGGGCGAAAAGAACAGCATCGAACGATTCTACACTGACTTGCAGCACCAGGCACCGCCGCTGGCACGTATAGAGAGCGTCTCCATCAGCTACCACTTGCCACAGGGCTATGAATCGTTCCAGATCCGCCACAGCATTGCCGAGGAGGACAGGTACCAGCTCATCTCGCCGGATATCGCCACCTGCCTGCCCTGTTTTCAGGAAATCGTCAAGCCCTCTGACCGGCGCCACCGCTACTCCTTCACCAACTGCACCAACTGCGGTCCCCGCTTCACCATCATCGAGGATATCCCCTATGACCGTCCCCGCACCACCATGCGCGCCTTCACCATGTGCCCTGCCTGCCAGGCGGAATACGATAACCCCCTGGACCGCCGCTTTCACGCTCAGCCCAATGCCTGCCCGGTATGTGGTCCCCAATTGGAACTGCTCGATGCTGACGGCAAGACCGTCGCCGTTCCCGACGTCATCGCTGCTGCCAGCCAACTGCTCCACGAGGGCAAGATTGTGGCGGTGAAGGGGCTGGGAGGATTTTTGTTAGCCTGCGACGCTACCAGCCAGCAGGCGGTGCAGCGTTTGCGGCAGCGCAAAAGACGCCAGTTCAAACCCTTCGCCATCATGGTGGCGGATATGAAGGAAGCCAGAAAATACTGTGAGATATCTGAAGCTGAGGAAAAGCTGCTTACCTCGCCGGCAAGTCCCATCGTGCTGCTGCCCTGGAAGCGAAATACAGCGATATGCCCGGCGGTAGCGCCAAGTGTCAGGTATCTGGGCATGATGCTGCCCTATACTCCGCTGCACCATCTGCTGCTCCGGGAAACCGGGCTGCCCCTGGTGATGACCAGCGGCAATATCAGCGAGGAGCCTATCGCCAGGGATAATGACGAGGCGTTGCGGCGCCTTGCCGGTATCGCCGACTATTTCCTGGTGCACAACCGGGATATCTACGCCCGCTATGATGACAGCGTCACCATGGTGGAGGCTGGAGAAACGCAGATGCTGCGCCGGGCACGGGGTTATGCCCCCTTTCCCATCCGCCTGCCTTTCCAGTCCCAGCAGATACTCGCCTGCGGCGCCGAGGAGAAGAATACCTTCTGCCTCACCCGGGACAATTATGCCTTCGTCAGCCAGCATATCGGTGACATGGAGAACCTGGAGACGCTGGAGCATTTCGAGAATACTATCGGACTGTATAAAAAGCTATTCCGCATCGAGCCTGAGGTGATTGCCTATGACCTTCATCCCGAGTACCTGCCCACCAAGTTTGCCCTGGAGCTGGTGAGCCGGCAGAACAATCTGAAATCGGTGGCAGTGCAGCACCATCATGCCCATGTGGTGAGCTGCATGGTGGATAATAACATCGAGGCTCCGGTTATTGGCGTGGCGCTGGATGGCACCGGCTACGGCAGCGATGGGCGTATCTGGGGTGGCGAGTTTCTGGTTGCTGACTATCAAGGTTTCCAGCGGCTGGGGCATCTGGAGTACCTGCCGCTGCCCGGCGGCGCTGCCGCTATAAAGAAGCCGTATCGCATCGCCATCGGCTACCTGCTCAAGCTGCTGGGAGGAAGCACCCTGGATGCAGGACTGGAGTTTTTGAAGGAAATCGACTCTACTGAGCTTGACCTCATCAAGCGGCAGCTACAAACCGGTCTGAACACGCCGCTGACATCGAGCCTGGGGAGGCTGTTCGATGCCGTATCTGCTCTGCTCGGTATCAGGGGTATTATCGACTATGAAGCCCAGGCGGCAGTAGAGCTGGAGATGGCGGCGTATGAAGTTGATGAGCAGGAGGGCAATAAGCATTACCCGTATGTCATTGCTGAGCAAAACGGGATATTTGTTATGCAATTGAAAGAGCTGATGGCTGCTGTGGTCAACGACGTGTTGCAGGGCGTGACCAGCAGCCTGGTATCAGCCAGGTTCCATGATACGGTCGCTCAAATGATTACTGAGATGTGCCAGTTGCTGGCTCAGCATACCGGCATCAGGCAGGTGGCTCTCAGCGGGGGAGTGTTTCAGAACCGGCTGCTGTTGAGGAAAGTGGTGCCTCTGCTGGAGGACGCCGGCTTTACCGCAATGACCCATAAGCAGGTGCCCTGCAACGACGGCGGCATCTCCCTGGGGCAGGCAGTGGTGGCTCATTTTGCCCGATGAAGAGTCACTCTCCTCATCGTCATGGCGAGCTCCGATGAAATCGGGGCGTGGCCATCGCTTCACGGAAGCCGAATGGTGACCCCACACCAGCACCAATCACTGAAATAAGATGGGAAGGTATGGTGTGGTGAAGGGATTGCCACGCTACGCTCGCAATGACGGTGGGGGTGACGGGGATGGGTTTAAGATTTGAATTTGCGATTTGGGTGGTAGGATTAGTGGGGTGGTACAGGATGGGTCTCCTGTTTGTAAAATAGTACAGGAAGGTATTACAATAATCCGTTATGTGTCTTGCGGTTCCAGTGCAGGTGATATCCAAACAGGGTGATGAGGCTGAAGTGGACATCGGCGGCGTGAAACGCCGCGTCAGTTTGGCGCTCACCCCCGAAGCTGATGTCGGTGATTATGTGTTGCTCCACACCGGCTATGCTATCAGCGTCGTTGATGAAGCCGAGGCCGAGGAGACCTTGAAGATATTCCAGGAAATGGCCAGATTGGAAGAAGGAAATTTGAATATTTGAATTTGGAATGGGGGGGTAGAAGGTGGTGGAGGTAGAAATTTATAGGAGGTCACTGAGATTAAAAAACTGATATTGTGCGTTATCGCTTTAATGCTTGTCTTACTGCCGGCACTGGGTTGCCAGCCGAGCACTGCGCCAGCATCACCAAAACCGGCTCCGGCTCCTGCTCCTACCCCGGTCCCATCACCTGCTCCTTCCCCACTGGCGAACCTGACGGCAAAACAACTACTGGAGCTGGGCTTCGAGCTGGTCAACAAGGGAAAATACGATGATGCCCTGGCTGCCTTTACCAGGGCGATAGAGCTGGAGCCAACCAATGGCAGCACCTATGGCGACCGCGGCAATGTCTATTTATTTAAAGGCGATATTGGTAAAGCAATTGCCGATTACAGCAAGGCGATTGAGCTGGAGCCCGGCAGTGTCAAACCGTATAGCCAGCGCGGCTATGCTTACTTCCTCAGCGGGCAAAATGACAGGGCGCTCTCCGACTATAACCGGGCGATAAAAATGGCCCCTGACTACAAGCAGGTTTACTACTACCGTGGCATTTACTACGATATTATCGATGATTTGGACAAAGCGATTGCCGATTATACCAGAGCGACGCAGTTAGACTCTGAATTCGCCCAGGCATTCAACAACCGCGGGGTCAGCTATGCCAAGAAACGCAAATACGACCTGGCCATCGGCGATTTCAACAAAGCCATCGAGCTGGTGCCTGACTATGCACAGGCTTATAAAAATCTGGGCAATACCTATGAGTTGCTCAACGACTTTGAAAAAGCCTTTGCCAACTATAACAAGGCAATAGAGCTGGCACCTGATTATGCCCAGGCCTATAACAACCGCGGTGCGGTGTATTTGCAGCGGGGGAAGTATGCCCAGGCGGTTACCGATTTCACCAGGGCGATAGACCTGGAGCCAAATTATCTGGAAGTGTACTATCGCCGCGGTCTGGCGCTGTATTATAGAGGCGACTTCAATAAAGCGCTTGACGATTTTAACAAGACCATAGAGTTGGACAGTGGTTTTACCGAGGCTTATGTCAACAGAGGGCATATTTACATGGTCAGAGCTGAGTATTCTAAGGACAAAAGGGAGTATGAGAAGGCTATTGCGGATTACAGCCGGGCGATTGATTTAGAACCCAATAACGCTGAAGCCTACAACCTTCGCGCCGTGGCCTATAATGCACTAAGGAAAAAGGCTGAGGCGATTGCCGACCTGGAAATGTTCCTTAAGCTGTCGTCGCCTTCCGATACTACTGCCAAGGCCAAGCAGCTCCTGGAGCAGCTAAAGAAGCAATAGATGAAATTTATTGACGAATACCGTGACCCGGAGCTGGGCAAGAAGCTGGTGAAGCGGATAGAGCATCTGTCCACCCGTCCGGTCAGGCTGATGGAGTTCTGCGGCGGTCATACCGTGGCCATTATGAAAAACGGCCTCCGCCAGCTCCTCCCGCCCACTATCGAAATGCTCTCCGGTCCCGGCTGTCCCGTCTGCGTCACCGCCAATGCCGATATCGATAGGGCTATCGCCCTGGCGCGGCTGCCTGATGTCATCATCACCACCTTCGGCGATATGCTGAAGGTGCCCGGCAGCTATTCCAGCCTGCAGCAAGCCAGGGCGCAGGGTGGAGACATCCGCATCGTCTACTCCACGCAGGATGCCCGACAAATCGCCCGCGACAATCCCGGCAAGTCGATCATCTTCATCGGCATCGGCTTTGAGACCACCGCCCCCACCATCGCCGCCGCCATTCTGCAGGCAGAGGCGGAAAAGCTGAGAAATTTCTACGTGCTCTGTCTGCTCAAGCTATGCCCGCCGGTGATGAAATCGCTTCTTGACCTCGGCGAAATCAAGCTGGACGGCATCGTCTGCCCCGGGCATGTCAGCGCCATCATCGGCTCCCGTCCCTATGGGTTTATCCCGCGGGACTACGGCGTTGCCTGCGTGGTTTCAGGTTTCGAGGCGCTGGATATCTTGCTTACCGTAGCCATGCTGGTGGAGCAAATTGAGACGGGCAAGCCGCAGGTGGAGATAGCCTATCGCCGCGGCGTGAAGCCCGAAGGCAATGTAACGGCGCTACAGCTTATCGACCGGGTATATGAAGCGGATAAGGCAGGCTGGCGCGGCATCGGCGAGATACCGGGCAGCGGTCTGAAGCTGAGAAAAGCCTATGAGCGTTTTGACGCTGCTCTTGCTTTTCCTCTGACTCTGGAGCCGGTGCGTGAGGCAAAGGGCTGTATCTGCGGCGATATCCTCCGCGGCGTGAAAACACCTGCCGATTGCAAGCTGTTCCGCAAGGTCTGCACGCCGGAGAATCCCGTCGGTCCCTGCATGGTCTCCTCGGAAGGCGCCTGCGCTGCCCATTATATGTACGGAGACGGGGTATGAACGAGACCATTCTGCTGGCGCATGGCAGCGGCAGTAAGCTGAGCCATGACCTGGTGGAAAAGAACCTGCTGCAGCCACTACGCAATGAGCTGCTGGCCAGGCTCGATGACTCAGCGGTGTTCGAGCTGAAAGGGCGACTGGCCTTCACTACCGATAGCTACGTGGTCAGCCCCATCTTCTTCCCCGGCGGCGATATTGGCAGACTCGCCGTCTGCGGCACGGTAAACGACCTGGCGATGAACGGCGCTAAACCTCTGTATTTGAGCCTCGCCCTGATAATCGAAGAGGGCTTGCTGGTAAGCGAGCTGGACAGGGTGATAAAGTCGATTAAAGCCGCTGCCGATGAAGCCGGAGTGCAGATTATCACCGGCGATACCAAGGTGGTTAATCGCGGCAGTGCCGATAAACTATTTGTGAACACCGCCGGCATCGGTGTGGTGCCGCCGGGCGTGAATATTTCCGGAGCCAATGCCAAAGTGGGTGACAAGGTGCTTGTAAGCGGCACCATCGGCGACCATGGCATTGCCGTGCTCAGCCAGCGCCAGGGATTGCAGTTCTCGGTGCCGGTGCCCAGCGACTGCGCACCGTTGAATAACATGGTAGCCCAGATGCTGGAAATTTCTCAGGCTATTCATGTCCTCCGCGACCCCACGCGCGGTGGTCTGGCAACCACGCTCAATGAAATTGCCCGGCAATCCAGCGTGGGCATCAGGATAGCAGAGGACAAAATACCGATTCACAACGGTGTTCGCGGTGCCTGTGAGCTTCTCGGCTTTGACCCGCTCTACGTGGCCAACGAAGGCAAGCTGGTAGCCATCGTTGATGGCGGAGAGGCGGACAGAGTGCTGACAAAGATGAAGCAGGACTGCTATGGCGGTAATGCTGCGGTCATCGGCGAAGTCACTGCCGAGAACAAGGGTAAGGTGGTGATGAACACCCGGCTGGGTGCCTCGCGCATCGTGGATATGCTCAGCGGGGAGCTATTGCCCAGGATATGCTAAATTTACAGTTTAAACAGCGTTGGTGTTTTGATGCCTTTTCTTTTTGCTGGTCGGGGAATTGTCTTCTTTTTGGTGGGTACTTTCTGCTGTTTAAGTCGTCTCTTTTCCGAGGCGGCGGCACGTTTTTCGCTGCGCTGTTTGAGCCATTTCGATTCGGCATGGGGGTCGTCGGGGTCGGCCCCTTTCAGGTTGCTGCTGACCACACGTATCGCCTCCAGCATCCTCACTGTAAAGAAGCCGTCTTCCGTGGTCAGTTTGAGTGCGGCTATCTGCTGCTGCTTCTTAATCCAGGATATCTCCTGGAATTGTTCCGCCTGGCAAATCGGTTCATCGGGATACCACACCCCTCTCTTTACTGTGCTTTCTTGAACGGGACATAAAGGTGCCTCAGGACTCTGGCACGCTTCGAATAGATTGCACAGCCTTTCTTTCATGCGACCGCTGCCACCACTGGCACTAGTTTAGCAGAAAGAAAGAGGGATTAGTACAGGTTTTCCGAGGTAATTGTGGCCGTCTCAACAGTGAGCGTGGGTGGTGCTGTAATCGGCATCGGGGTGCTGAGCCTTGGGAGATTCCGCCTCCACGATATCACGGTAGAGGCTGGTATATTTGAAGGCGTCATCGGGTGAAATCACTACCGCCAGCCCACTGGTCAACCTGGCATATTTCAGGGCAACATACAGTATCGCTCCCGTGGTCGGTCCTACGGGAATGCCATCTTTCCTGGCCAGCTCGATGGCAGTGCGATAGGCATCTTCATCGCTGACCTCGACACTATCGTCTACGATGTAACGGTCCAGGATTTTGGGTACCAGGCTGTCATCGAGGCCGGTAATCCTCTTCATGCCCGGCAGTTTGTGATGGGGTGAGGCTGGCTCCACGCCGATAACTTTTATGTCAGGATTCTGTTGTTTCAGAAAGCGGCCGACGCCGGTTATGGTGCCGCAGGTGCCGAAACCGGCAAAGAAATGAGTGATTTTACCCTGTGTCTGCCGCCATATTTCCGGGCCGGTATTGTTGAAGTGAGCCTGGACATTAAGCTCGTTCTCATACTGGTTGGGACTAATATACTGAGAACTGGTCGCCGGGCTTTTCACCAGGGAGTTGACCAGTCCCCTGGCTCCCTCATTGGGAAAACGAGGGCACAGGTCATCATCGGCTTCCCACAGTTTAGCCCCCAGGAACCTCAGCATCACCTTTTTCTCTTCGGGCGCCTCAGTGGGTATGGCTATTTCCACGGGAATGTCCAGGGCATTGGCAATGCTAGTCAGGGCAATGCCGGTATTGCCCGATGACGGCTCGACCACGTTTCTATTGCCCACTTCCAGCCTCTTCAGCATCTCCAGAGCAATCCGGTCCTTAATCGAGCCAAAAGGATTGTACCGTTCCAGCTTGAGATAAAGCTCCAGGTCTCTGCCCCGGTTGATTTTGTTTAGCCGGACTAAAGGCGTGGGGTTCTGCGGGCTGGCTATCAACTGAGTAATGTCAGCGTACACCCTCAGCTTATGGTCAGCTTCTGCCTCTGGCCTGCTATTTCCATTACCTTTATTAGAGTATTTCATGTTCACCTCCAGGCTCTCCGTTCCCGGTTGATTTATGGTACGGCAATCCTCCTCCGGTGAAATTTAATTTATGTTATTGTTTACTAATATTATCAACATAGTATAGTATTGGATTAGAGTAGCATATCAGGTAAGAATTGTCAATAGTTCCGGGATATGGCGATAGATGTCATTGCGAGGAGTCCCGTTGCAATCGGGACGACGAAGCAATCTGTCAGAGAATGTAGAGATTGCTTCGCTACGCTCGCAATGACAGAGGGGAAAAGGCTCGCAATGACGACGGGGGAAGGTTCGCAATTACAGGCATTGTCCTTGACAGATGGATTCTAGTCAGCTATGCTATACCTAGTCATCCGAGGTACAGAATACTTCCACAGGATGGGGTAAGAGAGGCGCCATGGAGATGACACATTCCATATTTCTGGCTATAGGTGCTTTCTGGCTGGGCGCCTGTCCTTTTTCGGTGTGGATAGGCAGGAAGCTGGCCGGGAAAGACATCAGGAAATATGGCGATGGCAATCCCGGTGCGGTCAATGTCTTCCGTTCCTCGGGAACCAGGCTGGGCATTCTGGCGGCGATTCTGGATATTGCCAAAGGTGCTCCTTTTGTAACTGTGGCTCATGCGGTGTGCCAGCTACCTCTGCCGGCGGTGCTGGCTATCGGGCTTTGTGCCATCCTGGGTCATGCTTACTCCCCCTTCCTGAACATGAAGGGCGGCAAAGCTCTGGCGGTTACTCTCGGTGTCCTCCTGGCTTTGCCGCACCACGACATTGTCATTGTCATGCTGATAATCACCCTCCTCGGCTATCTGCTCGTGGAGAGCCATGCCTGGGCGGTGATATTCGCCCCCCCTGTCACCCTGATTTACCTGCTTATTAGCCGGGGTCCATCCTGGGAAGCTTTGTTCATCGTTGGTGTGCTGGCGATATGGCTGGTGAAGCAATTCGCTGACCTGCGTGCTGGAACAAGGATCAAGGTGAAGCCGGTCAGCTGGTTTCGCTCGTGGCGGGCGGCGCATGCCAGCCGCCAGCAGGAGTAGCAGCATGCTCTATCAGATACTGGTAGTTGTCGGGTTAGCGCTCTTCGCCATGAACCTCATCCTCAATTTGAAAGCGCTGAGAAAGCCGAGAAGAGACAGTCAGCTACCCCAATCGCCACCGCTGGTATCGGTGCTTATCCCCGCCCGAAATGAAGAGGGCAATATCGAAGCCTGTTTACAGTCCCTGCAGAACCAGGATTATCCCAGCTTTGAGGTGCTGGTGCTGGATGATAGCTCCCGTGATCGGACGGGTGAGATCGTCAGCAGGATAGCAAGTCAGGATGACCGTGTTCAGTTGCTCCGCGGCGAGCCCCTGCCAGCGGGATGGGCGGGGAAGCCTTTTGCCTGCTATCAGCTCGCTCAGAACGCCAGGGGCGACTGGCTGCTATTTGTAGATGCTGATACCACCAGCGCCCCCCACATGCTGCGCAGCGTCATGGCGCTGGCTCTGGAGCTGAAGCCATCGCTGCTTTCGGGATTCCCTCGCCAGCTTGCCAGTTCATTGCCACAGCGAATAGCCATTCCGGTGCTGTACTTTATCATCATGAGCTGGTTTCCCATCTGGTGGCTGCAGCGCAGTAGCAAGCCCAAGCCGTCACTGGCCATCGGCCAGTTCCTGCTGTTCCCCAGGGAGGATTACTGGCGCATCGGCGGGCATCAGGCGGTGAAGGGCAAAATCCTGGAGGATGTCTGGCTGGGAGTGGAAACCACCAGGCATGGCGGCAAGCATACCGCTATCGACCTATCGCCGGTATTTTTCTGCAATATGTACCACAGCCTGAAAGGGATGAGCGAGGGGATAATCAAGTGGATGTATTCCGTAGCCTCGCTGTCAGCGGCGGCGCTGGTGGGGTTGATGGTGGCTGGCTATGTCTTCTTTTTGGCGCCCTTCTACTGGCTATGGCATGAGCTGTTTGTGGTGGCTGCTCCCACAGATTGGCGCCCTTTGATTATTTCCCAGGTGGTGGTCATCATTGCCATGCGCCTGATGGTGGATACCCGTTTCCGTGAGCCTGCCGTTTCGGCATGGCTGCATCCCTTCGGCTTCTTTTACATACTGTTGAGCGCCGTGTATGCCAGCTTCATGCAGGCCATCGGCAAGGGCGTAAGCTGGAAAGAACGGGTGTACAGCCATGGGTCGGGTGTGAAATAATAGTGCCGGAGGTGAGACATGAAATGTCTGCTGCTGGCAGCCGGATTCGGGACCAGGCTCTACTCGCTGGGCATAAATAAAGCCAAAGGTCTCATTGAGTACAAAGGCAAGCCTTTTGTAAGCCACCTCGTTGATAAGATTCCGCAAGATATCCCGATACTGCTTAACACTAATAAAAAGTTCGAGGCTGATTTTCGCCACTGGCAAAGCACCCTGGATAGAGAGATAACCCTCTGCGTGGAACCAGTTTACGATGAAACGCAGGCTTTTGGTGCCATCGGTTCAATCGAGTACTGGGTGCGCCAGGAACATATAGCGGAAGATTTGCTGGTGCTGGCCAGCGATAACTATTTCGAATTTGACCTGTCACACTTCATTGCCAGCTTCAATGGCAAGAATACCCTGGTAGCCGTCCACGATATCGGCGATAAAAGCAAAGCCAGCAAATATGGAGTGGTGAAGTTGGCGGGGGATAAGATAGTTGAGCTTGAGGAAAAACCCGCCCAGCCTAAAAGCAGCCTCATCGCCACTGCCTGCTATATATTTCCGCAAAGGGTGTTGCCACTGCTGGCCCAGTACTGTGCCGAAGGCAAGCGGGATAATCTGGGCAGCTTCATCACCTATCTGATAGCACAAGACGAAGTCTATGCCTATCCTTTTTCCGAGAGGTGGCTCGATATGGGCAGCATCGAGGTCTACCACTCATTGCAGCAGGAGGGCTAAATATTATTGTTGCTCGCCGTCTGGCACTGGTAAACGAAACTTGGCTAACTCTCCACTTAGCAGATGAGGCGGTGAGTATACCAGTTCAGAATAGCGGTACGCATCAGCTTCGCTGGCAAAGTTCGTGATGAGTAAACTGACCCTCTGTTCGGCACGGGATTGTGCAGTATACTCACCAACAACATGGGCATCTATTTTGATGTCGGCATCATGTTCCGGAGGGTGTTGCCCTGGAGAAGTAGCTGTTTTGCTGCTTTGACGTGCAGTGGGGATAGCTATGCTGAGGCGGTCATTGATGCTTAATGCTGGCCCGCTGTGCACAAAGGCAATCCCCCTGGCGCTCAAATCAATTGATTGTGCCGGGTGCCAGGTGGTATCTCCGGCGCGTTGCCAGCGCAGTGGAATACGGATGCGGAAGCGGTACGTTGCTCGCCGGCTGGCTCTCCTGAGACGCAATGCCCCAGCAACTAACAGGGTTATATTGAATAAAGTCCAGCCTATAGATGCTATCAGCACCATTGGCTTCTGCACATACCAAAGGGGAGACACTATATGAACTACGCCAATGGCGATAGCAACCAGGGATAATCCGATTACTATCCAGTGTGGCCAGACCGGCTGCTGGAATGCCGAGCGTTTATCAGTACCTGCCAGTTTAGAGGTTACCCGGAATGGCCTGGCCCGCCCGGTCACTATTGTTCGAAGCGCTGAAATGAAGGTAAACGTCTTAATCATGTCATAGCGAAATATGTCCCATGTATTGTAAAAGCCTCGGCCCAGTAGCCAGATAGCGGTAAAGGTAAGGACGGAATACGGCACGAAGCGTACCCAGAAGCCCCAGTCCAGGGCGCGTATTGGCAGTGCTCCGGTGAGCAAGACAAGGATGGGTATCAACAGGAGCACAAACCTCTGGAGCGCATCGAAATAGGTCACCATGGAAGCAAAGAAACTGAGGCGTTGGCTTATGGTTAAGCCGGGGATAGTGAGCGGATTATCTTTGCGCCAGACCTGCATGGCGCCCTGCGCCCAGCGAAAACGCTGGCCCAGGAAGTCCTCCACGGTTGCTGGCGCCAGTCCCAATGCCAGCGACCGGTCAATGTATACCAAACGATAACCACGTTGCAAGAGACGAATGGTAGTATGCAAATCCTCGGTCACGCTCTCGGTGGCTACTCCGCCGATACTTTCCAGTGCCGAGCGTCTTACCACCGCCGGGCTGCCACACCAGAATGCCGAGTTGGTGCGGTTCTTCCCCGGCAGGATAACGTGAAAGAACAGCCTCTGTTCATGCCAGATAGAATGCTCGTGCTCAAATGAATCCAGGTTATAAAACAACTGTGGTCCCTGAACGACGGCAACCATGGGGTCATCGAAAAAACCGACGGTATCATCGAGGAAGCCTGGCAGTGGAATGTTGTCAGCGTCTAAGGTGGCAATCAGTTCGCCGGTGGTCTGCTTGAGCGCATGGTTCAGGTTGCCTGCCTTTGCCCCCTCATGCGTGGGGCGAGCAATGTAGTGGCAGTTGAAAGCAGCGGCCAGCGCTCGCACCTCTTCCCTGCCACCATCATCCAGAACATATGTCTGGTGAGGATAGCGAATATTAGCGCATCCGGCCAGCGTTGCCCTGAGCACATCCACCGGCTCGTTATACGTAGGAATGAATACATCCACGGTAGGGTGAGTTTTTGTTTGAGGGGGCACCGGATCCACCAGTCGCCAGGCCATGAAGGCGTACAGGATAAATATCATCAAGCCATAGGCTTCGGCCAGCCACAATGCCAGGGAGAGGATTATGAAATCGGGGTTAAATGTAGACACGCGCCAGATCAGATAGTAAAGGGTGAAGGCAAGGGCAATGACGGTAATGCAACGAATGACAGGCTCAGCTATGCGTCTTGGTTCCTTGGTCACTAACTAGGCCTCCTCTGAGAACTGTAATAGCCAGAACCAGTGTGCTAGTTAGAGTGCGCTGATGCTATAAAACGAGGGCATCAAGTCTCTGCCCTCCATACTTTTATCGGTGCCTATAACTTATAGAGTGCCAGAATACCGCTTTCCTGTCAACGATGGCAGTGGCATAAACTGGGGCTTGAGGCTGGTCGATAGTCCGTGAATACTTATCGCCCATCCTTCTTTTTCAGAGCAGGTGCCAAAACAGGCAGGCTGCCCCCAAAAATCAACTGTGACCGGGGCAGGTCATCTGAGAATGCTTGGGTCAGTTCGGGATTAGATGTTACGGTCCAGTCTACTACCCCGTTTATCTCTCTTTCATACTTGAACCATTCAAACCACAGAATCATCTTGAGTGCGGGGAAGTCCTGGGCTATTTGAGGGTTAAAAACCTGACGCCACCAAGCCTGCTTGATTGTCCTTTCGTCAGCCCCGCCCACCGCTATATTATATAGTGCTGATGTCCCGGCAATAGCCATCGGCTTGCCGTGTTTTTGGGCATAGGTTTCGTAAAAATTGGGCACAGCTCTCTGGTCACCCCCCAGACCTGCATATTCGCCAGTCATTTTAGCCACGAAAGAACCCTGCTCAGGGACTTCATTTTTGCCCCAGGGATATTGCCTGCCCCAGTGGTATAGCGATATGCCCACCCAGTCAACCGCATCGTCTCCCGGGTAATAAGGACTATACATGTCGTCAGCCATGGTTAGTTGCCCATCCTTATTGGTGTCAAGCAGTTGAAAGTCGGCGGTGCCGGGTAAGGCTCGGGAATAACCAAGAGGAAAAGGATAACCTCCACCGTAGTTGGGAGCCCAGACCATGGCAGTAAGCGGAGCAGTACTATGGATAGCCTCAGCCAGCAGGCGAAAGGCGTGAACGTAGTCTTTGGGCTGCTGACACCAGGGATACCAGGAACCATTCATCTCATGGCCAAATCGCAGGAAAATAGGGATACTCTGATTATATGCCGCCAGAAGCGTTGCCAGGTCACTGGCTACAGCCGGAGTTATGCTTTTTAAGCCATCTTCAGGTTCCAGGGTAAGCAACAGGATGCCACGCTGTTTAGCCACCTGCTCGACAATGCTATCAAGCAGCATGCGGCTGTCACTCCTAAGGGGAAATGGCGAAAACTTACCATATACGGCTGCCGGGATACCCAGGCGACGATTAAAGGCTTCAGGGCTATCCTTCTCCCAGTTCAAGAAGACGCCCAAATAAGTGCCGGAGGGCGGCTCCAGACGGGCAAGATTATCGTTCCTTAGAGGCACAGCACAACCCATGATGATTAGCAGAGCCAGCACAGGTAATAGCAGCCGCTTTTTCACTATATTTATTAGGCATTCCTGGAAATATCTGAAGTGCGTGGTGATAATTATAATCAGTACGTTATACCAAAACAAACTCGCGCCTTCCGCCTATTGCGTCCTATAAGTTTATACGCTACAATTAACAACCATAGAGGAGGTGGGACTATGGCAGCCAAAGCATTTGTTCTCATTGAGACAGCAGTTGGCAAGACCAAGGACGTTATCGCAATCCTGCAGCGAACTGCCGGGGTAAAATCAGTCGACGCCGTTACCGGTCCCTACGATATCATTGCGGTTATTGAAGAGGACGACCTGAACGCTGTAGGGAGTCTGGTTACCACCAAAGTGCATCCTATCGAAGGCGTCACCCGCACTGTAACCTGTCTGTCCATCCGGGTTTCCTAGTCGGGTTCTAAAATGGAATGTATTTTTTGCCGCATCATTGCCGGCGAAATACCTGCTGACGTCGTTTTTCAGGATGATGAGGTAGTGGCGTTTCGGGACATACACCCTCAGTCGCCGAAGCATATCCTCATCGTGCCCAGATCTCATATCGCCTCTATGACCGAGGTTACTGCCCAGCATCAGAGTTTATTGGGCAAGCTGCTGCTGGCAGCACAGAAGGTAGCCGAGAAAGAGAACATAGCTGCCAAAGGCTATCGGCTGACCATAAACAGTGGCCCCGATGGCGGCCAACTGGTGACTCATCTCCACCTTCATCTGCTCGGCGGGCGCAGGCTGGACGACAAAATGGGCTAGACCCTGTTATGAGCTGCTGCCGCTAAGCCCTCTCAACTTCGCCACCACTTCCTCAATGGCCTCGTCGGGGGTAGAGGCGCCAGCGGTGATGCCGATGCATTTCTTGCCGGCGAGCCAGCCTTTTTCTATCTCAGCGGCAGTCTCTATCAGATGCGTTTCCACAATGGGAGAGCAGACTTCCGCCAAACGCTGGGTATTGGCGCTGTTGCGTCCGCCAACCACAATCATGACATCGCTTTTCCGCGCCAGTTCCATCGCTGCCAGTTGCCGTTTCTGCGTCTCTTCGCAGAGGGTATTGATGATGCGAATCTCTTTGACCCCGGGGAAAACCGTGCTGATGACTTTGTTGACAAACTCGGCAAATTGCAGCCGGCTCTGCGTCGTCTGTGACAGAATACCCAGTCGCTTCGGCAGGTCGAGTTTGCTCAGCTCCTCGGCGTTGAGCGTGGCAATAGCTTTGTTCTCCGCCCAGCCCAGCAATCCCTTGACCTCGGGGTGCTCGGCCTCTCCGAAGATTATTATGCCGAAGCCGGATTCTGCCAGCTTTTTCGCTGCCTTCTGGGCACTGCGTACGGTGGGGCAGGTGGTATCGATGACCTGGAGCTGGCGCTCCTCGATTTGCGACAGGAGCTGAGGTGAAGCACCGTGAGAGGAAACCGCGATAGCCTTTCCTGGTGACTGGCCGGGCTCGCTGACTACGCTGATGCCCATATCGCTGAGCTTGGCCACCACCAGCCGGTTGTGCACTATCGGGCCCAGTGTGGTTATGCCCTCATGCTCCCTGGCTGCTTCCTCGATGATTTTGATGGCCCGCCTCACCCCGTAGCAGAAACCCAGCTCGCGGGCCTTTTCAATTGTTGGTTTATTTGACATTAAACCCCCCTGCTCACCTGTCATCGCGAGCCCCGATGTAATCGAGGCGTGGCGATTCCTTCACCTCACCATCTCTTCCCATCCTGCCCTACGAGTTGGTGTGGGGGTAAGGGTCGCCTTTCGGCTCCCGTGCAGTGATTGCCACGTCATCCCGATTTCATCGGGATTCCTCGCAATGACAGGGAAGTTTTTCTCTTTATTTCCTTCTATACTCGCCATGATATTTTGGCGGCAGGATGGTGCAGAGTTGCTCCATAATCAGAGTGCTCAGTTGCTGTATTTTGGTGAAGCTCGGCTCGCGGTCCTGTTTAGGCAAGTAAAAGGGCTTGCCGAAGGTCACCACTACTTCAGGACGGCGGAACCAGCCGGCTCCCCTGAGCGTCTCGGTTCCGTAGATGCTGATGGGGATAAGGGGGGCGCCGCTGTGCAGCGCCAGCCGGGCGGCGCCGGGATTAGCCAGTTGTAGCTCCCCGGTCTTGCTCCGTGTTCCTTCCGGGTAAATGCCGAGCACATGCCCTTCTGCCAGCACGTCCAGAGCCTGCTCAATCACCTCTCGTCTCTCCTTATCGCTGCCGCGGCGGGGCACGGGCAGGGCATCGGCCACTTTCATCAGTAGCAAGAATAGCGGATTGGTCCAGAGGCGGAACAGCTCCTCCTTGGCCAGAAAGATGCTATCGCGGGGCAACAGGGTGTAGATATGGATTACCGCATCGAACAGGTGCATGTGGTTGCAGATGGCAATGAGGGGCCCATTCGCCGGCAGGTTTTCTTTGCCCCTTACCTCCAGCCTGATAATGAGCTTCAGCAGTACTCCGATAACGGCTGCGGTGATTTTGAAAGATAGCTTGGCGGTCGGTTTCATTTGGGCAACGGTCACATAAAGATGCCACTATTATAGACAATTGCAGTGGGGGAGATGCAAACCACCAGTCCACCAGCCACGAACCACTTCCTGTGCCTGCTAGCGTTTTCACTTTTTTACCAGGGCTATTATCACAGCAAGGGCGAAATAAAACACAGCACCCATAAAGAAAAAGGAGTATGTTGGCAAGGACGAGGTATTGGTTAACAGGGCGCTGTTAAAAAAGAATACTATGCCCAGGAGCAGGCAAACCACGGCAGAGATAGTGAAAAGAAAACCGAAGAAATTGCCTAGAACTACACGCTTGATAAATCTCAACTCGACCTCTTTTTTGGTGGTCTTTTCAAGGGCGAACAGGCAATTTCGGCTTAATCCAAGTCGGTGATAGGATTAATAAGTAGCCTGCGTCGGTGTATTTTTTCCTGATTTCCCATCTCATCGGGTTAGAGCATTTTCCAGGTCGGTTTTCGGAACTACATCGACTAACCAGAACTGTCGCCAATTTTTTCTCTCCACCTGGTAATCATTTTAGTTATCTCAAGAATTGGAAAGAAGGTATGAAACATCTTATACCAATTCAGTGCCCAACTTAGATGTAATCTAAAGAGGCTTGGGTGTGGCGTTTATCACGCCAGGCGGCAATGAATTTGGCAATTTCCACAATGATAAAGACTGTTGAAGCAACCAGCAAGATTATCACCCAGTCAGTAGGGGATAACGGGACTGTCATAAAGGCGGCTTGGAGGAATGGCACGTAGATTACCGCCAGCATCAGCAATAACGAGCTGGCAACGGCATATATCAGCCATTTATTGGTAAACAGACCGAGCTTAAAAAGAGAGTTACCTGCTGATCGGCAGTTGAATGCATTGCACAGTCTCAGCGAAATCAGTGTGGCGAAAAACATGGTCATTGCCTTTTGCAGCTCGCCACCGTTACTCAGTGTCCAGATAAACACCAGCAGTGCCGTACCAGCAATCCATGCCCCGACGCCGGGGATATACCACAGTGCGTGTTGATTGAATATGCTTCTTTTGGGGTGGCGGGGTGGTTGCTGCATTATGCCTTTCTCTGGTGGTTCTACACCCAGTGCCACCGCCGGTGCCCCATCCATAAGCAGGTTTATAAACAAAATATTGACTGCCGTAAGGGGTAAAGGCATACCGGCAAGAAGGGCGACTACCATGGCTATTACTGTGCCCAGATTACTGCTGAGCAAGTATACAAGATACTTCCTTATGTTGGCAAAAATGCACCTGCCTTCCTCCACCGCAGAAACGATGGAGGCAAAGTTGTCATCGGTAAGCACCATGTCGGCTGCTTCCCGGCTCACATCGGTCCCGGTTATGCCCATAGCCACCCCGATGTCAGCCTTCTTCAGGGCAGGAGCGTCATTCACGCCGTCGCCGGTCATAGCTACTACATGCCCCTTCTTGGTGAAGGCGTCTATAATCCGCATCTTATGAGCCGGTGACGTCCTGGCATAGACCTCGATCTGTTCCACCATCTTCTCGAACTTGGAGTCACTTAACTCATCTAATTCAGTACCGCTAAGAGCGATACCGCCTTTGAGTAAATCCAGTTCCCTGGCAACAGCCATTGCAGTTAGCTTATGGTCCCCGGTGACCATGACCGGCTTTATGCCCGCCTCCACACATACGTGAATAGCTTTTTTAACCTCCTCCCGGGGTGGATCGATCATACCTGACAGACCGACAAAGACCATGTCACGCTCGGCATCGGTGGTAGAGTAGGCATCAGGCAGTGGTTTGTAAGCCATGCCCAATACTCTTAAGGCGGCGTCAGCCCACTGGCGGGCTATCTCCAGTATATGCTCTCTATCCCTGCCACTCAGTTCTGTTTTCTGACCATCGCGGTAGATGGAGGTGCAGGAATCCAGAATTACCTCAGGGGCACCCTTACTATAAGCGACCTTGGTCTGTGGCAAAACATGAATTGTCGTCATTCTCTTGCTTTCTGAGGAGAAGGGAATCTCATCCACCCGTGAATATTGACTGCTGAGCTCATCCTGCCATAAACCCGCTTTAGCCGCTGCTACCACCAGTGCCCCTTCAGTAGGGTCTCCCTTGATATGCCAGGAGCCATCAGCCCTGACAAGGTGAGCGTCATTGCACAGGGTGCCTATCTGCAGCAATGTTTGAAGGTAAGTATCCTGCCGGGGATTAAACACGCCGTTAGCTATGTGAAATTCGCCTCTGGGTTCGTAGCCCGCCCCGGTGACCTCGACAGTCTGACCATTGACCCAGACCTTACGTACTGTCATTTCATCACGGGTCAGGGTTCCGGTCTTGTCGGAACAAATGACCGAGGCACAGCCTAGTGTCTCCACCGCCTGGAGTCTCCTGATAAGGGCGTGGCGCTTTACCATCCTGCGGACGCCAATGGCAAGGCTTATGGTCACCACGGCAGGCAGGGCTTCCGGTATCACCGCTACCGCCAGCGCTACCCCCCAGGTAAACATGTCAGCGATCTCATACCCTCTAGCAACCCCGAAGGCAGCTATTGCGGCGCAGATAACCAGCGCCGATATCCCTATCCATCTGCCAGTTTTATTCAGGCTGGCTTGCAGCGGCGTTTTCCTTTCCTCAGCTTCCTGAAGCAGGCCGGCGATCCTGCCAAACTCGGTGGCCATGCCTGTGGCTACCACAACTGCTTTCCCCCGGCCATAGCTGGCGATAGTGCCCATAAAAACCATATTTTTCCTATCGCCTACGGGTGCTTCCTTTCTCGAGAGGGCATGGGAAGCCTTCTCCACTGGCATGGACTCGCCGGTCAGCGGAGCTTCATCTATCCTTAGATTTAATGCTTCCAGAAGCCGTGCATCGGCAGGGATTTGGTCTCCAGTTCTGAGCAGGATGATGTCCCCGGGCACCAGCTTCCTTGCCGGTATCTCGTGTTCCTCGCCATCCCGTATTGCCGATGCTGTAGGAGCAGCCATCTTCTTCAAGGCCTCCATCGCCTTCTCTGACCGATGCTCCTGGATAAAGCCGAGGACGCCAGCTAAAATGATGATGGCCATTATAGCGATGGCTTCCACGTGGTCCCCCATTACCAGAGATACGACAGCGGCAGCAATCAGTAATAGCACTAAGAAGCTGGCGAATTGCCTCAACAGCATCACCAGAGGTGATGCCCTCTTCTTTTCTTGTAATTCATTTAGCCCGAATTGAGCAAGTCGATGTTCGGCTTCCGCCTTGCTTAAGCCGCCGTAGTCTGATCCCAGGATTTGGATTGCTTCGGCAACTTCCAGAGTATGCCAGTCTTGCTTATTAGCCATTAAACTACCTCAATCAGTTGGCTTCCTGCAGCCTTAAATAACCGGTCGAAAACGGCCAGGCCAATACCCTCCTTGGGTGGGGCTAGGCAGAGAACGTAGTCAATCCCTCGCTTATCAAGAGCACGCATCACCTCAAACAACTTACTTGCCACCACATCCATATTATTGAAAGAGCCTAAACCAAAGGCAACTACATCCTCATCGGCAAATTGATACAGCTCTTCTTCTGGAACCATGACTCCCACCCTGTTTCCCGGTTTAAGTTCGTTGATTTTCTCCTTCATTGTAAGGATGACTCTTTCTTGGTGCTTGCCCTCGAATAAAAGCACTTTAGCTCGGGGAGCATAGTGCTGTTTCATTTGGCCGGGCGATTTCAACGCTTCGTCGTTTATGGTTGAAAAGATGGAGACCTTGCCAAGAAGCCTTCGTAAACGCTCCTGACTTATCCCACCCGGTCTTAATATCACCGGAGGTGAGCAGGTAAGATCGAGTACTGTGGATTCTATGCCAATCTTAGTTGTACCACCATCAAGAATTAGTGGTATTTTGCCACCCAAATCCTCCATCACATGCTCCGCACGGGTTGGGCTGGGACGACCAAAGCTATTTGCCGAAGGAGCAGCCAGAGGAACTCCTGCTTTGCTGATAAGGGCAAGAGCGATGTCATTACTGGGCATGCGCACGGCCACTGTGGACAGGCCGGCAGTCACAATATCGGGTATTTCGTCTTTTTTGGTAAGCACTAATGTCAGAGGCCCGGGCCAAAAGGTGCCTATTAAACGCCATGCTATATCAGGAATGCCTTCTGCCACACCATTCAACACATCCACTTTTCCTATGTGAACGATGAGAGGATCAAAGGCAGGTCTTTTCTTCACCGTGAAGATTTTTGCCACCGCCGCACTGCTGGTAGCATCAGCGCCAAGTCCGTACACGGTTTCTGTGGGAAAAGCAACCAGTTTGCCACTGCGGATCAGGTTGGCCGCTACCTCTATGTTGCCATTAATATCAGCCTTAAGGACTTGAGTTTGCATCTAAGCGGCGTCTCATCCTAATTACAGTATATGTTGAAATGATAAGGCAAATACAAACCCAAGTCCAATGCAGACAGGAAAGGTAAGCAGCCATGCCATGACAATATGTATGGTGATGTCCCACCTGACTGCGGAAAGTCGGCGGGTGTCACCAGAAGCAGCGGATATTTAGCAGCGCCGCCATAACCATCGCACGTGGATGTAAAGGACACGGTAGACACTACGGTAGCAATAGCATTGGGAGCATCCGTAAAACCATTAGTGAATTCGGCTGCCAGCACCAGGAGCAATACTAGAACCAAAGACTCATTTATCATTGGCTCTTGGGTTTAAGAACTTAAGTCTGCCCCTAGGAGTTTCCTGTATGACTCCAGATATTTCTTACTTGTTTCCGCTATTACTTCGGGAGGCAATTCCGGTGCCGGTGGGTTCTTGTCCCAGTTAATCGATTCTAAGTAATCCCTCACGTATTGTTTATCAAAACTAGGCTGAGATTTCCCCGGCGCGTATTCTTCTCGTGACCAGAATCGTGATGAATCCGGCGTGAGGAGTTCATCTATTAAAATGACCTCTCCCTGGTATACTCCAAACTCGAATTTGGTATCAGCAATGATTATACCCCTTGCCTCAGCATATTCTGTCGATTTACTATAAACCTCTAATGAAACCTCTTTGAGTTTTGTGGCTAATTTCGCACCTACAAGTTTCTCTAGCTCACTAAAAGTAATATTTACATCATGACCAGTTTCAGCTTTCGTCGAAGGAGTAAAAACCGGCTGTGGCAGTTTGTCTGACTCTTTGAGGCCCGCCGGTAGTTTAATACCGCAGACCGTGCTATCCTTCTGATACTCCTTCCATGCAGAACCCGATAGGTATCCACGCACAATACATTCCGCCTTAATTGGCTCAGCACGTTCCACTAACATCGAACGCCCTTCTAAAATATTTTTCTCCCCTCCTGTTATAGACGGAACATCCTCTGTTACGAAATGATTGGGAATGATACCCTGAGTAAATTTAAACCAGAAAACAGAAAGTGCGGTAAGCACTTTACCTTTCTGCGGTATGCCAGTAGGAAGAACCACGTCAAACGCAGAAATACGGTCGGTGGCAACTATGACCAGTCTGTCTTTATGCTCATAAATATCTCTGACTTTTCCTCGTTTAAGTAATTTAAGTTGCTTTAACTCGGTTGATGTTACTACATTTGCATCTATTTTGCTCATTGTTATACCTCCTCGTAATTTTTTCAAAAGTCGTCTTCCCTTTCCGCTATCCTTCATATTTGATCTCAGATAGCTGCGGGAAAACATTATTGCCTTTTTATGCGCCGCTTTCCTTTAGATTGGCTATTAAACTCCCCAAAAACTCCTTCCAGGTATCAAGCTTGAAATTGGGAAACGAATAATCAGCATTGGGATGATAATTTTGACATAAAGTCATAGTCTTAAGGTGGGGGGCAAAATGTTTTAACGTTGAAAGACCCTGCTCCGCCAGATCACACCTTATACCTAGAAAAATAACCAGGTCGTGGTTGCCCTCTTTCCGTACTCCCTTCCATTCTCTATCTTTGAGACAGTTAATAATCTCGATAATGTCATGACTGCTTTCAGAAGTCAGCCCTAATTCTAGCAGGTTCTTCCTGGTATGTGCTGTAGCACATACCGGTATATTAACTGCTCTAGCTATCTCTACGGCGTATTCAATCAGGAGACTGCCATCCAGCGAAGTAGTTAGAATTCGCGGCCCCAAAACTAAAAGGGGCCTTCTGGCTCTCTTGATCAAATGAGCATATTCCGCGGCATCTTCTATCATCCGGGCCTTTTTGAATCCTGTAAGCAGATTAACACGGTAATACGGTTCATAGGACTGCGGACGGGTCCTGTATGCTGAGGCAAGTCTCAACATACTCTGGACGCCAAGCTTGTTCAAAGTTTCTACCACTTTTTCCGCCAGCGGCAGGTCAGCTTTTGAACTTGCCTCTATCGTTACCTTTATCATCTTTTCATTGCCCCGTTAACACACGGTTGAGCATGGAGACAAATCTTTTACTGGTCATCCACGGCTGACTTCCTGGTCATCCTTCTCTAGCGTCTCTCTTGCCAGATTTTGATATTCTTTAACCTTGCCTTGAATGGGCTTATCTGCCAGGCCTAAAATCTTAGCAGCGGCCAAGGCAGCACTATCCGGTTCCAATACCACCATTGGCGCCACACCGGAAGGCATTCTGAGGCTCGAGTATATATCAGCACCGGCAAACTTGTCACCGTAAGGAGGACAGGCGATCACCGGGCAATAAGTTTGAGCATCGGTGAAACCGCTCAAGGCATTGCTCCTGCCGGCAACCGTGATAAACACAACATCCTCTTTTTCATACTCCTTGATAAGTTCATAGCACTTTAAGGGAACCTTATGTGCCGAGGCAACCCTCATCACGCTTTCGACTCCTAGTTTATTTAGAGCCTCCGCAATTTTTTGTGACCATGGCTGGTCACTTTTTGAGCCCATGATTATTACCACTTTCTTACTCATATATCACCTCCTTTGCGTAATAATACCAAAAATCGTGATTTTTTAATAATCAGCAGGGCAGAGTTCCACGGGTTTTGCCCATGGGCGAATGAGAAATTGCCCGAATGGCCTCAAGCAAAGCTTGAAATAATT
>JBBIPA010000028.1:0-26586 GCA_037443085.1 Chloroflexota bacterium | reverse complement strand
CCCATTCCACCTCAATCCACACCCGGTGCAGATTTCAGCCAGAAAGAAGCTGAAGAGCAATTCTGCCGTTACAATGCTAAAAAGTTACTCAGAACTGTCACCAGCACCTGGAGACAGGTGGAAAGCGACACAATAACGTTGCCCTCAACCGGAGAAAAAGAGAAATCGAGCACCACTGGACTTCTTATCGTCTGGGCAAGGGACATATACCATGAGTGGGAAATTCTAAGTTGCTCCCTCCCTGCCAGCCATGAAGGCAAGCACAAGGGCGGCACACAAGTAGCCTACAGTCTATTAAACACGGTTACAGAAAAGAAAGTCTACAGTTCCAGCGACAAAACGGAGCCACCAACACCTCACTTCACTGATGGCATGCCACAATTAGAGCCATCAGATGACCAAATTGTTCCAGCCGCTGAACTTCCCTCTGAGACCATCAAATAAACTTCCCCTGACAAACTACGTTCCTACAGACAGGAAGCTATGTTCAAGACAAAGAGCAATAAAGTATCGACACTGAGTCTGATAGTCGTTGCTGCCCTCTTAATCACAATGGTTTCAACACTAACTCCAGCTCACGCTGGAGTCATGCAGTGGACTACGGTCGACACGCCAGGTAATGCCTTCAATGTAATGGTGAGCCCTTCAGAAATCAATGCTATCGCTGTAGCGCCTGACGGCATTACGATCTATGCTACGGATATTCCACATGGCAAAGTCTACAAATCCGTCAACGGGGGGTTCATCTGGGATGATATAACAGGTTACTTGACTGCTGCTGGCGCCATTATGCCTGTCTGGAATATAGCCATAGCACCGGACAATCCCAACATTGTGGCTGTAGTCACCAGTGTGGGCGGGCTCCCCAGAAATGTATTTCTCTCAGCCGACGCTGGCAATAGATGGCAAGACACAAGCTGCGCCGCAGCCAGCAACATCGGCACCTTGGATATTTCGCCGAATTATAAAAATTATGATGTGGTAGTAGGCACTCGAACTGGAACTGGTGGCGGCAAGGTCTCGATATGCAAGTTCCCGGGTTATAGTGGTTGGGCAGACCAGGGATTCACTGGAGACGTTCTGGCAGCAAAATCCTCACCCGGCTATGCAGGTGATAACAGCCTGGTTATCGTGTCAGCTAACGCCACAGGCACATTTGCCCACCTCGGTGTCCGGGATATCACTGCTAATACCACCAACTGGTCTACCTGGACTCCAGTCGAAATAACCACCTCAGGCACTGGCACCTCCCCCAAAGTAAATCAAATCAGAACCGCTGACTTGGAATTACCTCTTGATTTTGTCGGACAGGTTAGTAGCCAACGCCATATCTACATTAGCACCAACGACGCCGGAGCTACGGGCAATGCTGGCATCTATCGCATTGATGACAACCTTATCTACAAGTTAATGCCAGCCATCGGTACCAAAATGATTTCCAGCATTGCATTTGTTGGCACCAACGTCTCCGGCAAACTCCTGGCTGGCGAAGTCAAAGCCAATGCTTCACTAGCCACAGTCGACACCTGGTTCAGCCCCAATGCAGGAGCTGCCTGCCCCCAGGCTACCTGCATTATCTGGCAAAAATCAGTTAAGTCGCCGACCGGTGGTGCTAGCTCAGGAAATGCCAATGCCCAGGTAGCCTGGGGCTTCGGTGGCAGCAGAGCTTATTGTGGCACCAGTTCAGCCAATCTCGACGCTGCTGGTTGGCCCAATGGCTATCTTACCACCATGGCTCTAGACGAGTCGGCATTTTCCATCTCACTTGACGATGGCAAAAAGTGGAATCAAATAGGTCTCATCGACACTGCCATCAATTTCCTCTCTGATGTAGCAGCGTCAGTTAACTCAGACACCCTCTATCTGGCATCTATCAACACCAATGCCGGATTCAATGGCTTCGATAGCGTATGGCGAAGCACCAGCCAACCACTGGGGAGAGTGTGGGAACGAGTGTTATGCATACTGGCCACCAGCAATGACACCATTATACGCATAAGCCCCTCAGCACAGGCAGTCCAACCCGTCTTCCTAGGCATCCGTAATACCAATGACCTTTATCATTCGACAGATAAAGGACAGACCTGGAACAAGGCATTGCCAGGCATCAATATCACCGACTTCACAGCTACCGAGATCGGTGGAATACCGAACCTGTTCGTCCTGGAAAACAATTTCGTCCGCAGGGGCGAATACAGTAACCAGATGTGGAAATGGGGACAAAAAACTGGCACCACTCTGAACTCGGGACATACCATAACAGCCACTTCCGCAGGAGCAGTAGTGGTGGGCGATGCCGGAGAGGGCACAGTGGCTTATTCGCTGGACAATGGCATACAGTTCACTCGCTTACCACCAATACCTGTTCCCGGCAATGTCCACGCTATAGTTGACACCAGAATTGTCAGCAATTTAGTTATTTACGCTGCCAGTGATGCTGCCGCAGGCAAAGTATATAGCTGGGTTGTCGGCAGAGTTTCCTCGTGGATACCCATGGCGGCACCGAGTCAGAGTTTCTTCGGGCTTGGCCAGCTAGGAACACTGTACTGTATCTGGTCAAGCGCGGGGGCCAGCGGCGTCAACCGTACGCTCAATCCCGAAGCCTTGAGAGCACCCTTTGTCGAATGGAGCAATATGAACGCTGGTCTCAGTGCCGGCGTTGTTTTCACCCGAGAGCCGATTGCTCTCAAAATCTCGGACGGCGTGGATATGTGGGCAATAGATAATAGGCCTTACACTGCTAACACCGGACGCCTCTGGACCTACTGTGATTGCCTTACTCCAGTGCCAAGCTCGACTCTACAACGTCCTGTTCAGGAATTCCTGTTTCAAGCCCCGACACTGCTAGCACCAGTTATGAACGCCGTAATTCCCATAGACCCCACCAGCGGCGAGATAGCCAATATAGAATTCGAATGGCAGCAACCGGCTCAAGCCAGCGGTTACAACCTGTGGATTGCCCAGGACAAAGAATTCACTCAGCCGGTATTACAGCAATCCATAATTGCTAAAACTACTGGAGCACCAAGATGGACTCTCTCATCACCTGAGAAATCGAGCCTGGAAGCAGGCAAAAGCTATTACTGGAAAGTGAGAGTGAATCGCAATGTCTACCACGAAAAAGGTGAAGGGCCCTGGTCAGAAGCTCTGGCTTTCAGCATAGAGGCCAAAACAGCACCATCACCACAATCAGATCAGTCCAACCTTAATCCGCTTATGCCAGCCGACAGCGCTACTAAAGAGGAGGCACAACCACAACCACAACCACAACCTAAATCCCAACCTCAGATACCAGATATGCCAATCTGGCTGTGGCTTGTCATAGCTTTCCTGATTATCGCTATTGCCGCTGCCATTACCATCGTTACAATAACAAAACACAACGCTTCCAAAAGTTAACAACGCCAAACTTTGCTGTCTATTAGTTATAGACAAAAGAGCCAATCAAAGCTATAATCTCCTTCGTGGTGAGAAAGCCTGACGTTCTGGTCACTCAAAAAGAAATCAAGCAAGCCGTAGCCAGACTTGCTGCTGAGATAAAAAGGGATTATCGAGCCAAATGCCCCCTCCTTATCTGCATTCTTAAAGGTTCCTTCGTTTTTCTGGCTGACCTTATTCGTGAGCTTGATATACCCCTGGAAGTTGACTTCATCAAACTATCCAGCTATGGCTCAAGTAAAGAGACCTCGGGCAAAGTGAGGATGGTACAGGGATTAAACACACCCATAAAAGGCAGGCATGTGATAGTGATAGAAGACATCGTCGATACTGGACTAACAGTTTCTTTACTGCTCGATTATCTGAAAAAAAGAAGGCCTGCCTCATTAAAGCTTTGTGCTTTAGCTGATAAACCATCACGACGCAAGGTTCCAGTGACCATAGATTACCTGGGCTTCACTGTGCCCGATAAGTTTATCGTGGGCTACGGCATTGACTGGGATGAGAAATTCCGCTACCTCGCCGACATATGCTGCATAGATTAAATGTGAAGGAAGATACTATGAGCCTGACTGAATTAATTTCAGTTGCCCGAGGAGATACACCGGCAGACCTCATACTTAAGAACGCTCACATCATAAACACCTTTGTCGGCATCATAGAAAAAGGCAACGTAGCCATCTACAAAGACAGAATCGCTGGCGTGGGAGATTATGACCGTGCCAAGGAGATAATCGACCTTAAGGGAAGCTACCTGGCGCCGGGATTGATTAATGGGCATACACATATAGAAAGCTCCATGCTGCACCCTGTCCAGTATGCCCAGGCAGTGGTACCCAGAGGAACTTCTGCTGTTGTCACCGATTTACATGAAATTACTAACGTTGCTGGACCCGATGGTATTAGATTTGTCATCAACTGGGCAAAAAGACTGCCACTGGATATGTTCTTCATGGTTCCATCCTGTGTGCCAGCCACACATATGGAAACGAGCGGCGCTGAAATCACCGAGGACGACATCAAAAAAGCTCTACGATGGCGAAACGTCATCGGACTTGGCGAGATGATGAACTTCCCTGGCGTGATAAATGGCATGGAGCCGGTAGTAAACAAAATAGTGGCTGCCCGGGAGAAAGTTATTGATGGACACGCTCCTGGAGTTACTCATAATCAACTCAATGCCTACTTAGCTGCTGGCATATACTCCGACCATGAGTCCACTTCACGCCAGGAAGGGGAAGAAAAGCTAAAACGAGGAATGTACCTGATGATCAGGGAAGGTTCCTCGGAGAAAAACCTTGATGAACTTTTGCCGCTGGTCACCGACAAAACATATAAGCGATGTCTCTTTGTTGTCGATGACCGCAGTTGTGCCGATTTGCTACGCGAAGGTGATATCGATGCCGTAGTCAGAAAAGCCATACAGCGAGGACTCGACCCGGTCAGGGCTATACAACTGGCAACGATAAACTCCGCTGAATATTTTAGATTATACGACAGAGGCGGCATTGCTCCAGGATATATGGCTAATCTCATTACTATTGCCGACCTGCCCCAACTGGAAATTGACATGGTTTTCTATAAGGGAAAACTGGTAGCCAGAGAGGGTAAAACGCTGGTATCAGCACCAGAAACATCAGCCGGAGAGTTAGCTGATACCATGCATATTAAACCTTTCAGCATGAAGTCCCTGAAACTCGCAGCAATAAATGACAGCCTGCCAGTCATTGAAATAGTGCCTGGTCAGATAATAACCCGAAAACGGATTGAAAAGGTCAAAACTCAACAGGGATTTGTCGTGGCTGACACCGAAGCAGATATCTTGAAGCTAGTAGTTGTGGAAAGGCACAAGGCTACAGGCAATATCGGGTTAGGCATGGTGAAAGGCTTCGGCCTCAAAAGGGGAGCACTTGCTTCATCGATAGCCCATGATTCCCATAATATTGTAGCAGTAGGCACGAATGATACCGACTTACTCACTGCTACTAAAGAAATAGAAAGGCTGGGGGGTGGATTGGCAGTTTGTGTTGATGGGAAAGTTTCAGCAGCTTTACCTTTACCCATAGCTGGCCTCTTATCGCCAGAGCCACTAAAAATACTTGCAGATAAATTCGAGAATATCGAGAAAACAGCGGCTGAGCTGGGGAATCTGCCGCCAGCACCATTTGCGCTTCTTTCTTTCGTTGCCCTGCCAGTAATACCCGAAATCAGATTAAGCGATCTGGGCTTAGTAGATGTGCTCGCGTTTAAGCTAATGACATACTAATGCCAACGTCAAAAGCCGAAGCTAAAAGGCAAAGAAACCCCCTGCTACCTTTTCCGTCACTACGAAATGCAATAAGTGAGAATTAGATTAGGGACTTCTCTTTGCTTTGGCTCGCTTGCTCTGTGCCAGAGTTCTGATAGCGTCCAATAAATCCTGACGGCGGCAATCCTTGGTTAAATACCAGCTCGCCCCCGCAGTGAGGGCGTCTCCGGCATAGTCACCGTATACTGTCAGAAATAAAACCTTGACATTAGGGAGCTTATCTTTGATTTGTCGTGTTGCTTCAGCGCCATCAGCACGAGGCATCTGGGCATCCATCAGGATGACGTCTGGGTTCGTTTCGACTGCTTTGGCGACTGCGTCCAGACCATCAACAGCTTTTCCTACAATCTCAATATCAGCATGAGGTATCAGCAAAGCTTCGATACCTTCCCTAACTACCTCGTTGTCATCGGCGATAAGCACTCTTATCTTTTCCATTACGCTCCCTTGTATAGAAATTGTCTGGTTTGATACTCGGTAGCCATTCGAAATGCTCCTCTATTCCAGTTAATCTCGATAGCAGCCTTATGTCAAATTCTCTTGCATACTCTGCCATAATTCTATCTTGTAATGATCTACTATTCATCGGGAAATTGGTTGGTTTTACCTCAACCAAAAGGGTGATACCAAAATCAGCCTTCCGACCGAGTTAAAATCATACTTTAGTACGACTAAATTTTGATGATGCCCCTCTTAACAGCCTGCATTACTGCTTCAGTACGGTCCTTGGTATTCAATTTCTGGAAAATACTGCTTACATGTGTCTTTACTGTACTGTCCGTGATATGAAGCTGAGCAGCAATCTCTTTGTTTGCGTCACCTTTGGCCATGAGTCTCAACACCTCAATTTCTCGCTCGGAAAGTGCTTCGGCAGGAGCCTGCGCTCGACGTGATAGTTCGGCAAAGCGGTCAAGCACTTTGGATGCCACCACGGGCTGAATGAGAGACTCACCGCGATGAACCGCTCTTATAGCTTTGAACAAATCTTCTCTGGGAGCATCTTTAAGCAAATATGCTCTGGCACCAACCTCAATACCTCGAAAAATGTATTCATCGTCACTATAAGTAGTCAAGATAATGAATTTGGTATTGGGTTCAACTGCTGACACCTGGCGTATTGCTTCAACACCATCCAGCTCAGGCATTCTGAGGTCCATAAGAACGATATCCGGTTTAAGCTCTTTAGCTTTATTCACTGCCTCAAGTCCATTAGTTGCCTCACCAACTACCGCAAAGTCAGGTTCTCGCCTTATCATAGCGATCAACCCTTCTCGAACTACCGGATGGTCATCAGCAATGAGAATTTTTATTGGTTCCGCCATATTGCCTCCTACATCACAGGGATTACAATTTGCACAGCAGTTCCTTGCCCCTCTTCACTTTGCACCTCAAGCGTTCCGCCTAGATTACGAGTACGCTCCTGCATACTTATGAGGCCAAAGCCACGATGCTCGCCTTCACCCTTGTCATTGTTATCTGTCTTGAAGCCAATACCATTGTCTCTGATGGCCAACATTACATTAGACTTGTCAAAAGTTAAATCAACCTTCACCTCAGTAGCCTGTGCATGTTTTTTGATATTAGCCAGGGATTCCTGGCAAATTCGAAGGAGCGCGGTCTCTACATCAAGCGGTAGTTCCCGAATATTGTCGGAAACATCAAACCTAGCCTTAATATTGCTTGCCTGAGCAAATCGACCAACTTCTTGGCGAAGCGCTTCAGTCAAAGAAAGCCGTTCCAACGCTTGTGGTCGCAGATTCCACACCGAGCGCCTGGCCTCATTCAAACTTCCTCGAGCCAGGCTACGAGCTTTATTGAGATGCTGTAATGCCTCCGGACTATCATCGCCTAACGCTTGCTCTGCCGCTTCAAGCTGCAAAATGATGCCAGTAAAGCCCTGTGCCAGAGTATCATGTATCTCTCTCGACATACGGTTTCGCTCTTCAATAACCGCCATCTGCCCGGTCTCCTGGTAAAGTCGAGCGTTTTCAATAGCAACAGCCAACTGGTCTGCCAGTGTCTGGGCTGTAAATAAGTCGGACTCACTGAAAGCATCCAGTCGATCACTTTCAATATCCAGCACTCCCAAAATCTTGTCTTTCACCATTATAGCAACGGCGAGTTCAGACCTTGTTCCGCTCAACTCTTCAATGAAGCGATACCGTGGCTCATTGCTCACATCATTAACTAATAATGGCTCGCCAGTCTGTGCTACCCAGGCTACTATACCCTCCTCTCCCATCTCCAGTGGTACTTCTAATGGTATCACTCCTCTATATCCACTGAGACAAATTGCTTTGAGTATTAGTTTGCCAGAGCTTGGCTCAAACAGAAAGATATTCACGTTGTGATAGTCAAAGGTTTCACGAAGTAAATTGGCTACATATGGCAGTAACTCATCAAGATTTATGATGGAACTGATTTTACGGCTGATCTCATTGATCGTACGCAACTGCTCCGCGCGCTGACGTTCTTGCCGTGTCCGTTCCTCTACCTTTTGTTCCAGATTAGAATAGGATTCTTTCAAGGAACTGGTCATATCATTAAACTGCGCAGCTAGCTGCTCGATTTCATCTCCGGTCTTTATTTTAATCTTATAGTCCAGGGCACCTTGCGCAATTATCCCCGTGCTCTTAATTAATGCCACTATGGGTTGTGTAATCGTCCGGGCAATAAAAGAAGACAACGTGGCAATAATTACAATCATACAAGCAATGATAACAATAAAAGTCCATTGTGCTAACTCCATCTGTCGTTCAATATAACGCGTAATTGCGGTAACCGCAGCAGTTATCTTGCTTTCTGTTTCCTCGGCGGGTCTGGAGAACTCATCAATATAGGTGGTCGCAGCCACTATAAACGAGGTGCCTGCTACCGGCAGGCTATACAGATACCTCATCCTTATATTCCCCGACTCATCTTCAATGTCGTAATAGCCCGCAGCCGCACCAGCCAGGCTGCTTTCCAAAAGAACACGTAGTTCAGGTGCACCCTGCGATAACTGTTCGATTTTCACCCCCACCATCTGAGAATCTTCATGGAAATAGACAATTCCATTATGGTCATAAACCATGGTATTGCCCGTCTGGCCAACACGTTGAACTGCAATTTTCTTTAATTGTGCGTCTTGAACTAGTTGAGAGGTACTTAGCTCCGGATTTTTCTCGATAAATAACTGCACTTCCCTAGCGACAACCATTGCCCGTAGCTGTATTATTCTTCGACCAGAGTCTTCTAGTGCGGCAATGCTTTCAGCCACAGCACTTTCTCCTAAACTTATGCTGTTCTGCCTGGCAGTAGTACCCACTATGCTCATGTTACGAACTGCAAAAACACTTATCACACCAACAGCAACCAGAGATACCGCCAAAAAGGAAATCAAGATTTTCGTCCTGATGCTATACCTGACTTTCCTAGTAGTACCTTTAAGCGCAGACTTAGACATTACTTGCCAGCATTCTCCCTTAATGACATAATAAGCTTCTTCTCAGGCTTTGTAAAACCCATCACCTTGGTTCTTCAAGCAACCAACCAGGAACTACCGTGGCAGTTTTGACTGTAAAGTTCCCAGAAGTTCTATTATAGGTATCCTTATTTGAGTCATGCTATCACGTTCACGAATAGTAACCTGATTATCTTCAAGTGATTGAAAATCTATAGTAACGCAGAAAGGAGTACCGATCTCATCCTGGCGGCGGTAACGTCGCCCGATGCTTTGCGAGTCGTCATACTGCGTCATAAAATAACGCCGAACCCCGTTATACACTTCCCTGGCCAAAGGCACCAGCTTCTCATTTCTGCTCAAGGGCAAGACGGCAACTTTAATTGGCGCCAATTCCGGCTTAATATGCAAAACTGTCCTCGCCTCCCCACGAACAGTCTCTTCTTCATAAGCATCGATGAGAACTGTCAGCACTGTACGGTCAACACCGCTCGAAGGCTCTATGACGTAAGGTGTATAGCGTTCACCGGCTTCTTCGTCGAAATAAGTCAAATTTTTGCCACTATTCTCTACGTGCTGCTTAAGATCAAAATCAGCCCGATTGGCAATTCCTTCTATCTCAGACCACCCAATAGGAAACAGATACTCAATATCGGTACAGCTTTTTGCATAGTGAGCCAGTTCATCTTTCCTGTGTTGTCGAAGTCGCAAGTTTCCTTTTTTAATTCCCAGATTCACAAACCAGTTAAAGCGTTCATTCACCCAATAATTGAACCACTCTTCATCGGTACCAGGCTTGACAAAGAATTCAAGTTCCATCTGCTCAAATTCTCTGGTTCGAAATATGAAGTTACCCGTGGTGATTTCATTACGAAATGATTTGCCCATTTGAGCTATACCCAAGGGTAATCTCTTCCGAGAAGTAGATATCACATTATCAAAATTAACAAATATGCCCTGGGCTGTCTCAGGACGCAGGTAAATGATATTGGCTGCGTCTTCAACTGGACCCATAAAAGTCTTGAACATCAAATTGAACATCCTTGGTTCAGTTAGCTCACCGCCACAACTGGGGCATTTACTACTACTTAAATCAGTTGACCGCCACCGTAGACGACAAACCTTGCAGTCAACCAGAGGATCAGAAAATCCTTCAACATGCCCACTGGCTACCCAAACCTGAGGGTGCATCATGATGCTGGCATCGATACCCACTACATCATCTCTTTCCTGCACCACTGCTCTCCACCATGCATCCTTAACATTGCGTTTCAACTCAACGCCCAAAGGCCCATAATCCCAACAGCTCTCTAATCCACCATATATCTCACTACTGGGAAATATGAAGCCCCGCCTTTTGCAAAGCGAGACTATCTTCTCCATTGTTACCTTGCTTACTTCGTCAGGCATGGAACCCCCTTTTGAATTTTCCAAGCTTATCAACTTTACTCCATAGTGTCAAAAAGAATTATTTCGTTTTATCTCTCCAGAGGACAAGACTCTACCGCCCGATGAAACGGCAGAAAATCAAAAGGGGAGATTACCTAATTACTATGGAGCTTTAGCAGTAATAAAATTGCTTGCCAGTTGCATTAAAAAGCCAACGGCAACGATGATAGCACCACCAATGGCCAGGTATGGTATATCCTTGAAGATATAAGAAAGCCCGATTGCAGCCAGGCCCAGAGCAATAATTCCAGAACCAATTCTATTAATCTTCCGCCCTAGAGACAGGCTATGTTCTTCGGCTATCAAGCCGGCGATACGCTTGGCTGTTTCGTTCACAGCCATCTGTTGATTTAGAACATTTTGTGAGTATTGCCCTACCATAACATTTAACCCTTCTTCAGTCCTTTTCATCTGGCTCTGTATCTCTCCAGAAGTCTGGACTATCAGTCCTTTTAATCCACCATCCATAGTAGTAAGCTGGTACTGAAGGTCCCTAACTCGCATTCCCCAGCCAAGACCTGCTCCGCAATAAGAGCAGAATTTAGCCGAGACGTCAACTAAACTGTTGCAATTAGGGCAATTCACCTGGAGTTGCTCCCCACAAACCGAGCAAAACCCCTGTCCAGGAGGGTTTTGTGCCCCACACTTGGGGCACGGAAAAGTTTGCTGCATTCATTTCTCCTTTGTGTTACATCGATTATAAGCTTATTATGTCAATAATATACCATATTATCAAATATATCACCTGGAATGTAAACACCCCGATACGTTTCGGTATCTAAAAAGCTCCGCTCAGAAATATATCCACACCACGGATATCCCACTGACAATTTACCACTTGACAACCAAAAACATTTGAGCGATTATTACAGCCCACCGGGATAGCTTATTGTCCCAGATTATCTATATGTCCGCAAACTGGAAGCCGAAACTTGGCGATAAATTTTTCCGACCCAGACGCCTTAACATCTATCGTCTGAAGCGAACTCTAACCATCCCCGGGTTATTCAGTGCAGGTTATGGAGATGTAGGCTCGTCAATCTACTACGGGCTGGGCGTTGTTGCTCTGGCAGCTATCGGATTAACTCCCATCGCGCTTGCAATAGCGGGGATCATTTATGTCTTCAATGCGCTGACCTATGCTGAGGGCGGAGCTATGATACCAGAAGCAGGAGGCTCAGCCAGTTTTGCCAGGCATGCTTTCAATGACCTGGTTGGTTTTATTTCCGGCTGGGCGCTGATGTTAAGCTACATCGTGACCATGGCAATATCGTCTTATACCATCCCACCATATCTCAGTCACTTCTGGCCAGCATTGAAGGAACCGCTATTCGGTACCGCAGTGTCCATGGGAATTATCCTTTTCCTGATGACTATTAATATTCTGGGCGTCAAGGAATCATCCCGCATGAACGTCATTTTCATTGGCATAGATATCACCACCCAGATTAGCCTGGTAGTGCTGGGTATTATATTCATACTCATACCCCACCCCGAGATCCTGACTCAAAACATGTTTGGCGAAGGAAATCTGCCCACAGCGGGGAATATGGTTCTGGGCATCGCCCTTGCTGCCCTGTGCTTTACCGGCGTGGAAACGATATCACAATTGGGAGAAGAGACACGTCTACCTGCCAAGAGAATCCCCAGAGCTTATGTAATAATGATATTTGTCGTGCTTATCCTGTTTGCTGGAATTTCCATAGTGGCCCTTTCAGCAATGACTCCTCAAACATTGGCTGATCCAGTAAACGGCTGGGCTAGAGACCCCATAGCCGGTATTGCCGCTAATCTACCCTCAGAGACATTGAAGTCAATTTTTGCCCCACTGGTGGCTGTACTGGCAGCCAGTATTCTGCTTACAGCTACTAATGCTGGTCTGATGGGCATCTCCCGACTTGCTTTTAATATGTCCAAACATCAGCAGATGCCTCACACCCTGGGGCAAGTACATCACCACTTCCGAACCCCTTATGTCTCAATCATATTTTATTCCCTCATTGCCCTGTTGCTACTGGTTCCAGGATTCTTCACCAACACCTTCTTCGCCGAGCTGGGTAGTCTATACGTATTCGGCTCTCTACTTTGTTTTGCCTTCGCTCACATCGCAATTATCGGTCTACGGGTAAGGAAAGCCGACCTGCCTCGACCTTTCAAGCTGCGCCTTAACATCAAAATGGGCAACAAAGAAATTCCCATAACTGCTATGCTGGGATTCGTTGCCACGTTTCTTATTTGGCTAACGGTTATTGTTACCCAGCCTTTCAGTCGCTGGGTTGGCTTTATCTGGCTTGCACTCGGTTTCGCCATCTACTCGCTCTTTCGACGCAAAGAGCATCTTCCCCTCACCCATGTGCCCCTGGAGCAACAAAAACCAAGCAGCGTAAAGACAGTGATGAAATCAGGCTAAAGGTAAATTTCAAAGCAACCAGGGACAATAAAAAACACAGCCTGTCCACATAATCCTGTTCGAATGAAACTTGCTGGGAGTGAAATCAGAAATAGTTTTGTAACGGTGGGATAAAGTTGCATCGCAAGCACATATGGGGCGGTCTAGCTCTCAGGAGAAAGCTTGCGGACGCTATTCGATTTGCATTTAGGGCAGACCCTTTCCCTGATTTCATGTTTGGAGTCTACTGACATCTTGTATTCATGCCCACAATGTAAACATTTCAAAGACTCGTCCAATTTACTTGCTCCCTAAAAAGTTATGTCACTATGCGCGCTTCGTCGGCATCAGCCGGCTGCGGCAACACCTCAGCGGCCAGCACTTTTTTAGTCTGTTCTATTTCCTTATCAGTTACCTTCTGTCTCATTTCTTCCAAGTCTCGCATGATTTGAGCAAATCTGGGACCCTCGGCGGCACTTATCCACTCAAGTTGCAGGCGCTCAGGTCTGATGCCCAGCTTATCCATACGCTTCCACATTTTATCAGCGCGCTTAAAGGTCCAGTGATTGGCATTGATATAATGGCAATCACCAATGTGGCACCCTGATAACAAGACTACAGGTGCTCCCAGTCTGAAAGCCTGCCAGATGAATTTCTCACTGACTCGGGCACTGCACATCACCCGAATGAACCTGTTATTGGGTGGATACTGCATCCTGGACACACCAGTTAGGTCGCCAGCAGCATAGCTACACCAGTTACACAAAAAGGTGATAATCTTCTTCGCAGGCTCTTCCGCCAGTGCCGCACTTACCTGTGCCAGGATCTGCTCATCATGGAAATGCTGAATAGTGATAGCATCAAACCGACATTCCGCAGCACAAGCACCACAGCCAGCACACGCCGCTGTAATCACATGTGCTTTGCCCTTCGCCTTTACATCCACCTCTATGGCTCCGTAGGGACATACCTTGGCACAAACGCCGCAAGAAGTACATTCCTCCACATTTACCACTGCTTTTATAGCATCGCCATGAACCGTGCCTGCACTCAGTAAAATCGAGCTTCTAGCCACAGCAGCTCCAGCCTGGGTAACACTGTCTTTGATATCCTTGGGAGCTTCGGCAGAACCAGCGAAGAATATACCTGGTGTAGGCGCATCTACAGGCCGTAACTTGGGATGCGCCTCCATGAAGAATCCATCAGCAGTTTGAGAGATGTTGATTAAACTGGTGATACGCTTCAGGTCATCGCCGGGCTGTAATCCTACTGACAGCACCACCATATCAAGTTCATATTCCCCAACTTTAGACGTGGTGGTATTCTCTACCCTGACCTTGAGATTCTTCGTTTTCGGGTCCTCGGTTATTTCACCAGGCATTCCTCGGATGTAACATACGCCTGTCTCTTTGGAACGTCGGTACAGGTCTTCAAAGCCTTTACCGTAAGCGCGAATATCCATATAGAACACATACATCTCGGTATCAGAATAGTGCTCATGTATCAACAGAGTATCCTTGATAGTGTTCATGCAACACACATTAGAGCAATAGGGATTGCCTCGGTTTTCAGTTCGGGAGCCAATGCACTGGATGAAACCGATGCGTTTGGGGATTTTACGGTCAGATGGACGCACCAGCATACCCTCTGTAGGTCCACCACCACAGATAAGCCTTTCAAACTCCATGGTAGTAATCACATTCTCAAAACGAGTGTAACCATATTCGTCTAGGACAGATGGGTCATATATCCCCATGCCAGTGGCGGCGATGACCACGCCTACATTAAGTTCTATCATCTCATCATGCATATTCAAATCGATACACTTCTTCTCGCAGACAGCAACACATTTGCCGCAGGTTATTGGATTGTTGCCCAGACAATTCTTCATATCGATAATATAAGCTGACGGCACCGCCTGTGGAAAGGCGATGTGGGCAGCCTTGCGGGAAGAGAAGCCAGACTGAAACTCGTCAGGCACTACTACAGGACAAACATCAGCACAGCGCCCACAGGAATTACACAATGCTTCGTCCACATAGCGAGCCTTCTTTCTTACCTTCACCTTAAAATTACCCACATATCCTGATATTTGCTCCACCTCGCTATGGGACAGCAGCTTTATCCGGGGATGACGCCCCACATCCATCATTTTCGGCCCCAGAACACATATGGAGCAGTCCATTGTGGGAAAAGTCTTATCCAGTTGAGCCATGATACCACCTATAGACGGTTGCTTCTCCACCAGATAAACCTGGTGCCCGGCATCGGCCAGGTCCAGCGCCGCCTGGATACCTGCCACCCCACCCCCTATCACCAGAGCTGCATCAGTAATCGGTATCTTAGTGTCCTCGAATGGTTGCAGTAGCCTTGCCTTGGCCACGGCTATTTTGACAATATCCTTTGCCTTATCCGTCGCCGCCTGCCGATCATGCAAATGCACCCAACTGCACTGCTCCCTTAAACTAGCCATCTCCATGAGATAGGGATTCAAGCCAGACTGAGCAACACAAGCACGAAAGGTGGGCTCATGCATTCTGGGGGTACAGGAAGCCACTACTACTCGGTTAAGGCTGTACTCGCGAATATGTTTCTTTATTTCCTCCTGACCGGGGTCAGCACAGGTATATTTATTACGGACGGATACCACCACCCCGGGCAGTTTCTCCGCATACTTTCTCACTTCCTCACAATCCACCGAGCCAGCTATATTGAGCCCGCATTCGCAGACAAAAACACCTATTCTGAGTTCATCCTGTGTCACCTAGTTTTCCTCCTGTGGCGATAACGATTGCGCTGCCAGGTGGAACAAATCTTGAATTTCAATCCGGCAAACGTCACCATCTTCAAAATTCTTCTGAGCACAAGTGAGGTGTATCTGGCACTTGGGGCAACCAGTCACTAAGATATCTGCCCCAGTGGCTTTCGCCTGTGCCAGCCGTTCCTTCTGTATCTGTTTATTTACCAATCCGCAGTATGCCCATGGATTAGCGCCACAGCATAATGCCTTCTCTCGATTATCAGTCATCTCCACTACTTCCAACCCTTTGATTGAATCCAGAATGCCTCTTGGCTGCTTGAATATCCTGGAATACCTACCAAGGGCACAGGGATCATGATAAGTTACCTTTCGCGATAGTTTACCTAAAACTAGCTGACCATTCTCAGTAAGCGGAGTCAGCAGTTCAGTGGCATGTCTCACTACGATATTCCAATTCTTTAAAAATCGGGGGTAGCCCACCTTGAGAGTATAGTAACACTCAGGGCAATTGGTAATAATTTCTTTTATCCCTTTAGCACTAAACTCGTCCAAATTAGCCTGGGCGAGTGCCAGAAATTCCTCCGTATCGCCCAGTAACAGTAAATCACGCCCGCAGCAACGCTCATTGTGAAGTAGGGTAAAAGGTATGTCAGCATGGTTAAGCAACCGCAACGTGCCCTTGGTTCCCTCGACAGTTTTCACATTAAGGTCATTAAATATCACATCAAAATAAGGGGCACAGCCTACAAAAAAAGCTGTTTGGCATTGCTCTTTGACCATGATATCAGCTGGAATCCATTTCAGACGATGCTGCTTGATATCTCTGTTGGCCATCATATGCATGGTGGCATGGGGTATTCCGCTATGATTACATTTGACTTCAGTACCTTGTGACAGTGCGTTGTACCTCATAAACCTGATGAAATCGGTAAACTTCACGTTATAGTTGCAGCGCTCCATACACATGTTACAGCCAATACAGTACCAGATGTTCTCATCAACCGGCCCATGACTATTTCGCTTCAATGCGTCCTGAACTATTAGACGGGGATTAAAGCCCGGGTCATATCGAGCCACAGGGCAAACCACAGTACATTTCCCACAATCCAGACAAAGCCGTATCTTCGTCTCGTTGACGACGCTCTGTAAATCAAAAAACTGCTTATTCACTTCTTTCAACATAGTCCTAAAACCAATTCAAGCTACTGGAGTGAAACGGATTCACCACCAACCTCCTTCGGACTGCCAGAAGTCGAGAGCTGTTTAACCTCTTTAATCAATTTCGCCACTTTCGTAACAAATTTGTGTCCCTCAAAGGCAGGAAGTCGGAGCAAAGTTAGCCTGCTTTTATCCATTCCCAGTAACTCCAGAATATCCTGAGCCTTTTCATACTCGGGAGTCACGCAATCGCTATTGCTACCAAAATGACATCTTCCCTGTTCACAGCCCAGAAGCATCACTCCACCAGCACCCAGATCCAAAGCCTTCAGTATCAGCCCAGCATGAATTCTGGACAAACAACCAACTCTGACAATTTTTACCGAGGGAGGATAACTCAACCCAGAGCTCACTGCTGATTCAATGCAGCTCCATCCATCCCAATTACAGCTAAAAACCAAAATCTCAGGATTCAACTTGCCTACTAACCTCGCTCAGTACCTGTTCTGGGCCAAGTATAGAACACAAAGTAGCAATGATTTGCTTATCACTCTGGAGTGGCTGGGTTATAGCGCCAGTAGGGCAGGCAACGATACATGTTCCACACCCCAGACACAGAGCTTTATCAATAAAAGCGTACTCGATACCGTTATCAGCCTTTTTCATTTCGATAAAGGAACAAAGGGCGGCGCAATCTCCACAACCACGGCATAGTTTACGCTCTATATTTACTGCCAGATCACGAGGTTTGATGCTCAATTGCTCCAGATAAGTAGAAACACGGGATGCTGCTGCCAACCCTCGTAATATTTGCTCACCAGATGACCCGCCCATATCAGAGGGTAGTAAAAATATACCAGCCGTTTCTTTAATGGTGACGCCATGCAGGAGATTGGTATCTGGACTACCAAAAAACCCAGCACTGCTGGTTCTGGCTATAATCCTGCCCAGAAGCCCGCTTATAGAAGGTTCTCTTAGCTGGGAAGAAGCTTTTTTACTCAACCCTTCTATGTCCACCAGCACTGCCCCGATAGCTACGCTTTCGGCTTGTGAAACATAATGAAAATCAGCTATGTAATTCCCCGGAGAACCAATGAGCCTCAAGGCATCTGGCCAAGGCCTAATTGCCACGTTCTTTTTACGAAGCTGGCCAAGTATCTCGCGAATCAACGTATCTTCCTCTTCTCGACCTCTTCCTGCTTTGTGTGTTGCTATAAGTTCCACATGATGACCTCTGGTAGTCAATGCCCTTGCCGCAGCCAAGTTCGCCAATCCGCCTCCAACGATAAGCACTCGTTCCAGCACCGGCTGTTCCGGCAGGAGTACCGTAGAAGCAGCCAGAGCACGGCTAACCCCAGATGAGATCATCCTCGTTGCCTTGATTGTGGCATCTCTGGGTCTATCTTTGTGCACCCAGGCACATTGCTCTCGAATATTAACAAACTCCATGAAGGTATTCCGATGTGAAATAAGGTGTTTATTCATATATTTAAGGCAGAGGCTCCGCCGGTCAGTACAGCTATAGCATATCTGCTCCACATTACAGCATCTGCAAGCTGCCAGCACTACATTATCCAGCCGTTGTGCGTCAACCTTGGCAGCTAACTGTTTGGCCCCCGCCTCGGTACATGCCTGCGATATTTCGTGAATAAAAGTCACTCGAGAAAGACCAGAGAGATCTCTGGCAATTGCCTCGAAATCGATAACTGAGCTGATACTGTCTCCGCAACGACAGAGAAACACGCCTATGCGCCTGCTCTTGACAGCTTGCTTTGATAATAACTCTGACTGAAATGGTGGAACCTCTGATTGTACTACATGCTTCTTCTTCGCTCTCCTGGGTTTAATAGCAATGGCAGTTTCCAAAGCCACTGCCATTGCTTGAGCGAGTTGAGTGGCTAGGTCGCCGTTGATATCAGGGGAAATCAATTGTACACCATCCACCAACTTTAAAACGCCATTATCATTAGGACTATCGACTTCCAAATCAGCATTAACAAACTTCAGCACTGCCTGTGCTCTCAATTCGCTACGCTTGTCAACATCGTCATGAAACACTGCTTTCAGATCGCAGGCAGCGACACACTCCATGCACCGACTGCACAGTGCACAATTGAGGCAACGATGCGACTCCCTATGTGCCACCTGTGCTGTCAAGCCAGTAGTGGTCTCCTCCAGACTGGTCAATCTCTTGTGCAGCTTGATAACAGGCATGATAGCCCGCTTATAATGCGACATCTCGACAGCGCCCAGCGCAACCTCAGCAGTTTTCGGCGGTTCAAGGCTGCGTCCCGCCTCAAGGTGATTGCCTCGCAGATATCTGTCTATCGACTCTGCTGCCCTCAAACCCGCAGCCATAGCATCCACCACATTGTTAGGGCCAGTGATACAATCACCACCAGCAAAAACACCGGGAACGCTGGTTTCCAGTGTCAGTGGATTCACTTTAACCACACCGGTACGAGCCTCTATTTTCAATCCATCTATGTCCAATTGCGAAGCATTAGACGATTGACCTACGGCCACCACCACATGATCCGCATCTATGATAAAATCGGTGCCCGCTATCGGCTCTGGTTTTTGTTGTCCGTTTTCCATAATCTCATCTGCCAACCTGGCTTTTTGGCAACGCACGCCTGTAACACTCAAGCCATTACCCAGAATCTCTATGGGGATGACCTGATATTCGATATTTACACCTTCGTGAATTGCTTCGGTGACCTCTTCAGGGTCGGCTGGCATCTCCGCTCTGGTACGCCGATATACAATAGTCACTTTCGGTGCACCGCTGCGCAGTGCCACACGAGCACAGTCGATAGCAGCATTGCCTCCACCAACAATCACTATTTTCGAACCCACAAAAGTATCTACTTTCAAATTCAATGTGAGCAACAGTGACATGCAATCCACCACTCCATCTAGTTCCTCACCGGGCACATTGAGCTTATTATTCTGTTGTGTACCAATGGCTAGGAAAAAGGCTTTATAGCCACGTTCTTTTAAATAGACAAAGGTCACATCCCTGCCGACGGTGATTCCTGTCCTTATATTTACTCCGAGCTTGGTAATAGCTTCGATCTCCCTCTCACGCACTTCTCGAGGAAGCCGAAAACGCGGAATACCGGTAGCCAGCATCCCTCCGATAACACTATGAGATTCAAATACCACTGGTGAATATCCACGACGGGTGAGTTCCCAGGCAGCAGTCAATCCTGCGGGACCACTGCCTACAATTGCTATCTTTTCTTCCCTGGATTTAGGGGGAAGTTTGTGCTTATACACAGTCCCGCCAGGAGCGTTATCTGCTGCATAGCGATGAAGCGCTCGCACAAATACCGGGGCGTCAACCTTGCTCCGATTACAACTATCTTCACAGGGATGTTTACAAACCCTGCCTAATATGCCTGCAAGCGGTGCCGATTCATTGATCAGACCTAATGCTTTATCGGTCTTATCATTTGCCAGCAAGGAAATAAAACCCTGCACATTTATGCCTAGAGGACAGGCAACCTGGCAGGGTGCCAGGCCGTTCTTATCTATTACATAAGCCGAAGGAACAGCCCTTGATTTCAACAATGGTGTGTGAATTGCCGTATGCTCTATCTTATGCCCCTCAACAATGGTCGTTATCCTTGCCGAACATTCAGCCTGACAACTGCCGCAACTGGTACAGAGTTCCTCGTTAATGTAACGGGGCATCTGAACTAAATTAAGCCGAAAATCACTACCATTCCCCACAATAGACTCCACTTTGGCACGTGTATATAAGGTAACCAGAGGATGCTTTAGTGCCTGTAACAACAGGGGCAAAATAAAACGCTTGTCCTGAGGAGAAGTATTTGATACGCCACTGATGATGCCATCACAGCCCAATGACGGGGAGTTTGTGATCAGTTTAACTTCAACACCCATCTGCGCTAGAGTGAGTGCTGCTTGTACTGCGGCAATGCTGTTGCCAATAATAGCGGCGCCTTTAGTTGCTCCGGTCTTTGACTTTCCTGCCATCCTCGATTCCATAATTATAACCTAACTCGAAGGCTTTCTTGTTAAAATCTTCCGTTCCTGGCGGCACGGAGTCCAGAACCGCCTTCTTAAGGGCTTCACAGGATACAATGTCGCTGGTGGCTGCCAGAAATCCCATCACAATGATATTAGCCACTACCGGACGTCCTAATTCCTGTGCCATACGGCTGGCGGGGATAAAAAGTAGTTTGGTTTTTTGTGGTGAATCAACCTTGACTAAATCGGAGTCAACTATCAACAGGCTACCCTTAGGTACATTCTTCCCGAACTCTTTGTATGCCTCCTGAGAAAGTACAATTACAACATCAGGATTGGCTACGTAAGGGTAATCTACAGGTTCATTACTAACTACCACTTCAGCACGACAAGAGCCGCCTCGAGACTCAGGGCCATAGCTTTGTGTCAATGCAGCATAACCATTGTCATAAATCGATGCTGCTTTACCCACTATGGTGCCTGATAGTATAACACCCTGACCACCAAAACCAGCTATTCTAATCTCTTTCCTGCTCATACTTTTCCAGCCAATTCAACAAGAACTTCAATCTATTCTTGTCCTCTCCTTTGCCTTGGCAAAGACCTGACTAAGACTATCCCAAAGCGTAGGACGTTTACTGTCCACGAACTTCCCTACCACAATAGTTCCATTCAAATCTATGCCTGCATCTTTAGGGTCTGAGCCATTTCGGATCACGCTTTTCTGTTGATAGTAATGTAGCGAATCCATGCCAGTAGGCTCCTTATTCATGCGTCCATAGACAGGTGGGCAGGGACCAATGACTTCTATGAAATTAAATCCCGACCGCGCCAGCGCTTCGACGATAGCGCTTTCCAGTTGACGCAGGTGTATCACCGTCCACCGTGCCACATAAGGAGCACCGCTAGCAGCTACCAAGTAAGGCAAATTAAAAGGTGGCTCAAAATTGCCATAAGGAGTAGTGGTGGTACGAGCCTGGAAAGGAGCAGTAGGCCCCACCTGCCCACCGGTCATGCCATAGTTAAAATTGTTAACACAGATTATGGTCATATCAATGTTTCGGCGTGCCGCATGAATCAAATGATTACCACCTATAGCCACCAAGTCTCCATCACCAGAAAAAACCACTACTTTTAGCTCGGGATTAGCCAGTTTCAAACCAGTAGCAAAGGGGACAGCACGACCATGCGTGGTATGAAAGGAATCCAGCTTCACATAGCCAGCCACCCTACCAGTGCAACCTATGCCTGAAACCACAGCGACCTTATCGGGATTTATCTGGCTACGATCAACAGCCCTAAGGAAACATCCCAAAACTGACCCGATGCCACAACCAGGGCACCAGATATGAGGCATCCTGTCCTGCCTCAGATACTTTTCAATTGATGTAGCTTCCACAGCTACATTACCCTCGCTCATTTTGCCAATTCCTTTATCGCCTCAAGAATAGTCTCTGGCTTATGCACACTACCACCCATATGGGGTAATAACACTGTTTTAGTCTTACCCCCAGCACATCGTTCCACCTCAAAAACAATCTGGCCATAGTTGATCTCGGGGACAATGAACGCCTTAACCTGTGCCGCCAGTGTCCGAACTCGTTCTTCGGCAAATGGCCATACAGTGATCAGTTGCAACATCCCCGCTCGAATACCTTGCTGGCGTGCCTGCTGCACCGCCATTCGAGCAATGCGGGCAGAAATTCCATAGGCACAGACAACAACATCGGCATCATCAACCTGAACTTCTTTATAATTGATTATATCTTTCTTGTTGAATCTTATCTTATCTACCAAACGCCTTACCAGGCGGTCTTGAGCTTCAGCAGTCATCGCTGGATAGCCTCTTTCATCGTGAGTTAAACCAGTGGCATGAAAACGATATCCCTCACCGGCAATAGCCATGGGCGGAACCAAATCAGCATCAGCCTTATATTGTAAGTACTTATCTGGCCCGGTCTTCGGTCGTTTTCTACTGACCAGGTCTTCCAGAGCCACTGGTGGTATTATTACCTTCTCACTCATGTGCCCCACAACCTCGTCAGACATAATCAGCACAGGTACCCGGTATTTCTCTGACAAGTTAAAAGCCATCAAAGTAAAATCAAACATCTCCTGAGGTGAGCTCGGTGCCAGAGCTATTATCTCGTAACACCCATGAGAACCCCACCGTGCCTGCATCATATCTCCTTGACCCACCAGAGTAGGCAACCCGGTAGAAGGTCCCGCTCGTTGTATGTTGACCAACACAGCCGGCGTTTCTAGCATCACCCCCAACCCAAGGTTTTCCATCATCAAGCTAAAGCCAGGACCAGATGTAGCCGTCATAGCCTTCACCCCAGCCCAGGACGCACCAAGCACCGCATTCATAGAGGCGATCTCATCTTCCATCTGAATGTAGACTCCACCCACTTGAGGAAGCCGCAATGCCATTCTCTCTGCCACCTCGGTTGCAGGGGTGATAGGGTAACCAGCAAAAAAAAGACAGCCTGCGCTAATAGCTCCCTCAGCACAAGCCGTATCTCCGTTGATAAAGAAGGAACCTGTTAATGCCTTAATCACCCAAATACCTCGAAATAATGATCATCGTTACTTTTTAGCCGTCTGGACTGCATCCTCAGTGCCAGCGGCCGTGGCACTATTACCGGAAAGCTTAATAGCGAACTCCGGGCAGATCGCTTCACAAAATCCGCAAGCCAGGCATTTACTTTCGTCACTCACCATTGCTGGATTATATCCCTTGGGACCAATCTCCGAACTCATACTTAGAACTTTGCGGGGACAGAATTCCACACAATAGCGACAACCCTTGCACCTTTCTTTATCGATATGTACCTTTGCCGGTGCAACGGCTTTCTCGTTATGATCGAAGGGCTTTCTCCACAGCTTCATAGCAGAATTTCGCTAGTATAGCAATTTAAGGCGTGGTTAACAACTTGAAATTACAGAACCATGATGTTCTATTCTACCCCATTTTACATAAAGGCTCTGTTTAGCGTATAATAGTCCAAATAGTTCCAGTTTAGGTTCTTACAAGCTTCGTAGAATCCTCCCAGATTCATATCAAGTATTGGATGACCGAACTCTAACTAGAATTAACAGGAGAAGAGGTTATCCAATGAGTTTTGAAACATTCAATTTTCACCCGAGCATCATGGCTGGTGTGAGAGCGCTTGGTTATACTGCGCCCACGCCTATCCAGGCTCAATCAATTCCTCCCATCATGCATGGCCGTGATGTTCTGGGACTGGCACAGACCGGAACCGGCAAAACTGCCGCTTTTGTCCTGCCAGTGTTACACCGGCTACTGCAGGGGCCGAGAGGACGGCTCCGTGCCCTCATCATCTCGCCCACGCGTGAACTGGCTGAGCAAACTTGCGAGGCTATCAATGAACTGGGGCAGCAAACCAGACTGCGGAGTATCCCTGTTTATGGCGGCGTGAGCATGGAACAGCAAACCCGTGGACTGCGTAATGGCACCGAAATAGTTGTTGCCTGTCCCGGCCGGCTGCTCGACCACATCTGGAAAGGCACGATCGATGTATCACACCTGGAAATTCTGGTCATCGACGAGGCAGACCGGATGTTTGACATGGGCTTTCTCCCGGATATCAAGAGCATTTTGAGGTGTCTGATAACTCAGCGGCAGACGCTGCTGTTCTCAGCCACCATGCCTGACGATATCCGTCATCTGGTACGGGATGTGCTGCATAATCCAGTCACCGTGCAAATTGGCAGAACAGCACCGGCAACCACGGTTTCACATGCGCTGTACCCGGTAAAGCAGCATCTCAAAACTGCGTTGCTGCTAGAAGTGTTACGCCGCACGGAAACGGAGTCGGTACTTATCTTTACGCGCACCAAACACCGTACCGAGCGCCTTACCCAGCAATTGCAACGAGCTGGCTTCAAAGCAACTTCGCTGCAGGGTAATCTGTCTCAAAACAGGCGTCAGGCGGCGCTTGATGGCTTCCGTGATGGCTCGTTCAAAATCCTGGTGGCAACCGACATTGCTGCCCGTGGCATCGATGTTTTGAGTATTTCGCATGTCATTAATTACGATATGCCCGAGAGCACGGATGCCTATACTCACCGCATCGGCCGCACCGGACGGGTTGATAAAAACGGTGCTGCCCTGACATTCGTGACCGGCGAAGATACCGCCATGGTGCGGGACCTGGAGCTTATTCTCAAGGCAAAACTGGAGCGCCGAATGCTGCCGGGCTTTGACTATGCTGCGCCTGCTGCTGTGGCAGGTATCAATTACACTCGCTCTCCGCGCCGAACGCAACAGCGCACAGTGAGAAATAAGCGGTTTGGCAGAGAACTGGTCAGACCAGCCTGAGCTGGCTATGCCTGTTATCGCGATACCACCGATAGTATCGGGACGAGTGCCTTATCTTGTCCCGGCAGTCAATTTCGACACCGCCCATCCCACCCACTCAAAGCGGAGGAGCTCCGCCTCCACCGGCGTGGCATGAGACCCTCTTGTTACCATCTTTTGTTTCGGGCCGGGGGCATTCTCATAAACGGGGATGAAACGGTGATATGGAGTTATCGGGTCGCTGGCGCCGAAGATGAAAAGCTTGGCACATTCCTCCAGCTCCACCAGAGCTGAGGAAACCTTTATTTGAGGTAGTGCCTCTAGGAATTTGTTCCAGTCAACTTTCACGTTGAGGCGGCTGACCCAGACGGTCGCTCGCCAGAGAAGCGAAATTGCCCACCTTGCCACCGGAAAAGCTATGTGGGACGGGTTGTTAAACAGCTTCCCGTTGATTTCATAGGGGCATGATAGCGCCACTATCGCCTTCGGCTTCTTTATCTTTCTTGCTGCCAGGATAGAGGACAGGGCGCCCAGGCTGTGCCCGATGAGTGCCACCCGCGACTTATCCACTTCGGGCAAACCGGTAAGCGTCTGCCAGGCATCGATGACATCGTGATAAAAGTTGCCGTCGAGGCAACCCTCACTCAAGCCATGGCCGCGCAAATCGAAGACGATGGTGGCTATCCCCTTCTTGACCAGAAGCAGGGCGCTGGATTCCATCACTTTGCGGTCGGCACCAAAACCGTGGCAGAGAACGGCACCGGGGACGGGATTAGCAGCAGTAGCCTGCGCCGGCAGCATGATTTTGCCGTGCAGCCTGATGCCGTGGCTGCCGAACACCACCGGTATCTCTTTCCTGCCGGCAACCCGGGGCAATGTGGCAGTATTGGCATATCCGTTATCTTTCATGCTTTCCAGTATACCCCGGAACTGGCATGCTAACACCGTCTTACAGGACGGTTTTACTGATGCCGACAGGCTGACTTTGAAATCATACTTCTGGCTTATGCCCATCAGCCATTTGGGGGATGGGCTTGAGAGTTTACTATGTCACGTAAATCAATAACCAGCCCAGCACTACCGTCATCAACAGCGCAATAGAAAATGATTCGATAGTAAACCCCAGGTTCTTAATTGCCAGATAGATGCCGGCAATGTCCCAACCAACCAGTAACATTTTAGACAGCATCTTTACGTACCCCCTTAGTACTTCTCCACAATGCTTGAAGTCCTACTTCACCAGGGACAAGGACATACTTGCTATCATTGCTGTCCAAATTAACTGAAAGTAAGCTGTTATCCGATTAATTACGTTCGT
>JBBIPA010000027.1:0-26772 GCA_037443085.1 Chloroflexota bacterium | reverse complement strand
CCTCAGCTTTCGCTTTGGCAGAGACCTGTGTTTATGTTATACAGTCGCTTGGGCCGGTTTCGTGCCCCCGCCTTGCGGCGGGCCCCCTTATTCCGAAGTTACGGGGTTAATTTGCCGAGTTCCTTAACGAGGGTTCTCTCGAACACCTTGGGATACTTACCCCCATCTACCAGTGTCGGTTTGCGGTACGGGCACCTCACTATTTAACAACGAGGTTTTTCTTGACAGTGTGGACTTAGCTGAATCATCTCGGGTTGCCCCTCAATTTCCCCCGCTCCTCGGCTTAACGTTAAGGCGGATTTGCCTACCTCAACATGCCTTAGATTGGGAACGCACCGTGTCCATTGGGTACGCTCAACCTATCCTCCTGTGTCCCCCCTTTGCCGTAACAATAGTAAGGCGGTATGGGAATATTGACCCATTGTCCATCGCCTACCCCTCACGGGTTTAGCTTAGGCCCGACTAACCCTACGCGGATTAACCTTGCGTAGGAAACCTTAGATTTACGGTGGACATGATTTCCACATGCCTTTACGCTACTTATGCCGTCATTCTCACTTGCTAAAGCTCCACACTGGCTTACGCCAGAGCTTCACAGCGGTAGCAACGCTCCCCTACCTCCCGATTTGCATCGGGACCATAGCTTCGGTAGCGGACTTGAGCCCCGTTGAATTGTCGGTGCGACACCACTCGACCAGTGAGCTGTTACGCACTCTTTAAAGGGTGGCTGCTTCTGAGCCAACCTCCTGGCTGTTTTGGCGACATCACTTCCTTTCACACTTAGTCCGCGTTTGGGGACCTTAGCTGATGGTCTGGGCTGATTCCCTCTCGACTATGAGGCTTAGCCCCCACAGTCTCACTCCCAGGATACCACGTATGGCATTTGGAGTTTGGTTGAGTTTGGTAACCTCACGGCCCCTAGCCCATCCAGAGCTCTACCTCCATACGTTAATTACCTGAGGCTGTACCTAAATACATTTCGGGGAGAACAAGCTATCTCCGGGTTCGGTTGGCATTTCACCCCTACCCACAGCTCATCCCAGCACTTTGCCATGTGCACGGGTTCGGACCTCCACCCAAGGTTAGTTGGGTTTCACCCTGGCCATGGGTAGCTCACCCGGTTTCGTGTCTAATCCATGCGACCTTTCCCGAAGGAAAATGCCCTATTCAGACTCGCTTTCGCTGTGGCTCCATAACTGAGTTACTTAACCAAGCCACATAGATTAACTCGACGGCTCATTCTTCAATAGGCACGCCATTATCCCGATAAAGCGGGACTCTGACCGCTAGTAGGCACAAGGTTTCAGGTTCTCTTTCACTCCCCTTTCGGGGTGCTTTTCACCTTTCCCTCACGGTACTGGTTCACTATCGGTCGTCAGTAGTATTTAGCCTTGGAGTGTGGTCACCCCTGATTCCCACGGGATTCCACGTGTCCCGTGGTATTTAAGATCACAGGCAGAGACTTTCTCCACTTGCCTACGGGACTATCACCCGCTCTGGTTGTCCTTTCCAGGAACCTTTGGCCAGAAAAAAGTTTTATAACTCTGCGACAGCTACTGGGCGCTGTCCCCTGCGCCTTGCAACCCTCAAATGGCATAGGCCCCAATGCCGTTAGGCCACTTGAGTTTGGGCTGTTCCCCTTTCGCTCGCCACTACTCCGGGAATCTCATTCGATTTCTTTTCCTCAGATTACTAAGATGTTTCAGTTCTTCTGGTTACCTCTCGCAAAGCGAGTACCTGGGTTTTGCCCAGGTGGGTTTCCCCATTAGGGAATCCTCGGCTAGGCTTGCTAGACAGCTCACCGAGGCTTTTCGCAGTCATGCCGCGCCCGTCTTCGGCTACTGACGCCAAGGCATCCGCCCTGTGCCCTTTTCTCTTTGACCTACATCAGTCTGAACACAAAACTTGAATCTGCTATTCACTTTTTAATGTGCACGTTTCTTAGGTGCAGAACTAATAGTATACATCACTGAATATTTTCAGTCAATACCACTGATGTATTTCCCTGTCAGTAACGGGATAAAAATTTTAGCTGTTTGCCGAGCCAGTGTCAAAAACGGGTTTGGTTCATTATCAGGTACTTGCGGGGCACCTGACCCGCGGGATTGCCACGCCCCGATTGCATCGGGACTCGCCATGTATGACAGATTGGAGCAACGGCGACAGGTTCTATTCCCACTCTATAGTGGAGGGGGGTTTGCTGGTGATATCGTAAACTACCCGGTTCACGCCGGTGACTTCGTTGACAATGCGGTTGGAGACGCGGGACAGGAGGTCATAGGGGAGGCGTGCCCAGTCAGCAGTCATGGCATCCTGGCTGGTAACGGCGCGCACCGCCACCAGGTAGCTATATGTCCGGGAATCCCCCATGACGCCGACGCTTTTAACATCGGTGAGGATGGCGAATGACTGCCATAGCTCGCGGTAGAGGTTCGCCTTTTTTATTTCATTCATCACAATCCAGTCGGCAGAGCGGAGCATTTCCAGCCGCTCTCTGGTGACTTCGCCGATGATGCGGATGGCAAGCCCCGGGCCAGGGAAGGGCTGCCGCCAGATCATGTCTTCGGGCAGTCCCAGGGATAAGCCGACTTCACGGACTTCGTCCTTAAACAGGTAGCGCAGCGGCTCAATCAGTTTGAGCGACATCTTCGCCGGTATGCCGCCGACGTTATGATGGGTCTTGATCCGGGAGGCAGCTTTATTTTCCGGGGTGGTGCTCTCGATGACGTCAGGATAAAGAGTGCCTTGCACCAGGAAATCAACTTTGCCTAGCCTGGCTGCCTCATCTTCGAATACCTTGATGAACTCCTCGCCGATGCGATGGCGTTTTACCTCCGGGTCGATTACTCCCTTAAGTCGATTGAGGAATCTCTCGGTAGCATCCACGTATATTACGTTCATCTTCAAGTTGTTTCGGAAAGTGTTGAGCGCTCGCTCGGCCTCCTCGCGGCGGAGCAGCCCGTTGTTCACGAAGATGCAGGTGAGCTGGTTGCCGATAGCCTGGTGCACCAGTGTTGCTGCTACGGCAGAATCCACGCCGCCGGAGAGGGCGCAGATAACCTTGCCACTGCCAACCTGCTCTCTGACTGCCTGTATGGTTTCGGCGATAAAGTTGCTCGGTGTCCAGTTGCCGTGGCAGCCGCAGATGTTATAGAGGAAGTTCTGGATGATGGTTTTACCCTGTGGTGTGTGGACTACTTCGGGATGGAATTGCAGCCCGAAGATAACTTTGCTGTCGCTGATAACTGCGGTAGTTGAGTTCTCGGTATAGGCCAGTGACTTGAAATTGGGGGGCAGTTTAGCTATCTGGTCGCCGTGGCTCATCCATACCGGTATCGACGGTGGCAATCCGGTGAACAGTGATGAATCCTCGGCGTCTTCGTGTAATACGGCGTGACCGTATTCCCGCTTGGTGCCCGGAGTCACCTCGCCGCCGAGCTGATGGGTAATCACCTGCATGCCGTAGCAGATGCCCAGGATGGGGAGGTGGGTATCGTAAATCTGAACCGGTGCCAGGGGGGCATTGGGTTCATAGACGCTGGCGGGTCCTCCGGAGAGAATGAATCCACTGGGATGGAGTGCCGCTATTTTTTCCCAGGGTGTGTCATAAGGGATGAGTTCGCAGTAGACACGGCATTCGCGGACGCGGCGGGCGATGAGTCGGCTATATTGGGAACCAAAGTCGAGGATAGCGATGGTTTCCTTTTTGGCCCGGTTGATGGATTCTATCTCTGCTGCAGGTTGCTCACCATGGAGCTCCTTGGCGATCTCGAGATAGGCGGAGACCTCAACATCATCGCTGGTAGCTACGCGCCGGCTTTCGGCTTTGTCATCCTTGGTGCTCATGTGATGACTATAAAGTATATCATAGCCTGGTTAGAAGTTGTTAAGCCCTGTTCAGATGGGTTTGGCATATTGATAGTAAAGGTATATAATGCCCATTGTAATTTACATAAAAAAAGAAAAAATTGGTTTAAGCTGTGGCTTTAGGGCATAGTTCATGATAACCGAGCTATCATCCAGATTACTGCAGCGAATTGAGGAAGCTGCTGCTCAGGCCCCGGTGATTTTGCGCCAGGGGACTGTGGCTGAAGAAGCGATTACCCAGGTATATCAAGAATACAAAGCGAGATGGATAACCGTGCGTATTGCTCTAGGTAATGACCATCGTGGCTTAGCAGTGAAGCAGGCTATCATTGAACTGCTCAAGAAGCTGGGGCATGACTATCACGATTTTGGTACTAATGGCACCGAGTCGGTAGACTATCCCGATTTTGCCCGGCTGGTGGCTAAGGCGGTAAGCGCCGGCGAGTTCGATTACGGGATTCTGGTTTGCAGTACCGGCATAGGCATGTGTATTGCTGCCAATAAAGTTAACGGGATACGTGCTGCCCTGTGTCACAATGTTCATGACGCTATCCGCTCCCGCCAGCACAATGATGCCAATGTTCTGTGCATGGCCGGGGAAAGCATTGAGCTGAATGTGAATCTTGAGATTGTCACAGCGTTTCTGGCGACGGCATTCGAAGGTGGTCGGCATTTGCGACGACTGGAAAAGGTGCAGGCTCTTGAGAAAGAATAGCTTGACAACAGGTAGTTGCTATGTTAGTTTACTAGAACTGTTATTTTTGGTAATAACCGCAAAGAGGTTTCTAGAGAGGAGGCTAAGCGGAAAATGATGCGTAGCGACAGGGTTAAAAAAGGAGTTGAACGGGCGCCACATCGCTCACTGCTCAGTTCTCTGGGCGTATCCCGCAGTGATTTCGATAGGCCTTTTATTGGTATAGTTAACAGCTTCAGTGAAGTTGTCCCCGGACATATACATCTGCCGTTGATTGCCAAGGCAGTAAAGGAAGGGGTCAGGAGCAAAGGTGGCGTGCCGTTTGAGGTCAATACCATAGCGGTTTGCGACGGTATTGCCATGAACCATCCCGGCATGAAGTACAGCTTGCCCAGCCGTGAGCTTATTGCTGATTCAGTGGAGATTGTGACGGAAGCCCATGCCTTTGATGCTATCGTATTTATCCCCAATTGCGATAAAGTAGTCCCTGGAATGCTGATGGCAGCGGTGAGGATGAATATCCCGGCTATTTTCGTTAGCGGCGGCCCGATGCTGGCGGGGCGTTTGAAGCAGGGTGGCAGGGAAACTGCTGTCGACCTTAATTCGGTCTTCATGGGTGTGGGCAAAGTAATAAAGGGGTTGATGACTGAGGCGGAGCTAGCGGAGCTTGAGGCGGTTGCCTGCCCGGGCTGCGGTAGCTGTTCCGGCATGTTTACCGCAAACACGATGAACTGTCTTGTCGAAGTCCTGGGGATAGGGTTGCCAGGTAATGGCACGATACCGGCAGTTTATGCGCAGCGCACGGCACTGGCTTTCGAAGCGGGACGGCAGATTGTGGATTTACTCGCCCAGAAGCTTACGCCGAGAGATATCGTCACCAGGGATTCCATATATAACGCTTTTGCCGTTGATATGGCTTTGGGCGGCAGCACCAACTCGGTGCTGCATCTTATAGCGATAGCTCATGAGGCTGGCATTGATTTTCCCTTGTCTCTGGTAAATGAGATAAGCCAGCGTGTGCCCCACCTGGCCAAGATATGCCCGGCGAGCGAACTGCATATCGAGGACTTGCATCAGGCGGGCGGTATACCGGCCGTGATGAATGAAATCAGCAAATTCCTAAATCTGAAAGCGAAGACCGTTTCCGGGAAGTCCCTGGCTGAGGTTATCAAGGGCGCCGAGATTAAGAACGGAGAGGTCATTCGCTCAGTATCCAATCCTCATTCTGCCACCGGTGGGCTCACCATTCTTTTCGGCAACCTGGCTCCGGAGGGGGCGGTGGTGAAAAGCGCTGCGGTGGCTCCGGAGATGATGGTACACAAAGGCCCAGCGCATGTTTTTAATGATGAAGAGGAAGCTACCAAAGCCATAATGGCCAAGAAGATTAAAACTGGCGAAGTAATAGTGATTCGCTACGAAGGGCCGAGGGGTGGGCCGGGGATGCGCGAAATGCTGACACCCACCTCGCTGCTCAGCGGAATGGGAATGGATAAGGAGGTAGCGCTGATTACCGATGGACGTTTTTCGGGCGCAACGCGTGGCTCAGCAATAGGGCATGTGTCGCCTGAAGCTGCCAGCGGTGGCCCCATCGCTGCGGCATGTGATGGTGATATGATTAGCATTGATATACCGAATCATAAATTGGCAATAGAACTAAGCGACGAGGAGCTGAAGAAACGGCTGGCTCAGTTGCCCAAATTAGAGCCGAAGGTAAAGAGCGGATATCTCAAGCGTTATGCTGAGAGAGTAGGACCCGCCAGCCGTGGAGCAGTATTTGTTGATTAAGGAATTGTGATGAAAAAGACCGGTGCCCAAATTCTTTGTGAAAGCTTGTTAAAGGAAGGCGTGGAAGTTATTTTTGGCTTCCCGGGTGGTGTGGTGCTGCCGTTGTACGATGCTTTTCCTCAGTATCCACAGCTCAGGCATGTTCTGGTTCGCCACGAGCAGGCAGCGGCCCATGCTGCCGATGCTTATGCCCGGGTAACCGAAAAGGTAGGCGTATGCCTTTCCACTTCGGGTCCCGGTGCGACCAATCTGGTCACTGGTATTGCCAATGCCTATCTGGATTCGTCTCCGGTGGTGGCTATCACCGGTCAGGTGGCGACGCCTTTTATTGGCAAAGACGCTTTTCAGGAGATAGATATCACCGGTATCACGCTTCCTATTACTAAGACAAACTACCTGGTGCTGGACATTAAGGACCTGGCCCGCGTGGTCAAGGAAGCGTTCTATGTTGCCCAGTTTGGCAGACCTGGCCCGGTTCTCATCGATATACCCAGAGACATATTTCAGAACAAGGCGGATTACGTTTATCCAGAAAGGGTTGACTTGCCCGGTCTGCGCTCAAAGGTGCAGGGCCATCCCGCCCAGGTCAAGAAAGCGGCGGAGCTGATTAATAAATCTGAACGACCGGTAATAATTGGTGGTAGGGGTGTGATACTTTCCCGTGCCTATGACGAGTTCAAGGAGCTTGTGGAAAAGGCGCAGATACCGGTGGTTACCACGTTGCTGGGCATCGGCTGTTTTCCGGAAATGCATGTCTTGAGCTTCGGTTGGATGGGTATGCACGGTATGGCGTATGCCAATAAAGCTATCGATGCTGCGGACGTGATTATTGCGGTGGGTATGAGGTTTGACGACCGGGCTACCGGCATAGTGAGCGCTTTTGCGCCGAAAGCTCGCATTATTCATATTGATATCGACCCTGCGGAAATAGGCAAGAATGTGCGTGTGGATATACCTATAGTGGGTGACATCAAAACCGTGCTGCAGGCTTTGAATAAAGAGGTGGTTCAGCGTAATCACGTTGATTGGATTCATCAACTGGAACAATGGCGGCTGGAACATCCAGCGCTGGAAATAAGGCAGTGTGAGGAATTGTTGCCTCAATATGTAGTTCGCCAAATTTATCATGTCACGCAGGGTGATGCCATTATCGTGACCGGAGTGGGGCAAAACCAGATGTGGACGGCGCAGTATTTCTTTTATAACAAGCCGAATTGCCTGGTTTCTTCCGGTGGGCTGGGGACGATGGGCTTTGAGCTTCCCGGAGCCGTCGGGGCAAAGATAGGGCGTCCCGATGAAATTGTATGGTGCATTGCTGGTGACGGTGGTTTCCAGATGACTATCCAGGAGCTAGCCACGGTGGCCCAGGAAAAGGTTGATATCAAGATAGCTATTATCAACAACGGCTATTTGGGAATGGTGCGGCAGTGGCAGGAATTGTTTTACCAGCGCCACTATGTTGGTTCAGTGCTTTCCGGACCGGACTATGTGAAAATTGCTGAAGCATATGGCATTCCTGGGATGCGGGTAACCAAGAAGATTGAAGTGATTCCAGCAATCGAGAAGGCAATGTCACATGATGGTGCCTTTTTAATTGACTTTGTGGTGGAGCCTGAAGAAAATGTGTTTCCCATAGTACCACCTGGTGCGGCACTGGTTGAAGCCCTGGAGATACCGAAATCACAGGCGGCGACTCCTGCGAATAAGCCCCGCTGATAACATTGCTTATTCTGCCCATTAACCTTCACACATTTGCATTTCTGCAAGAGGCGTTTTAGAATAACGCAATATTAACCCATGTAATCACTGGGTTGGCAAAGGAGGTGGTAGCTTGGCCCCCTCGCAGAAACATACATTAGTAGCTTTGGTTGAAGATAAACCTGGTGTTCTGAATCGGGTTGCCAGCCTGTTTCGCAGGCGCAACTTCAATATCGATGGTATTACCGTCGGTCATTCTATTCAACCCAAGTTGTCCCGGATGACCATCGTGGTGGAGGGCGATAATGCCGCGGTGGAACAAGCCAGGAAACAGCTGGATAAGCTGGTTGAAGTGGTAAAAATCGTGGATATAACTAATCAAGATTCCGTGGTCAGGGAATTGGCTCTTCTCAAAGTGAAGGCTTCTCATGCGACCAGGAGCGAGATTATTCAGATTGTTGATATTTTCCGGGCTAATATTGTCGATGTTTCCGCCGATTCCTTGATAATTGAAGTGACCGGTGATGTTGACAAGGTGAATTCTTTAATGGAGCTTCTCCGTGGCTTTGGCATCAAGGAAATAGCTAGGACGGGTATCGTGGCTTTGACCCGGGGTGGTGCCGCCCCGTTATGGGTAGAAGATGAAAAGGCAAGCAAGGAACCTAAAAAGGTGACGGTATCACGAAGGGCTACTGCCAGCGCACCTAACTGGTAGGAATACTCTAAACTGCCAATTCAGGAGATGACTTAAAATAAACGAGTTTGTAAGGAGGAACCATGGCAAAGATTTATCTGGAGAAAGATATCAAGATGGATTTTCTTAAGGGCAAGGTTATTGGCATTGTCGGTTTCGGCAGCCAGGGGCATGCCCATGCACAGAATCTGCGGGATAGTGGTTGTACGGTAATAGTGGCTGAGGCTAAGGGCACTGAAGGCTGGAAGAACGCTCAGAAAGCTGGATTCAAGCCGATCGATGCTGCCGCAGCGACTGATGAAGCAGATATCTTGGTGATGCTAGTTCCGGATAATTTGCAGGCACGGATTTATCGTGAATCCATGGCTAAAGGAATGGCGAAGGGCAAAATGCTCATGTTTGCTCATGGTTTTAACATCCATTTTGGGCAAATAGTGCCGCCTCCGGATGTTGATGTAACTATGATTGCTCCCAAGTGTCCCGGTCACATGCTGCGCCAGCTCTACACCGAGGGACTGGGGCCGCCGGCACTGGTAGCAGTTCATCAGAATAAGTCGGGCAAAGCAAAAGAGATTGCTCTAGCTTATGCCAGAGGAATTGGCTGCGCTCGCGCCGGTGTACTGGAAACCACTTTTGCTGAGGAGACGGAGACCGACCTTTTCGGTGAGCAGACCGTGCTTTGTGGTGGAGTTTCAGCACTGGTTAAAGCAGGTTTTGAGACGCTGGTGGAAGCGGGCTACCAGCCTGAAATAGCCTATTTTGAATGTTTCCATGAGCTAAAGCTTATCGTTGATCTCATGTATCGAGGTGGCTTGAGCTTTATGCGTTACTCGGTAAGTGATACTGCGGAGTATGGTGATTATACTCGAGGACCAAGGGTCATTGATGAGATGGCTAAAGAAGAGATGAGGCAGATTCTGCTCGAGGTGCAGGATGGTACCTTTGCTCGAGAGTGGATACTGGAGAACCAGGCAAATCGACCGGTTTATAATGCCATAAAGAGGCATGAGGCGGAACATGAGATTGAGATAGTGGGGAAGAAACTCAGAGCGATGATGCCCTGGTTGAAAACCTAATCATATAAATCAATACTCTTCCAATTCTGGTGTGGTGGTCTGGTTATGGGAAGCCGTTGCCTTGAGCAGATGCGGTTAGCGTTTGCTTTTCTGTCGAGGAAAGGATTAGAGAAATGGAAAAGGTCATTATATTCGATACTACGCTGCGCGATGGTGAACAATCGGCAGGAACCAGCCTTAATTTTAAGGAGAAGCTGGATATTGCCCGGCATCTGGAGAGGTTGGGAGTTGACGTTATCGAAGCGGGTTTTCCTATAAGCTCGCCTGGCGATTTTGAAGCAGTGCAGCTTGTGGCTAGAGAGATTAGGGCTTCTACTGTCTGTGCTTTGACTCATGCTAATGCTGAAGGTGTGGACAGGGCATGGGAAGCTATTAAAGAAACAAAGAAACGTCGTATCCATGTATTCCTGTCGGCGTCCGACATCCACCTGTTTCATCAGCTGAAGAAAAGCCGCGAGGAAATATTGGCGATTTCCCGTGAGATGGTGAAGCGGGCGAAGAAATATGTGGACGATGTGGAGTTCTCACCGATGGATGCCAGCCGCACCGACCCCAAATACTTGTATCAGATATTAGAGGCAGTCATTGATGCCGGGGCAACCACGGTGAATATTCCTGATACGGTTGGCTACGCTATTCCTGAGGAGTTTGGCAGTCTAATAGAGGGTATTTTTCAGAATGTGCCCAATATAAAGAAAGCCATTGTCAGTGTTCATTGCCATAATGACCTGGGACTGGCGGTAGCCAATAGCCTTGAGGCTATCAGGAGAGGAGCTAGACAGGCAGAGTGTACCATTAATGGTATTGGCGAACGGGCTGGTAATGCTGCGCTTGAAGAAATTGTCATGGCAATAAAGACAAGGAAGGACTTTTTTAATCTGGAAACTTCTATTGATACCACCCAGTTTTATAAAACCAGCCGACTGGTGAGCGAGCTGACTGGTTTTGTGGTGCAGCCGAACAAGGCGATTATCGGCGCTAATGCCTTTCGTCATATGTCCGGTATTCATCAGGACGGTGTAATTAAACGGGCGATTACTTACGAGATTATGGACCCGAAGTCGGTCGGTATTCCTGCCAGCAGCCTTGTCCTGGGCAAATTGAGCGGCAGGCATGCTTTTAAGGAACGCCTGGCTGAGCTGGGCTATATCCTTGATGAAGATGCGCTGAACCGCGCTTTTGCCGCTTTTAAAGAGTTGGCTGATAAGAAAAGGGAAGTCACTGACCGCGACATTGAGTCACTTATTGCTGAGGAGATGCGCACCACGGCTGAGGTTTATCATCTCGACCATGTTGAAGTATCCTGTGGAGACCATAGCATACCCACAGCTACAGTGAGACTGATTGCGCCTGACGGGCAAGCGCTGGCTGATGCTGCCCTGGGTACTGGTCCTGTAGATGCAGTATATCAGGCCATTAACCGTATAATCAGAGTATCCAATACACTTACTGAATACACGGTAAAGTCGGTCACCGAAGGCATTGACGCTATGGGCGAGGTGCTGATTAGAATAGAGAGCGACGGTGTGACCTACACTGGGCGTGGTGCTGACACAGACATTATTGTTGCCAGTGCCAAGGCTTATATGAATGCACTCAATCGTCTGCTGGCGGCCAAGAAGGCAGTCAAGAAATGAGTTATGAGATAAGCCTGTGATTGGGAATGGTTGTGTGGGAATGGTTGTGGCTCTGTCGGTGTTCATACCGCGGTTGCCAGAGTCGTACACTAAAGACATAAAGGAGGTTTTGCGTTGACTTCAACCGAGAAGATTTTGGCTGCCCATTCAGGTAAATCACGTGTTGATCCAGGGGAGTTTCTGAATGTCAGACTTGATATGGTGCTAGCGAATGATATTACGGCACCATTAGCCATGAAAGAATTTGAGCGGCTGGGTGTGAGCAAGGTTTTTGATAAAACCAAGGTGGTCATGGTCCCTGACCATTTCTGCCCCAGTAAGGACATCCTCTCCGCAGAGCAGGCAAAGACGATGCGGGAGTTTGCCAGGAAGTACGATGTGCTTTATTTTGAAGTGGGCAGGATGGGCATAGAGCATGTGTTGTTACCAGAGCAGGGGCTGGTATTGCCTGGTGATGTAGTGGTTGGTGCCGATTCGCATACCTGCACATATGGGGCTTTGGGGGCTTTTTCAACGGGGATGGGCTCGACCGATGTCGCTGTGGCCATGGCTACCGGCGAGATATGGATGAAGGTGCCACCGACAATAAAGTTTGTTTACCATGGCAAGCTTGGTAAGTGGGTCGGCGGTAAGGACCTTATCCTTTATACCATCGGTGACATCGGCGTTGATGGTGCTCTTTATGCCACCATGGAGTTTGTCGGCGAAGCGATTGATGTTCTGCCGATGGACGGCCGGTTTACTATGGCGAATATGGCAATCGAGGCTGGTGCTAAGGCAGGCATGTTCAGGGTAGATTCTAAAACCAAAGCGTATATCAAGGGGAGGGCGAAACGCTCTTATCAGGTTTATCAGGAGGACGATAATGCTGAGTATGCCAGGGTGATTGAATATGACGTTTCCCGGCTCGAGCCACAGGTTGCTTTCCCCCATTTGCCGTCGAACATTAAGCCTGTTTCTCAGGCTAAAGGCATTAAGATTGACCAGGCGGTTGTCGGGAGTTGCACCAATGGGCGGCTGGATGATTTGAGGCTTGCTGCCAGGGTACTTAAAGGGAGGAAAGTGCATCCTGACGTAAGATGTATCATATTGCCTGGCTCTCAGCAGGTTTATCTCGATGCCCTGAAAGAGGGGCTAATCAAGAACTTTATTGACGCAGGTTGTGCGGTGAGCACGCCTACCTGTGGTCCCTGTCTGGGTGGGCATATGGGGGTACTCGCTGCTGGTGAGCGCTGCGTTTCTACCACGAATCGGAACTTTGTAGGCAGAATGGGCAGCCCTAAGTCTGAGGTCTATCTGGCTAACCCGGCAGTGGCCGCTGCCAGTGCCATCATGGGCAGTATAGCCAGCCCTGACCAGGTTTTGGGGTAGGATTCGAACTGACTGGATTTATGCCATAGAAGGAGGATAGAGTTTGAAGCTAACAGGAAAAGTTCATAAATATGGTGCCAATGTTGACACGGATGCCATTATTCCAGCACGGTATCTTAATATATCTGAGCCCGGGGAGTTGGCAAAGCATTGCATGGAAGACATTGATGCTGATTTTTTGAAGAAAGCTCAGAGAGGTGCCATTATTGTTGCTGATACTAATTTTGGCTGTGGTTCATCTCGAGAGCATGCGCCGGTGGCGATTAAAGCTGCTGGCATAGCATGTGTTATTGCCAAAAGCTTTGCGCGGATATTTTTCCGCAATGCCATTAACATAGGGTTGCCTCTGTTAGAGAGCCCGGAGGCTGTTGATGGTACGGAGACAGGAGATACACTTGAGGTTGACCTGGCGGCAGGAGAAATCAACAATGTGACCAGGGGTAAAACCTTTGTGGCAAAACCTTATCCTGAGTTCATGATGGGGATTATTGACGTGGGTGGGCTGGTGGAATACACTAAGAGAAAAATTTCTGGAGGAGTATAACATTGAATTTCAAAGTCGCGGCATTGCCCGGTGATGGTGTGGGGCCTGAAGTAACTGCGGAAGCCATCAAGGTTCTGGAAGCAGTGGGGAAAAAATTCGGACATAACTTTGTTTTTGAACAGGGGTTGGTAGGTGGAGTATCTATCGATGCTACTGGCGCTGCTCTAACTGAGGAGACATTGAATATGTGTCGGGGTTGTGATGCGGTGCTGCTTGGCGCTGTCGGTGGGCCGAAATGGGATGACCCTAAAGCTAATGTGCGTCCCGAGGATGGGCTTCTCGCTTTGCGCAAGGGCCTGGGGCTTTTTGCCAATTTGCGTCCGGTAAAGGTGTTTCCTTTCCTGATTCACTCAACGTCTCTGAAGCCCGAAGTGATAGATGGCGTGGATATTATCGTAGTCCGTGAGCTTACCGGCGGGCTGTACTTCGGCCAACCCAAGAAACGATGGCAGACTGCTGAGGGCAGGCAAGCGGTTGATACCATGGCATATTCCGATAAAGAAATCGAGCGTATTGTGAAGGTTGGCTTTGAGCTGGCTCGAATCAGGCAAAAAAAACTGACTTCAGTGGACAAAGCTAATGTGCTGGAGACATCGAGGTTATGGCGGCAGGTGGCTATAGAGGTTGCTGCCGACTACCCCGATGTAGAAATTGACCATATGCTGGTGGATACCTGCTCTATGCGTCTTATTCAGAACCCAACATATTTTGACGTTTTGGTTACTGAAAATACATTCGGTGATATTCTTACTGATGAGGCATCAATGCTGGCTGGTTCTATGGGCATGTTGCCTTCAGCCAGTCTGGCGGGTATTCCCACAGGCGGCGCCGCCAAGGCTTTTGGCCTCTATGAGCCTATTCATGGCAGCGCTCCCAAGAGAGCAGGACAGAACATGGCCAATCCCATTGCCACCATTCTGAGCGCGGCTATGATGCTTCGTTACTCTATGAACCTGGTGGCGGAGGCGGAAGCTGTGGAGAGAGCAGTTAACAAGGTTTTGGAAGCCGGTAACCGTACTTACGATATTATGTCGGAAGGTAAAAAGCAGGTGGGGACGAGAGAGATGGGTAAGCTGATAGTTGAAGCTATAAAGCGCTAGCCGGATGGTGGAGATGGTAACTCGGGTTAAGCTTTATGATACGACGTTACGTGATGGTGCTCAGCAGGAAGGGATATCCTTCTCTGTTACGGATAAGCTGAAGATTGCTCAGAAGCTGGATGAGCTCGGCATTCATTATGTTGAGGGAGGTTGGCCTGGTGGTAATCCCAAAGATACCGAGTTTTTCGTTAAAGCTCAGCGCTTACACCTGAAGCATTCTGTTCTGATTGCCTTTGGTAGTACCAGGAATCCCAGGTCTAAAGTAGGTGAGGACGCCAATCTCCAGGCTCTGGTGGCAGCAAAGACTAAAGTAGTTACCATCGTCGGTAAAAGCTGGGATTTACAGGCTACTCATGTCCTGGAAATCAGCCCGCAAGAAAATCTGCGGATTATTAGTGAGTCTATAGACTATCTCAAATCGCAGGGCCTTACTGTTTTCTACGACGCTGAGCACTTTTTCGATGGCTATAAGGCAAATTGTGACTATGCTGTGGAGACGGTTGAAGCTGCTCGAAAAGCGGGGGCTGATTGTGTGGTGCTCTGCGATACTAACGGAGGTAGTTTGCCTTTCGAAGTGGCTGATGCGGTGAAATTTGTCAAGAAGGCAATAAACGTACCGCTGGGCATTCATACCCATAATGATGCCGAGTTAGCGGTAGCTAACTCATTGATTGCTGTGCAGGCAGGAGCTACTCAGGTGCAGGGGACAATAAATGGCTATGGTGAGCGCTGTGGCAATGCCAATTTATGCTCTATAATTCCGGATTTGCAGCTAAAATTGGGTATTCAGTGCCTTGCCCATAAACAGTTGGCTAAACTTACTGAAGTGTCCCGCTATATAGCTGAGGTGGCTAATCTTGCTTTTCCGGGCAATCTTCCCTATGTTGGCGCGCGTGCCTTTACCCATAAGGCGGGATTGCATGTATCGGCATTGATGAAGTGGGAGGATAGTTATCAGCATGTCGACCCGGTGCTGGTGGGGAACAATCCCAGGGTGGTTGTTTCCGAGTTGTCAGGCAGGGGAAATATTATCTATAAGGCCCGTGAGCTTGGGGTGGAACTGCCTCCGAAAGGCAAGCAGGCTCGCCAGATACTGGAGCAGATAAAGTTGTTGGAAAGCCGTGGTTTCCAGTATGAGGGTGCTAATGCCTCATTCGAATTGCTCCTATGCCGTTCTCAACCTGATTACAGGCGACCTTTCGAGCTGGTTGATTTTATGGTCTTGGTGGAGAGGCACCGGCGGCCATCGGCGAGGGAAACTGAGCCGGAACTGCTGTCTGAGGCTACTGTGAAGGTGAAAGTGGGCGATAAAATCATGCATACTGCTGCTGAGGGCAATGGTCCGGTAAATGCCCTGGACCGTGCTCTGCGCAAGGCATTAGTCGAATTCTACCCCAGTTTGACTGTTATTGAGCTAATCGACTATAAGGTGCGTATTCTGGAGGAGAGCAGCGGCACTGAATCGCAAGTTCGCGTGCTTATTGAGTCCAGCGATGGCCAGAAGCAATGGCGAACAGTAGGCAGCTCAACTAATATTATCGAGGCAAGCTGGTTAGCACTGGCAGATAGTCTGGAATACTGGCTGCTTAAACAGAGTGCATCGTCTTAATTTTGTTTTCTGCGTCCTCTATAATACAATTCTATAGTTCTTCACCATCCATGAGCGAACCCAAAGTCATTATGTTTGCCGGTAAGGGCGGTGTAGGCAAAACCACCTGCGCTGCCGCCACCGCATTGCATTATGCTACTGCAGGACAGCAGACTATAGTCATATCTACTGACCCTACACCGTCGCTTTGCCACATCTTTGAGACAGACTGTGCTCAGAAACCTTTCAGAATTTCAGAAACATTATCCATGAGTGAAATCGGCGTGGATGAAGTGAAGACGATGTGGGATGGCAAATTTGGCAGAGAAGTATACGAGGTTTTTTCCTCTTTCGTTAGTGTGGGGTATGAGGACTTTGTTGATTTTGTCAGTTCCATACTGCCGGGGCTGAGGGATGAGTTTATGGTCGATCATATTCGTGAAATGGCAGCGAACAATACCTATCAGAAAATAATCTGGGATACTGCTCCGTTAGGGCAAACGCTGGGCTTGTTGAAAATGCCGGCGATGTTAGGGAAGCACCTGAAAATGGCACCCCGCATTTACTCCAGGCTGAAGGCTGGAAAAGACAGCCGGAGACCGGTGCTCGATGTATTGAAAGGCTGGGAAATGTTATCGGCAAAAGACATGGATTTTCTCAAGGCAGAGGTGGGTTTTATCATTGTAACTATACCGGAGGCTCTGGCTGTCGAACAGCTTGATGGTATCTTTGATGAGTTTAACCAGTATGAACTGAAAATAGAGCGTCTGGTTATCAATAATGTGATAACTGATACCGGCTCCGAGTTTCTGCGTGCCAAAGCCTTGCAGCAGCGGGGATATATTGATACATTGCACCGGAAGTACCCGATTCTGGAAATGATTGAGTTGCCTATGTTTCCCCACGAGATAAAGGGCATGGCCAAGCTCAGAGAGATTCGGGCGAGGCTGTTTTTGCCGACAGGTTAGTTGATGACAGTGATATCCTTCAGTCTGGCTTGCCTGCCGGGATGATATAAACGGGTCTGATTTGCTCCTTAAGCGCCAGCACTGTGCTTACTGCGTCATTGTCGAAAGCACCAACCATTACTGTAGCCAGTCCCAGAGCCACTGCCTGCAGGGCGACGTTTTGCCCCAGATGTCCTGCTTCTATATGGACATACATTTCTCCCCGCTCGCCGTATCTGCGGGTAGTCCTGGGAAAGAGGGCGCAGATAACCAGGTCAACCGGGCAAATGGATAGAAAGCTCTGACCAAGGGCCGCTTCCGCAAGGTCTGCCCTGAAGTCACCGGCGAGATGTAGACTGAGGGCATGGCTATTTACTTCGTAATGATAAATCCCTGCGCTCAGTTCTTTTACTGTCTGCTCACCTGTAAGAACATAGACTTCAAGAGGGAAGGTAGCTCCGGCGCTGGGGGTGGCCCGGAATCTGCCGGCAGCGGTGATACCCTGCGCCGACCATAGTAGCTGCGATAGCTGCGATAGCGATAGTGAATCGGATTTGTATCTCCTGGCCGACCGGCGAGCCACGATTGCTTCTTCAACTGATTTACTGCCTTTTAATTCTGGCGGAGGTAGTTTGAATAAAGATTCTGGCACTTATTATCCCTTGATTATACCTATCGGTGTTGCCATGGCTACTTTATGTGAAATCCCTGCGCTGTGGGTTATTTCCACAACCTGGGTCACGTCTTTGTAAGCCTCGGATGCTTCTTCGGCTAACGAGCCCATGCTGGCAGCTTTTACCGCTATTCCTCTGGATTCAAGCTCGCGGGCGATATCGATGCCTCTCATGCTGCGTTTGGCAGCTCCGCGGCTTTGCACTCTGCCGGCACCATGACAGGTAGAGCCAAAAGTCTCCTGCATGGCTCTCTCCGTGCCTACAGCAATATAGGAGCGACGTCCCATATCGCCGGGGATGAGCACTGGTTGTCCGATATCCTTATATTGCTCCGGTACATCTTTGTGTCCTGCAGGAAAAGCCCGGGTAGCTCCCTTCCGGTGTATACAGAGAGTAAGTTTCTTGCCGTCTACTATATAATCTTCGATTTTGGCGATATTATGCGCCACGTCGTAAATCTGCTCCATGCCCAGTTCGTTTAAGCTCTTGCCCAGTGCATTGATAAAGGACTCGCGTGCCCAATGGGTAATGCATTGACGGTTGGCCCAGGCATAGTTGGCGGCGCATGCCATAGCTGCCAGGTAATCCTTTCCCTCCTTTGATTCCACCGGCGCGCAGGCTAATTGCCTGTCAGGCAGGTTGATGCTGTATTTCTGTACCGCCTCTGCCATTACTTTAAGGTAGTCGTCACATACTTGATGTCCCAGGCCGCGTGAGCCGGTGTGAATGAGCAACAACACCTGTCCAATATGTTCAATGCCCATAGCCTTGGCAGCGTCTTTATCGTAGATTTCCCGTACCACCTGTACTTCCAGGAAGTGGTTACCGGAGCCTAGAGTACCGGATTGAGGTGCGCCTCTCTGTTTGGCTCGGGTGCTCACTTTGCCGGGGTCGGCCCCTTTCAAACACCCGGTTTCCTCAGTGGCATCCAGGTCATCGGGCAGACCAAAGCCATGTTTTACTGCCCAGTGGGCACCGTAGAGCATTACTTCATTCATTTCTTTTTCGCTGATTTTAATTTTACCTTCAGAGCCCAGTCCTGAAGGCACATTGTGGAAGAGGTGATTAATAAGCTCTTTGATTTTGGGCTTGACCTCATTTTCGGTTAGTCTGGTGCGTAGTAGCCTTACCCCGCAGTTGATATCATAGCCTACGCCACCCGGCGAAACGACGCCATCGCTGACGCGGGTGGCAGCCACGCCTCCTATAGGAAAACCGTAGCCCCAGTGAATGTCGGGCATAGCCATAGAGCGTCCTACTATGCCAGGCAGAAAAGCCACGTTGGCTACCTGTTCCAGTGATTGATCCTGTCTGATGGTTTGCATCATTTTCTCATCGGCATAGACCAGCCCAGGAACCCGCATGCCCGGCTTATAGCTTTGTGGTATTTCCCAGCGGTAGTCGTCTATCTTATTAAGCTTGCCTTCCCAGTGTGCCATACTGTTTCCCTCTAGATATCGAAGATTATCTGTGCCTTATAGCCATTATTCGTTTCGTCGATCGACAGCATGTGATAGGTGGCTGCCTTCACCTCTCTCTTCATCGGCTGCTTTTCAAGGTTAATCTTGTTCCCTAAGCATCTGGCTTGTAGTCTATTCTCCTCAAGCAAATCGAATTCAAACCTGGTGAAAACTACGTGTTCCATGTCGAAAATGTAGAGAAGCTCGTTAAGCCAGGCTACCAGTAAACCTTCCCTGTCCCGTGATGATAGGATCACTTCACGTTGTATATTTTCTCTGATGTCAGCTAACTCTGTGATTAAACTAAACAGCCCTAGCGCGGCGTTGGCAAAGAGCTGCTTAATGTCGGAACCATAGCAGGTGATGCCGATATCTGCAGTATGGTCGATGATTTCGAATGTTTTTCCCACGCTTCTCTCGCCACAACAGATAGGAGAGTATCTCATTATATCATGGCTTCTAATGAATAAGAAAAAGGCGAGGTTTAGCTTGACTTATATTATTGCTGAGTGTTACCATAAGCCCGCTTGGGCCGCTAGCTCAACCGGTAGAGCAGCTGACTCTTAATCAGCCGGTTACAGGTTCGAGTCCTGTGCGGCTCACCAGCTTATTATTTCCAGATTGACACCGTTATTAATAACTATTATCTCGACAACTGCTCTAGTTCGGGGTTAAACTTCTCCGTCGGGACTATGCATAGACAACTTAGCGGACTTTGGAAGATTTGCTTAATAGTATTACTTTTATGTTGGTCACGCCGATACAGGCAATATGAAAGGCATGCTTGTTGTTGTTTCTCATCAGGGTACCAGTATTGGTTACGTATTTCGTCAGAAAATCGACGATAAAGTTCTTGACATCCTGCTGCGCAAGCTCTAAACTATGAAAACTGTACTCATTTGCGGGTAACGGGTGCAATTAATAATTCAAGGAGGTGACAAATTGAAAAAAGGACTCATTTTGTTGGTGCTAGCATGTGTGCTGGTAGTAAGCCTGGTGATTGCTGGCTGCGCTCCAGCACCAAAACCTGCTCCGGCACCAGCCCCAGCACCAACGGTGGCTCCACCGCCTGCGGTAGAGCTCAAAATCTGGTCGGGTTGGGCTACCGACAAATGGACGACCACCCCGTTCATGCACTGGTGGTTGGGTAAGGTAGCCGAAAAAAGCAAGGCAGTCAACCTTACTTTCAAGTATGTCGGTGGGCCAGAGGTGTTTCCCCCAGAACAAGGGATGGACTCACTGAAGAAGGGTGTAGTTGATGCAGCCTTCACTACTACAGCCTATCATGTGGGCATGGTCCCTGAGGCAGACACCATGAAGTTGTCCAGGTTACGACCCTGGGAAGAGCGTGCCAGTGGCGCTTATGACTTAATGAATAAGGTACATCAGGAGAAAACCAATGCCTGGTATTCCTGGCGATTGCCCATTGATGATTATTTTACGATGTACCTCAACGTGGAGCGGGCTAAACCTGATTTGACGGGTTTGAAGATACGCACCACACCAATATATACCCCTTTGATTAGGGCGCTCGGTGGTACTCCAGTGAGCATGGCGATAGATGAAATATATACTGCGCTAGAGCGAAAAATGATTGATGGATTTGGTTACCCGGTTCCCGGGCTCAAGGATCGCAAGCTGGAAACTATCACCAAGTATCAATGGGGCCCCCCGTTCTATGGCTCACCCACAGGGCTGTGGTATAACCTGGATAAATGGAAGAGTCTTGATGAACGGCAGCGTGCTTTTCTGAACGAGATGGCGATAGTTGCGGAAAAGGAATCTCTTCTAATATACGAGGATTACATCAAAAAAGACTGGGAAGTTAATTCCAAGGCCGGTGTCCAGAAGTTTAAGTTTTCCCCAGAAGACGAGAAGTACTTCCTCGATCTGGCTTATGACATGGGGTGGAAAGACGTGATAGGCAAAGCTCCTGATGCTGCTAAATTCAGACCATTGATGGAGAAGAAATAACTCAGTCTTTCCCTTTCCGAGGATTGAACTTTGGCATAGTGTTGAAGCAAGAGAGGGGCTTAACAAGAAGTCCCTCTCTGTTTTTTGATTAGCTTGAGCAAGCTAATTAGTCTATGATTGGAGGTGTGATGAAGCTTTGAAGAAAGTAATCGGACTTTTGGATAGAGTTTTTAATTATTGCATTGATTACTTATTCCATATTGCCTGTATATTAGTTATTGCCTTGATGCTGGTTGTGGTTGCTGATGCTTTATTGAAGTTTTCAGTTAGAGGAACTATAACCTGGGCTTTTGAGGCTGCTGAATACTCTTTACTTTATTTGACTTTTCTGGCTGCTGCTTGGTTGCTGAGGAAAGATGGTCATGTTAAGCTAGATGTTTTGCTCAATTTTCTGAAACCCAAGCACCAGGCATATCTCAATTTTGTTGCCGGAATAATCTTGATCGTTTCCTGTATCGCGCTTTTCTGTTATGGTGTACTCAGTACCATAGATAATATTCAAAGCAATGTCATGTCAGTCAGGTTCTACACTATACCAAAGTTTATAATAATAATTATTATTCCTGTAGGAAGTTTTTTCCTTGTCATCCAAGCTTTTAAAAGAATGTATAATTCATTTCTTCGATTGGGCGGCCATTGAATTAAAGCTGAGACACTGAAATCATATTAAGGAGAAGCGTTATGGAATGGTGGCTGATAATGATAATACTGTTCGGTGGGCTGATAGTGCTAATGTTAACCAGTGTGCCCATAGCCTTTGCCTTTGTTTTATTTAATTTTGTGGCCACGTTTTTTATCATGGGACCGGGAGGTTTTAGTCAGGTGGTGCTTAGCGTCGCCGAGTCTCTTATGAGGTTTACCCTCTTACCAGTGCCTATGTTTGTTCTCATGGGCGGTGTTATTTTTTATTCCGGAATGGCTAATCGAATAATTGGGGTTGTTGATGAATGGATTGGACGCTTACCAGGCAGGCTGAGCTTGCTGGCAGTGGCATCGGGGACATTGTTTGCTGCTCTGACTGGCTCTACCATGGGAAGCGCTGCCATGCTGGGAACCTTGCTGGTTCCCGAGATGAGGAGCCGTGGATACGCATCGAGCATGTATCTGGGGCCAATAATGGCTGCTGGTGGACTGGCAATGATCATCCCTCCCAGTGCTCTGGGTGTGATTTTGGGGAGCCTTGCTGGTATTCATATCGGGAAGCTTTTGATAGGAGGCGTGCTTCCTGGCTTATTGATTGCTGGCATGTATGCATTGTACATAGTCTTCAGGGCAGCCATACAGCCTCGCCTAGCCCCCAGTTACCCGGTGTCCCCTAGGCCTATGTCTACAAAAATGGTAAATCTTTCAAAATATGTATTACCTTTGGCGTTTATTATATTGGCAGTTCTGGGGTCAATGTTTTTGGGTGTGGCTACTCCTACGGAAGCCGCAGCCCTGGGCGCTTTCGCCGCTTTTATCCTGGCTGCAATTTACGGAAAGCTAAACTGGAAGGTCACCAAGGACTCAGCCAGGACTACCATAGAAATTACGGCGATGGCGTTTATGATTATCGCTGGCTCAAAAGTATTTAGCCAGCTTTTAGCTTTTACTGGGGTGAGTCGCAATCTGGTTGAGATAGTAACCAGTGCTCAGATTTCTCCCATATTCATTTTGATTGGCATGCAGCTTATCCTGCTACTTCTGGGTTGCTTTATGGAGCAGGTGGCTATGATGATGATAACACTACCCATTTTTATGCCGGTGGTGAATGCATTGCAGTTTGACCCGGTATGGTTTGGCATTATGATGCTGATTAACCTGGAAATCGGCATGCTGACTCCGCCATTCGGCATGTTGCTCTTTATAATGAAAGGGGTGGTACCCAAGGATGTCACCATGACTGAGGTCTACTATGCTGCTGTGCCTTTTGTTATCCTTGATATCGCAGCAATTGGTATAATCATGGCTTTTCCACCGATTGCCACTTTCTTGCCAAGCATCATGACATATTAGCGAACGACAAAATCATCTGACATTTTAAAGCCTGTTCATCAAACTTCCTGGATAATACTTTAAGAATGTCCGGTTCATAGAAAGGAGCTTTCTGTATATGGATACAATTAATATTCTTGTCACCTCCGTGTTAAGCGATAATGCTTTACGTAAAATAGCTGCCGTAAGCCCGAGGATAAAGATTCTGGATGTGTCAGGCTTGTGGGATGCTCCGGATATGGTTACTGCTGAACAAAAAGGGGATTTCAGTAATGAGAAATTTGAGGCTATGCTAGCTCAAGCTGAGATAATCTATGGTTTTAGACCGCCTCAGAACGTCATCTCTCGAGCCCCAAAATTGAAATGGATTCAGACTATGCTGGCTGGCGTCGACCATTTTCTTACTCCTGATATTGTAAAAAGCCGTGTTGTCGTAACTAATATGAGCGGCATTCACGCTTCACCAGTGAGCGAGATGGCTTTTTCTATGATGCTGATGTTTGCCAAGCAAGCTCCATTCTGCTTCCTGAATAAGCGGCAGAAGAAATGGGAGCGTTTTATTCCCGTGTTGCTTCGTGGTAAAACGGTAGGGATAGTGGGGCTGGGAAATATAGGTAAAGAGCTGGCACGAATGTCGAAAGCCTTTGGTATGAGAGTGATAGGTACTCGAAGAGGGACTAAGAGAGAAGAGAGAACCCGGCACGTAGATTTAATCGTGCCTGTAACCGAGTTAAAAACATTGCTTACAGAAAGTGACTTTGTGGTACTGCTGTTGCCTAATACTCCCGAGACACGAGGAATAATCGGTGAAAAGGAACTAAAGCAGATGAAGCCTACTGCCTATCTGATTAATGTGGGCAGAGGTATAACTGTGGATGAAGAGGCAATGGTGCGTGCTCTGGAACAGGGCTGGATCGCCGGGGCTGGTCTCGACGCCTATACTATTGAACCTTTGCCTGTTGATAGTAAGCTATGGGAACTGCCCACTGTTATTCACAGTCCCCATGTAGCGGGGAGGCTAGTGGATTATGATGAGGTAGTGACCGAGTTGTTTTGTGATAACCTGAGTCGTTATGTGAAGGGGAAACGATTGCGCAATATAGTCAATAAGAAGCGGGGATATTAGGATATATCTGGAGCCTTATTGGGTCACCATTCATTTTTGAACGCATAATTTTTTAGTGTAAAGTTCGCATGTCAGAAATCAATTGACTAAGAAAGGAGGGAGTTGTGGTGATGCAAAAGTATCCGGAAAGGTATAAAGACGCAGCTACCTTCTATACAACGTGCCGCTGTAATTGTGGTGGTAACCATCAATGTGTGATTAAGGCTTTGGTGAAGGATGGCAAGGTTGTTGCTGTTGAACCTGATGACCGATATAACAAGAATGTGGGCAGGGAGGATGAGGTAATATCAGAGCAAGACCTGTTTAAAATTAAACTCCAGCGAAGGCCTTGTGTTATGGGCCTGGCATTCCACAAATACAGCCAGCATCCAGAGCGAATTCTCTATCCTCTGAAAAGAGCGCCTGGTAGCGAGAGAGGGGAAGGTAAGTATGTCAGGATATCCTGGGATGAAGCTCTGACAACTATTGCCAGTAAGATGAAGGAATGCCGGGATAAGTATGGGCTCTATTCTATTGTCACTGCCTATATGCCAAATGAAACTTTTGAGCGCCTGTTATCGTTCTGGGGTGCTGGGGCGGAGGGATGGGGATGGTGCTCGTATGACGCTGCTCGTTTGATGGCCCAGGTTATGACCGGCGGGAGGGGGTGGGAAACTGACATGTGGTCGTCCGGATCCGCTGCTGATATGCTGGCGAATTCGAAAGTGGTAGTGCTCTGGGGTAATGACCCGACTGTTACTCATCAGGGCCCGGCACACCAATGGGGCTGGTTCATTAAACTGGCTCGGGAGCGAGGCAAACCTGTCATTATTATTGACCCCAGATATAGCATGGCAGCCAAGGTGATGGCTGACCAGTGGATACCAATTAAGCCGGGCACTGATGTGGCCATGTTCATGGCAATGGCGAATGTGCTCTTTCACGAAGATTTGTGGGATAAGGATTTTGTAGCGAAATATGTTGAGTCTGTAGGCTTTGAGAAGTGGCAGAATTATGTTATGGGACGGGATGATGGGGTGGAGAAAACGCCAGAGTGGGCAGAACGTCACTGCGCTGTGCCAGCAGAAACTATCCGTGAGTTAGCCAGATTAGTTGGTACAATGAAGCCTGCCTGGCTCTGGGCGCACTTCAGTCTGAGCCGTAAGAGCCATGGTGAACAGGTGATAAGCTCCTTCGCTGCATTGCAGGCGATGTTAGGTAGTTGGGGTTCTCCAGGTGGGGGGCCAGCGATTCATCCAGGGCCATTTCGTCCCTTGCCGGTTGGTGCCTTCACTACTTCCTGGGGACCTATGGGGCATTATAAAGTACCCAAGCTATACCGGAGCCACTACTGGGCGCAGGCTGTTTTGCTTCTGGATAAAGTGAGAAGTGGGGAGATGTCTGAGAAGGATTATATGAAAACGGTGGGTTGGCGGGCTAACCCCATATACCTTAAAGATTTCAATCCTAAGTTTCTTTTCTGGGGTGGTGGCACCAAACCGCATGCTTCTAACCATATAGTGACAGCGTGTGATTCACCCAATGACCAGGTTAGAGCGATAAAGAGAATGGAGTTTGTCGTCTCCATGCACAGTATCATGAATCCCACGGTTCAATTTGCCGACATCATCCTTCCTGCGCAGGATCCGATATGGGAGGGGAAGGATATCACCAGAAGCGCTGCCTATGGCTTGTTTGAATGTGTGAACTGCAATCCGGGGATAGTGGATTATCCGGGTGAGGTTCGGCATTGGATCTGGGTTTATGTGAAGATTGCTGAGAAGCTTGGTGTGGATCCCACGTTATTCTTTAAATATTACACGACTGATGAAAATTGGGAGCATGACTGGGAGCGGTATTTGAAAGATACCTACCAGAGATTGACAGATTTCTATCGAGAGCGCGGTAAAGAAATTCCAAGCTGGGATGATTTCACCAAAGGTAAATTTGTCAATTGTGATGAGCTTGATGACAAGCCTTATACCGGCTGGGATTCCCAGGTCAAGGAGGACAAGCCTTTCAGGACGAAATCGGGGAAGATAGAACTTTATTCAGAATATATTGCTAACGAAGCCAACAGGGGTAAAGGCGAGCATTATGACTCGTTTGGCAGCGTGTATGATAATTTGCCAGCTGACTGGGGTGATATGACACCATATCCAACTTACATGCCCACGATACGAGGCATGGATGACCCTGCGGTCAAACAATATCCACTGATGTTATTGACATCACATAGCAGATATCGGGTGCATTACGTTTTTTGGGAGCATGCCTGGCTGAGAAACCATGTCTACAGACATCGGGTCTGGCTCAATGTGTCAGATGCCAAAGCGAGAGGAATCAAAGACAATGACATGGTTAAGGTGTACAACGACAGAGGCACCGTGGTGATGCCGGCCTATATTACGGCGAGGATAATGCCGGGTGTTATTTTGATACATCACGGTGGTAAATATATGCCGGACAAATCTGGTGTTGATTTCGGTGCTGCCGCATCCATGCTTCTTGGTGGTGAATCAGATAGCTGCTTTGCTCCTGCGCGAGCAACAAATCTGGTTCAGGTAGAAAAATACAGGGGAGC
>JBBIPA010000026.1:0-27764 GCA_037443085.1 Chloroflexota bacterium | reverse complement strand
CAGTAGGCAAAACGGTATTGTATACCCGTATTATTCGGGTCATTGACCTCTTTCAATAGGAAAACCAACCGGGGACTGCTTGCTTCATATGTTTCTTGGCTAACAACACCACAAGGCACGAAATGTTCGTTTTGAGGTAGTTGTCTTTTGTAATGTTCGTAAAGTTCCTTAAGTTTTTCTGAAATCATTGAAGCCTTCTACCTGGACCATCAGTTATCTATCCGCACGCCCGGTCCATGCCTACTTACTATGACGAAGTATACCATACTCGAGTGAAAGCCACAGACTTGAATACTGTAACAAAAAGCCAAAAGGTTCAACGGCTTTTTGTTGGAGAATTGTGTGTGCAATATTTAGAATTAATGCCAGTTATTTAGAATTAATGCCAGTTATTTAGATTTAAGGGAGCAGGTCATTTAGGAAAGAATCACTGATTTGCGGTGTTTGATTCTGGCAATAAGCCTTGGCGTAGTCGAATGCTTCTTCCACTGTGACATCAACTACGTCTGACACATGATCATATTTGTCCGCTAAGCCAAGTAACATCCCTCGGTCTGTAAAGTAATGAGTAAATTGCCCATTTGACCACGCATCACCTTCATAGGCGACTCCGTTCTCTGCGGCTGCCATGGATATGACTCTTCCTGCTGCTTTAAGGTCAGTCATCCCACCTGCCAGACAACTGTCAAATATGAAGATAATACGTGTCGTTTTAAATCCATCAAACCATGTTTTTAATTGCCCATCCCAAATGTAAACTATGTTGGTACCATCGTGAGTAACAATTGCCTCGTCAATTGTCTCCCGGTCACCATCGTCTGCCTTACCCCTAGCACCATGACCGCTAAAGAAAAATACTACCTCGTCACTTTCTGATGCCTTGCCCTTAATATCAACTATGGCACTTCGAATTGCATCAAACGTTGCCCCTAAGTCCTTGAGCAGATGAATATTACCAATATCGTAACCACAACGAGAGAGCAGTGCAGCATGCATATCCTCAGCATCATCGTCAGCATATTCGAGGTCATTTCCCGTGCCCGGATAATCAGAGATGCCTACTACAACAGCATATTTCATACCAGTACAGGGTGCCCCAAGTATTCCTGTGGCTGCTCCTTTTACTGGTTTACCACCTGGCGCTTTGGGACCTTTTAGCGTGACTTTTTTCACCAGCTCAATATCAGAAGCTGGCAAAGGCTTGTCTTTGTCGGTTTTGGCTAAAGCCGCTGGCGCACCCATTAGCAGGATTAACCCAAGTACTAAAATGCTGATAAAAATTTTCTTCACCGTTCAACCCCCTCACAATTTCTATCCATGCCTAATTATAGTTTATTCATATTCTGTCTATCAATAGTTCATAGTTTTGGTCATCTTTCACCACTTGACTTGGCAATATAAGCAGATCACACGAAACATCGTTATGTGTGATTTAAAAAATGTTATTTCCATCGATAATCTGCCTAAAATTTCCACATACCAGTTGATTGTTTTACCACTCTACGAGGCATAGCTATTCAAAAACTGTCTGTACGATTCGCTAGCTTTCTTTCCCATTATTAGACTAGATATATTCACATTCATGGTCAAGCCGAGATAAAAAGAAAGGCGGGGAAACAAAACAAAGGTTATTTCTAAGCCCCTCGTTGCTTCACCTGGACACCACACCATCCCCTCTAGAGTCCAAAATGTTTCTAAACTTCAAGTTTTACGAAAGTAGTTTAGATATCCTGATGGCATTAATGTAAGACTGCGCTTCATTGTCCACTCGCCGTTGTATCAATTGCGTCAACTTATCAAGTTCCCTCTGATGTTTCTGTGCCTTCTCTTCAGCTGCTCTTTTTTCCAGCAATGCGGTTTGGTAATCATATTTATGGACATATTGATCTTTGACCAGAGGCAACAGGTAATTAGCCAGCATTCCTCTGGCAAAATCGATATTTATCTCATCTCCAGGAAAAAGTGTAAATAGATAGGGGATTTCACACTGGCAAAGGATTTTTCCTTGGTCATCCTTAACAATAATGCCATCTTTGCCGGATCGCAATCTCCTGAGAGCTATCATGATGTTGACCAGGCGGTCAAATTCGAAGTCTTTTAACGTCTGCGGAGAACGGAGACAATTGAGTATCAGGCCGCTGGTCTGGATATCATGTTTTATCCGCACTATTTTTACCTTGAGTTCGTCTAGTTCTGTCTTTTTGCTCTGTATATCCTGATTGAGAGCCCGCTCCTCTTCTATTTTCTGGTATAGCCTATTGCAGGCAGATTCATTCAATCGCTCGAAATTTTTGATGCTGTTTTGATACAAATCCTTTTCCTCGTTCAATTTTTTAACCTCTGACTGTAATTTCTCCTTTTCACCCTTAAGTTCCTTGATGGCGATGGTAAGCGAACCAGCCTCTGTGATATCATTGCCCAGTTTATCAATCTCCGCCTGAGTCAAGTTAGTTTCGTGCAGCTTATTATTCATCAAAGCTATCACCAGATTCACCTTTTCCCAGGATAGCTTATGCTGCGCCCTGTATTCTTTGAGCTGGATTTTCAGTTGTCTTTTTTGGTCAGTAAAGGTATCTTTGGCTGTAGACATGGCATCGGTAATGGAATTAAGCTCATTATTAGCTCTTTGTTTTTCCTGGTCATATTCCGTTTTCAATTTATCGTATGCCTCTGTCTTTTGCTTGATCTTTTCCTCCAGCTTCTGTAGCTCTTCCAGCTTATCCTCACAATCCTGAAGCAGCCATTCATAACTGCATCCTCTTTGCGATGTTAATCTGGCTAGTTCCAGTGCTGCTTTAATGAACTGGCTGTTAGATACCATATCAGAGGCAATTTTGCGGCATATCTCCAGCCAATTTTCTACCTCTTGGCCCTCAACTCCCGTATCTTTGATTTTCCCCTGGAGCCGCAGCAGGGTTTTGACCTCAGCTACATTGCTATTTTGCTTTTTCAGGTCTACAGCCAGACGTCTGAGCTCATCGATATATTCAGTCACATCAGGTGTTGGCAGAATACCTCCCTCTCTGAAGTCGTCGATGATGCTGATCGCCGAGCCCTTACCGATGCCCACCTTCTGGCAGATGTCATCATAGGTATAGCCCTGTAAAAATAGCTTGACCACCGTCTCTTTTTGTCTTAGGTTTAATTCCTTCATATCGCACCTCCTTTTCTTTGGCAGGGTATTGCCAAATTGAATTGTTTTTCGACTATTCGACTATTTGACTGACCATTTGACCGTGGAAAAATAGATAAAATTTTTACTGCTATAACGTCATCACTTATATCATCTCTCCCATATGGGTCCAAACATTTGAACATTATGTACGCTATTTGAATGAACATGTGAACAGTACTTGAGCGCCATTCGTCAAAGGTAAAGGGTATGTCGAGAATAAAAATTTTACTCAATTTTTGTGGCCTCTACTTAATTTTTGCTAACATTTTTGCTAACGAAATTCTTGGTACTGGACGATACAGGAAGACACCCAACGATACAAAACCTCTAAAATGAAAAAACCGCCTGATACCAAATACTATTTGGAAATACCAGGCGGCACGATGAATTTGTATCTTTTAATCAGGGTGTCACAGGTTCGATTCCTGTACGGCCTACCATCTCTCACCCAGCTTTGCATAACCTAAAGAACAGTGGCATATCCAACTAAGTCCTGCATGCCATGGATTTCTACGTCCAGATTATAGTGCTGGGCAATGCGAGGCAGCTCGGCTTTGCAGATGGCACAGGGTGCCACTACCCATTTGGCGCCGGTAGCTTTTATTTGCTGGGCTTTGACTAAACCAGCTCTGGCTTTCATCAAGGTGAACTCGTCCATGGTTACCTGCCCCGAGCCTCCGGTGCAGCAGAAGTTTTTCTCCCGGTTGGGATGCGTCTCGGTGAAAAGCTTCTCATCTACCAGGTTTCTGAGGAGCTGACGGGGCTGCTCGATGTAGCCGGCAGCCCGGGCCATGTTACACGGGTCGTGGAGGGTCACCGATGCAGAGTTTGCCGATTTATCCAGCTTTATTCTGTTTTCTCTGATATATCTCAGGCATTCATCTATGGTATGCACTATGGGCAGGTCAGCAGCCTGGCTCAGTCGAGAAGTAAACATCTTCCATGTCCTCCAACCATGCCCGCATTCTCCAGCCACTATCCTCTTCACCCTCAGTTTCCTGGCGGCATTGATGAGCCGGTTGTTGTGCTCTTTCATGGTATTGTAGTCAAAGAAGAGGCCGAAGTTAGCCGTCTCGATGATATCAGTAGAAATAGTCCAGTTTGTCCCAGCAGCATAGAACATGAGAGCAGTCCCCTCGAGCGTATCCAGGGTGACGAAAAATTCCGATGAGGAAGGATTATGTAAAACTTCAGCGCCCTCCTGGTTTACGGGTATGAGTATATCTTTACCCGTTTTCTCCTTCAACTCTTTCTCCATGAAAGACACGATGTCCTTTATGGCTTTGGGCGGAATGCCCATGTTGTTGCCATAGAGATGCATGTTTTTGGCCACTGCCATGATGCCTTCGGGAACCATGCCCAGCTTGGTCAGAATTTGCCTGGCAGCTATAGTGACCTCAGCGGTGTCAATGCCAAAGGGGCATAAATAGGCGCAGCGGCGACATTCATTGCACTGGTAGAAGTATTTGAACCATAACTCCAACATCTCATCAGTAAGTTTCTCCGCTCCGGTCAGCCTGCCGAAAAGTTTGCCGCCTACGGTGAAATAATTGCGGTAAATCTTACGCATAAGATCCATTCGCGCTGCCGGCACGTTGTAGGGATCTTTGGTGCCCAAGTACCAGTGGCAGGCTTCTATGCAAACACCACACTTGGTGCAGAGGTCGAGGTAAACCAGCAGAGAACGAAATTGCTGCTTGAGCTCGTGAAACCACTTAAGTGCTTCCGTGATTCTTAACCCTTCAGGCAGCGGAGATTCCATGCCCAGCAGGGATAAATTGGTGGACTTACGCGGCTGCTCGGCACATTGATTGGAAGGCAGCTCCTGTCCCGGAAGCTGTTCACCACCGAGTAACCCTCTGGGTTCTTGCCTGGTCATAACGTGTTCCTTCATTTGACAACCATGCCTTTGGGGTTCAGTAGCTCCTCTTTTTGTGTCATCAGCCGACTGGTGATCTGGCCCAGTGGATGAAACAGTTTGCTGAACGGGAAATAGATGAACAGTGCCTGTGCAAACAGGAAGTGAATAGAGAAAATCATATTGCCCACCGGTGTGGGATAAAAGGTCATCAGCCCTGTCCCCCACCTGGCTACAGCCCCCATATCGGTGTCAGTAAAGAATGCCATGTAAGCGCCGGCTGATACCAGCCCCAAGAGCAGGAGTACCGCCAGGTAGTCGCTAAAAAAGGACATGCGCCTCAGTTCAACCTGGTATAAGCGTCGAATAAGTATGTAGAGCAGGAAAGCAATGAGCAGCCAGGCAAAGAAGCCGATAACGAAAAGGATGTTTTTCACCTGGGGTATTACGATGCTGGGGGCATAGGTTTCCAGAAGTCCATCAGCCAAACCCAAGACATGATTGCCCAGGGTAAAAAGACCGGCAACGTGAAACGGCCAGACGATAAACCAGAAAGCTCGTTCACTGCCGAAGAGAGTGCGAAACAAAAATACCTCGGCAGCAATCCGCCCTGCTATCCCTTTTTGCGTGGTCGAAATCGGCGACAGCCCAATCCTCAAGGGCAAAGGAATGCGGAACCATTGCCACAGCCGGTAGATAGTGCCAACTACTAAAATAGGAATACTGATATAGGGAAGTATGCAGTCAACCAGAAAGGTAAACCAGTCCAAAGTTCTTTATCCTATAATTTCAACTCTAACTCTATATGCCCGGAGATTTGAATGCCTTAGCAACCGTTTGTATAGTATACAAAATATCCTTATTGGTGTGCGCTAACGAGATAAAAATAGATTCGAATTGTGACGGTGGCCAGTAGATTCCATTCGAAAGGAGCAAATGGAAGAACCTGCCAAAAAGGGCGGTGTCGGATTTCCGTGCGGAGCCGTAATCAACTACCTGATTGCTGCTAAAAAACACCGTCAGGAGCGAGGCAATACGCGAAACATGTATAGCGACGTGAGCCTCTCCAGCAGCAGAAATTATTCCCTGTTCCAGGGTGGCTGCCCTGGCATCTAGCTGCTTGTAGACATCTGGCTTTCCCAAAATCTTCAGCGTCTCGATGCCTGCAGTCATCACCAGAGGATTGCCCGACAATGTTCCTGCCTGATAGACCGGGCCTGATGGCGCCACCATGGCCATGATATCTCTTCTGCCGCCATAGGCTCCTACGGGCAAGCCACCACCGATAATCTTGCCCAGGCAAGTCAGGTCAGGAACAATGCCATAAAGCGTCTGGGCGCCGCCATAATTCACCCGGAAGCCGGTAATCACCTCATCGAAAATCAGCAATGCTCCGAACTCGGTACACAGGCGACGCAGGCTTGCAAGGAAGCCGGGTACCGGCAGTACCACTCCCATGTTCGCTGCCACTGGCTCCACTATGACAGCAGCAATCTCCCGGGGATAACTTTGAAAGAGCCGGGCTACCGCCCTATCACTATTGTAGGGCGCTATTAGTGTGTTCTGGGCATAGCTTACCGGTACGCCGGGCGATTCGGGAATGCCTAAGGTGGCCAATCCTGAGCCACTCTTTGCCAGCAATCCATCAGCATGACCATGGTAACAGCCGGCAAATTTCACAATCTTGTCTCTGCCAGTGAAAGCCCGCGCCAAACGTAATGCCGTCATCACAGCTTCGGTGCCTGAGTTGACAAAGCGTATCATCTCGATGGAGGGGATAACACTTGAAATCATACTGGCCAGTGTGATTTCAAGCTCGGTAGGGGCACCAAAGCTGGTGCCTCTCTCCACCGCTCGCTTCAGCGCACGGACTACCTGATAGTGAGCGTGTCCCAGAATCAGCGGTCCCCAGGAACCGACATAGTCAATGAATTCATTGCCGTCGGCATCGTAAATTTTTGAGCCTTTTCCCTTTACTATGAAGTGCGGTGTCCCGCCGACGGCCTTGAAAGCACGCACAGGGCTGTCAACGCCACCGGGTAAATAGCGCTGGGCATCATAAAAAAGTTTCTGCGACTGTTCTTGCTTCAACGACGGAGACTCACTTTTCCGGCAGCCATTTAGCTGCTTCTTTAGCATGATAGGTAATGATAATATCGGCACCTGCCCTTTTAATAGCAGTTAGTGTCTCCACTACCGCTTTCTTCTCGTCCAGCCAGCCTCGTTGTGCCGCAGCTTTAACCATGGCATATTCTCCGCTGACATTATAGGCGGCAAGAGGATAATTGAATGTATCCCGCACGCGTCGTATTACGTCCAGGTAAGGGAGAGCTGGTTTCACCATGATAAGGTCCACCCCCTCTTTGATATCCTGTTCTACTTCCCGTAACGCCTCCCGCACATTGGGCGAGTCCATCTGGTAGGAACGGCGGTCGCCAAACTGCGGCGTCGATTGTGCTGCTTCACGAAACGGCCCATAGAAGGCGGAGGCAAACTTTGCCGCGTAGGAAAGAATTGGAATATGGCTGAATCCGGTACTATCGAGTTTCTCTCGAATTGCTCTGACTCTGCCATCCATCATGTCCGAGGGGGCAACCATGTCAGCACCGGCTTCGGCATGGGAAAGCGCCATTTGTGCCAGCAGGAGCAGTGTCTGGTCATTATCAACGTAGCTATTGACTACTACGCCGCAGTGACCATGGCTGGTATATTCACACAAGCAGACATCGGTTAATACCAGGAGTTCCGGAGCATGTTGCTTAATACTGCGGATCGCCCGCTGGACTACTCCATCAGGGTTGTAAGCCTCTGAGCCTACTTCATCTTTGTACTCAGGCAGGCCGAAAAGAATAACGGCAGGGATTTTTAGTGTGGCTATCTCTTCAATTTCCCGTAGTAGTCTGTCGGCAGAAAAGTGGCAGATGCCCGGCATTGAGGGTATTTCCTGTGTTATTCCGGTGCCCTCGATAACAAAAAGGGGATAAATGAGGTCGCCGATGTCCACGTGATTTTCTCGGACCAGCGCCCTGAGCGACTCCTTGCGGCGCAAGCGACGAAAACGTAACTGAGGGAAATCTGCCATCTACATCTCCTTTGCAAAATATCCTTCTATTGCAACTACCAGGCCGGGTATAGTTTGCTCTCTGGCTATTATATCAACCTTCAATCCGGCACTGGCGGCAGTATCGGCCGTTTTGGGGCCGATGCAGGCAATTCGGGTATTGCGTAGTAATTCCTTTTTGTTACCCAACATGGCAATTAAACTGGATACTGTTGAGGAACTGGTAAAAGTAATAACATCGATGTCACCCGCTGAAAGCATCTGTTTCACCTGGGAACTGGCTCTGTTCGCAGGTACAGTGTGATATGTAGCCACGGCATCTACTTCAGCACCGAGCTTGCGGATTCCCTGCACCAGTTCATCGTCAGCTATATCGGCGCGCGGAATAAGAAACCGTTGACCGGCAACGCCATGTTTCTTCAGCCCGGTAATGATACCTCGACTGGTGTAAATCCTGGGGATATAATCGGGCATTATTCCTTTTGTCTCCAGTGCTCTGGCAGTAGCAGGACCGATAGCGCCAACCTTCAAGCTCCCAAGAACACGGGCATCCTGGTGCTTACCACGCAATTGCTGAAAGAACATGGTGACGCCATTAACGCTGGTGAATAATATCCAGTGATAGCTATGGAGATCAGCAATAGCCCTGTCCAGACCGGCAGTATCATCCATCGGCTTAATGCTGATGGCGGGCAATTCCACAGGCTCAGCACCTTTGGCAATAAGACGCTCGCTCAGGATACTTGCCTGCTGACGTGCTCTGGTAACCAGGATGCGTTTGCCGAAAAGAGGACGGTTGTCGAACCAGCGGAGCTTCTTCCTGAGACGTACCACCTCACCGACTACAATCACCGCAGGCGGCTTGAGATGTTCTTTTTGAACCCTGGCTACTATACTATCAAGGGTACCTACTACTGTTGTTTGCGCCGGTTGAGTGCCATCTTTAATCACTGCCACTGATGTTTCCGGGAGTCTGCCATGTGCAATAAGCTTAGCCACTATCTTGGCCAGGTTGTTTACGCCCATGAGAAATACCAGGGTATCCACCCCAGTAGCCAGCTTTGCCCAGTTAATACTTGAGCCGCGTTTTTGCGGGTCCTCATGTCCAGTGATGACAGCGAAGGAAGAAGCAACACCGCGGTGGGTAACCGGAATGCCAGCATAAGCAGGTACAGCTACTGCCGAAGATATTCCTGGCACTACCTCAAAGGGGATGCGCTTGGCCGCCAACACTGCTGCCTCTTCACCTCCCCGTCCCAATACGAAGGGGTCACCACCCTTCAGTCGCACGATTGTTTTTCCTTCCTCAGCCTTTGTAACCAGCAGTTGATTTATCTCGGCTTGTTCTCTGGCATGGTTGCTTGCCGCCTTGCCTACATAAATTCTCTCAGCCTTTGGCGGAGCCATTGCCAGGATTCTGTTGTCAATCAGTCGGTCATAGATAACCACATCAGCCTGTGACAGGCAACTAAGTGCTCTCACTGTGAGCAGCCCCAAATCACCGGGGCCAGCCCCTACCAGGTAGACTTTACCCGTATTCATTTACCACTGTCCTCGTTGATGAGCCTTAATGCACCCATCGCAATCATTCTCTGTGCCAGTCTCACTCCCGTTTCTTCTGCGGAGTCAGGACTACCTTCCTCAGTTGCGCGCAATATCTGCTTGCTGGTAGTACCTGCTATCATGCCTTCAAGTTTCAGTGTACTTTCAGTGATGGTACCTAGCGCAGCAATCGGAGCACGACAGCCGCTGTCCAATGTATTAAGAAAAGCGCGTTCGGCTATGGTGCTTTGCCAGGCGTCCGCACAGTTGATCGGTGAGATAAGCTCAGCTATTTCTTCGTCGTCGAGCCTCGCTTCTACAGCTATAGCTCCCTGTCCCGCCGAGGGCAAAAAGTATTCTGGAGATAGATATTCCGTTATCTCCCTCTCCAATCGAAGGCGTATTATAGCTGCGGCTGCGGTGATGATGCCATCGAGTTCACCCAAATAAACCTTGCTAAGGCGTGTATCCACATTGCCCCGGATGCTGCATACCTTGATATCAGAGCGGCGATGAGATAGTTGAACCGCCCGGCGCAGGCTGCCCGTACCTATTTTAGATCCCGGTGGCAGCTCGTTTAACCGTCCTGACCTGGATATGAGAACGTCTCTGTGGTCGTCTCTTTCGGTCACTGCCACGAGACATAGACCTTGAGGCAGACTGGTAGGCACATCTTTAAGGCTATGCACCGCCACATCTATTTTACTATTAAGCAAGGCATCCTCAAGCTCTTTAACAAAGGCTGAAGCTCCCATCCGGTCAAGGTGAGTATGCCGGTCACGGTCGCCTCTAGTAACGATTTTAACGATGCTCATCTTCAGGTGGGGATGTCTTTCCATTATTTTCGCCGCCACCGACTCCGCCTGAATAAGGGCGAGTCTGCTGCCTCGAGAACCAATAGTAATATTCTTTCTCATTATGAATCATCTACGTCCAATTGGAAGAGGTCTTTAATAATGTCCTGGCCATTGTTCTGATTTGTTTTGAGGTAATGTATGGGGTCTTTAAGTATCTTGGTTACAATCGATTTGGTCATGGCATCCAATCGGTCAAGTTCCTCTTCGGAAAGACGAGAAAATTTTTTCATGGTGCTGTTCAATTGTGTAGAACGTATCTTCTCAGCTTTGCTCATGAGTGAGGTAACTAGAGGTCTTACCTCGAGAGAATGCCACCAGGAGAGGAATTTATTTACCTCAGCCGAAATTATCTCTTCGGCTTTTTGAATCTCGCGCTCCCGTTGTTTGCGGTTCTGGTCGGCTATCTTATTGAGGTCATCGATATTATACAGGAAAACGTCTTTTATCTGTTCGGCCGAAGGCTCGACATTACGCGGAACAGCAATATCGATTATCACGAGAGGATGACCATTGCGAAATGCCATTGCCTCTTCTATCTGACGAGTACTCAATATATAATGAGGAGTGTCAGCACAAGTGATGACCAGGTTGCAGGTATTCAATTCAGCAATCAAGTTAGTTAGCTCTACGGCAATGCCGCCGAGAGATGATGCCAATACTGAGGCCCTTTTTAAGGTACGGCTGGCAACCAGTATTCGTTGAATTCCCCTTTCTTTGGCAGCCTGGGCTACCAGCTTACCTGCCTCACCGACTCCGATAATAAGCATGGCACATTTGCTTAGGTCACCTACCGCAGCCGCAGCCATATCGACTGCTAACGAGCTTATGGAAAGGGCATTTTTGCTAATTGCAGTTTCTCGACGAACCCGCCTGCCAGTTCTGATGGCACTGTGGAAGATATGGCGCAGCGGCAGATTCACCAACCCGGCTCTTTCGGCAACGTCCAGGGCCTGGCTAACCTGCCCGAGAACCTCAAATTCACCGATTGTCGTTGAGTCAAGCCCGCTAGCCACCCGAAACAGGTGCTCAACCGCAGCTTTATCTTTATAGTTATATGTGTACTGAGACAGGTCGGCGCCAGCCATATCGAGAAGTTTTTCCAGGAAATGAAGGCTTGCTACGTCAGTACAAAGAGTATTTTTACCAGCAGCATAAATCTCGGTACGGTTACAGGTGGATAGTATTACACCGTGTGGTATATAAGAGTTTAATAATGACAGGATTTCGCCAAGCTTTCCGGTACGGACTGCAGCTCTTTCACGTATAGCAATTGGTGCCGTCAGGTGATTTATTCCTATCAAGCCGATATGCATGTAGTCTCCTGCACTATTGATTTCTTGCCAGGTATTTCACCCTTGTTTTCTTGAACTCTCTGGTGCTAAAAAGTAGCACGCAATCGGTAAGATTATGTTCATCGGATACCTTTTTTGCTATGTCCTGGCAAGCTTCCCTGGTATGTCCATGTATCATGGCAAACAGATTATATGGCCATAATGGGTTGGGCTTCCTCTCGTAGCAGTGACTCACTTGCGGCAGGGATATCAGTGCCCTGGCAACAGTCTCCACTTTCTCTGGAATAACCTTCCAGCAGGTCATGGCATTGGCTTTAAAACCAGCTTTACGGTGATTGACGGCAGCACCGAAGCGCCGCATGACATGACGTTGCAGCAATGAGCGGCATTGCATCAAAAAGGTTAACTCACTCATACCTGCTCGCATTGCCATCTCAACGAAGGGACGGGAAATCAGCGGTAGGTCCTGTTGCACTTCGTTGATTACTAAAACGTCTTCCGGAGAAAGTGAAACAGTTTGAGGAAGCCTGCCACCAGTCGATGTCTCGATACCTGTTGGTTCGCTCTCTTCATCCACACCAAAATAAGCACCTATTTTGAATAATCTTGTTGCTGGCAGGTCAAAGTAAGCCTCAGCACCAATGGCGGTAGTTAGCTGACTTAGTACCATCTCGGTAGTCGCAGTTTCGGGCATAGACAGAGTGAACCAGAGATTGAAGTGATGGTCTCTTTCATAGCCATGACTAATTTCTGAATGCTCCCCAATAACTTGAGCTGCTTTCTCTAGTTTGTTTTCTGCTATTCTCATTGCCACCAGCGTAGTATGATAACCAAGCCGTCGCGCATCTATTACCGGGCTTATCTGGCGAACAATGCCTTTACTCTTCAATTGCTTGATGCGAAGAATAACTTCTTCTTCCATGATGTCCAGACGAGAACCCAATGTACTATATGGCTCCGGAGTTAATGGAAACTCCGTCTGTAATAAACCGAGCATTTTTCGGTCGATACTATCCAAATTCACCTCTTTATTCGGAGAGTGTATTCGATAAATTGCGAGAGGCTGGTTGATATACGCAGTATGGCTCTGTGGCAAAATAATCTCCGGCAGCTTCGTAAGCACGTGCCCGGCAACCACCGCATATCCTCTTATATTCGCAGACTCCACAGTTTCCGCGCAGGTTAGACAGGTTTCTCAGCTCTTGAAATAGTGGTGAATTGTTCCATATCTGGCCGAAACTCTCCTTCCTGATATCACCAGCTTCAATGTCAAGATAGCCACATCCTTTTACCTTTCCCTGGTAAGAAATGAAGGCAAATCCAGTACCTGCCAGGCAGCCGCGGGTAAAGGAATACAGAGCACTATGATTATGAGCAGGTTGAGTATTTTCTGACATACGGAGCTTTCCTTCCCTTTGCTTGGCTACCCTCAAATAATGTGGGGCGCAGGTAGGTTTCAGGAACATCTTCTGCTCCAGTCCCAGTCGTTTGTCGAATATCCAGTTCAATGTTTCCTCATACTGCTCTGGAGATACTTCGAGTGATTTTAGCACCCTGCCCCGTCCCGTTGGCACCAGCATGAATGGGTGGAACGCTACGGCACCTACTTTGAGAGCCAGAGAAAAAAGTTCGGGCAACAGGGAAACGTTTGATTTTGTAATAGTGCTATTAATCTGAACATCAATGCCGGAGGCACGAGCATTAGCAATGCCGGATAAGGCATCCTCGAAAGCACCTGCCTTACCGCGAAATTTGTCTTGAAGCTCAGCCGTGGGGAAGTCGAGGCTTATTCCCACGCGGGAGACGGAAGCTGTTTTCAGCTTGGCAGCCGTTGCTTTGTTCAGCAACGTGCCATTAGTCCCCATGACTACCCTCAGCCCTTTGCTCGCTGCATAGCTGGCTATTTGAACAACGTCGTCACGGAATAATGGCTCGCCGCCGGTCAGGATGAGTATGGGACTGGCTGCTTCCACGATCTGGTCAATAAGGCGAAAACACTCACTGGTGGAGAGTTCTCCTCTGAACTTATTGTCACTTGCCGAACCGCGGCAATGGGCACAGAACAGGTTACAGCTCCGCGTCAATTCCCAAGCCACCAACTGTAATCTGGGGGTGATAAAGTCTTTTTGTTGTAAGTTACTCTCCATTTCACTAGCCATTGAATATGCCGATCTCCTGGTCATTGAGATAGCACGCAGGGTCTTCGGCCCAAACATCACCAAACACAGCTTCAGCCCGCACTCGCAGGTTACCATTACAAAGGTCAAGATATTGGCATTGGGAACAGCGTCCTTTCAGTAATTCTTTGCGGTTTCGAAGCTTGTGCAGCAATGGTTCTGAAGTGTCAGTCCAGATGTCGCTGAAGTTTCTTTGACAAACATTGCCCAGTGTGTAGTGCCACCAGAATTGGTCGGGGTGAACATTGCCTTCATCATCGACAGCACTTATTCTGATTCCTGAATTGTTGCCGCCGTTTATTTTCAGCAAGTCCATCACCCTGTTAGCACGCTCCGAATCGGTCTTTTCCAGTTTAAGGTAGAGGTAAACACCATCGGCATGGTTGCCTACAGTGAGGACTTCTTTCTTGAGGTCACGCCGGTACAAATCCAGTGTATGTTCATAAATCGTGTCCAGCACGGCTCTGGTTTGCAGGTGAGTTATATCGCCTTGTTGCAGCTCGTGTCCTCGACCAGAGTAAGCAAGGTGATAGAAACAAACGCGGTCAATGCCTTCTTTCTCTAAGAGCTGGAAAATGGAGGGGATCTCATGATAGTTAAATCGAGTTATAGTCAAACGTAATGAGACTCTCAACCCAAGGGAAACACAGTTTCGAATACCAGTAAGTGCCCTATCAAAGGCACCGCTTTGACCACGAAAATGGTCATTATTTGTACCGATTCCATCTAAACTTATTCCTACCTCGGCAAAGCCAGCGCTGCTGATTTCTTCAGCTGCTTTTCTGTCAATCAGTACACCATTGGTGGAAAGGGTGGTCCTTATTCCTAATTTGCTGGCAAAGCCAGCTAATGGCAACAGGTCTTTCCTAAGTAAAGGTTCACCGCCGGAGAATAATATCGCCGGAATACCAAAATCAGCCAGGTCACGAATAAATCTCTCGGCGGCTGAAGTATCCATTTCCCCGGGAGATTTCTGGTTATTAGCGCTGGCATAGCAGTGAATGCATTGTAGATTACATTGCCTAGTACAGTTCCAAACTACTACTGGCCGAGGTATATCCACAAGTCCTCTTTCCCCCGATGAATGCGCTAGTCTTTTGCCGTATCGAAGGCTATCACCCGGGCCAGTCATGTCACAGAGGAGGCGAGATATTGATATCATGTAGCAATAGCTCCTTTGCTCTTGCTCTCGACTATACTCTGGTATTGTTGATGTGCTATTACCAGCGCAACCAATGCCTCATCCATAATGCGATTAACCAGCGGTATAGCCTCCACAATACGCCCGCTAAACGATTCCCCCCTTTTTATTAAATGACTAGCCACATTCATTATTGGGTCACGATGCAGCAGAAAAGCTTCGACTGAATGGGTAAGAGGCAGTCCAAGTTCTGCTAATATCTGGCCTGTCTCATGCCCAGCCTGGCGAGCAAGACGAGTTGTCTCCTCCCGCCTGGATGGCTCGGTTACATATTTGATGATTAGGTTTAGTAGACGCCTGCCTATTTCGGCGAAGTGCTCCTGCGATTCCTTATTGAGCTTGTCATACCACGGAGCAGAGCTAAGTAACTGACGGGCAATTTCCCGATGTAATCCTGCAGTTTCTTCTAATTCTGAAACAAGGTCTTTTATGCCTAGTGTTTTGGGGTGTGAACTCAATAACTTTTCCAGCTCAGTTTTAGAATAACGGCGATGACCCCCCGGTGTGATAAAAGCTTTTACCTTTCCCTCATCAGTCCACTGGCGAAGAGCGGCTTCGCTAACACCGAGCATTCGGCTGGCTTCACTGATATTGAAGAAAGTCTCTTGGTTCAAGCTCTGTACCCCAAGAACTTCTAGTTGCTGGTATCTTCAAGGCAATGTATTGCCCTAGGCTGCAATCGAAAATACTCAAAATATGACAAAATCTGCAAAAATCTGTTAAAAACTGTAGTAAAATAACACAACAGGTGGAATAATGCAAGTCTACTACATAGTTCCGGGGCTAATGGCAACCTCTTTACAGACGGAGATAAGACACGGGTTGTAACTATACACCGAAGAGCTCACGGCATACGCTATTTACCGCGAGTTTCTTTCGTTGCTTTCTTTAGCCTGTTGATAAGGATGGATTTAGCAGCCTGTTTCCCCTCATTTTTTAGGGTTTTATTCAGCAAATCAAGGTCTAATGCTTCCTGCCAAGCATCTCCGCTGATGTTCAGCCGTAACGATTTTACTTCTGCCCGTGCTTCATCGATCAAGTCTAACAAAGAACTGTGCTCACCACCTAACTCTCTTTCCAGAAGAGTTCGAATTTTGCGTGCCAGTGCGGGGCTTCGCCCTCCGGTAGAGATGGCTACTGAAATATCTCCCTGACGCAGATATGATGGAACAATAAAATCAGATTCCCCAGGGTTATCCACCACATTAATGAGGATGGAACTTTTTCGAGCCTCCTTCACTACTTCTCGATTAATGTCAGCGTTGTCAGTCGCTGATATAACAATTGTTGCCCCTTGCAAATCGCCTTTTCGATACTGCCTGGAAATTACATATATCTGCTCTTTATCAGCCAATTCCTGCAGTTCGGAGCAAAGGACAGGGCTTATTACTTCGATGTGACCCTGATGCTCCAAGAGCATCCTAACTTTACGTAAAGCTACTTGCCCCCCGCCTACTACAATACATCTCTTTCCTTTAATCTTAAGAAAAATGGGGTAATAACAGGGCGGTTGCTTTAACCTTTTCATATTCGCCGTTCTAATGCCATTCCCAGCTTATAAATGGTTCTTTTAAGTCGGTCATAGCATTCACTATTAGCTCGACCAAGCCACCATAGAGAATGCCGCAGTTCTCCCATACATTGTAATAGCTGAACAGGTCTCTCATCTGCCCTTTACAGTTGGAGCATGGTGCGCAGACATATTTCTTCGTTTCAGGGTTAATGTTGTTTTGAAAAACATCCAGAACTTGTTTCAGCTTCATCCTGCCTGCAACACTGGCTCTCCACTCAGGAAAATTCATAGATTGAACAATAGCAAAACCACTGCCGCCTCCGCAACAATAGTTGTTCACCCCATGGGGCTCCATCTCTTTGAACCGGGGACAAATCTTTCTCAGGATGCGTCTTTGAGGTTCAACGATACCCATTAACCTGACCATATTGCAAGGGTCGTGCAAGGTAACCGGAAAGTTATTTCTTTGAGGGTCAAGCCTGATTTTTTCATTGCAGACTATATCTTCGAGCAGTGGCAAAGCACTCTCCCTGGGGATATTGAGCTCTCCAATTAATATTCTATCGGCAATAACGCCCATAGCCTTGTGAGCATGCCCGCATTCTCCTACTGAAATTTTTTTTACCTTTAGCTGTTTGGCTATCTGGGCATGTCTGACGACTATACGTGCAAATTGCACATCGTCATACCAAACACCATAGTTAACAGCATCGTAGCCAACAAGCTCACTGGACAGTGTCCAATTGATTCCAGCAGCATCAAAGATAATGGCAAATGCCTCTGCGTTTTCTGGCCACGACATGAACTCCCCTGCATTATGAAGAAGAAGAATGTCGGCCCCCTCCTTATCAACTGGAATCGATATCTTCTTGCCGGTCTTTTCCTCTATTTCATCCTCCATGAAGCGAATCAAGTTATTAAGTGCTTTGGGAGTAATTCCAGTGCTGGAACCAATTGCCAAGTGCTGCACCGTGCCCTTTTCATGAAGTTCTTTTGGTGCAATTCCCATCTCCTGGCTAAACAACTTCCTAATTTCGCGGCTCAGCAGGGCATTGTCAATGCCTATAGGGCAGGTTTGTGCACATCTACGACAGAGGGAACATCTATAGGCAAGTTCGGCTAACCTGGCTATGGCTTTCCAGTTCAACTCAATATCACTGCCAGTGAATTTGGCAAACAGTCTACCTTCTTTCTTGAGGTATTTGGCAACTATTTTTCGTAATACTTCTGAACGAAAAATAGGCCGATAAATCTCTTGCCTGCCGCTGGAAACAAATACAGGACAAGACTCACTGCAAGTCTGACACTTGGCACAATATTCCAGAGAGAGCAGTAACGGCTGCAAGAATGTCCAGTTATTTTCTTTGGAAAGAAGTTTCTTGAGACCCTCCAGGAAGCTCTTTATAAAAGCCTCTTCTTCATGTTTACTCTTTGGTTGAGTCAGTCCTATCGCTGATACACCATCGAGGGAAGTCTCGTAAGTTCTTAGTTGTTCTTCGCTAAGCGTTTTGACCGGTGGTTCCTTGTCTGGCTGACTATAAGGATAGGGAAGCGACATCAGTTCATTCGGCAGAAGCCTGGCAAGCTGCTCGTCACATCTGCCTATATCTGTCACTCTTATCTTCTTATCCAATTTATTTCATGCCTTTTGCTTCGGATGCTGCACTTCACTGACGATGTCAGACCATTTCTTACCCCGCTGTATATGAGGTGCAGACCAGCTAACCGTTTGACCGAACGACTTTTGCAACTTCTTCTCAATTGCGCTGCCAGCGAGACTGGCTGTGTCATCCCAGCGTACGCTAAAAAAAGTGAAGTATTTGGCAATATAGTGCATGGCACGGGTGAACGGCATATAAATTAGGAACAATGAGAAAAGTATGATATGCAAAGCAGTAGCCGTATCGACATTTGAGGGACTAATGCTGACCAAGTCTTTCCAGAACTCTCGAAAAGCTGCAAAAGTCGGATCGAAAAAGTACCATGAGTATAAACCACTAAGAAAAACCAGCAGGAAAAATAGGTGGTTGAAATAAGATACCGGCGCACTATATGACCGCAGGTCTTTATCAACAGCTCTTTTTATCAACAACCCTATGCATCCCAGAGAACCCAATACACAACCACCCACTGATGTAATTAATGTTAGATAATACAATGACAAGGCTATTAAATTTGATGACGCAGAGGATATCGGCAACCCCAGCAGCAAAGCTAATCCACCGAGAAAGAATAGAACGTGCGAAATAAAAATCAGGTAAAATCCCAGGTGGAAGGGATAGAGTACAAACCAGTATCTCTTATTTTGCTGGTAGTACTGCATAAAATAAAGATAGTCTTTCACCATGAAGATGGTATTTTGCAGAGGGCTTCTGTACTGGGGCTTTGTCCACCATTCCTCCTCTTCATAATAAGAACCTCCGTACGTGTGTCCTTTTTCGCTGGGAATCGGGTGAAGTTCCCATCTCAGGTGTACCGGCATTCGAGCATATTTGTATGTTCTCCATGCGTAGATACCGATAATAAAAGCATAAGACACATAGGTTATTATTTGCAGTATCGAGATATTTCCCATCTACGGTTCTTGCCAGCAGGCGTATGATTACTTGTTCTGAAATCAAGTGGCAAAAGACTCAGTAACTCAAAACCACTGTATACGGACCATATTCTCTGTTTTAGCGATGCTGGAAATTTATTAGACGCACCCTGTTGGCTTGGGTAATCCGGCTACTTTACAGGCTCCTTTGGCCGGTCCACTGGGAAATAGCTGGTAAATTTTTTTCAAGTCGAAACCAGTTTCCTTGGTCATCATACGTATTGGCGGCGCAATATCATATTGAAGGTAGTAATTCCTCAGATAGTTCACTACCTTCCAGCGTTCTTCATCCATAGGGTACGCCTGCTCCAGTTTGGCTAAATCTTCCGCAATTTCCTTACTCCACTTATCAGGCTCCTGGATAAACCCATCCTCATCTAACTCGATTTCTTTCCCTCCTAGTGTTGCCTTGGGCATAGCTATGACCTCCTAATTAAAGTGCAATCAGCATGTCAACGCTGATGCTCTATTTTTTGCGTGCTGTAATGCCAGTGAGACAAAAGACCCCGACCACTCAGGTACACTGATAGCGTGTAAATGAGTATAAGAGGCAAATACATTATTATATACTATGCCGTCTACATGGCCATTTATACCGTGGCCTCGTCCCATACGATAAGCAAATCTAAGATTGGCAATATCGCGTAGCTTGGAATAATGAAACTCATGTCCCTTAATAGTAGCGCCCACAGGGAACCAGGGATTCTCACCGGCAACTTCAGCTACTGTATAACCATGTCCCTGAGGTCGAGTGCAAATCTCAACTTCGGTGGGGATGATACCAACCATCTGGTATAAACGACCTTTTTGACGGATACCATGGCACAAATACATGAGGCCAGCACATTCAGCATAAACTGGAAGTCCATCGATAATTGCCTCAGCGATTTCATGTCTGAGATTGACATTTGCTTCTAAGCTCTCCAGAAACAACTCCGGGAACCCACCGCCAATATAGAGCCCATTAATGTCAGGCAATTTCTGGTCACGGAGCGAATCAACGAAAACCAGTTCTGCCCCATCTTGACGCAATGCCTCCAAATTCTCCGGGTAATAAAAGGTAAACACCCGGTCGAGCATCACCCCTATCCTGACATTGTTTAGTCTGGCACTGAAATCATTGGTATCTGTTTGAGGCAAAGCTTGAGCACTCCGAGCGACAGCTAGAATGCCGTTTATATCCAGATATGTCTTGATGCTATGATAGATGCGCTCGATGAGAGCAGTTTCCTCATGGACTTCTTTGAATGGGACTAGTCCAAGGTGCCGTTCGGTGATAATTAAGTTTGTGTCCCTAGGCACCACTCCTACCACAGGTATACTACAATAGCCTTCTATAGCTGCTTTAAGTTTATTTTCGTGTCTACTTCCGGCAACATTGTTGAGAATCACGCCAGCAATATTTGTATTGGGCTCGAATTGCTGGTATCCGTTAACCATCGCCGCTACACTTCTGGTCATACGGGCACAATTGATGACCAGAATGATAGGCAAGGCAAGGAGACGAGCTAAGCGAGCAGAACTACCTCTGCCATCAGAGTCAATTCCATCATACAACCCCATAGCACCTTCTATCACCGCTAAATCCGCGTGGCGGCATGCTTTTTGAAAAGAAGCATGCAGTGCTTCTTCTGACATGAAAAACATGTCTAAGTTGTGACAGGGGAGATTTGCAGCTGCTGAAAGCCAGGAAGGATCGATATAATCTGGCCCCTTCTTAAATGGTTGTACTACAAGACCCTGTTGTCTCAACATGGCACATAAACCGATGCTGACTATGGTCTTGCCCGAGCGTCCCTGCGGTGAAGCAATCATAAAACGTGGTAGTAATGTTTCCCGCTTGACCTTTGCGTGAATGTTCGACATAGCTATATCACTTCGTTATTTGTCCTTAAGTTTTATATAAGAAGTGCCCAGATAGAGATACTCTATCTGGCCTTCATTGGCCAATTGGGCAATCGCCTTATCAACTATGCTCTTCTCCTCTCCCAAGGCACGGGCAACGTCCCTATTTTTGGTTTTGTCCACTGTGCCCAGGTGGTGCAGTATTTTCTGTTTTAGTTCCTCTGTTACCTGCTCGCTCAATATGGCCACTCCTCGCTTGATAGAACGATATGCCTACTAAAGCAAAAGGGGGTTCACTAACTACCACTTAAATTGCGTTGTTGTTCTGTAAGTTTCCACTGCATGAGTGAAGTCGTCGATATGTTGTTCGGTAAATGGTATTCCAGTAAGTTTGAAAAATGTCTCCCAGCCAACTCTATCTATCCATTCCCCTACCCGTTCCTCCGGTTTGGCATGTTTAGCATAAATGTCAACAATATTTTTTATGGCGACTACTACCTCAGGCCAGCGCGGAGGATTATTAGGCAAGAAAGGAATAGCCAACCTCGAGAATTTGGGAGTGCTTCTAGCATTTGAGACTTTGCCTCCTACATAGATAGCTACCCCATCGCCTTCACCATCAGCTAAAGGCATGGCAGGACATACGGTGTAACAGTTGCCACAGTACATACATCGCTCTTCGTTAACGGTGATTCCTTTGATGTTGGGGTCGGGATGCCGACGGATAGCACCAGTGGGACATGATGCCATGGTGGTGGGAATTTCGCATAAGGTGCTCAACCTGGAATTGTCCACCTTGGGTGGTTTCCTGTGTATTCCCACAACGGCCAGATCAGAACAATGGACAGCACCACACATATTAATACAACATGCCAGAGAAATCCTCACTTTAGCTGGCAGTTTCATGCTGGTAAAATAGTCATAAAGTTCGTCCATAATGGCTTTTACTAATCCCGAGGAGTCCGTAGCCGCGCTGTGGCAGTGTATCCATCCTTGCGTGTGAACAATGTTTGATATTGATTTGCCAGTACCCCCCACAGGCAAGCCCAGTTTGTTTACCTCTTTTATTATATGCTCCACGTTGTTCTTATCCGGGGTCATAAACTCAATGTTATACCTGCTGGTGAATCTCAGGTAACCATCGCAATATTTATCGGCAAGGTCACAAATATCTCGGATAAAATCCACACCTAACAGACGTGGAGACCCCGCTCGTACTGTGTAAACTTCCTCTCCCATCTCTGATACGTGCTTAAGCACCCCTGGGCGGAGTATCTCATGGTACTTCCATTGTCCGTAGTTCTTTTTTATTATCTCCGGAAGCATTAATCTATAATCCGGGGGCCCAATATCAGTTTTTGCCATCATGACCTCCCGTAGCGATTGTTAATCAAAGAAAACATATGGGTTCGACCTCGGCTTAAATACCATCTGCGGCGTAGGCTTTATGCCCATATCACGCAGAAATTTCTTGAGTCCTAGCCTGTCAATAAGCTCCGCTATCCTCTCCCTAGTTCTGCCATTCTCATCCCACCAGTCCCAGAGCTTCCTGAGCAAGTCTTTTACCTCATCATAAGGCGGCTCCATTTTCATAAACGGCACCAGCACCCAGGAAAGATAGGCGCCTTTAATGATGGGGGCTTTACCGCCTATTAAAATGGTTGCTCCCTTATCCATGCCAGGCCGGAGTGCTTTGGGCATTTTGTTGATGCAGTGCATGCACCTTACACATTCCTCGGCTTTTAATTTCAGCGTAGATGATTTCTCATCCCATGCCAACGCGCTGGTTGGGCATTTGTCAATGACGAGATTCTTTATGTCAAATCCTTTGCCCACATAGTTTATTACTGCTTTCTGGTCGATTCTGATGTTATCTCTCCAGGTGCCTATTACGGTGAAATCAGCCCTGGCAATTGCTGCTACGCCGTCATTGGGACAGCCGGATATCTTAATCTTGAATTTGTATGGCCAGCGTGGGCGATGAATTTCATCCTGAAACTCCATAGTTAAGTCGTGGCATATGTCCAGTGTATCGATACAGGCGTATTCGCATCGAGCCGGACCAACACAGCAGCTAATTGTCCTTAGTGCCGATCCTGAGCCACCGAGGTCAAAACCTACGCTGGATAGTTGGTCGAAGCATGGCTGCAGGTTTGGAGTGGTGGTCCCCAAGAGAATAATATCTCCTGTCGAACCATGAAAATTGGTCAGACCACTGCCATATTGTTCCCAGACATCACATATTTGCCTTAGAGCCTTGGTCGAGTAAAACCATCCACTGGGCATGTTCACCCGCACGGTATGAAAGGACTCGACATGGGGGAATTTTTCAGGCATATCATTGTATCGACCAATAACACCACCACCATATCCAGTGACACCAACAATACCTCCGTGTTTCCAATGGGTTACCTTATCATTAAAAGACTGTTCCTGTACTTTCAGAAGGTCTTTGGACGCAGCATTTTTCTGCGCTTGCCTTTTGATTTGTGTTACGTAGCTTGGCCAGGGTCCTTTTTCGAGTTCGTCAACCTTCGGAGTATCGCTGCCTGCCATGCAAACCTCCTTGTGTAGTCCACTGTGAGCATGACAGCCTGATAACTTCTATCAAGCTCAAGGCTTTATTTTAGCTGTTTTCGATATAGTGAGCAAATGCAGAAATTACGAAAACTGAATTAAGTGTAAATCGCAGGAGAATGAGACGGTTAGAAGACATAACTAAATAGACACTTTAGGGGCTTGCCCCGGCACTGGCGAAGCAGTAAATTAACCATTAAAGAAGGAGCAAGCCATGGTTCAACAGGATACAGACGACTTCCGGCAAGCTGAAGCTAGGAGTGAAGAGAAATCCAGCTTGAAGATAGCTATGATACGAGTATACGTCAATGACACGATGAAAAAGATCGAGGATTATGCCAGCCAGATACTCGTTGCTATGGAAACCGGTGACACGCTGACTACATATTTGAGTGGCTTAAGCAGACTTACTCCAACCAATACAGAAGCCGCCAGAAGACAAATTGCCAACGCTACCATAGAGGCTGAGAAATACGTGTGCTAATTATGCTCTCAGAGCTGCCAAACGCTTACTAATTGCTTGAAGTCGATCATGCCACTTTCAGCCGTATTATCGACTTCGAAACCAGCTTCAACCGTAGCGGCTACGGGATTTAGTCCACCCAGCAGTATAACTCCTATCCCGTTGGTTCCTACGGCAAGCTGACAAACTGGCTCGCTTATTTTGCCCAGGTAGTAGACGCCGTTGATGCCGGACTCTTTCAATGAAGCAACGACTTCTTCGACAATAGACCTTTAGAGCGCTGGTATTTCTCTGAAGTTAGCCAGTATTCTTCCATTGCCTGTTTTTATGGCTTCGCTAACGTCGGTCATTCTGGCTCGCATATATTGTTCAGAGGGATCTAACGATGTGCCGCCGTAGTTAATTATTGCTGTAAATCGCAATGGTTTAGGATTTCTTATCTCCAGTATACCGCCGAACTTGGATTCCATGGGCACGCCGTTCTTCAATAGCACACCATTGACCGTCACTCCACAGACTGTGGCAATGCCTGTTTTTCCCTCCGGTACAACTACATCTCCAAGCTTTTCACCACTACTTCCTGTTGCCACCAGCTCACCCCTTGTTAATTATCTTTGAAAGTTGACCCACCTTTATCCCCGAAAATTGACCCACCTCCAGAGATTAATCATCCTTGTTGAAGTAGTTAATGAGCTCAACAAGGAGAAAGGAGATGATTTCAATGGAGGCATGGACAACAATTCGGCATTTAAAAGCCCAGGGGCTAAGCACACGACAGATCGCTAAAGAGCTAGGCGTAGCTCGAAACACGGTGAGGGAGGCTATTTGAGCAGAGCGTCCGCCCAAGTATGAGCGGCCATCACGTCCCAATCCAAAGCTGGATCCTCTGAAAGACGCGATAAGGCGGATGCTTGTCAATGACCACTTCATCGGCAGCCGTATTCTCAGGGAAATCCGCGAAAATAAGAGCCATGATGGTTCCCAGGTGGTATTCTATCGCTTTATCAAATCTGAGGAGAGCAAAACCAAGGCTTGTATCCGTTATGAAACACCACCAGGCCAGCAAGGTCAGTTTGACTGGTCACCCTATACTGTATCTCTTGGTGGTTGCCTCACTAAAGTGGTAGTCTTCCGGCTTATTCTCGGGTTTAGCCGCCGCAGGTGCCACTTTGCCAGTATGAATGAGAGCCAGATGTCCGTCTTCGAAGGGATAGAGTGTGGGCTGCGGAAGTTTGATGGAGCACCTAAAGAGATTGTGGTGGATAACGCTAAGGCCTTTGTGATCAATGCCCACCCGGCTCACTTTAAGTGGAACCCTCATTTTCTGGAGATCTGCGGTCACTATAGCATGAAGCCGATAGCTTGCCGAGTGGGCAATCCGAAGGCAAAAGGAAAAGTGGAAAAACCATTTTACTACTTGGAACAGCATTTCATTAAAGGACGCTCCTTTGATAGTTTTGAACACTTTTGCCAGGAGCTGTCCCGCTTTGATGATGAGGTGAACTCTCAGGTACATCAGACCACTCAGGAGAAACCCATCGACCGATTCGAGTGGGAAAAGAATCATCTGACCCCTCTGCCACCCGGAAGGTTTGTTAGCTCCCAGGAGCTCTTTCGTCATGTGAGTTGGGATGGTCTGGTCTCCTTTGGAGGAAACCGCTACAGTATTCCCTCAGACTATTCCGGTAAAAATGTCTGGGTGCGCACCTCTCAGGGGAGATATCTTGAGGTCTATGGTCAGAAGGGTAATCTCATCTTCCGCCATACTTTAAGCCAGAAGAAAAGGATAACCATCCCGGTGGAAGAACATTACGCCAAACTCAAGAAAAACCAGTTCAGGACCAGGGTAGTGCTGGAGAGGGGATTTCTGGAGAAGTTTCCCGACCAGAGAGATTTTCTGGAAAGGCTCTACGTTCAGCAAAAACTGAACCCGGTGTTTCATCTCAAGCCGATTCTGGAACTGGCCACTATTTATCCCAGGGAGACTATGCTTAAAGCTTTTGCCTTATCCCACCAGTACAATACTTTTTCCTGCCATTTTATTCGTGGCTTACTGGAGAGGGAGATGCCAGAAGAGGCAGCACCAGAGCCTATCAGTCTATGGTCAGTGCCGTCAATCATAGTAAAAGAGATTGTTTAGCAACACCTCAAAATCCTTTGCGCAGTATTACTCTAGTCAAAGAGGTGCATACATGGCGGGACAATGGGTCGAGCCAGGTGGCGGAGTGCCCTCTGGTGTTATGTCAGGACGGTGACTCACCCAAATTCTGTGCAATCGTGATAAGAAAGCTTTCATAACTACCACCCCTGACTAAAATTTACTGGTTTTGTTCATCACTTGGTATAATCAAAAATAAATCAGACTGAGGAGACAGACATGCACTTGCTGGCTATAGATATCGGCGGTTTTACTCAGGACATTCTCGTCTTTGACAGCTCTCAGCCTATCGAGAATTGCTTCAAAATGGTACTCCCCTCACCCACCACTATTTTAGCCAGAAGGATTCAATCAGCTACTAAAGCGAAAAGAGATATCTTTTTCACGGGAGTTAATATGGGTGGCGGGCCTTCTAAGAGAGCGCTCACTGAGCATCTGAGAACCGGTGTCAAAGCTTATGCCACTGTTGGAGCCGCGGCAACCTTCGATGATAACATCGATGAAGTCGCCAGACTGGGTGTAATCATTGTTCCGGATGACGAAAATATCTCGACCAAAAACATAGAAATAATTGAGACCAAAGACCTCGACCTGCCTAAAATAGAAAAGGCATTGGAGACCTTCGGTGTTGAGACTGATTTTGATGGTATCGCTGTTGCCGTATTCGACCATGGTGCGGCACCTCCGGGAACTAGCGACCGCAAGTTCCGTTTTCAGCACCTGGAGCGGGTAGTAAATACTAAGAATGAGCTAATTGCTTTCGCCTATCTTTCCGGTGAGATTCCATCCCATCTTACGCGGATGAAAGCAGTGGCACGAAGCACAACAAGACATATTCCCCTATTACTGATGGATACCCCTGTCGCTGCTGCCTTGGGGTCACTTGAAGATGCCGAGGTGGCTCGTCACAATCATAAAGTGGTGATGAACGTAGGCAATTTCCATGCTCTGGCGTTTCATCTTCAGGATAGCAGCATTCTAGGCCTTTTCGAGCACCACACCGGCAAGCTTACACGAAGCAAAACAGAGAAGTTGATTACCAGGATGGTAAAGGGCGATCTCAGCAACGAAGACGTGTTTAATAATAATGGGCATGGTTGCTTCATCATAGAGGGCAGGCAAAAGACTCCTTTTATCTCCGTTACTGGTCCCCAGCGAGCCTTAATGTCTGGCTCAAAGCTCAAACCTTACTTCGCCACCCCTTATGGTGACATGATGCTGACGGGTTGCTTCGGATTAGTACACGCCTTTGCCCATAAAATCGAGAAATGGCAAGAGGAGATAAACAGTTCTCTGATTAACCTTCGGTAGATAATTTCCGGCTATTGAGTAACCAACCGAGAGATATCTTTGACAATGGTAGCCATCAAGGCTAAAATGGTTTGGTGCTTGCGGGAGTAACTCAGTGGTAGAGTTCCTGCCTTCCAAGCAGGCTGTCGCGGGTTCGAA
>JBBIPA010000025.1:0-28374 GCA_037443085.1 Chloroflexota bacterium | reverse complement strand
GAGTCCAGGCGAAAGCTGGTCTGGGGGAACTCATAGCCTGTATACAACTCGCTGTAGTCAATCTTCTGCTTCGGCAAGGGTTTGAATCTCCCGCCCAGCGATTTTACATAATACCAGCTATTGCATAGCTGATACCTCGTAATGCTAGGTGACCACACATAATAATACGGCATACCATGTTTGTCAATATGACGAACACCCTGTTTTTTGTATTGGCACTTCTTTCCAGATTGAAGTGTTAATGTGGATGAGCAGATTCAGTCAGGCCGATGATGCTGTTGACCAGCAGGCCGGCCTCGCGGGCATACTCGTCTCGATTAAGGCTGTCAAGGTATTTTAAGTCAGAGTCTTCTTTTCGGAACAACATTAGTATCTCTTCAGGAGTTTTACCGGCTTTAGCTGCCGAGTTGGCTACCTTGTGCCAGAGCAGCAGCTTTTCCCGGTAGAACTTCAGCCTTTGTACTGCATTGTCATAGCAGCCGAAGTGGCCGTAGCATAGCTTTGCTGGCTGCAATGCACTGAGTTTATCTATGGAAGCCAGCGTTTCCTCCATTTTGAACGGTGGTGGTGTTGCTGGCCTGATCAGTCCATCAGCGCATACACCAGCAGCTTCGCCAGCCATGAGCACACCGTTTGCCCGGTCGAACACGCTGAGGTGATGTGCGGCGTGGCCCGGGGTAAGTAATATCTCCAGAGTTAGTCCCTTCCCTAAATCCAGCTTCATCTGGTCTTCAGCAATGATAATACTGTGTTCCGGCACCGGCTCAGGTTCACCATACTTGACGGCGATATCACCAAGCGTCTTGAGGCTTGCCTGCCACAGCGTTGTGGGGTCAATGAGATGCGCTTTAGCCCGACGGTGGGCCAGGATTCGGGCATGACTCATTCCTCTAATCGCTGTCCCCACTCCGCCGGCATGGTCGAGGTGGATATGGCTGAGGATAATATGGTCGATTGCCCCGGCATTGATGCCGAGTTTAGCTAAGGCTTGAAATAAATTGGGCACTGATGATGTTGGGCCAGTATCCAGCAGTGCGGTTTTTTCACTGTGGAACAGATAGGCACCGATGAATTTACTGTAGCCGGGTATGGGAGGTTCCAGGTCGAAAAGCTTCATGTTCGGTGTGATGGTGCGTATTTCCATTTGTTTTCCTTTGCGGTTAGTTCTGAAAAGTGTAAGTCAGTGCGCTGTTTGTTGCAAGTCTTTTCTGCCAACAATGGGGTGTAAAATGATATTTCACGTTTGGTTACGTCGCTGGTTTCCTGTTAGAATTAAGGAGGCTTTTGCGGGTTGAGTAATCATGCGTAGTAATCCCCATCTTTATGAAATCAATGCTCGTGTGTTTCTGAGGCGACTGTGTAAGAAGTACGGTCGCAAGCTGACGCTGGCTGAGGTTCCTGAAGAAGAGTGGCAGTCTATTGCGGATAAAGGATTCGACCTGGTCTGGTTGATGGGGGCGTGGCAGCGCAGCGAGGCCGCATGGCAGCAGGCACTGCTCAATGCCGATTTGCGGAAGCGGTACGATGAGACGTTACCCGGCTGGGGCGATGACGATGTTGCTGGCTCTCCTTACGCCGTTTACCGCTATGAACTGGATGCATCGCTTGGTGATGATGCTGATTTAGCTGAGGTGAAGGCAACGCTCAACAGGCATGGCTTGGGGCTGGTGCTGGATTTTGTCCCCAATCACTTTGCCAAAGATACTCCGTGTATGGCTTCCCATCCCAACTGGGTGGTGACAGGTAGCAGGAGGGAAGTGTCGCAGCATCAGGAGTGGTTTTTCTCGCCCGATGGTAGAAGCTATTTTGCCCACGGCAGGGACCCCAACTTTCCGCCGTGGACGGATACAGTGCAGGTAAATTTCTTTTCCAAGGAGTTAAGGCAGAGCCTGATCGCAGAACTGCTGAAGATTGCCGAGGTGGCTGCGGGAGTGCGCTGCGATATGGCCATGCTGGCGCTTAACGATGTGTTTGAGCGGGTGTGGGGGGAGTTGTTGCCAGGATACCTTAAACCCGATGCCGAGTTCTGGGAGGTGGCTATCCGTATTGTGAAAGCAAAACATCCCAACTTCATTTTCCTGGCGGAGACCTACTGGGGACTGGAGTCCAAACTTCTGCAACTGGGGTTTGATTATGTGTATGATAAGGCCCTGTATGATAAGTTGTGGTCTCCGGCTACTATAGATGTTCGTAACTATCTTGCTGCCAGCACGGTGCCTCTGGCGCGCGCGGTGCATTTCATCGAGAACCATGACGAGTCCCGTGCTGCTGCAGCGTTTGGTAGAGAGCGTTCCATGTCTGCCGCGGTGATTATGGCCACTGTACCCGGGCTGCGCTTATTCCAGGATGGACAGCTTGAGGGAAAACGTGTGCACCTTCCGGTGCAGTTGGTCAGTGAACCTGAGGAAGATAGTGATGAAGAGGTGCAGCGTTTTTATGAAACATTGCTGGCAACAAGCAATATGGCAGCTTTTCATGAAGGTGACTGGGAGCTATTGTCGGTGGATGAGGCTTGGGAGGGTAATCCCAGCCATCAAAGCCTATTAGCTTGGTCATGGCGCTATGCCAGGGAGCTTAAGGTGGTGGCAGTAAACTATGCCCCACATCAGTCGCAGGGCAGGCTGAAGTTGCCTGTATGGTTGCCCCGGGGCATGCGGGTGTTGTACCGCGACGAGCTTAATGATGTGCAGTACGAGGGCGATTCCGACGAGCTCTCGTCGCTGGGGTTGTACATAGACCTTGGCCCCTGGCGTGCCCATATATTCGATATGCTCGTCTCGGAAGTATTATAGTAACGGAAGGACACTACTGTAACTGCTGAAACTTCAGCCGGTGCCGTGGGAATTCGCTCATTGCCCCAGCGGCAGGTGCAAATCACTTTTGCCGGTGTCTTGCTGGCGATGTTCCTCAGTTCGCTGGACCAGACGATTGTGGGCGTGGCCATGCCCCGTATCATCGCTGACCTGGGTGGCTTCACCCACTATACCTGGGTAACCACGGCTTATGTGATTGCTTCCACGGTGGCCGTGCCCATCACTGGCAAGCTGATTGATATGTACGGGCGCAAAGTGCTCTATATCATCGGACTGGTCATCTTCACGGTGTTTTCTTTGCTCTGCGGTTTGAGCCAGACCATGACACAGATCATCATTTTTCGTGGTATTCAGGGGGTGGGTGGTGGCATTATGATGGCGAATGCTTTCACCGTAATCGGTGATTTGTTTCCTCCGGGCGACCGTGGCAAATACCAGGGGTTGATCAGCGCGTCGTTCGGCCTGTCGGCGGTTATCGGACCAGCGCTCGGCGGTTTTCTCACTGACCTGCTGTCATGGCACTGGGTATTTCTCATCAACATCCCGCTCGGTCTGGCCATTATCGGCCTGTTTATTGTTTTCTTTCCTCATCTTCGCCCTGAGAACATGAAGCGTAAAGTGGACTATGCCGGCGTGGTGCTGCTGATGCTTACTGTGGTTACCTTGATGCTGGCGTTGTCCTGGGGTGGCGTTGATTATCCCTGGGCGTCGGTTCCTATTATCACCATGCTGATTTTTTCCGTGGTGATGGGTGTGGTGTTTGTTATCGTGGAGCATCGGAGCGAGCATCCTATTCTGCCGCTATCGCTTTTTCGGAATAGAATCGTAGCAATTTCTGAAGTAGTGGTCTTTTTTACCGGAGTGGCTATGTTCGGCACCATTATCTTTGTGCCTCTGTTCTTCCAGGGGGTACTGGGTGCGTCTGCCAGTGTCAGCGGCGGTTTTCTGACCCCGATGATGCTGGGCATGGTTCTGGGCAGCTTTCTTTCCGGCCAGTTGCTTTCCCGCACTGGAGGGCATTATCGGTTTCAGGGCGCTATCGGAATCTGCATTATGGCGGTAGGGACGTTTTTGCTTTCCTTGATGACGGCGAAAACCAGCTATGCCATAGCCGTAGTAAGTATTATCATCGCCGGGTTTGGCTTGGGAGCTACCATGCCGCTATATGTTATTGCTGTCCAGAATACAGTTCCCTATGAGATGTTGGGTGTGGCTACCTCGTCCATTGCCTTTTTTCGCTCCATTGGCGGTGCCATGGGGTTAGCCGTCTTTGGCTCGGTGTTGAACAACCGTTTTGCCATTGAGTTTATGAACGGTGTCCCGGCCACTATCAAAGCGACGGTGCCGATGGACCGTCTGGAATTGCTATTGCGTAATCCGCAGGCACTGGTAAGCCCCGAGGCACAGGATCAGCTCAAAGGGATGTTTGCCCTGCTGGGAACACAGGGGGCAGCTATTTATGAGCAGGTGATGACGACATTGCGTCAGGCGCTGAGCTCTGCCCTGTCTCTGGTATTCCTCATCGCCTTTGCTGTGCTCATCATAGCCTTTGTGATGAATTTCTTCATCACGGAGATTCCGTTGCGCAAAGGGCATGTGCTGGCTGAGTCTGAAAGTGACCGTAAAATAAAAGCGGGAAATATTTCGGGGAAAACTATTGACAAAAGCAAGGAATAAAACTATAGTACAGCTATAGTGAGCCAAGTTGGTGGATGGGATGATAGAGCCGAGAAAAAAGCACTTGTAATACCACAGGCAGGGTGATAGCAAGTGCTTTTTTTGTTTGGTGCGAGCTTAAGGTTTGCTGACTTTATGACATAATAACTGAGGAGGAGGTATCAGGCATGCTATTGTTTAAATGCAAGGATCTGGGCTTAAGCTGTGGCTTTGAGGCGACGGCTGAGACAGAAGAGGAAATGATGAGGAAGCTCATGGCACACGCCGACAAAGCTCACAGCATGAAAGCAATTCCGCCTGCCCTGGTGGAACAGGTGAAGAAGAAAGTAGTCAGAAGCTAACGGTGTTATTCATTTAGAGAAGTGAGCAAGGCAGACTATAATGATTGGTCTGCCTTGTTTATTTCTGTCAGGACAAGCAGCTTTTAAAGTAGCAGGCAGGGGAGAAATTCTCATGTTGAACATTGCCCATAGAGGTTTTCATAAAAGCTTACCGGACAATACCATTGAGGCGTTTGAGGCGGCTCTGCAGCTCGGTGTTGATGGCATCGAACTGGATGTGCAGGAGACAGCGGATAAAGAGTTCATTGTGTTTCATGACCCCAAGATAAAGGGTGCCGATATAAGAAAGCTGTCTCTGGCTCAGGCGAGGGAAGTGAAGCTGCAGGATAAATTCGATATCCCCACGCTGGAGCAAGCCTTGGAACTGTGCCACAGGAAGACCAGGTTGCTGGTGGAGATGAAGAAGGTGCAGTCGCTGGATAAACTTCTGGCATTGCTGCGGGCAAAGACTGAGCCGAAGGATATAGTGGTAATTTCCTTCGATAAGGAGATGGTCGCAGGGCTGTGGTTTCTGGCACCTGAGCTGCCCACGGCTATTATTACTGCGCTGCCTCTGGTAGACCCGGTGAAAATAGCGCAGTCAGTGCGCTGTGGCGGAATTGTGGTCAGGCACCCCTTCATCGATGCAAGGCTGGTGGAAAAGGCGCGCGTTCATAACCTGTCTATTTTTGTCTGGGGATGCCCCGATATCAAAGCTGTCCTGAAGCTGCTGAAGCTGGACATCGACGGCATTATTTCTGACTTTCCTGACGAGATTAAAGCGGCGCTGGGTTAGCCGTCTGTCGCCTCTTCACTATGCCCTGCGAAGAGCCTCGTGTTTAGCACGGAAACGCTCATTCTGAGTGAGCATCTTCTTGCGCAGCCTGATGTTCTGAGGTGTCACCTCGAGAAGCTCATCGGTATTGATGAGGTCCATGGCTTCTTCAAGGCTGAGCTTGAGCGGTGGTGTTAGTTTCACGGCAATATCTGATGTTGAGGAGCGGATATTGGTCTGTTTCTTTTCCTTGCAGACGTTGACCGCCAGGTCATTGCCGCGGGAGTTCATGCCGACTATCATTCCCTCGTAAACCTGGGTGCCCGGCTCAATAAAGGTGATGCCCCGCTCCTGGGCGTTGTTGAGACCGTAGGTAACTGCGGTACCCTCTTCTGAAGCTACCAGCATGCCATTTCGCGCGGAAACGATATCGCCCAGCCATGGATCGTATCCCAGAAACAGAGTGCTCATAATGCCTTCGCCGCGGGTGGCGGTGAGAAAGGCGCTGCGGAAACCGATAAGCCCCCGTGTGGGGATACGGTATTCAATGCGGACATTGCCCTGGCCGTCATTGTACATATTGGTCAACCTGGCGAGGCGTTTGCTAAGCATCTCGGTCAACACGCCTATGAAGTCGGCACGAGTATCAATGGTAAGTGCCTCCATCGGCTCCATCAGGTCACCATTGATTTCTTTGGTGATGGCTTCCGGCTTGGAGACTTCGAACTCATAATCCTGGCGGCGCATGGTTTCAATCAGTATCGCCAGGTGCAGCTCGCCTCTGCCCGATACCAGAAAAACATCAGGAGTATCGGTATCTTCCACTCTGAGGCTGATATTGGTTTCCAGCTCCCGCTGCAGCCTTTCTCTCAACTGACGAGAGGTGCAGTACTTGCCTTCCCTGCCGGCAAAGGACGAGGTGTTCACGCCAAAGGTCATCTTGACCGTAGGCTCACCTATTTCGATGCGGGGCAGGATATCAGGCTGGTCGGGGCTGGCGATAGTATCGCCGATGCTCACTGTTTCCAGTCCGGTAATGGCCACGATCTCGCCGGCGGCAGCCTCATCAACTGTCAGGCGCTCCAGTCCCATGAAGGTGAATACCTCGCTTACTTCATACTGCCGTGGGCTGTTATCGCTGCCGATGACCACGATAATATCATGGGGCATCACCTTGCCCCGGTAAATCCTGCCTATGGCAAGCTTGCCTTTGTAGCTGCTGTAATCGAGGTTGGAAACCAGCATCTGGAAATGCCCTTCCTCAATGGCCGGAGGGGGCACCTGCTGCAATATGCATTCGAAGAGCGGAATTAAATCTTTGCCTTCAGCCTGCGGGTCAGTGACCGCAGTGCCGTTTCTGGCACTGGCGTAAAGTATGGGAAAATCAAGCTGGTCGGCGCTGGTAGCCAGCTCTAGGAACAGGTCCTGGGTCAGGTTGACCACCTCGGTGATGCGGGAATTTTCCCGGTCGGTCTTATTGATGACCACGATGGGTTGAAGCCCTTTTTCCAGTGCCCGCCGCAGCACAAACCTGGTCTGAGGCATGGGTCCTTCCACAGAATCGACCAGCAGCAGACAGCCGTCTGCCATGTTTAATACCCGTTCCACCTCGCCGCTGAAATCAGCATGCCCGGGAGTATCGATGATATTGATTTTCACCCCGCGGTAGAGTACCGCAGTATTCTTGGCGAGTATGGTAATGCCCTTTTCCCGTTCCAGGGCATTGCGGTCCAATATCAGTTCTCCTACCTGTTGATTGTCGCGGAAAACCTTGCTCTGCTTGAGCATGGCATCAACCAGGCTGGTCTTGCCATGGTCGACATGGGCGATGATGGCAATATTTCTGATATCGTTACGATAAATCTGACTCAACTGTAACTTCCTCGTGATGAACTGTCATAAAAACATACATAGGTCAGGAACTCCTGACCTATGTATGGGGTAACCCAGACTGCTGTTATCTGCTTACTCTAACTTTGTTAAAGCAATCGCTGCAGTAAACTGGCCGGTCCTGGCGTGGCTGGAAAGGCACCTTAGTGTCTTTACCGCACTGAGCACAGGTGGCGGGGAACATTTCCCGCCGGGCACCGGAGCTAAAGCCGCTGTTTCCCGTGCGCTCTGATTTCCTCGCCTGACGGCATGGTGCACAGCGCTTGGGCTCATTGGTGTAGCCTCGGGAGGCAAACTGTTCCTGCTCCTCAGCACTGAAGGTGAAGGTAGCACCACAGTCAGCACACTGGATTGATTTATCCTGAAAACCCATGAGATGACCTCCTCTCTTATAATAGTTGGTTAGAGTTGCGGTCATCCGGGGCTTGCCTGAATTTAATGTAATTCAACTGAGTCTGCGATAACCTGAACACAAACCACTGTTGCTTATTATACACCAGGTGCAGTTCTTTTACGAAATGCTACATACCGTTGTCTTTCCAGTACTCAAATAAATCGTGGCTTGTTTTCCCTCTGATTCTGTTTACCTGGAAGCGTTTTGCCACCATGAGCAGGATGAGGATGAGGGGATAAGGTATGAGGAGAGGGGACATATTCGGCGACCAGAACAGTTTCTGGAGCAAAAGGATGATAACGAGTGCTCCGATGATAACGCCGGTGCTGAAGCCCGATTTACGGGTTCCCACTACAGTGATACCGCCGATAATCAGGGCGATCAGCTCCTGTGGCCAGAATACCATGCCGGCGAGTACGCCATAGATTACCGTTGCCCCCAGTCCGCCCTGGAAGTTGATGAATGGTGACCAGCTGTGACCGATTACGGCAACAAAGCCGGCAGCCAGTGTGATAAGCAGAGGGATGAGTGCCATATCGCCAACGAATTCATCTACCACCGGCGAGCCAACCAGTACCTTGGCAATGACGATAGTCACTATTCCCTTGCTCACATCCATGGTCACTACCAGCAGGAATGCCCGGATGCCCATCCTCTTTTTCACCGCAGCGGCGCTGATGCGGCCGTCGCCCTCGGTGCGTATGTCGGTCTTGCCCCAGAGCTTGCCGATGATATAAGCGGAGGGTATGGCGCCTAGTAGATAGCCGATGGGTATTGCCAGATAGGAATAAAATGGCATGGTGTCTTATAAAATAGTGGCCTTTATCGTAGCAGCTACTCTTTAATTTTGGTTACCTTGCATAACCCGCAGCGGTAATTGCCGCCACCGAAGCCGGAACGTCCCTGTGTGCCCATGGGTATCAGATTATTGACATTGTATTCCCAGACGCCGTGGAAGTAAGGCTCGGTGCCTTTTGCCTCGGGCAGCCACCAGCCATGTGCCACCATCACCATTTTGGGATGAACCATGAGCGTCACCTTGGCCCTGGCTTTTATCTTGCCGCGCTGGTTTTCCACATGGACCCATTCTCCGTGTGATATGCCCAGCTTCTCTGCTGTCTCCGGGTGAATTTCCACATTGGGGTCGGGGTCGATTTCCCTGAGCCAGGGGATTTGCCGGTGCTCCGAGTGGAAGAAGGCAGGGGAGCGGGCGCCGGTGCCCAGTATCAGCGGATATTCCTCACAGAGTACAGGACTGGCAACAGGGCTTTCCGGTGGTTCTTCGTAGTAAGGCAGCGGGTCAACCCCGCATTGCTCAAAGAACTTGGAGTACAGCTCAATTTTGCCAGTGGTGGTGTTGAAGCCGGGCTTGCCGTCTTTACGCAATAGACCACGTTCGTAGCGGTAGTAAGGTTTACTAGGTCCCTCTGGTGTTGCTTCCCAGCTTCCCTTAGCCGCCAGTTCGTCATAGTTTTTACCGGCAGCGTTGAGTCGACTGTTGAGAAGCTCCTTGACCGTCTTGAAGGGATATGATTTGGTGCTGAGACGTTTAGCCATTTCCAGGTTAATCTCCCAGTCAGACCTGCATTCCTCGACCTCCACCGCCTTCACCGTTACCGAAAGTGGTGACCACCATGAGCGGATGCTTTCTTTCTCAGGGAAGGTGGCGGCGGGCAGGAAGATGTCTCCGAATGCCTGAGCTGTGGGGGTGAGGAACAGGTCAACCACTGCGATGAAGTCGAGTTTCTTCAGTGCCTCGAAATGTCTCCTGGGGTCGGCAGCCATGCAGGCCAGTATGTTTTCGCTCTGTATCCAGGCGGCTTTGATACGGTATGGCTGACCGCTTTCCAGTTGGTCCAGCACAGCATCTGGCTGTGCCCAGGCTCGGAAGTTCTTGAAGGCGGGATAGCGCTGTGCGCCCATCCTCTTCTCGGAGAGCTTTTTGAACAGCTCCTCTCCGTAGAGCTTTATCATCTCGTCCTGAGTGTAGGGGTAGCTGGTAACACCGTGAGAAGCGCGGGCGATGACATTGCCGCCGGGATTATCCACATTGCCGGTGATGCACCACAGATGGTTAATTGCCTGGGCAACTACCGAGCCTTCCGGGCACATATCGATAGGGACTCCCCACTGGATAGCGGCTGGCTTGCTGGTGGCATAGAGGCGGGCTGCCTCGATGATTTTCTCTTTGGGAATCCAGGTGATTTCTGCCACTTTGTCCGGAGGGTACTGCTGTACACGTTCTTTAAGCTGGTCGAAGCCGTAGGTCCATTTCTCTACGAACTGCTTATCATAGAGTCCTTCATTGATGATGACGTTGAGCATGCCCAGAGCCAGGGCGCCGTCAGTACCGGAGCGAATCTGGAGGAACAGCTCAGACCGGCTTGCCAGCCAGTTGGCGCGCGGGTCTACCACGATGAGTTTGGAGCCTCTCTTCATGCAATCGATAATCCAGTGGCCGTAAAAGGCATCGGGGTCGGTAGCGCAGGGATTTTGTGCCCAGACGATGATGACCTTGGGTGGTTGCCATTGGGGGTCATCGTACCGCTTTTCCAGGAACTGCGAGGCATCGAGGACGCAGTAATCACCAGTTGTAGAAAACATGGCGAACTGGCGGGGGCTGTAGCAGCAATGGCCGGATAAGCCATAGTTTATCCAGTTGGGGCTGCCGTAGGCGTACATCATCATGGTGATGGGACCGCCCATGTCCCTGCCTGTGCCCTGGCAGAAGATTACCGATTCGGCACCGAACTTATCGCGTATTTCCTTCAACTTTTTCTCGCAGGTATCGAAGGCTTCATCCCAGGAGATGCGCTCCCATTTGCCTTCGCCTCTCTTGCCCACTCGCTTCAACGGATACTTGACGCGGTCGGGGTGATACATGTACTGGGTCAATGCTAGCGCCCGGACGCAAAGCCTGCCTTGGTTCCAGGGGTGGTTCTCATCCCCCTCCACTTTCACTACCTTGCCATCCTGCACGTAGAGCTTAGCACCACAACCGCCGTGGCATCCTGGTCCCGCCGACCACACCGTAGTCCGGACAACTTTATTTTGGCTCATGTTAAACCTCCGTATTTAAGATGGGCAAGAAAGAGCAATGCTGATGACCTGGCTGTGTCTGAAATACAGGTGTCATAATAGGCAAAGTGTGAGGGATTGTCAATGGAGGGTTTCTTTCATAAGTAGTCCTCGACCTGCCTCGGTTTACTAGGTATAGACAAGCCTGTGACCACAATATAAAACGAAGCTTTCAGCGACGAAAAATTCAAAAAAGGAGATGTTTTAATGGCGGTTAAGATTGTTACGGATACAGGGGCGGATATACCAGAGGATTTACTCAAGGAGTTGAACATTATTGCGGTTCCACTTTATATCTACTTTGGCGAAAAGGTTTATAAGGACGGTGTCGATATCGGGCCGGATGAACTATATAAGAGGTTAGTAGATGGACCAATCCATCCCACAACTACCCAGCCTATGCCCGTCGATTTCACCAATGTATACCAGGAGATTGCGAAAGAAACTGGCGAGATTGTATCTATTCATCTCAGTGCCAAGGTCAGTGGCACTTACAACTCAGCAGTACAGGGAAAAGAGTCATTAAAGGATAAATGCCATGTTGAAGTAGTAGATTCGACTTCTCTGTCCATGGGTCTAGGGCTGATAACGCTGGCTGCTGCCAGGGTGGCTCAGGCTGGCGGAACCCTGCAGCAGGTTATGGCAGAAACCAACAAGGCTATTAAGCAGACTCAACTGCTGGGCATTCTGGCTACCCTGAAATACTTACTTGCCGGAGGGCGTATCACTAAGGCTAGAGCGACCATAGGAAGCCTTCTCAATGTAAAACCACTGTTGACCATGCATGAGGGAGAGCTTATCCAGGCTGGCCTGGCACGTTCCTATGCCAAGGCACTCGATAAGCTGTACGACTATGTGAAGAATACCAAGAACGTACAGGAAATGGCGATAGTTAATAGCACTTCTGCGGAAGAGGCCAGACTGTTAAAAGAACGCTTGAGCTCTATTGTCACTGGGGAAAAGATTCACATGGCAAGGCTGGGCGCCGCCCTTGGTGTGCACGGTGGGCCGGGGACAATGATTGTGGCTGTAAGGAAGGAGTAATATCCCAAAGGAGTCTTACGTAAGTCATCTGCCTTAGGCGATTCGCTTTTTATCATTTTTGCCCCAGGCGAAGGCACAGTGTAGAAACTACTATTAGCAGAAGGCGATTACCATGACAACCCAAACCTAGGTGGCCATGCCTGCGATTGTATCATTTGCCTTGTTGGACGGTAAAGCTTGCGGTTTTCAGACACAAGCTTTTCAGCAAATTCTGCGTCTGGATTTCACCAATCTTTCCCTGCTCCCAGGAGTTTATGATGCCGATTGCCTTCTTCCTTATGCCCAGAGAGCCCAGCCCCTCATCGTCCAAGGGAAACCGGGGAAATGAGTTAAACCGGCTGGAGATTGCCCCCTTTTTATTGCCCATCAACTCGGTTATCGGCTTCATGAGCAGGTCTTTATAGTCGCGGTTCAGCGGCGCATTGGCTAGAATCTCATTGCAGAAATGGTAGCGGCATTCCCTTGGTCTTATTTCATAGATGGGGCAGCCGCTGAGTTTTACTGAGTGTAGACGGCACTCGATCTGTTGACAGCAGACTCCTTTGCAAGCGGCGCATTTTTCTCTGGCGAGCCGGTTCAGAATGCGGACAACTCGGGCAATCTCACTGCCGAAGAGCGACTGGAATTGCCGGTCGGTTAGAAAGACGTCGTTGTTGTTTACCAAATCGATATTCCGTGAATTACTGCCTATTGTACAATGCCCGGCGCTGATATAGTTAATTTTGTGGCTCTTTTATCGGGATAGTGTATAATCAAAGTCTTGGAGAAAATATGCACCACTCGCTTCCCTTTTACCGTAAAAACGAGGGATTGTCCCTGCGCTATTACATGTTCCAGGCAAGCTGGACGAGGATACCTCTCATAGGCACGCTGGTCAGAATGGTGGCTAATCTCTATGGGAGAAAGAGAAGTGCTGCTTACCTGTTAACTCTGGAGGAGGCTAATGCGATTGTGGACAGCTCGGCGACACTGGCGCTGGGGCCATGTGCCTGCCGCACCGTATTCAAGAACTGCCAGAATTCCATTAATACCGAGATTATAGTGGGGTTGGATGGGAATGCTTTCATTGAGGAAAGCCCTGAGGACTACCGGAAAATAACCAGAGAAGAGGCGAAGGAGCTGTTGCAGGAATGCCATCGGCATGGCCTGATTCACACCATTATCAAATGGCGCCAGAGCTTCTACGCAATATGTAATTGCTGCTCCTGCTGCTGCGTGCCGTTGCGGCTGCGCAAAGAATATGGCATCGGCAATGCTCTAATGAGGAGTGGTGGTGTAGTGGAGGAGTTTCGCAAACAGCAGTCGACTCACACGCATTAGTTGTGACTCCAACGTGCCATTGACATGAAAACAGGCAAGATGTGCTGCAAGGAACAAATTCTGGTAGCACCGAAGAACAAACAATTTGGCATCTATGAGTAAGCAGGTCAAGGGCAGAAAGAAACCAGATTACGGCAACTGGGTATCCCCGAGACTGGTCTATGTTCTCGGCGGAATGACGCTGCTCTTTCTGGTCGTGTCGCTGTTGTTACCTCTATTTCTGGTCGGAGGGATACTGCTGTTTCTGGCATTCTTCTGCTTCTGGTATGCGCATTATAAGTTCTCATCGCCAGGAGGGAATATGCAGATTAAAATTCGAAACCTGGTGTTAGCTCATATCGAGTGGAGTGGTGAGGGGAGAGCCATTGATATCGGCTGTGGCAATGGCGCCCTTGCTATCGAAGTAGCCAAGAAGTATTCTGAATCCTGTGTGGTGGGTATAGATTACTGGGGACGGTTATGGGACTATTCACAGGGTGTTTGTGAAAGAAATGCCGAAATTGAGCGCGTGGCCAACCGGGTCACCTTTCAGCGGGCAAGTGCGATAGCATTGCCGTTCGAAGATGAGTCTTTCAATCTGGCGGTGAGCAATTTTGCCTTTCATGCCGTAAAGGATGCCCGCGATAAAAGAGCGGTTATCAAGGAAGCCTTGAGAGTGGTTAAGAAAGGTGGTAGCTTTGCCTTTCAGGATTTGTTTCCTTCGACCAGGCTCTACGGCGGTGTTGATGATTTGTTGGAAATAATCAGGGGTTGGGGTATAGCAGAGGTGCATTTCGTTAATACGACTAATGCGGAGTTTATTCCCAGGCTGCTCAAACTTCCTTTCATGGTAGGCTCAATCGGCATTATTCACGGGACCAAGTAGGGTGCATCCTGTTGAACAGGGATGTACCTAACCAGCTTAAGGAAACTTTATTCCAGGTAGTCTTTTAGCCTGCGGCTGCGGCTGGGATGACGCAGCTTGCGCAGCGCCTTGGCTTCAATCTGGCGGATCCTTTCCCTGGTTACATTAAATTCCTTCCCCACCTCTTCCAGCGTCATGGGCAAATCATTACCCAGTCCGAACCTCATGGTAATGACTCTCCTCTCCCGGTCGCTAAGCTCGGAGAGCACTTCATTAAGCTGGTCCTTGAGCAATCCTCTTGAAGCTGCTTCTGACGGAGTTAGCGAGGACTCGTCTTCAACAAAATCACCGAGACGGCTGTCCTCCTCTTCTCCCACCGGTGTTTCCAGAGATAAGGGATGGCGGGACAATTTGAGGATTTCAGCTACCTTCTCTGAAGAAATCTCCATGGCCTCACCGATTTCCTCTTTGCTCGGCTCATGCCCGTACTCTTGCGATAGCTGGTAGTTGGTGCGTTTCAATCTGTTGATAACGTCTATCATGTGCACCGGGATGCGAATGGTTCGAGCCTGGTCGGCAATAGCTCTGGAGACAGCCTGCCTGATCCACCAGGTGGCATACGTGCTGAATTTGTATCCCTTGCGGTATTCAAATTTTTCTACGGCGCGGACCAGGCCAATATTTCCTTCCTGGATAAGGTCGAGCAGCGGCATGTAGCTCATGCCATACTTTTTGGCCACGCTGACTACCAGACGCAAATTTGCCTCGATGAGATGCTTCTCAGATTGCGCTGCAGCACTTTTGATATTTCTGGTGTGGGTTCGGAACTCTTCGCTCAGAGAGTTTAGTTTCAGCAGGAACTTGGCATTAACGGGATCGGCTACCAGGCGTTCCACCTCGTCCCAGGAGGTTTTATCGCCGATGATATCGAATAACCGCTCGGGCATAAGGCGGCTGTAAATCGACAGGTCTATTAAATCCTGCCAGACTTTTTCGGCAACGGTGCCGTTATCTCCAGCAATAGAAGCGACAAACTCCTCAGCAATAACTCCATCAACAACCAGTCTGAGCTTGGGATTACGAAGGGTGCGGTTAAAACTTTTGCCATGGGGGAGCTCGAGCCGATGGACAATGGTGGCAACCAGGTAGCGGACTGCGACCAGGTGACGGAGCAAGGAAAGCATGGCATAGGCCTCGGGGGAAGCCCCGCTGTTATGCTCAGGATAAAGGTTCTCAATCCCTCTCAGGTATTTAGCCTCTTCGATTTTGCTGGACAGATATTGCTCTTCCTGTGCTGTGAGCAGCGTGACTTTCCCGATTTCTCGGAGGTACATGTGAATCGGGTCTTCAATCAGATCAGTAGCGTCAGGGATAAGGGGAAGTACACGGGCAGGTTTGGGTTCTGTTGCCGCACCGGCTGCCTTTTCCCTGGCAGTGCTGATGGATTCCTGTTCGCCTTTTCGGCTTGTTTTTTGTTTCATGTTACCGAAAAAATACTCCTGTTATCTAAAAGTAGCTATGACTTTTGCAGTAGAAAGATTACCGGGGTAAAGCCTGAGGATTTCCCTCTAAGCTTCGCACTCCCACACCCCCTGTTTTTATTGCAGCAGAGAGGTTTTTTATTTCTACCGTTTAGCTGCCACGCTATTCCTGGTCACGCGCATCGTCGCTCCCGATTCTAATTTCAGCACGATGCTATCTTCGCTGACACTGTCAATCACTCCAAAAATGCCGGCTGTAGTAATCACTTTGTCGCCGGTTTTAAGCTGTGACGTCATTTCCTGGCGTTCTTTCTGCTGTTTGCGCTGCGGCCTCATCATGGTGAAATACATCATAACTATGATAAGTACGATGAAGATAATCATGGGAAGACTGCCACCCAGGATACCCTGGTCACCATCGGCGGGTGGTGTCTCTATTGAGGGAGTGGGAAGGCAGCCAGCAACAGCGACCAGGAGACTGATGATTAATACCGCCAGTACTCCCAGATTTACTATTTTCATCTTTTCCATGGTTACTCCTTATTCAGTTTGATGTTGGGTAGTGTTAAATTTTATTGTAGGCCTATAAATTATACACTATCCGAGCAAATTCGGCGCTGTTTGGGAAGATGGTAAGTGCTTCAGTGTTAGTCGCCTTTGATTTTTACCGGTATGCCGGCGGCGAGGAAATAGACGTCGGTGGCATGCTGGGCGATAAGCTGGTTGGCTTTGCCCAGCAGGTCGCGGTAAACGCGGCCGAGCTTATTATCGGGCACCAGCCCCAATCCTACTTCATTGGAGACGATGACGAAGCTGGCGCGAGATGCGTTCATCGTGCCTGCCAGTTCCTTTATTTCCGCCATTATTTTTTTCTCTGCTTTAGCGTAATCAGCCTCATCTCCCAGCAGGTTGGCGACGAGCAGAGTGATACAGTCGATGAGTACCAGGTCAGCATCGCTGAGCTGCTCTTTCAGTGCTCTGCTCAGATATCGTGATGCCTCGACCGTGCGCCAGTGCCTGGGGCGGCTTTTTTTGTGCTCTTCGATACGAGCCTGCATTTCATCGTCCAGTGGCTCGCCGGTAGCCGCGAACAGGACTTTTTTGCCCAGTTTGGCAGCGAGCTCCTGAGCGAAGGTGCTCTTGCCGCTGCGGGCGCCGCCGAGCAGAAGGATTATTTTTCGTTTAGCTGGCAATGTTATAAACCCCAGCCCATGATGATAGTCAAAATAAGGACCAGTGCTTCTGATAGCTCATTGAGCGCTCCGTAGACATCGCCTGTCAGCCCACCAAGGCGAGAGTGGAAATAGCTGGCAATGCCGAAGGTGATAAGCCATAATACTACCATGAGCACCAGCCCCCACCAGCTCAGCAGCAGCACCGAGGCTACTATGGCTATGGCAGTGGCAATGGCGAACCGGTACCAGGCAGCGCCTTGCTTGAATGCCAGTCCCATGCCCGAGCTTCGGGCATAGGGGAAAGTAAATATGGCGCTGACCATAATCCAGCGGCTCAGCGCGGCCATGAGCAATAAAGATGGCATCATCATGGCGTCAGGCAGCGAAGTGAGCGAGGCATATTTTAGTAGCAGCAGCAGTATGGCGGCGATGATACCAAAGGCACCAACACGGCTGTCCGCCATTATCTCCAGTCTTCTTTCACGGGACTTGCCGATAACCACGCCGTCGAACGAGTCCATCAGTCCGTCGAGATGATGGGCGCCGGTCATAAGCACCAGTGCGATGATGAGCAGGACGCTGACTACGGGAGAAGGCAGTATAAAAGAGAGTCCGTAGTTGAGACCGAAAAGTATTGCCCCCAGCACCAGCCCCACCAGCGGAAAATAAGGCAGTGACTTGCCCAGGTCATCGGTGGTTTTACCGAGGCGACCGGGCAGTGGTAATATGGTTAAAAATTTTAAGGCGGTGAAAAATCCCATGCTATCAACCTGCTTTTTATTCGGCTTCGGAGACGCCGGCGTCAGCGAAGGTCGCCATTTGCGTCAGTATTTTGGCAGATGCTTCTACCAGGGAAATGCCCAGCGCGGCACCAGTGCCTTCTCCCAGCCGCATATTCAAATCAAGTAATGGTTTCAATCCTAAGAAGTCGAGCAATAAAGCGTGACCAGCCTCGGCGGAGCGATGGGCAGCGATGAGGTAATCCTTTGCCTGTGGACACAAGCTAGTGGCGATGAGCGCTGCTGCCCCAGAGATAAAGCCGTCAATAACCACGGGGATGCGTCGGGCAGCCCCAGCCAGGATGACTCCCGCCAGGCCGCCAATTTCGAAGCCGCCGACCTTGGACAGAATATCTATGGCATCTCTGGAATCTGGCTGGTTCACTGTAAGTGCTTTTTCGATGACACTGATTTTGCGGGCTAATTGTTTATCGTCAATGCCGGTGCCGCGCCCGGTTATTTTGCCGACGGGATGTCCGCTGACAGCGGCGAAGATAGCACTGCTGGCAGTGGTATTGCCGATGCCCATGTCGCCGGTGCCCACTATATCCAGTCCTTTGCCTGTCCCAGACTCGACCAGCTCGATGCCGGCTTCCAGAGCATCCATCGCCTGCTGACGGGTCATAGCTGGTCCCTGCGCCATGTTTTGAGTGCCGAAGTTGATCATCTTACAGATAAGGCCGGCTGTCGGCGGAAAGCCGCCGGTGACGCCCATGTCTACTACCAGCACTCGAGCGCCGATATGTCTGGCTAACACGTTGATGCCGGCGCCGCCATTGAGAAAGTTGAGCACCATCTGCCTGGTGACTTCCTGCGGGTAGAGGGCTACTCCTTCAGCTACCACACCGTGGTCAGCAGCCATAGTGATAATGGCTTTGTGCTCCAGATGGGGCATAGGGTCAGCTTTGATGCCGGCGATGTGGATGGACAGCTCTTCCAGTCTGCCCAGGCTGCCATGGGGTTTAGTTAACGTGTCCTGCCGTTGCCTGGCGGCAGCCATTGCCTTCTGGTCTAATGGTTTTATGGAGTTAACGATTTGTTCCAGTTTCATGATAAGCCTTTCCTGAATTTATCACCTGATAAATCTGCTTTATATCAAGATTTTGCCTGACCAGGTCAGCCAGCTTGTTGTAGTGCTCCTGCTTATTAAGCGACATGGCAGGTGCTGCCGGCAGGCCGCGCAGTTGCCTGAGGCGGTTGAGAAATGCCCGGGTGAAGTCGCTGTTATGGAATAAACCGTGGATATAGGTGCCGAGAATCAGACCATTACTGTGGATGGCGCCATCGAAGTAGTTTTTGTTCCCACCGGGTGTTTCCATAATTTTGAAGGCGGGTGGATAGTTCTGACTGCTGGTCTGCCCCATGTGTATCTCGTAGCCGGTGATGGTTATCCCTTTCATGCCCTGGAGCAAGCCGCTGTCAGCGATGACTTTACCCCTGACCTGCGTGGTGGTTTTTTCATGGTTGAACACGGTTTCATGGTCCAGCAAGCCCAGCCCATCAGCATAGCCTTCTTCGGACTCAACCTGATATGGGTCAACGATGCGTTTGCCCAGCATCTGATAGCCGCCGCAGATGCCCACCACGGGAGTGCCGCCTTTGACCTTGCTAATAATCATCCTGGCTAAGCCGCGTTGCTTCAGGTAAATCAGGTCGGAGATGGTGGTCTTGGTGCCAGGCAAAATAATTAAGTCGGCATGTTCCAGTTCGGCAGGATGGGTAACGTAGTGGACGGTGCAGCCGAGATGTTCGAAGGGGTCGAAATCATCATAGTTGGACAGGTGGGGCAGATGTATCACTGCTACCTGCAGATTGCCATTAACTGCCGGTGTCGGCCGTTCATCCAGGTAAACTGAGTCCTCCTGGGCGATAGCGATGTCATGGAAGTAAGGAATCACCCCCAGCACCGGCCTGCGGGCATGTTTTTCCAGCATTCCCAGCCCCGGCTTGAGCAACTTGATATCACCGCGGAACTTATTGATGATGAGTCCTTTCACCAGGGCGCGTTCTTCCCGGGTCAGCAGCTTCAAGGTGCCTACCAGCGAGGCGAAGACGCCGCCGCGGTCAATGTCGCCGACGAGCAATACTGGGGCACGTGACATCAAGGCGACCCGCATATTCACTATTTCTCGTTTGCGGAAGTTTATTTCTGCGGGGCTGCCGGCGCCTTCAATGACCACGATGTCATAGATTGAGCGCAACCGGTTCAGAGAGTCCTCGATTATCCCCAGCAGGTAAGGGGTATACTCGTAGTATTTGCTGGCCTTAAGGTTCTTAGCCACTTTGCCCAGCACCACCACCTGCGACTTGGCATCAGTCTCGGGCTTGAGCAGAACGGGGTTCATGTGAATAGAAGGTTCCACGTCGGCAGCTTCAGCCTGGACTGCCTGCGCACGACCGATTTCACCGCCTTCCCTGGTGACGAAGGAGTTGAGCGCCATATTCTGGGCTTTGAACGGGGCAACCTTATAGCCGTCCTGGAGGAAAATGCGGCATAGCGCCGCCACGACGATGCTCTTGCCTACCGAAGAGGCAGTGCCCTGTATCATCAATATTTTAGCTGGCATAGCAGTGTAGCAGGAACTCCTTGATAGCCTCTAGCAGTTTCTGACATTCCGGCAGGGTGCGTGGTGCGATGCGGATGTGATTGGGCAAGCCAAACGAGGTGCAATCGCGAACCAGAATGCCCAGATGCAGCAGGGCATGGCGGAACTCGAAGGCAAAGTTACTTACCTTCACCAGAAAGAAGTTGGTTTGCGAGGGTACTACCTCCAGGCCCAGAGCGGTAAGCTCTTTGATTAAGAAGCTCTTAGCCTCCTGAATCTTCCGGTGGCATTCCTCGATATAGGCATCTGCTTGTAGCGCACCTAAGCCTGCCTTTTGGGCGATGGCATTAACATTCCAGGGCGGGCGCACCCGTTTTAACACCGAGATAATTGGCTCCCGGGCGATGGCATAGCCCAAGCGCAGTCCAGCCAGGGCATAGTCTTTGGTCATGGAACGCATGATAACCAGGTTGTCGTATCTCTGGAGTAGGTCCAGTGATGACCAGATACGGTCGGTAAAGGCAATATAGGCTTCGTCCAGAACGACCAGGCTATTCGGGGCTGTGGCCAGGACTTGCTCTATTTCCTGGCGGGACAGGTATTGCCCGGTGGGGTTATTGGGATTGCACAGAAAGATGCCCCTGGGCTGATGCTGGTGAATGAGGTCTACAGTGTCTTTGACGTTAAGCTGAAAGTTCGGCTGGCTCAACAGTGATTGCTGGACTACTGTGGAGCCGACCAGGCGGCAGGCGATTTCATATTCACCATAGGTTGGTTTGGGGATGATGACCGTGTCGTGGCTGCCGAAATAGGCGAGAGCTATCAGCCTGATAAGCTCGGTGGAGCCGCTGCCGATGAGCAGATGGTCGGGAGATATGCCGAGCTTCGTCGCCAGCGCCTGCTTCAATTCGGTGGCTTCGGAGTCGGGATAGCTGTCGATGGAGGCCGAGGCGATGGCTTCTGCTATGCCCGGCGGTGGCCCGAAGGGATTACAGTTGGTGCTGAAATCGAGGATGTTTTCTGGCGACAGGCACAGGTTATGAATCTCGCGGTAGTTAATGCCACCATGAGGATGTGGGATGAGTTTATCGATGTTTGGTTTAGGCTGCAACATAGTGTATCACCTGAGTTAGTAACAGTGTAAGCAGGCTCCAGATAATAGCTGTGGTGGTTATTATCTGCAGGGAAGCATCAATGGTGTTCAAGGTCAGGGAGTGATGGTTATCGCCCAGCGTATAATGCCCTGTTTTCTCCAGTTGCACTTCCAGGGCTCCGGCGATGGCGCTCATAGTCCAGCCGGCATTGGGGCTTTGTGTCTTGCCGTGGTCGCGGAGCATGATATGCCATGACTTTGAGATATTCCTGCGGCAGACCCAGGAGGAAAGCACTATGAGCAGGGCGGCAATGCGGGCGGGTATAAAGTTGGCGACATCGTCCAATCTGGCGGCAAATTTACCCAGATGCTCGTAGTTGCCACGGTATCCGATCATAGAGTCGAAGGTGTTGATGATGCGGTAGGCAACAGCGCCGGGTATCCCGAAAAGCAGGAAGTAGAAGAGTGGTGCCACGAAGCTATCGCAGCTATTTTCAGCGACTGACTCCACCGTGGCGGCGACTACCTGGCTTTTATCCGAATTGATGGTATTGCGGCTGACCAGTGCTCTCATATACAAACGCGCTTCAGCCAGATTGTCCTTGGACAGCAATTTTTTCACGACGATGGCTGCCTGTCTCAAGCCGCGCAGAGAGAAGGTGAATTTGAGTATCACTGCGGAGACGATAATATGCAGTATGGTGTTTACCTCTTTGATGTAGTTAATCAGGAAATAGGCGGCTGCGGTAATTACTGCCAGGGTGATGATAACTATGGCAATGCCGAAGGTCAGTTGTTTAAATTTTCCTTGTCGGGGAGCCAGGCGTATTTCAAGCGACATTAGCTTGCCCAGCCAGGCTACCGGATGCCAGGTATTGGACGGCTCGCCGAGAGCGATGTCGAGGATGAGTGCCAGGATTAGAATGATGAGAATTTCCATGGTTTATTGCTGTGGTCGGTGGTGATTTTTCTCTCGTACTACCAGCGTTGCTGGTAATTTATTAACTGGATGGGGATAGACATAGACATCAGCCCCGTATACTTCCTTAATGGTCTGTGCCGTGACCACGTCTTGGGGTGTTCCCTGGCTGTGTATGGTGCCGTTGTTCAATATCACTAGCTTATCGCAATATTGCACTGCCAGGTTCAAATCATGCAGGGCAATTACCACGACCAGATTCTGACTGCGGCAGAGCTGGTGAATCAGCTCCAGGGTTTCTATTTGATAGTTGATATCCAGCTGTGCCGTGGGCTCATCGAGTAGAATGATTTTGGGCTCCTGAGCCAGGGCACGGGCAATGACCAGGCGCTGCTTTTCTCCGCCGGAAAGCTCGCCGACACGGCGCTCCGCCAGATGTGTCGTATTGGTGGCCTCCATGGCTTTCTGGACAATAGTCAGGTCTTTATCACTCTCGTAGCGGAACAAGCCCAGGTGGGGGGTGCGTCCCATCAGCACTACTTCCACCGCGGTGAACAGCTCTGGAAGCACTGCATTCTGCGGCACTACGGCGACCAGTCGTGCTAGGTCGCTGTGTTTGAGCTTGTTGATGGTATTACCATTTATAAAAATCTGCCCCGAGCTGGGGTTAAGCAGTCGGGTCATGCCCCGGATCAGTGTGGATTTGCCTGAGCCATTGGGGCCGATAATACCCAGCACTTCGCCGGGCCGGGATTCGAAGCTGGCGTCTTTCAAAATAGTCCGCCGGCCATAGCCTAGGCTAACCTGTTGCAAGCGTAGAGTGAACATTTAGAATATCGCCCTCTTTTTTTGTCGCAGCAGGTAGAGGAAGAAGGGCGCTCCGACAAAGGCAGTGATGGCGCCGACTGGTATTTCCGTAGGTGCCAGTATGGTTCTGGCGGCGGTATCGGCTAGTATCAGGAAGCTGGCTCCGGCAAAGGTGGTCAGCGGCAGCAAAAAGCGATGGTCGGGACCCCAGACGAGGCGCACAGCATGGGGTACAATGAGACCCACAAAGCCGATAATTCCGCAGAAGCTCACTGCCGCGGCAGTTATCAGGGTAGCGGCAGCGAGCAGAATAAGCTTGGTCTGTTCCACATTGATGCCCAGCTGTTTTGCCTGCTCTTCATCGAGCTGCATTACATTTAGCGGTCGGGCGTAGAGCCAGATGACGACGATGCCGATAATGATGTAGGGCAGTACCATAGTGACTTGCCACCAGCTGGTAACCGAGAATGTGCCCAGCAGCCAGGAGATAATAGCATGGAGCCTGTCGCCTGAGGCGATAAGGAGGTACGAGGTAATGGCGTCCAGGAAGGCTCCCAGAGCGACGCCGGCCAATATGAGCGTGGTCATGGGCAGTGTTTTGCCCACCCGGGCTATGGAATAGACTACGGCTACGGCGGCTACGGCTCCAGTGAAAGCCAGTAGCGGTATGCTGGCAGCTTGCAGGGACGATGGCAGCAAAAAGCCGATGACCGCCCCCAGCCCGGCTCCCTGGGCAACGCCGATAAGGCGGGGGTCAGCCAGGGGATTGCGGAAAAGGCCCTGGTAGGCGGCACCGGCGACGGCTAGTGCCGCGCCCACCAGTCCCGCCAGCAGAATACGGGGCAGGCGGATGTCCATGATGATGGTCTCCACGCTGCTTGTCCAGGCAGGCTCAATGGTGACGAATGGCAGCCTGTCCAGGAATATCTGGCAGATGGTGAGGAAGGAGATTGTGGTGCTGCCGACGGCTGAGGTAATCACGATGACTGCCAGTAGGAATACAGCCAGCCCAATGATGGCGTAGACGCGGCTGTGCCAGCGCAGGGAATAGGCGGCGGCAGTCCCGGGTACAGTTATTTCTCTCAGTAATGGAAATGCCATTCTGTTTGCCTTTCAAATAAAATCCCCCTGCCATGGGCAAGGGGATTTTCGTCAAAAACAATAAATCCCACCCCCTTACTCCGCGGAGGCAGTTGTTTGTGGCTACGGCTGGTGTTCTGACTGTTACAGCAGGCGGGACTGTGCCGGGATTGCACCGGCTTGCACACTGATTAAGCCCTCAGTCGCCTTTGGGCACCTTGGAAGCTATTTAATTTGGCTACAGATTAGCAAGAAAAGAGGGAGAAGTCAATTATTTACAGTATCAGCATGGCGTCGCCGAAGCTGTAGAAGCGGTAGTTGAGGTGCATGGCTTCATCATAGGCTTTGAATACGAAATCCTTACTGGCGAAGGTGGAAATCAGCATGAGCAGGGTAGATTTGGGGAGGTGGAAGTTGGTAATCATGACATCGGTGATGCGGAACCGGTAGCCGGGCAGGATGAACAGGTCAACCTGGCCGGCAAAAGGTTTGACCATACCGGATTTAGCGGCGGCTTCGATGAGCCTGACGGTGCTGGTGCCCACGGCGATAATGCGCTTGCCGGCTTTTCTGGACTTATTGAGCGAATCGGCTACCTCTGCGCTTATCTGACCGTACTCAGTATGGATGGGATGTTGCTGGGGGTCTTCTACCCTGACCGGTTGGAATGTGTCCAGCCCGATGTGCAGGGTGACGAAGGCAAATTGCACTCCTTTTTGCTGTAGCTCATGGAGCAACTGGGGGGTGAAATGCAGGCCGGCAGTGGGTGCGGCCACGCTGCCTTTGATGCGGGCGTAGACAGTTTGATAGCGCTCCAGATGGGATAGTGGCTTCTTGATGTAGGGGGGCAGTGGCACCCGCCCCAGTTCTTCCAGTATGGTCTCATCGGAGAAGCGAACTATCCTGATACCGCCTTCTCCTTGCTCTATCACTTTTGCTATTACCTCTTGCCTGCTCCGGGAGGCACCGCTTTTGAGTTTAATCTCCGTGCCCACCGCAATCCTCCTGCCCGGTTTGGCTAATGTCTCCCAGGTGTCTTTGTCCAGTCGGCGTAGTAGCAGTAGTTCCACCATGGTGTCGCTGTGCATCTTTATTCCTGATAGACGGGCGGGGATAACGCGGCTGTCATTGAATACCAGGGTATCGCCCGGCTGCAGATATTCGGCTATGTTGAAGAATTGGCGATGGGCTATGGAGCCATCGGTGCGGTTAAGTATCATGAGCCGCGAATGGTCTCGTGGCTCAATGGGGGTTTGAGCGATGAGCTCGGGGGGCAGGTGATAGTCGAAATCACTGACTTTCATAGACGGAAATTCATTTGCCGATGAAGCGCAGGATAATATTAATGATGATGGTTAAGACGATGCTGACGATAATGCAGGTGACTATGGGGAAATAAAAGTCGCCGCCGTCTTTTTTTACGGTAATGTCGCCGGGCAGCTTGCCCAGGAAGGGAATGTGCTGGCTAAAAAGAAAGATAAGTCCCAGGATGATGATGCTGCTGCCGACTATTAATAATATTTTGCCGAGTTCAGTGAACATTAGTTTCACCCTCACCCTCACCCTCTCCCGTTAAGGGAGAGGGTAGAAGGTATTAGATTGCTTCGTCATCCCCATTGCGTCGGGATTCCTCGCAATTACAGTGTGATTTTAAAGTTTTCTATTCCGTGATGTGTACTGGCTAAGATGCCTGATTGCCCTGGCGGCGCGTTCCATGGTGGCGAATACCGGTATCCTGGCTTCATTGAGCCGGTGCGCAATCTCGGCGCGCTGGGTTTCAAAAAGGCCGTGCGGTAACACCGCCACGATAGGCTTAGTCTGACTTGCTCTTAAGTCTATAAAAATATCATTGATGGCGTCAATATTTTCCCTTTTCAGAATCTTGAAGATTAAGCCGATATCCTCTTGGATTACCAGCATGTCTACTGAGGGGTCGGCGAGTATGGATTTGGTGACTTCTCTGATAATGGCGGGATTGCCGGCGACCAGCCCCACATCCACGGGATTCCGCAGGATGTTCACTATCCTGCCCAGGAGGTTGCCCAGTTGCTGCTCGGTGTCGGCAGTGAATTGAGGCAGGGAAAAACCGTGCTCGGCGAAGGTATCGCTGGCAGTAACGCAGATGCCGCCGCCGCCATCGGCAAAGCCGCCGGCGATGCTGATGCCTCTGCCCTGCCATTGCCCCAGTTGCTGGAAAATAAGCATGGTGTCGGTCATCTCATCGATGCTGAAAACCTCGATGGCACCTGCCTGTTTCAAGGCGGTTGACCAGTTAACGCTGGAACTGACTATGGAGCCGGTATGGGACTGGGCGACTACGGCGCCTGCCTGGGTTCTGCCGCCTTTCCAGATGATGAGTGGCTTAACTTTAGCCGTTTCCCTGAGTACTTTAAAGAGGCTTTTGCCGTTTCTGGTACCTTCAAGGTAGGCGCCGATGATTGCGGTTCTGGGGTCGGCAGCCAGATATTCCAGGTACTCATGACTATCTAGGTCAATGCCATTGCCCATGCTGATGCCTTTGCTATACTTGATGCCCATGGCTTCGCCAAGCTCCATGAGCTTGAAGCCGATGCCGCCGCTCTGGCAGAGGAAGGCGACGCCGCCGATTTCCATGTAGAGGCCGTCCGGACCGTAGGGCACCCTGTGTTCGGGGCAGTAGATGCCCATACAGTTAGGGCCAACGATGCGGAAGCCACCCTGGCGTGCCTTCTGCAATAGCACCTGTTCCAGGTCACGGCCGATATTATCGGCCTCGCTGAAGCCAGCGGTGAAGAAGTGAACTGCCTGCACCTTTTTGGCAATACATTCATCGAGAAAGTCAGGCACCGCTTCGCGGGGGATAGAGGTGATAACGTAGTCCACCGGTCCAGGTATCGAGGAAAGAGTAGGGAGAATTTTCAGTCCCTTAACCTCGCCGCCGCTGTGACCCACCGGGTAGACGTTACCCTTGAAGCCGCCGTGTAATAGTCCTTTAACCCACATGTTGCCTATATTCTTCTTGCTCTCCGAGGTGCCGACTACGGCAATGGAGCGGGGATAAAACAGCGGGTTCAGTTTTTGGAGCATATTCCCTGACGACATTTTAATTACAGTTTTTATTATATCACGCAGTTTTTAAGTCTGTCATTTGAAGTGAAGTAATGACTGATAGAAAAGAGAAGGGCGGTGCCAAGCACCGCCCTTGCTAATTGGTAATTGCTGTGGTTTAGAACAGTCCTGACACCTTGCCGGTCTTCGGGTCAACGTCTACCCTGCGGTAGGCGGGGTCAGAGCTGGTGCCCGGCATCAGGCTGATAGTTCCAGCGCAGGGGCAGAGGAATTTAGCGCCGGAATAGATCAGGACGTCTCTGATGGGCAATGTCCAGCCCTTGGGAACACCTTTGAGTTCAGGCTGGTGGGTCAGGCTGAGGTGAGTCTTCACCATCATAGTGGCGTACTCGTCATATTTCTTGTCAGCCTCGAATGCCTTTGCCTTGGCTTCAGCCTCCGGAGCCCAGGAGACACCGTCAGCGCCGTATACTGTCTTGGCGATCGTAGCGACGCGCTCGCGCAGCTTCATCTCATTGGGGTAGAGGAATTTGAAGTCGTTCTTCTCGTTGCAGGCATCCATGACGACGTCTGCCAGTTCCAGGGCGCCATCACCGCCGTTTGCCCAGTGGGTGGAGAAAGCGCAGCGGGCGCCGGCAGCTTCGGCTGCCTTCCTCACCATGGCGATTTCATCCTTGGTATCGGTATGGAAGCCATTGATGCAGACCACCGGATTGATGCCGGCTGTCCTGATGGTGTTAATGTGATGCAGCATATTGGCCAAGCCTTTCTCCAGGGTCTTCAGGTCTTCCTTGGCATAGGCATCAGGGAGTGGCAAGCCAGCTACAACTTTGGGGCCACCGCCGTGCATTTTAAGCGCTCGGATGGTGGTGGTGAGTATGGACACGTTTGGTTTGAGTCCGCTGAAGCGGCATTTTACATTCCAGAACTTTTCAAAGCCGATGTCAGCAGCAAAACCGCTCTCGGTTACGTTGTAGTCAAACATCTTGAGGGCGATGCGGTCGGCGATGATGGATGATTGCCCCACGGCGATGTTGGCAAAAGGTCCGGCATGCACCATGATGGGCTGATACTCTGCCGAGCAACACAGGGTGGGGTTGATGGTGTTGCGCATCCAGGCAGTCATAGCGCCGCCGACTTCGAGGTCACCGGTAGTAACCGGGTTACCCTTCCTATCATAGGCCAGAGTAATCTGGTCCATCCTTTTGCGCAGGTCGGCCAGGTCGGTAACGATGGACAGCATGGCCATAAGCTCGGAGCTTACCGCAATGCCGAACTTGGACTGCATCAG
>JBBIPA010000024.1:0-28380 GCA_037443085.1 Chloroflexota bacterium | reverse complement strand
TACCCTGTCTACCCTATCACCATCTATTTCTCCACCAGACTTTTTGGACAGCCTGATAACCTTAATCCCCACTTCATCCAGCGCATAAAAACCCAGATTGCGTAACTGATTACACCTTCTAGCGGTAGCGCACCAGGTGAGAGGTAGGAGCACGGGCATTCTGGGGAAGTGTCACCGGGTTTCCTTCCACGGACAGTGCCGAGCTGACTCCCGCTGATACTAGCACGTACCTCAGTAGCAGCGTCCCCACCAGGCCGAACACGGCAAGCTCAAGGGCAAATATAATGAGGAGTAGTCCCTCTATCTGCGCATAAGCTGCGTATAGCCCGAAACCCAGCGGCACCAGTATGCCCATTACCACCACACCGACCCAGAAAGTTACTGAGTAAGCGCCCCTGGTAATAATCAGGGCGTATCCTCTGGCTGCTGGCAGTCCCTTCGCCCATGAGAGGTAACAGCCCAGCACAATACCCTGGATTACCAGTACATAGCCGGCATGCTGCAAGGCAAGTATCAAAGGCTGCCTGACATCTAATCCCGGGGCAATGCCGAGTATAAGCAAGAGCAGCACGAGCACCATCAGCCCGCCTGACAGACCGGAGACGATAAAGAGCAAGGGCAGCAGCTCAGAGCGCCAGCAGGGGAATGACCTTAACCTCGCCAAGGCCATACCGCCGTATAGCAGAACAAGGAGCGCCGATAGCGAGGTTACTATTCCCAGTACGAAATGCAGGAAAGGCAGCCATGGTGTTGGGGGCGGGGCATTCAGTGGTAAGCTGCCGTGTACTATATCCAGCACCAGAAACACCAGCAATGCTATGCCGCCGCGGCTGAGCCAGGAAGAATTGGGATGGCAGAATGCCCTGATGACTTTCGTTTTTGCGCCGAGATGACTGATGAGGAGAGCGATGCCGATGATGAGAAGTGGCACTACCGCAAGCGTAGCCAGCGCCATGAAAAGACGGCTGTGCTGCGGATAGACCAGGCTGAGGATAAAAGCGCAAATGTATGCTCCGGCAGCAATGCTCACCAGGAACAAATGCCATATCACTCTCCAGCCCCATACCTGCTGCATTGAAACCGGGATGTTGCTATTCATGGTCACCGGTCACCTCGCACCGACGGCAGGTAGTACACTGATGGTTCGGTATTCATCTCAGGATTGAGCACAAAACCGGCCTTCTCTTTAATGAGCCGGGAAACCTCGCTCCCGGGATCGTCCAGGTTGCCGAAAAAGCGAGCCTTGGCCACACAGGAGACCACGCAGGCTGGCTCCATGCCCCGTTCCACGCGCTCCAGGCAGAAATCGCATTTCTCTGCGGTGCCCGCTTTATGCCTGGCAAATCCCATTTTTTCAAAAGGTGTCAGATAATCTTCATAGTAGCTGCCCAGCTTATCCAGATTGCGGGGTGAAGCGTAGGGACAGGCGAGGACGCAGTAGCGGCAGCCCATGCACCGGTTATTATCAACCACTACGATGCCATCCACCCGTTTGGTGATTGCTCGTGTGGGACATGCCTTTTCGCACTCAGGCTCGGCGCAGTGCATACATATCATGGGGAGAAAGTGAAGGCGGCTATGGGGATAGCTGCCGGTCTCGTATTTCAGCACGCGGTTCCACAGCATGCCGCGCGGAGTGGCATGCTCCGCTTTACAGGCAATGCTGCAGGTATCGCAGCCCACGCAGCGTGCCAGGTCGATTACCATAGCATATCGTGTCATCGCTTTTTACCTTTGCCGTCAACCTTATAGAGCTTCACTCTGGGGCTGATGGTGATGGAGCCGCTGATGGGGTCTATCGATGTCTCCTCTTCGCCGGAGAGCAGCGAATTGAAATGGCTGCCCTTCTTTGCTTCCGGGCTCATCATGTAGGTACCGCTGCCGTAGCAACCCGCTATGCCCACCACTTCAGGATGAATAAGCTGGGTTACCTTGAGCCTGCCGTATGCCTTGCCGAATGGCGATTCCACGCAGACCTCGTCGCCGTCGGCAAAGCCTTTCTGCGCAGCGGTTACCGCATTTATCCAGATATACAGCTCATAAGGGTCAGTATCGCGTATTTCTGCCAGCCAGGCGTTCTCCTGGGTATTGCCGGTACCGTGGCGCATCAGCGATGTTTTCCAGTTACAGGCATACATATCGTATTCAGGTGGTGCTTTCATCTCCGGTGGTGTTATCCAGTGGGGTATGGCATCGAAAAACTGAAAGTACTCTTCCTGGTCCTTCCAGCCGGGTATGGTGACAGCATGCTCGGCGAGATTTTTTCTCATCTTCAGCCCGCTCATCTTTAGCCGCTCGAAATAGATGGGGTGCCTGGTTTTATTGCCCGGCCAGTAGTAGTAGTTATACCCTTCCTTGCCCGGTGTTTGAAAGCGATACAGGCCACCTTCCTGCAGCAGCTTCTCAAAGCCGCTATCGGTGCCGAACATCTGCTTCACCCGCCGGTCTATCATCTCATCGATGGTATACCGCCTGTCCAGCTCCAGCCTGTTATCACCGGTGAGCCTGAAGGCACGGTTGATATACTCGTTGATGCCATTCCTGCCCCTCAGGAAACCCACGCGGTCGGCAATCTCCAGGAGTACCTCGTCTACAGACCTGGTATTGTGCAGCGGCTCTAGCGCAGCGTTACGTCCCATGGCGCAGACCAGGCCGCGGACACTGTCATCAATGTTCTGGTGGCTTACCATGTAGAACCGGGCATACTTATGCTCCAGGAAATGATGGTCGGGGAAGACGATGTCGGACATCATGGTTACCTCGTCAAAGTTAGCGGCGAAGGTAACAATAAATGGCACTTTGCTGTATGCCTTGATAAAAAGCTCCCGGTCACAACCGCTGCGGATTGAGTTGGCTCCGCAGTTGAGCATGGCTTCAAATTCATAGGACAGGTGATATTTCTCCGGCTCCAGTATGGCGCGCACCATGATATAGGGGGTAGCATGGGCATGGGGATAAAACTCGCTCATGCTGATATGGTCAGGCGGAAACTTGAAATCGAGCCCCACTGCCTCCATGAACGGCGTGACCGTTCCATCCTGGTCGGGCTGCAACACCCAGGGGCCGGGATGGGGGTTCCTGTTGCCGGTGACGGCGCCCGGCACTTCCATAGCGCCTGCCAGCAGGTTGATGATTTTGCCGGCGAGGTCAAAGAGCGTGCCATTGCGCTGGGAAACCGCTCCCCGCCCCGAGCTGGCGAACTGCGCCGGGCGGAAGGGGAACTCATAGTCATCAATGCTTATGGTGCTGCCGATAGAGGCATACTCCATAAACTCCCGGGCTACTTCGCGTATAGTGGCAGCAGGCACGGTGGTGATATTTTCTGCCCATTCAGGCGTATACTCTTTCATGCGCTGTTTAATCAAATGCAGAGCAGGGTGCGCCGTAGCGCCATCAACCGGATAATCACCGAACAGCGCATAGTCCTTCAGGGAAGGGTCGTCAAAAACTTTAGCACGATTATCCACTGCATCCCACACCAGCGGCTTGCCGCTGGCAGCATCACGAACATATAAGCCATCGGCGCCGATGAGATATGGGCCGTTGGTGCGGTTCTTGACAAACCATTCATCAATTCTGCCGATCTCATAGAAAATAACGTGAAGCAAAGCCAGGGTAAAAGCCAGCTCCGTGCCGGGGCGAATCGGTATCCAGCGATATGCCTTTGCTGCCTCCGGGGAAAAACGCGGGTCGACAACCACCAGCTTCAAGCCGCGCTCAATGGCATCAATCAGGCGCAGTGTGCCGTGGGTGGTGCCGGTATTGGCCCCTACGGTTCTGCCCACGGCGATAAGGTACTTGCAGTACTGCAAATCGCTAATGCCCTCGGCATGGTGCCCGTGCACCAGATTAGAGGCATAGTGAATAGCGCAGAGGCAGCGCGAGTTAAGCTCATTTGGGGTGCCGAAGGCATTGGGGTAAATCGATGTGGGGATGATGCTGCCGCCTTCATCAACCAGTCTGGTGGCAATGAGCAGGCTCTGGGGTAATCCCCAACCCCACCAGATACCCAGCTTGCGCGGGTCTTCCTCCCGTATTCTCTTAAAACGCCGGGCAACGGTATCAATGGCTTCCTCCCAGCTTATCTCCACCCAGCCGGGGTCGATATCCGGTCCTTTCTCGGGATTGGTCCGCTTCAGCGGGGTTTTCACCCGGTACGGATTATAGAGCGACATGATGGCAGCGACGCCCTTGGTGCAGACTTTACCCATGCCCGGAGGCACCTTGCCGGGATGCCCTTCGACATTGGCCACCACGCCGTCTTTCACCAGCACCCGGGTGCTGCAATCCGCCTGCATGCAGCCCAGGCAGAAACTGTAGAGCCACTGTCCCTGCTGGAGAACGATGGTTTGGTCGCGGTGGTCAGCTGTCATGTTTTTGAATTTAAATCAGGTTGATAACAGATAAAGTACCACAGGGTGAAAGCACCGCCAATAATAACATAATTGTGCGTATCATTCCATTGGGCAAGGTAAGAAGATACCGCTCTACAGGAACGGATTATACTTTACCTTTTTCTCCATAGCTTTGAAGTACACCAATATACTACGACAAGGCTCGCCAGAAGCCTATCTGGCATTCCTAAACCGGAGCTTCAACAAGGACAGTAGTTCCTTTATTCGGCTCAGATTTGATACTTAGCTCACCGCCGAGCAATTGTACGCGCTCCTGGAGACCAGTTAAACCGAGTTTGCCAATATGCGGCAAGGTAGCTAATTTGTCAGGTATCTGAAAGCCAATACCATCGTCAGTTACGGTAACCATTATTTTACTATCAGCGAATTCCACCTTAACGATCGCATGCTCTGCTTTAGCATGTTTAGCTACATTCCTCAATGATTCCTGAACAATACGAAAAAGCAACAGTTCAGCTTCAGGGGAGAATCTCCTCTCTTTGCCGGTTACCTGTAAACTGGTTTCCACCCAGTAATTTACTTTTAAATCATCGGCCAGCCATTCCAGAGCGGGTAATAACCCTAAGTCGTCAAGGATAGAAGGCCTTAAATCCCGACTAAATTGACGTACTTCCTGCAAGATATCCCTGATTTGTTCGTAAAATTTCCAGAGGCTCTGTGCCTCTTTTAAAGGCAGCTGCGCTCGGCTGTTCAGCAGATTTTCCAGTTGATGGAGCAGGGCGATAAGATTTTGCGCAGTTTCATCATGAAGTTCGCGTGCTATACGTTTACGTTCTTCCTCCTGCGCTTTGGTAATCGCTTTGAGATAAAATTTAAGGTTTTCCTCAGCATCTTTGCGCTCGGTAATATCAATCAGGGTCTCAATCGCCCCCACTATGGCGCCACCACTATCCGTTATGGGGCTGGCAGTAAAACTGAGCCATTTCCCATTCGGGCTCAAATCGGGGAATAAACGCTCAACTTCATAAGCACCTTCAATCAATGGACTTCTGTGGCATGATTGTCCATACCTGGCTGCTATTTCCTTCTCTGAGACACCATCGACCAGCAGGTCTGCCAGCACAGGTGTTTTTTCCTTATAAAAGGAACGCCACTGGGCGCTTGTACCAATGATGTCCTTTCTTTTGATACCGGTCAGGGACTCAATTGCTGTATTCCAGTGGGTGACCTTATGATTTATGTCAATGACAAATGTAGGAATCGTAGTTCCGTCAACAATTCTACTTAACAATTCCTCCGCTCTTTTGCGTTGAGCGATATTTTGATTGTTCAGATAAAACCAATAGTTCATAACAATGGCCACAACGATAACGCCGAGAGTCTCGAAAATGTCGTCAATTTTGTAACTTGATAATAGAAGAGCACGGGGTAGCATAATAATCAATGAAAGGATTGTGCAGATAATGCCTGCTTTTAAACCGAAAATGAAGCTCGCATAAGTAATGGGTACCAGAAGCAATACTCGTTCCAGTGTATGTCGGGTTAACCATGTAATCCAGGACGATTTTTCAAAAGGAGCCCAAAAATGCAAATACTCGGGATAGTGTAGTATGACGATGATAATAAGCATTACTATTACCATCCAGAAATTTAGCTTGCGTATATGATTTGGCAATGGTCTAGTTTGTTTATTTATCATCGATGGGTCGACTCAAATCATCAATGGTGAACCAGCCACAGCGCAAGGCTTCGATAACTGCCTCCATGCGTGACCCCACACCAAGCTTATTGAAAATGGTTCCAAGGTGGCTTTCTATAGTTCTGACACTGAGATGCAGATGCTCTGCTATTTCGTTATTGCTCATGCCCTTGGCAGCCATTTTGATAATATTTGCTTCACGTTCGGTAAGGATGTTTTTATCGTGTTCCGAACTCTGTTCTGTTTTCCCATGTTTGAATTTCTCCATTACCTTGCGAGCAACTGCGGGATGTAGCACCGCTTCGCCACGGGACACCGTTTGGATAGCGTTAATCAATTCAGCACCACTGACATCTTTCAGCAGGTAACCGGCAGCACCAGCTTCTATAAGCGGGAAAATATATTGCTCATAATCATAGGCGGTTAATACGATTACAATGATATCAGGATTATAGGCTTTGATTTGACGGGTAGCCTCGATGCCATTTATCCTGGGCATCGAGATATCCATAATAACTACATCTGGATGATGTGCCTTTGCCATATGCAAAGCCTCTTCACCATTACCAGCCTCGCCAACCACGGTAAAATTCTCTACAGCCTCCAGAGCCTGGCGAATGCTCTCTCTTACAATTAAGTGGTCCTCAACCAGCAAAATCTTTGTTTTCTTCATCAGTATATTCCTTTTCCTTAGCCCCAATCTAATCTTAATCTACTTGCTTGGGCTAGTTCAAGCAGCTAAGGGACACCGTCCAAAATACCTGGTGGCTTGTGGAAAACCACTATGTCGCCTGCGGTAATTACGGGGAATTACCCGAAATATTTTTAGTACTGTCACATGACGAGAAGTAGAAATTTTACGGATGTTGCTACCAGTAAGGGACAGTATACTTGATTCAGAAATCAATTAAGTAAAGGAGAAACAGAAATGGGATTAAGAGCATATCTACTAGTTGATGTCAGTGAAGATATGGAGCAAAAGGATTTCATTGGTGAACTCAGGCAGCTTGAGGATATGCCGGGTGTTGACTTTGTCGACCCGGTCATCGGCTCCTGCGATATCATGATCATGGTAGATGCGCCGGTAACTGTTGAAGCTCTCGCCAGAAAGATTCAGGAAAAGAAATGGGTAAAGAAGATCGAAGTATTGAGAATCGTCAGCATGTTCGAACGTCATCACGCCACCAAGCGAGCGCTGCTCAAAGCAATGGCTCACAGCGGTGTGTAATTTAAATCATCAATATCAGGAAATTTAAGGAGGCACTATGGTAACAGAAACCATGGCGGAAAAAACGCCGAGTTACGCGGTTATTGATGCCATAATTTATAAGCATAACGTCCAGCTTGGGGGTATTATACCCGTGCTGCAGGAAATTCAGGATGAATTCGGATGCGTACCGCCTGAAGCAATAAACCGTATAGCTCAAAGTATGAATATTGCTGCAACGGAAATCTACGGCATAGTTACATTCTATTCACAATTCAGATTAAAGCCAATTGGGAAGAATTTGGTTAAAGTCTGTCATGGAACAGCCTGTCATCTCAACGGAGCTGATAAGGTAGCCAGTGCTTTAGCCCAGGTAACAGGAGCCAAGGAAGGAGAGACCAGCCCGGACGGCATGTTTACCGTGGAACGAGTAGCCTGTCTGGGTTGTTGCAGCCTGGCACCATGCATCAGCATTAATGACGAAGTATATGGGACGCTTTCTTCTGCTGATATAGACAAGGCAATCTGTCATTGCCGCGAATCTGGAAAGCACCCTGTTACTGACTAAGGAACCTTCCCATGGAAAATTTAGCCAGAACCGAAAAAGATACCAGGTGGATGATTCGAGTTGGGCTGGCTTCATGTGGTATAGCCGCTGGAGCCAGAAAAGTTTACGCTGCGCTCAATGACGCCATGGCAAATCAGTGCAGTAATAACGTCATTTTGAAACAAACCGGCTGTTACGGCATGTGCTATAACGAAGTGCTTGTTGAAGTCTGTTCACCTGCAGGTGAATCGATGTTTTATAAAAAGGTGAAACCTGAATATGCAGAGAGAATAATTAGCGAACACATCTTGAATGGCAAGCCTATTGCAGAATGGAGCATACCATCTGATGAGCTTAATGGTTTGTTGTCCAAACAGAAAAGAATAGTATTACGCAATTGCGGCATTATCGACCCGGAATCAATCGAAGACTATATCGCCGTCGGTGGTTATAGCGCCATCAAAAAGATATTGGACACCATGTCTCCCCAAGATGTCATCAGCGAGGTAATAAGAGCAGGTTTGAGAGGTAGAGGTGGTGCTGGATTCTCTACTGGTACTAAATGGAAACTCTGCCGGGAATCAGCAGGCTTTCAAAAATATATCATCTGCAATGCCGATGAGGGGGACCCCGGGGCTTTCATGGACAGAAGTGTGCTGGAAAGTGACCCTCACAGTGTTATTGAGGGCATGTTGATTGGCGGTTATGCTATTGGCGCCACCGAGGGCTTTATCTACGCACGCGCCGAATACCCGCTGGCGGTTCAGCGCTTGGAAATTGCCATTGCTCAGGCTAGAGAGAGAGCACTTGTCGGCGAGGGCATAATGGGACATAACTTCGACTTCCAGCTATACCTGAGACAGGGCGCTGGCGCCTTCGTCTGCGGTGAGGAAACTGCACTGATGATGTCAGTCGAAGGAAAGAGAGGAATGCCCAGATCCCGCCCACCTTTCCCTGCCCAATCAGGTCTCTGGGGCAAGCCATCCAATATCAATAACGTGGAAACGTTTGCCAGCGTGCCCTGGATTATCTTAAACGGCGCCGATGCCTATGCTGCCTATGGCACCGAGACCAGCAAGGGTACCAAGGTGTTCGCACTGGCGGGCAAGGCAGCCCGCAGTGGCTTAATAGAAGTGCCCATGGGTATAACCATTAACGAGATTGTCTACGATATAGGTGGTGGCACCTCCACCGGTCTGAATTTTAAAGCCATTCAGATAGGCGGGCCCTCCGGGGGTATCATCCCGGCAAGCATGGCTGATATTCCGGTAGATTACGAATCGGTGAATAAGACTGGCGCAATCATGGGTTCGGGAGGCTTGATTGTGATGGATGAGAGCTCCTGCATGGTTGATATTGCCAAGTTTTTTCTCAATTTCACACAGGACGAATCGTGTGGGAAGTGTACATTTTGTCGAATAGGGACACTGCGCATGGCGGAGACGCTCGACCGAATCAGCAATGGTAAAGGTACGGAGAGAGATGTTGAACTCCTGACGGAACTGGCTCAGGGTGTCAAGAAAGCCTCATTATGTGGATTGGGGCAAAGCGCACCCAATCCTATATTAACCACACTCCGATATTTCAGAGACGAGTATGAGAAACATATCTATGACAAGAAATGTCCGGCTAAAAAATGCCAGGCTTTGATTACCTATGAAATCATAGCGGGAAAATGCAAGGGGTGCCAGCTTTGTACCAAGTATTGCCCCGCAGGAGCTATTTCGGGGGAAAAGAAACAGCCCCATAAAATCGACTCCCCAAAATGCATCCGCTGCGGACTTTGTCTGAGCACATGTCGATTAGGTGCTGTATCCGTTCACTAAGAAGGAAATAATGGTGAAGACAAGATTCATTTTGAATGGGAAAAATCTAGAATCAAACACAGGTAGCACGATTTTAGAAGCTGCCGAGCAAAACGGTGCCGTAATACCGACACTATGCCATGACCCCAGATTGAAGCCAACTGCTGCCTGCCGACTCTGCCTTGTGGAAGTAGAGGGCGACAGAGGCCCCATGCCAGCTTGCTCCACTCCATTGAAAGAAGGCATGGTAATAAAAACCAACTCTGAAAACCTGTTTAAACTGCGTCAAATGGCTTTGGAGTTGCTTCTTTCCGACCATTATGGCGATTGTATTGCACCCTGTAAACTGGCCTGCCCTGCAGGCATTGATATTCAGGGATACATCAGCCTCGTTGCCAACGGTCAATATCAAGAAGCGATAAAGCTTATTAAAGAATCCAATCCGTTGCCTCTGGTCTGCGGCAGGGTCTGCCCTCGCTTCTGCGAGCAGAAATGCCGCCGTAATCTAGTCGATGAACCTGTAGCTATAAATTTCTTAAAAAGGTTCGTTGCTGATTATGACCTCAACAATGGACACAGCTATCAGCCTGAAATGAAGACTCCAACGGGACATAAGATTGCTATTATCGGCGGAGGCCCGGCAGGGTTGGCAGCAGCATACTATCTGGCAATTGAAGGACACAGTGTAACCATATTTGATGCTAATCCAGCATTAGGTGGCATGTTAAGATATGGAATTCCTGAATACCGCTTGCCCAAACAAGTTCTGGACAAGGAAATAGCCAGCATTACCAGTCTCTGCCAGGAAACGCTTCTTAACGCTGCACTGGGTAAAGACTTCACCATCGAAAGCCTTAAGAAAGAAGGTTTCCAGGCTATATTCATAGCGCTCGGGGCACAATCAAGCCAGAAAATGAAAATTGAAGGCGAGGACTCATCCGGAGTACTATCCGGTATAGGTTTTTTAAGGAATGTAATCCTGGGCAAACAGATGAACCTGGGTAATAAAGTAGTTGTCGTCGGCGGTGGGAATACCGCCGTAGATGCCGCCCGGACAGCTCTCAGGCTTAATGCCGGAGAGGTCTCCATTGTATACCGACGCACCAGGCAAGAAATGCCGGCAAATAGCGAGGAGATAGAACAGGCTGAGATCGAAGGAGTTAAATTTATTTTACTGGCAGCACCGACAAAGGTCATAGCGGAAAATGGCCGGGCGATTGCACTGGAATGTAATAGAATGACGTTAGGCGCGCCGGACGCTTCGGGTAGACGAAAGCCAGAAACGATACCGGGGTCTCAGTTCACTATTGCAGCGGATACTATAATCGCTGCTATCGGTCAGAATGTCGACGCCAGAGGTATTCCCCAAGAACTTCAACTGGAACGTAACAACATCAAAATTAACGAGGATACACTGGAAACAACGGTACCAGGTGTGTTTTCCGGAGGCGATTGTGTCACCGGTCCAGCTACCGTAATAGAAGCAATAGCGGCAGGGAAGAAAGCTGCCATTGCTATCAATCAATATCTTCACGGCGAAACAGTAAAGCCTGTGACTTGCCAGTATAACTGTTCCAAAGGTGAGCTTAAAAACATTGACGTGGCTGAATACGATGTTGTACCACGCATTCCACGAAAGCATATGCCTGTTTTAGCGCTGGCAGCACGGCAGCACAACTTCAAAGAGATTGAGACTGGTTTCAGTGAAGAAATGGCAAAAGATGAATCAGCCAGGTGCTTATCCTGCGGCTGCCAGGATGTATTCGAGTGCAAACTAAGAGAGCTTGCTACTGAGTATCAGGTTGACGATACCCATTATGCTGGACGCAAGCATTATTTGCCTATCAACGAAAATGAGCACCATTACATTATCAGGGATTTGAATAAATGTGTATTGTGCGGCCGCTGTGTCCGTATCTGCAGCGAAATAGCCGGCGTTGGCGCCCTGGGATTTAATTTCCGCGGTTTTAACACAGTGGTTGGAACAGCAGTCAATATACCCCTATCAGAAAGCACCTGTGTATCATGTGGACAGTGTATTTCCACCTGTCCCACTGGAGCACTGGAAGAGAAAGTAAATCTGATTAAGCCAGGTCCCTGGGAAATGCAACCGGTGACATCGATTTGTCCTTACTGCAATATTGGCTGCAATCTGGAGCTGAGAATGGTCGGAGATAAAATAGTAAAGATTACTTCCGCCCTGGATAATCCAATAAATAACGGGAATCTTTGTCAGCGTGGCAAATTTGAATACCTGCACACCCTGAGCGCCAATAGAGTGAAGGTGCCGATGATAAAGCGCGACCATAAACTTGTCGAAGCTAGCTGGGAAGAGGCAGTAGCTTTGATAGTAAAAGAATTAAAAGCCATCATGGTTAATGAAGGCAGCAAGAAGCTGGCGGTTCTTGCCTCAGCAAAATTAACTAACGAGGAACTGTTTCTTATCCAGAAACTAGCTCGATTAGCCCTGTTAACCAATAATATTGGCGGATTAAATGGACCTATAACAACCAAAAACTTTGTAAGTAGTATCGATAATGAAATTGTTCATTGCTCCTACCATGATATCCAGTCAAGCGATTTAATTGTCACCATTGGAGGCGATGTTTCGCATAATTATCCCGTCGTAGCAATGAAGATTAGAGAAGCAGTGGACAAAGGAACCAGGCTGATAACCATTGGGCATGAGACATCCTCACTTAATACACTGGCTAACATTGACCTAAAAATTAAAGCTAGAATCATTATTGTCCTGCTCAGGGCAGCTTTGAATTATATTATTAAATACAACTTAATTGACTCTGAATTCGTTAATCGCCATACTCAGGGCTTTGAGGACCTGGTTAAGGAAATCAACAAATACCAGTTTGAAAGTGTCACGGATTTATTCTGGGTCAAGCCCACCAAGATTATAGAGTTCATACATCTCTACATCAGAGCTAAAAATCCAGTGATTATAGTGAACACTGATACCATAAGTGCGGAGGAACTGGGTTTGCTAACTGATATGGCTTACATCACCGGTAATTTGAACCGTGCAGGCAGCGGCATAATAACCCTGCGCAATCCAGGCAATGCTCAAGGGCTTATCGACATGGGGGTTACCAGTGATTATCTGCCGGGTCACCGGCCTGTTGATAACGAGGCGGTAAGAAAGGAATTTGGTAATTACTGGCATCGACAAATACCATTTTTTAAAGGTATGGATACTGGCGGAATTATCGATGCAGTTAAGAATAACCAGATTTCCGGCTTGATGGTCTTTGGCGACGATGCCATAAAGAAAGAGGGTAATTCTATTTTCGAAAATGTTAAGTTCTCTGTTCTTATGAGCACTGATTTGCCTGCAGAAGAACCATATCCTGACGTAGTTCTTCCTCTGGCAACTTTTGTGGAAAGTGAAGGAACATTTACCAACTGTGAACACAGGATGCAGCATCTAAATCGTGGCTTACCTCCGGCAAGCAGCAGAGATAACTGGGAAATCATCGCACAGCTAGCTTCAGCGCTCGGTTACCATATGGAGTACAAGTCCAGCCAGGAAATCATCAGCGAGATAGCACGATTAATTACAGGCTATAAGAGAGACACAGTAAATGAGCAAAAGGTCACCATACGGTGTGAAAAGAATCCCTGTTTGATGTCTCTGCCAACCAAAGATGATAACCGCGCCAAGGAGCCTGGCAAAGTTCTTAAAACAGTGTAAAGCCAAAACAGCCGGTTGCTACTTTCCTGCAACCTCTTTGCCAATACGAAAAGCCGGCAGTCCGCCTTCCACGGTCAATTTGTGGTCCTCCGGGATATGCACAGGTATTCAGCGGCTTCCTTCACAGTGAACCATTCTTTGGGGATAACCATAAGCTCACCTCCGCGCTGGCTTACTCTTAATATTTACCTGGCACATAAAGGCATATAAATGCAATATTGTACTGTTCTGACTATTGTGCAACAATTGTGACTTTGCCTTTAATATGAAGTGGTCCATCTGTGGTAGTGAGTGTTATGGAATTTAGAGGAAATTAAGCTTTACGCTGATGCTCCGGAATAGCGCCGCAAGCCAAACTTCCAGAATACTCGCGAAAGCATCAACAACACCACTGCTAGAACCACAGCGACCAGCGAGGTTTCCCAGGCAAGCCTGCCGGTCAGGGCTTCGGTTGGCACCGTAGTGGCAAAAGCCACGGGTACTACAAAGGTAAGCGCATAACGCAACCATCCCGGGTACAGGCTCACCGGCCAGCGGCCAGCCTCGTACATGCTGTGAAAGACGACCAGAATGTTTTCTACTCTTACAAACCAGAAGGAAAGCGTGGCCAGGATCAAAAAGAAGCTGTAAATGATGATGGCACCAGCAACCAGCATGAGGATAAACATTCCTGCCTGCCATCCTCCTATTTTTCCTCCCAACCCAATTAATGCCGCAGCCAGTACGCCCAGTCCCAGCACGATGTCAATTAACCTCCAGATGTCTACCCGCCCGATGCTGATAATGACCTGTGCATCCTCAGGCTTGGTCAGCGTGAAGTCGAGTGTGCCATCACGAACCGATTCGATGAGCTGCTCCATGCCCGGCTGGATGATGAGTCTGATCATGCCACCAACGAGAAAGTAGACGCCAACAAGCGCCAGGATTTCCTCGGGCCTCCAGCCACCCAGAGTATCGGCATAGGAAAAAATCACGGATAAGCCACCCAGAGATACAATCAGGCTGAGAATCGACTGGAACAATTGCCATATGAAATTGACCCGATAGGCGATTTCGCCGATAATACTGACCCTTAAGAAAGCGACAAGTAGACGAAGATAGTTCATGCGCCCACCGCTGAATAAATCTTTATCCCTGACCGCCATACTATCCGAAGCAGTACTAAACCCGCGAGCAGCCAGGCAACCTGGGCGCCCAGACCGGTCAACGCCTCGACTATAGTAAGCCGACCAAGCAATAGCTCTACGGGGAAGCCGATCATCCAGCGGAAAGGCAGGATGTCAGCCAGAATCTGTACTGGAGAGGGGAGAAGTGCCAGTGGAGCAATCTGTCCTGATAGGAACAGCATCAAGACAAAGTAAGTTTGGTTAATGGCACCCACGCGTGTGGTCCAGAACGCTGCCAGGGCCAGAGTCCATTCCAGGAGGAATCTGACCACAAAGGCAAGCAATAATACCGGGATGAATAATACTATTGCCCACGGTACAGGGGAAATAGAAGCCTGAAACGCCACTGCTAAGCCGACGGCGACAAGCATCATGATGGGCAGTGTCATTAATTTCGAGGATATATTATCGGCAATGTCCGAGTGTATCGGGTTTACCGGCTTCAGCAGCGCAAAGGATAGGATCCCTTCCCGGATGCGGTATTCGAACTCGTACATTATCCAGGTGTAGGTGAACTGATTAACCAGCATAAGCACGATGAAATAGCCGGCGAATTCCCTGGTAGTGTAATCACCAACGCTGCCACCACTGGTGTTCGAAACTATGGACCATACAATGAGATAGACCAGCGGTTCGAGCACCTGACCGATCATCCAGATAAGCAGTGAGGCACGGTACTGGAACATTGAGGCTAGAGTAGTTTTAAATTGCTGCATGTATAGCTCAACCAGAGCTTTCATGCTTTCTCCTGCGCGAATACCCGTTCGATAACTTCCTCAATCGGGGAATCTTCAACCAGCAAATCTACTACAGGAAAATCCGCTAGTAACCGCTCGGTGACATATGCGGTCTTGGCTTTGGGAACTCTAAGGACAACGCGACCATCGTTGCACGATATAACTTCGCCATATGACTGCAAATCGGCCTGGCAATCCCTTAGCTGCACTATGATGGTTTTATGCTCGCTGAATTTCTGGACTAAGCTTGAAAGGTCGCTATCAAAGAGAAGCCGGCCCTGATGAATGACCACTACTCGCCGGCAAAGTGCTTCTACATCAGCCATATAATGGCTGGTCAGCAGAACCGTTGCCCCGAAGCGATGATTGTACTCAGCGATGAAGGACCGGATGCGCCGCTGCATAGTCACATCAAGACCAATAGTCGGCTCATCCATAAAAACCACACTGGGGCGGTGAAGAAGTCCTGCCGCGATTTCGCATTTCATCCGCTCGCCGAGTGAAAGGTTGCGAACCGGTTTGTTCAGGAGCGGCTCCAGCTCCAGGAGATCAGTCAATTCTTTGAGCATACGGCGGTAACTATCGTATGGAATACGATAAATGGCGCGGTTCAACTCGAACGAATGGAGAGGCGAAATGTCCCATACCAGTTGATTGCGCTGACCCATCACCAGTGTAATCTGGCGCAAGTATGCTTTCTCTCGCTTCCAGGGAATGTAACCCAGCACCGTCACCCCACCCGATGTAGGATGCAGTAGGCCCGAAAGCATCTTCAGTGTAGTAGTTTTTCCGGCACCATTGGGGCCCAGAAAGCCCACTATCTCACCAGCAGTCAGGTCAAATGAGATGCCGTCTACTGCAGGGATTTCTAACTTGCGGCGCTGCACCAAACCTTTTAATGCAGCTACGGCACCGGCCTCCTGCTGACTGACAGTATATATTTTACGCAGTTCGTTGATATGAATGACTGGCGATGTCACGGTTGGCTCACTGTAAATTATGGGGCTTATCTGCCGTTTCAACTGGTGTTAACAATATAACATCTTGTCACATATTTTCATAAGTTAGCCAGGTTAATTGGTTGATAGTTTACTCCGACCTCAACGCCTCAATAGGGTTAAGGCGTGATGCCTGCCAGGCAGGATAAAAGCCAAAGAAGACACCGATGGCAATAGATACCGAGATAGCCAGGGCAATGATGTCAGCCGAGATCACGGTGGTGGTATTCCCCAGGTTTTGAATGAGCACAGATACCCCCCACCCCAGAACAACTCCGATAATACCTCCAGATAGCGTAAGCATGGCTGCCTCGATAAGGAACTGCATCCAGATATCGCGCTCCTGTGCTCCTAGCGCCTTACGCACGCCAATTTCACGTGTTCGTTCTATCACTGAAACGAGCATGATATTCATCACCCCGATGCCTCCGACCAGGAGTGAAATGGCGGCGATGGCGCTCAGCAGCAGGGTCATACTGCTGGTCGCCTGCGAAATCATGTTAATGACATCTTCCTGTGAGGTGATGGTGAAGTCGTTTTCCTGCTCCGCAGATAGCCGGTGTGTGGTTTGAAGAATGCTGGTGACAGCAGCCGTGGCTTCCTTAACATATTTCCTGTCAGCTAGGCTGATGATAATCTGGTTGACGGTATACGCCCCACTGGTGGTGCGCTGTGCGGTAACCGTTTGCCTCAGCGTGGTAAGCGGAATATAAATGGTGTCATCGGTAGGACCGAGCATGGACGCCCCTTTGCTCTGTAGAACGCCGATGACCTGGACCACGATGTTGCCGACCCGTAGTTGCTGACCGATGACATCGCCATCCCCGAAGAGCGTTGTCCTGGCAGACGAGCCGAGCACAGCTACGCGCATACCTCCCTGGTACTGGTAATCCGTAAAGAAGTCGCCTTCGGCCAGTTGCAGATTAAGCGCCTGCTGATATTCCGTGGTAACACCGGTAATCGGGGCACGCAGATTAGAACTGCCGGCGACCACTTGTAAGAAAGCCCGGTTCGTGGGAGCCACGGCGACTACATATGGAGCCTGTTCCGCTATTGCTTTGACATCATCAAGAGTAAGAGTGGTGGCGCTGCCAAAGGCGCTCCTGACGCCACCTGCCGTGGTAGCTCCCGGTGATACGAACAACAGGTTTGAGCCCAGGTTTTGTATGCTGGACACAATGCGTGCCTCCGTACCGCGGCCCACTGACATCAAGCTGATTACGGCGCCAACCCCGATAACCACACCAAGTATGGTTAAAGAGCTTCGGAGCTTGTGCGTTGCCACACCAACCCAGGCGGTATAGAGAGGTTGGAGCCATTTTTGCATTATTGTCTGACGTTTTATGGCAACGTCACCATTGCTCCGGCTGAAGATTTTAATCATGTTTTGGAGCTTATCACTCAATCCCTTGCTTTTTTGAGGAGATAATGGCGAAGTCCCATTTTTTATCATGCTTTTTCGTCCCCTATTATCTGTCCGTCCATAATGCGGACGATGCGCTGGCAATGCTGAGCCACACCGGGGTCATGGGTAATCATGAGCAGGGTGATATTTTGTTCCTTATGCAAATTGGTCAGTATGGAGATAATCTCATTTCCAGACTTACTGTCAAGGTTTCCGGTAGGCTCATCAGCCAGGATAAAAGGCGGTTTCTTGGCCAGCGCCCGGGCAATGGCCACACGCTGCTGCTCTCCTCCGGAAAGCTCTCGGGGTCGGTGGTTCACCCGGTCTGCCAGCCCCACGCTGGCTAAAGCTTCCAGCGCACGCTGCCGGTCGACACCTACTGAATACTGCATCCCCAGCTCCACATTGGCCAGCGCCGAGAGCTGGGGCAACAAATTGAACTGCTGGAAGATGAAGCCTACTTTCTTACCTCTCACCAGCGCCAAATCCCGACGGCTAAGACGGCTTACCTCAGTACCTTCCAATTGGTAGCTGCCTGAAGTGGGAATATCAAGGCAGCCAATGATATTGAGCAGGGTTGACTTGCCCGAGCCGGATACCCCCATGATGGCTACCATCTCGCCACTTTTAACTTGCAGGTTAACACCTCTGAGCACGGTGAGCTCCCTGGTGCCCATGGGATACACTTTTACAATATCCTTGAGGACAATCATCGTATCGGTATCCTCACGCCACCAGTCCCCCCAAATGGTTGGCCCATGGGAGACTGTGCAGTGCTTGATGGTGTCGTAGTAGTGGTGGTGATGACCACCTTCTCACCTTCGCTGATCCCTTCCACAATCTCGGTATACTGGGTGTTGCTTATCCCTGTTTTTACCACCCGCGCCTCGGTCGTTTCTCCTTTCGGTATTTGGACCACGCTGTTCGTTCCCTGACGGGTAATTGCCCGATTCGGCACCATGAGCACATTTTGCTTCTCCTGAACAACGATGGTAATGGTTACCGAGAGGCCATCCCGCAGCTGCTCTAGAGTCAAAGGGGCTGAGCTGCCTGTCTGTGGTCTGGCAAATTGCCCGGATTGAGGTCGCGTTCCCTGGAAACCCTGCCCCTGTTGACCAGCCTGTGGTGCTGTTCCCTGTCCTGACGGAGCCTGTCCTGATGGCGCTTGCCCGGTTTGAGATGGTGGTCCCCTCTGAGCTTGAGTTGCCCGAAGCTGCCTGATCTCCTCTGCGGACAGCAGTTCGACTTTCACCTTATAATTAATCACGCCGCTTTGATTGGTGGCTGTCGGAGCGATGGCGGTCACTTTGGCCGGAAAGGTGCTGGTCGGCGATGCCATCACCTGCACCGTGGCCAGCATATCCATCTGGATGCGACTTATATCCATTTCATTAACCAGGATATTGGCTTGAAACTTAGCCGGGTCAGCGATGGACACAGCAACCCTGCCTTTGAACAGCTCATCGCCGCCTTTCACATTAACCGCGGTGACGAAACCATCGAAAGGTGCCAGTATCTGGGGGCTGGTCTTGAGATAGCGATCCAGCTCCTTTTGGGCATCGTCGAGCGACATTTTAGCCCGCTGCAACTGGAGCTTCTTGGTCTCAATATCCAGTGGATCCGGTGCTGAGATGGCACCGGAAATAGTGCTGGTGGTGGTGGTAGGATTTTGGGCTTTCTCCAGGGATATCTGGGCGTTGTTGACACTCTCTCTGGCTGAAATCACTGCCCTTTCCAGACGCCTCTTCTCCTTTTCCCAGTCGAACGGGTCGACATCTGCCAGCAGTTGCCCTTTCTTCACCGGGTCGCCCACCTCCACCAGTACCCGGTACACATATCCCGAAACGTCGAAGGCCAGGTCTGCCGTCTGGGAAAGGGCCAGGTTGCCGCTGGCGGTGACATCCTGCCTCAGGTTGCCCTTCTGGACGGTAACAACCTGTTGAGTTGTTGTCGTCGTACTGGGTTTGGCGGCGCAGCCCACCAGAGACAGTGCCACCACAGCTATAAATGTCAGCGTAGTGAGATAAATCTTTACTAACTTCATTCTTCTACCTCCTCCTCTCTTTTTAATGATAACATCAATATTATTATAATGACTACTAGCATGCCGCCAAGACCAATAACCAGCCATACCCATAGCGGTGTCTGTGTCACCGGAGCCGTGGCAGCCAGTGTGGTAGTTGCTGTCGGCTCGGTGGGATGAACCTTGAAGGAAAATACCGCGCTCCATTCGCTGGGTGCCGGCTGCACTGCCATAACCCGCCAGAAATAGGTGGTATCACATTTCAGTTGACCCCGGTACTGGTATGCCGTGGCCTTCACCGTGGTGGATACCAGGGGCCGGCTCATGTCGGGATTGGTGGACAGCTCGAAACGGTAATCCGTGGTCTCTTTGAACGGTGTCCAGGAGAATGCTGCCGGCGCATTGCAGGGACAGCCGCAGCCGTTGTCAGGAGCCAGCAACTGCGGCCCGTAGTAGGGGGTAGTCACCCGGAACCCTGCCTTGATGGTGAAGGCACGTGACTCCGACCAGGGGCTGCGGATGACGTCGCCAGTGACCGCAGCGCGCGCCCGGACGCGCCAGTAATAGCCGTGCCCGCATTCCAGCTCCGGCACCGGAATGCCAGCCAGTGCGGGGAAGGTGCCACCACCACCGGCAAAGTAGACCAGGGACGGCGACGTGATATCAGGGGGCAGCAGGAAGGGGAAGGCATCGCTGGAATCAAATACCCGCAGGGTAAATTTATCGTCTTTGGCAATCTGGAGCTGGTAGCGGTTGTCGGCGCAGATATCGTCCCAGGTGAAATTGACTTCCTGGTTGCGTCCTGCTGCCGGGTCGCAGCCGATAACCGCATTATTACTCAGTGTCAAATTGGGTCTATTCCAGGCCAGACAGTCGAAATACACCATCACCGTATTGTCCTGCGGAGCCGCAGGTGCGGTGTCAATAGTCCACAGGATAACGGTGGTATCTGAGATGGAATACTTCAGCGCGGTGGGAGTGATATCAAACCGAGCTGTGGTTGCCCCGGCCTGCAATGTATCCCACTCCAGCGAGGTCAGCGAAACTGCCGGGTCCAGCGACCGCTCCGCCCCGCTTCCCCCAGCCGCGGTGTGCCACAAGCCATAAATGATGCCCTTAACCGAGGCCATGCCGCTTATCTGCCTGCCGGCAGCCGTTCTCCTGATAATGTCCCAGCGCTGACTCTGATTTATCACCCAGCGATAGATAATATTGCGGCAGCCGGCATAGATGAAGCTATTCTCTTGATAGCGTGCGTCAGCAACTACCTGCACCGGGGCATCATTCCTGAGGTTCTCTGCTATGAGGGTATAACTCATGCCGCCATCGCTGGAATAGGCAACATCGCCGTGCCTGCCGCCGACTAGGACGGTATCAGCCCCGGCTAAGGACAACATGGTAATCTCCGGCAACCAGGTGGGTTCGGCATTTTTCCAGAACTGCCCGCTGTTATCGCTTTTGGACACTCTGCCACCGGGCAGCGCTACATAGCATACTTTCTTTTCCGCCACTGCCAGGTCAATAATCCCCAGCGGAGGATAATACTGCTTCCAGGCATTGCCCCGGTCATGCGATACCCAGAACTGGCTATAATTCGGCACTGGTCCCGACCAGCCAACTTCGCATACATAGACCGTATAATCATCGCGGTATTGCGGGCTGAGGCGCACAATGATTTTGTTTGACACTGCATTAATGGCCAGCACCCGCCCCCAGTACTGCCCCAGCGGCTCACCGGCACTCCGCCACACAGATTCGATATTGGTGGTGCTGGTAGAGGCGATGAATATGCTCTGAGGGCTGGAAGCTGCCACCACATCCTGGAGAATGACCGTTGTATCAATGAGCCCTACCTGAGACCAGTGCGCCCCGTTATCATTGCTGATGGAGAAGCCGCTCTCGGCACCGCCGGTGCCGCAATAGGCGACACTGCCGCTCCAGGCGACTTTGGCATTGCTTTGCCCGTAGGGATTACCTGAGATGGTAAATGCCGGTGTGGTGGTACTGGCGTTGAGCGAAATGCGAACACCTATGGTAAGAGGCGGGTCGCCAGGTTGTGGAACTGTCTCTCCTGCCAGCAGCTTGTTGCCAGATAGGGCGATGCTGCTGTAGCGCCTGCTGCCAGCGCCAGGAGCGAAAGCAATGACCGGCGTAGGTGGCATGGAAACGTCAATCCGGTAGGCATCGCTGGGGCCTGTAACTGGAAGCGGTACAGAGTCCACCCGATAAAAAGCATAGACCAGCGTTGATTTGCCCGGGCCACCCGTCGCCGAGAAATTACCGGGCAAGGCTAAGCCGCCAGCGATGAGCGTTGCTGCGGCACTATCACCCACCGAGCTTCCCGGTGGAATTTCTATCGGCCAGTTGGGGTCGGCACTCCAGTCGATATTACCCGTTACCACATCGAGATTAGTGCCAATACATAAAAAAGTACGATTCCGCTTGGCAGCGGGAAGAGCCACATCAGCGCCTGTCGAGGCTACAGCCACTATGGTCCGGTCATCGGTATAGCTGGGCGAAAAGGCTACTGCTGACACGTCACCGCCGATAAGGGCTGGATCAACCCTGATATTGAGATTTCTCCAGTACGGCACCACGCTGCCCAGGTGGAGCAGCAATACCTGACCACTGCTGAGGTTGTCGCCAAAGAGGGCGGTGCCCACCAGGATATCCCGCTGCTCATTGCGTTCGCCGTATGATTTAGAGATGGCGATGGACTCGATGGTGCCAATCGGTACTCCCATGTGCATGTTCCCCCAGGTAATGCCGCCGTCAACCGAGAGGTAGAAATTGGTGCCCCCGTTGGTGGCCACAGCTATGATGGCTGGCTCATCGGGGGCCACGGCAATTTTGGTTGCCGGCAGTGCCGCGCCAGCGGCGAGCAAAAACGGGCTGATATCCTCCCAGCGCAGGCCGCCGCTCATAGAGCGGTATATTCTTCCCGGCGGATTGGTGTCGAGCGCATAGCAGATGGAGCTGCCGATGGCGATTTCGCTGACATCCGAACCGGGAACCACCACATTGCCTGTCGCGCCGGGCTTATCTATCCTCGTCCACTGCAAATCACGGGACGGGGACTGCGACTGTACTGCCTGGGGCAGACCCAGCGCGCCTAACATTAGCTCCAACAGTAATACAGTTGCCATAATGATTAGCTTTACCCTGTGGCTCACTGAACCATATTCGGGGACAAGTCTGAATATCTGCATCGGTCACTTTTCGGTTAGCTGTATTTGAGGCTATGGGGTGAACGGCTGTGAGCACCACTTTTTACTGTAGCTGCAATCTCCTTTTTCTGGTTGCATGGTTTACGCCATTGTCATTATATTTTTGAAATGTTAAGGAATTATTAAAGAAGAAGGTAATTACTTATTCCTCAATTCTTGCTGTGCCTGAGCCATAGCCTTGGCAATAGTGTCAGCAGAGATATTCAGCTCTGCTGCCATTCTAGCATTATGAATTGACCTCGTCCAGGTGGCTGTCCCTGCTGCCCTGATGGAGGCGTTGGAGGCTGCCCCTGCTGTTGACCAGGCGGAGGCCCACCGGGCTGCTGCCACTGTTGACCTGATGGAGGTGTTGGCATGGCCTTCTGGAAGGCGGCGGTGAATTTATCCGCAGAAACTCCCAGAATTTCGGCTGCTCTGTTTAACACTGCGGTCATACTGGCAGCGTCCGGTGGCTGGCGTTGACCCCGGTCTTCGGTTGGCTGTTGCTGAGTGGGTTGACTGGCTTGTTGCCCCGACAACGCAGGTGAGCTTGGCGATACGTCGGCGCTGCAGCTATATGACTGCAGACACATGAAATCGAGAACGGTTGTGGAGTATAACTACTCTATGAAGAAAACTGCGCCTGATTCAGATATGGTACGCATGATCCGCTTTGCTGCAATTTTGTGAAAGTAATTATCTGCGATGACCAGGCGATTGTCCGCGATGGTCTGGAAATGTTGCTTAAACTGGAAACGGATATTGATGTGGTGGGAATGGCTGAAGATGGCGCTGCCGCCGTGGATATGGGTGGCGTAAAAAGCACCGGACCTAGTGTTAATGGACTTGAAAATGCCTATTATGAACGGTGTCGAAGCCACGCGGCAGATACGGGTGAAACATCCTGGGGTTAAAGTACTGGTGCTGACCACCTATGACGATGATGAAGGGGTGTTTGATGCCATACAGGCGGGAGCTTCAGGGTATCTGCTGAAGGATACTCCCCGCGATGAAGTCATCAAGGCAATCAGGGGAACTGTAGCGGGCAAAGTCTACCTGGACCCCTCTGTTGCCGGGAAAATATTGCAGCAGGCTTCCAGCCAGCAAATACAGCCCACCACGTTAATCACCAGCAAGCTGACCGAGCGGGAAATAGAGATATTACGCCTGCTGGCAAGGGGCTTGAATAACAAGGATATCTCCGAGCAGCTATTTTTATCGGAGGGCACGGTTCGCAATCATGTCAGCGCTATACTGGCAAAGCTGGGTGTATCCGACCGCACCCAGGCAGCGGTCATCGCCCTGCAACACGGGCTGAAGTAATCGGCTTTATTTTCTTACCAGCTGGGCAATCCGAGTGCCGATTTTCTGTCACCTGGGAGGTTATCTGCCAGGTATTTTCAAAAATCACGACTTCTGTGATTAAGCTATTGAATTGGACACCGTGGTTTGCTATTATGCTGAGGGGTGGTATACCGATGTTACATATCTCTGTAGTTATCCCAGCGTATAACGAGCAACATTCGATTCGTTCCTGCCTGCGGTCTGTTCTTGCCCAGGATGAAATGGCGAACCGCTACGAGGTAATCGTTGTTAACAATGCCAGCACGGATGCCACGGCTGACATAGTGCAGCAGGAGTTCCCTGAAGTCAGGTTGATCAATGAACCGCGAAAAGGATTGGCAATTGCCTATAATCGTGGAGCAGCAGAAGCCAGAGGTAGTATCGTAAAGTTCGTTGATGCCGATAATTTGCTCCCCAGAGATCACCTCGGGAAAGTTTGGCATGAGTTCCATAATGATGTCAAGCTCGTCGCTCTCTCCGGCCCATATGTCTATAAAGACGGCGGTATTCTCTGTGAACTGCTTATTCGTTCCCTGTATTTACTGGTGGGCATGCCACTGGAAATACTAGTCAATCGCCTCCTCCGCAAGCGTGCTTCTATAGCCAGCGGTAACCTTGCCGTCAGAAAAGAGGCCTTTCAAAAAGTAACAGGCTTTCGCGAAGGGCTTTTTTATGGTATGGAACCAGACCTGGCATCGAGATTAAGCAAGCGGGGTAAAGTAAGATTCAGGTATGATCTCTCTGTAGAAAGTTCAGCCAGGCGTCTGAAAAAAGAAGGTACCTTTATTGTAGTGGCCAAGCATGTGCTGGTTAACATTGCGCCGGGTGTGTACGGTAAACAGTTCACCAATGCCACAGTTGATATACGCTAAGTCGTTTTGAGCAGCTGTTTCCAGCAGGTTCGTTTTTAGTTTTATCTAATTGCTTCGAGCGCTGCTAATAGCCATGGGGGTGTTCCTTCTGCCAGAGCCAGGCACTCCGCACAATATCTTCCAGCTCTTGATGCACGGGCTGCCAGCCTAATTCTGATTTGGCTCGTTCCGCTGAGGCTATTAGACATGCCGGGTCACCCTGCCGCCTGGGACGATATACCACAGGAATTTTTACACCGGTGACTCTGTTTGCTGCCGTAACTATTTCAAGTACTGAAAAACCCTTGCCATTGGCCAGGTTGTAAACTCTGCTGGACTTCATGCAGCCCAGGTTCCTTAAGGCAGTTACATGAGCTTTGGCAATATCAGCGACATGAACGTAATCACGCACACAAGTCCCATCGTGAGTGGGGTAATCAGTACCAAATACCGGTAGCGCTTCACCTTGCCCCAGGGCTACTTTCAAAACATTGGGGATTAGATGAGTTTCTGGCCTGTGGTCTTCGCCTAAACCATTATCAGCACCAGCAGCATTGAAATAGCGCAGGGCAATATATTTTAAACCATAGGCATGTTCATAGCGCTGGAGTATTCTCTCGAATATTAGCTTGGTCTCACCATAAGGATTTAGAGGTGGGACTACTGGCTGGTCTTCCCTGATGGGTTTAGCATCTGGACTGCCGTAAACAGCGGCCGATGACGAGAAGACGAGCTCGAGCACTTTATGTTCCAGCATGATATCCAGAAGATTAAGTCCGAATACCAGATTCGACTGGAAATATTTCTGAGGGTTAACCACAGATTCACCTACAAATGACACGGCAGCTAGATGAACAACCGCCTGTATCGGATATTGCTCAAATACATTCCTTAACACTGGTACATGGCACAGGTCGACCTCAACAAAGCGGGCATCAGGGTGGACCGCCTCTCGATGTCCTTGTTGCAGGTTATCCAGCGCTATAACCTGGTATCCCTCATTAATGAGCGACCTGGTTACGAAACTTCCGATATAGCCAGCGGCTCCGGTCACCAGAATGTGCACTCAAACCATCCCTATAATCACTAATTTGCAGCAGGAATACGACCCTCGACAATAGCTATTTCCTCATCGGTAAGCCCGTAGAGTTTATAGACTATCTGGTCAATATCGTGAGTTAGCTTTCGTAAACTGTAATTCTCACGATAGCTCACACTGGAGGATAAGGGCAGCAGCTCCCTGGCCTCGGCGTAGAATACAAACAGCAGACGGTAGAGCAGGGTCAACGAGTTGTCATAGATATTCTTTAATGTTACGGCAGTCAGTTGTTCAGCGGTGAAGTCGGCGGCAAAACCCCGACACAGGAGTTCAACCACATCATAGGCGCGCTCTTTAATATCAGTCTCAAGTTCAACCGCATATTCCGCGCTGCCTTCAAGGACACGGTCCAGGAACGATTTGCCCTCAATCTGAAGCAAAGCCTGTTTGCGGAATAGAATATAGAAGTATTTCAGACTTTCTAGAGAAGTTTCTGCCAGTAGCTGAATCAGGTCAATCTGGTAGTAATTACCCAGCGGTAGATGAGACTTGCTGCTGTACAATCTCCAGAATCGACCATTGGTGAGAATTCCCCAGTTTTGCGTTGTTCCGGTTAAATACCCGGCTATCTGAAACGAAGGGTTTTGACTTGTGAACGTGTCCTGTTCGCTTGACTTACTCAAATCAAGTTCACGCTCCCAGTACTTGGCATCGGCAATTCCGATACAGAGAGAATAGTCGTTATTCTTTATTTTGGTGTAGGCTTTGTTCTTTGTGGCCTCATCCGGGAATAGAGCGTAGTCGGGACGATTAGTCTGCTTACCCAACTTAGTAGCAGGCTGGACTACGTAGCTACTGCTGTAGCCGAGGAGATTCAAGATGGGTTGCACAAACTCCTCCTCTGTTTGTGCCTCATTCATATGGGATAAGAGGAGCTTTTTAGAGTCATATAATGATAGAAGACCTTTGCGGAAAGTGGCCAGCTCCGCGTCTGCTTGCCACTCTTTCCATTCAGGCAGACGTGCTTGAAGGAAATGGTCAGAAAATAAACCATGATTTTGAAACCAGATACCGGTCTGCTCCATCTTGTTGTGTTTTTTACCTGTTTCTTCCCGGCTCATATACTACTCACCAATACCTAAAATGGCAATCGCCTTCTCGATGAATTTCTCTGCTGAAGCAATAACTGCTTTAGCTCCAGACTGAGAAAAATTGAGACTCATAATCGGCTGCTTCACGAAGATTCATAGCATTAAGAAAATCACGAACTGATTGAGCCTCCATTTTAGCTGCATCTACGAATAAAGCCTTCAAGGCTACAGCCAGGCAGTAATGACTCTTTTCACGATAACCTTGTGAGTAAACCAGCGCTCTGGCAGCATGAAACATGGCATAGTAAGCCTGAATAGTTGACCACTTGTAGCGCTTGTTTCCATAGCCTGCTCTGGCGTCTGACAGGTCACTCTGGGCAACTGACAGCTCTTTTTTTACCAGTTTTTTACCTCTAGCAAAGGGAATAATCCTTTTATTTTCCAGGCATTGCTCAAACTCTTGATTCACTGGCAGCCCTTTCCCATAGTACTATGCCACGATCAACTTCTTCAATGAAAGAACGCTCTGACTTATCTCCCGCCAATAGTTCCACAGGTGTTTTAATGACTGGTTGAATATGAATAGTCTCATATCCCCGGGGAAATCGGAATTTGCTGATAATATTTGCCATTTTTTCTTTGTTGCTGGATACCACGAATAAATCCAGGTCGCTTTCAGAGGTATCTGTTCCCTGAGCACAGCTGCCATATAGTACTATGCGGTTTGAAACCTTTTTTAGTTTTGCTATTAGTGGCTCAATCAGCAAAAGGTTTATTATTTTCTTGAACTCTGTAATTGCGGCATTAGAGAAATCAAGCGAATAGAAATACATTTTCCCCTCTCGCCGCCGTGTGACGACTCCGGATGAAAATAGCTCGTTTAACGCCCGATTTGCCGAGCCCGAAGATATGCCGAGCTGGCGAGCCACTTCCCTTTCGTAGAATTCCTCATCAGAAAATTTTGCCAGCAGGCTCAGCACCTTTTGGTGGTTAGTGGAGATAATGTAGGAATGCAGCATCAACCATTGCTCCAAATATTGAATACGTGCTCATTATAATGAGCGACCAGGATGAAGTCAAGCCACTTTTTTCTTAACGGGATTTTAATAAATGGTAGTTACAATGGGTATAACACTGTATAGCAAGTCACTCTTGTCCAAATTAAGTTTTTGTAACTGAGCCAAAGCCGAGCAAATTTAAC
>JBBIPA010000023.1:0-28498 GCA_037443085.1 Chloroflexota bacterium | reverse complement strand
TTAAAAACTCTGGCCTCTGTATTAGAATGAATCAAGACTCGTTGTTAGTATGCCAGGCAAAGCGATAATGTATTGGTGATTACGAGCCTGAGATTATTTTCTATTGTACCATAATATTAGCTTGATTAACTTGATAAATCGGTAGTAAAACGATATAGTTTTGTTAACCGTCAGCATATAGCGGGGAGATGAATATGAGCAATCTTAGTATCGGAAAGATTAGAGGCTTGCAGCAAATTTCAACCACTGACGGGGTTTTTGTTATCTGTGCTCTCGACCATCGTGGTTCACTGCAGTCTGCTATTGAGAAAGAGCTGGGCAAAAAAATCGGCTATAAAGAGATGGTGGAGTGGAAGTTGGATATTTGCTCTGCGTTAGCTCCCCAAGCCAGCGCCGTGTTATTAGACCCGGTCTATGGCGCGGCTCAAAGTATTGCTGGCGGAGCTCTGCCTGGCCATACTGGCCTGCTGGTGAGTGTGGAGGCTACTGGCTATCAGAATAATCCTGAAGGACGAGTGACCACTTTGCTGGATGGATGGAGTGTGGAGAAAATCAAGCGGATGGGTGGCTCGGCAGTTAAGATATTACTCTATTATCGTCCAGACCTGGCAAAGGTCGCCAAAAAGCAACTGGAAACGGTGCGAGCGGTGGCGAAAGAATGTACCAAACATGATTTACCTCTTCTGGTTGAGCCGGTAAGCTATCCTGTTGAGGCAGAGAAGGCTAACCCGGCACAGTTTGCTGCCAGGAAGCCGGAGCTGGTAATCGAGACAGCCCGTCAGATAACGGCATTGCCAATCGATGTGCTTAAGGCGGAGTTTCCTGTTGACCTCAACTATGAGAAAGATGAGGCGAAAGCTCTAGAGGTGTGCCAGGAGTTGAACGAGGTTTCGAGAGTACCCTGGGTGCTGTTGAGTGCTGGAGTAGATTATCCAACCTTCTCCTGGCAGGTGAAAATAGCCTGCCAGGCAGGAGCCTCAGGATTTCTCGGGGGCAGGGCAATCTGGCAGGAGGTGTTGGGGTTTGCTGATAGAGAGCAAAGGCTTGCCTATCTGAAGACGACTGTGGCGGACAGGCTAAAGAAACTTGTAGAAATAACTACTAGGCACGCTGTCCCCTGGTATCGCAAACTTGGCATAGGCCCTCATGAACTGGTTGCTGTTCCGGAAAACTGGTATAAAATGTATTAAGAGCATAGCATGTCTTCTGATATTCTTGGTAGTAACCCTCGAAGAACCAAGATAGTCTGCACCATTGGTCCGAGCAGTAATTCAACCGCAGTTATAGCCGACCTGCTTAGGGCTGGTCTGGATGTGGCGCGGATTAACTTTTCCCACGGTACGAATACAGAACATGCTAGATGTATCCGCACGCTTCGTCGAGTAGCAGGCCAGGTTGGTGTGCCCATAGCTATTTTACAGGACCTTCCCGGCCCTAAAGAACGGACAGGCAAAACTAAGAAGGGCGGGGTAGTGTTAAGGGCGGAGGATGAGTTTATCATTACCACCAAGCAGGTATTAGGCGACGAGCATCAGGTATCTGTAGACCTGCCCGATCTTCCCAAGCATGTGAAGCTAGGTGATACTATCTTCCTGGGTGATGGCACTGTAAGGCTGGAGATAACAGGCATAACCACCTATGATATCAAATGTAAAGTAATAACCGGTGGTAGATTGGGGGATAATCAGGGTTTTAATGTTCCAGGGGCTAACCTGGGGATTACTTCGATTACGGAGGATGATTGGAGGCACCTCAATTTCGGAGTAGAGCATAAAGTTGATTTTGTGGCCATATCCTTTGTTAGAGAAGCAGAAGATGTTCTAAAAGTCAGGCGATTTTTGCAGCAGAAAGATTCCAGCTTGATGCTCATCGCTAAGATAGAGCGGCATGAGGCGCTGAATAATCTAGATGAGATACTGGAGGCGGCTGATGGTGTTATGGTGGCCCGAGGTGACCTGGGCATCGATTTGCCTATACAGAAAGTACCGGTAGTTCAGAAGCGTATTATTCAGAAGTGCAACCGACTGGGCAAGCCGGTGATTGTGGCTACGCAGATGTTGGAATCAATGGTGGATGCACCACGTCCCACCCGCGCTGAAGTTACTGATGTAGCGAATGCTATTTTTGATGGTGCTGATGCTGTTATGTTGTCCGAGGAAACAGCTATTGGACAGTATCCGGTTGAAGCTGTATCCATGATGGCACAGGTAGCCCTCGAGGCTGAAGCTGCTTTGCCTTACGAGGAGATACTGGCAAACAAAGGTAAGGACCTTCAGCCAAAAACAGAGGATGCTATTAGCTATGCTGCCTGCCATACTGCGCATCAACTGGGAGCGGCTGCCATCGTTGCCTTTACCTCTTCTGGGAGCACAGCGCGGCGCGTTGCTAAATACCGCCCCGAAGTGCCGGTGCTGGCAATTACCTCCAGCCAGGTAACCAGGAGACAGCTTTCATTATCTTGGGGAGTTCGGGCTTTTAAAGTTGCCTCTGCTTCGAAAATAACCGACCTGTTCATTCAAGGGGCGGGGATAGCCAAAGAGTCCGGGCTGGCCAAAGATGGTGACCTCGTCGTCATCACTGGCGGTGTGCCTGTTGGTGTTTCAGGACGCACCAATTTGCTAAAGGTGGAGAAAGTTTAAATGATCGCTACAGTCACTCTTAACCCGACGCTGGACAAATCGGTTACCGTGGATGGTCTGGTGTTAGATGAAGCGAATCGGTGGACCAGCTTACGCCGTGACCCTGGCGGCAAAGGCATCAATGTTTCCCGGGTTGTTCATGAACTGGGAGGTGAGACCATTGCCTATGGTTTTATAGGCGGTTTTGATGGCGACATCTTCAAACAACTTTTGCAAAAGCAGGGTGTTCCGTTTGATTTCACCCCGATTAAAGGCGAAATACGGAGTAATTTCATTATCACTGACTGGCAAACCCGTCGCCAGACCAGGATTGATGCGCCTGGCCCGTTAATTTCGAAGGAAGAATTGGAAGATTTAGTGGGCAGGATAAGAAATATGCAGCCGAAGCCGGATTTCCTGGTTTTGGCGGGTAGCGTTCCTCCAGGCATACCCGATGATATTTATCGACAGATGATTGATGATGCCAGGAATCGCGGCATAAAGACAGTGCTTGACTCTGATGATGCCTGGCTTAAAAAGGGGATAGAAGCCAAGCCTAATATTATTAAACCAAATGCTCATGAAGCTGCGGAATTACTTGGAGTCAAGCTAGACAATGACAGGGCGATTATCAAGGCGGTAAAGTCGTTGCTGGCGCTGGGCATTGAGATTGTGACGATTTCGCGGGGCAAGGATCCGCTGATAATTTCTGATGGGAAGCAAATGCTGAAGCTAACGCCGCCTCCGGTCAAGGTGGATAGTACAGTGGGCGCTGGTGACTCGACAATAGCTGGATTGGTGATGAGGCTGAGTCAGGGTGCCAGCCTCGAGGAAGCTGCTCGCCTGGCGGTAGCTGCTGGTACGGCAACTGCGCTGACGCCGGGCGTGGAGCTCTGCCACCGCGAAGATGTGGCAAGGCTGCTTCCTTTAGTTAAGGTGGAAAGGCTGTAGTCGCTAAAATTTATTCTTTGCGGCAATGGCTGCTAGATTTCTCTGCTAAGCTAATCTACTCGATGGGTATGATAACCTGTGTGCCGGCAGTGTTAAAGAAGAAAGCGTCACCGAATTCCCGTGCTAGCAGTGCTGCAGTGGATAAGCCGGTGCAGTGAGAAACGCCCAGCTTTTGCACCCCAAATTGTTTCAGCGCCGATATGGTGAGTTGAATCTGTTCACGATTGGCGTTGAACAGGTGAGTGCCACCGATGACGGTATGAATTTTATCTATGCCTGTGAGCGCTTGGGCGTGGAGTAGTGTATTGACGGCTCCACAATGGGCACAGCCTAAGATGACGATGAGACCTGCGGTGGACTTTATTATCAGCGCCAGGTCGTCAGCCAAGGGGTCTGGTTGCCAGGAATCGCCTTTTTTTACATAAAGTGCGGCGTCAACTTGCTCGTAGCCAGTGACCATGGGGATTTCGCCGGTGGTTAGAACGTGGTCATTGATGATAATGGGTGCGGTGGCCAGTCGGAAATGAGCTCCAGCATCCTCTAATTCTTTTCGGGGGAAGGGTATTCCCACAAAGCGGTCTATACCCTGACGGCGGGCATATTTGGGAGCGAAAACGTCGGGATGGGCAATGACCTCGATTCCTTTTCTGTTCATTTTAGATAGTACGTTTCGCAGGCCACCGGTATGGTCATGGTGTCCATGGCTGAGGACGATTTTATCAATAGTATCCAGGTCTATACTCAATTCGTCCGCATTGTGGACGGCCGATATATCTCTGCCGGTATCCAGCAGTACCCTGGCGCCATATGCTTCTACCAGGATGCTCAGCCCCCATTCTCCCAGCAGGTCAAATGCCCCCGCAGTATTTTCCGACAGTGTGGTAATTTTTATTTCCATTTCTATTACATATCTGGCATGACTTATTTTTATGAGATGGGTAAGTGGTCTTTCAGTTGCTTCAAGTCGGTCAACGAATCCTGGTGATTATTCTCCTTTTTCCTGTCTAGGTAGAGCGCCTGAATACCTACGCCCTTCGGAGTCATGACGTCAAATTGCAGGTTATCGCCAATATGGAGGACATGCCCGGGGAAGACATCCAGCGTCCGGCACAGGTTTAGATAAAACTGGTGAGTTTTCACCTGCTGGTAATCTGATATTGAAGAGAAGACCCGATGAAAGTGTGGCTTAATGTCTCGAAGCAAATGGCGCAGAAATTCTTTGGGTGAGCCTGAGGCGGCGATAAGCTTATATCGCTTGCCCAGATAGGTGAGTATATCGGCAACTTCAGGATAATACTGTACTCTATTCTGGTATTGCTCCATGGCAGGCTGATAATCGCCCAGGTCGAACTGACGGAACCAGTATTTGATGTCATACCATTCCACTCTCTGGTCGCCGACCTTCTCATATTCTGCCATGACCACTTTTTTAGCTTGCTCGAAAGGAATACCGTGCTTTTGTGCGTATTTTTGAGGGATAGCTTCGAACCAGATGGCATAGCTGAAGTCGGTGGTTACCAGTGTTCCTTCAACATCAAAAGAGATTACTTTAATTTCGCTCATAGCTTATGACTGTTCCTGCATAAACTCGGTTTAGTTGGGCGGCTATTTCCTTTATAGCATACCATATTGTTGCCATTTCCTTTAAGCAACGTTGCATTATTGCCTCCGCATCAAATCAGAATATATAATGAACATCTATGAAGATGTTGCAATTGCCCGGATATTCTTTTGAGCTCGGCCCGATACGGCCGCCCAGCGAGGCTTACTCTTTGCTGATACGGGCAACGAGGAATTGCCCCTGGAATCATTGCCAGTTTTGCGCAGTGTATAAAGGGCGGAAGTTTGAACTGAGACCTGTTGAAGATATCTTGAAAGACATAGAGACAGCGAAGGCTATCAGGGATGAGATAAAAGAGCGGGCATGGAGAACAGGGGATGCTGCTCGCATCAGGGAGGTGGCGGCTGCTGTGTACGACCAGTATCAGCACAATGCGGCTATACGCAACGTATCACTCTGGATGTGGGCGGGCAGTACATCTGCTTTTTTGCAGGATGCCAATACCCTTATCATGAAGACGTCCAACCTGGTGCAGGTCATTACCTTTTTGAAGCAAACTTTTCCTGAATTAAACAGAATAACCTCCTATGGTCGTTCGAAAACTGCCGCTAAGAAGACTGTTGAGGAATTGAAAACTTTGAAAGATGCGGGGCTCTCCCGGTTGCACATCGGGTTGGAAAGCGGCTCTGATAAAGTGCTGGAGTACATGCAAAAAGGAGTTACGGCCGAAGAGCATATTAAGGGAGGCAAGAATATCAAAGAAGCTGGTATTTCGCTGAGCGAGTATATCATGCCTGGGTTGGGTGGCAGGAAGATGTCGGCGGAGCATGTTGCTGAGACGGCGAGAGTGCTTAATGAGATTAATCCTGACTTTATCAGGATTCGCAGCCTGTATGTAATTCAGTCTATGCCGTTATGGTCAAAACTTGACGCTGGGGATTTCGAGTTGCAGACAGAAGACGAGGTTGTTGAGGAATTGGGAAACCTTATCGAACGGCTTGAGATTACCAGCGAGATTAAGAGCGACCACATCATGAATCTTTTGCCTGACGTAGACGGTAAATTTCCTGAGGCGAAAGCGGCATGTTTGTCGGCTATCGACAGATATCTGGCATTATCACCGGAAGATCGGCTCAACTACAGGCTGGGCCGGCGGGCTGGCTACTACAATTCACTTGACGACCTCTCGAGTGCTGCTAAAAAACAGAAGGTTGACGATACTATTAGAACTATTAATGCTGAGCCTGATGGTAATGTTGAGGAAGTTATCAGCCGTTTGAAACTGAATTTTAATTAAGGCAGATTGCTATGTTGGGACAAAATAAAGGGTTTCTCAATCAAAACCGCTTTAAATCAAGCAAGGTGATAAAGCGACTGGCGAAATGCAGGGCAGGGGTTGACAGTCGAAATAAGGTGATGGACAAAAGTGGCAGAGATAAAAAGACGAATTACGGAGGCCGATAAATGGGTAAGTTAAGAGTATTGACAGTATTGGTGCTGATAGTGATATTGATATTGCTCAGCGGCTGTGCTGGCGGCAAAGCCAAGCAGGCGACGGGGATTTTTACCAGCGGACAATATGGTGGAGACGCTGAGTCACTTAACTTGCTGCTGGTTGCTGATGGGACTTCCTTTAGTTATATCGGTCTTACCCTGGACTCCCTGGCGATTTACAACAACAAGCTCGAAACCCATTTGCTGTGCCTGGCTAAGGATGTTGAGGTATCTCCGGATGGACTGGTCTATACCATCACTATCAGGGATGACCTCAAATGGAGTGATGGCTCGCAGGTTACCGCCGAAGACTATGTGTATACCTTGAAAAATCTGATGTTTTCTGACTGGCTCAATTATCCTTACAAAGGTGACTGGCAGGAACAGGTAGACGGCAAAACGGTGTACGTCAATCCGCAAGCGGTTAATGCGACCACGTTTACTATCACACGTCAGACAGTGGACCCCGAGTTTGTTTATAGAATTTACAATTTAATACCTTATCCCAAGTACATTGCCACTAAATACGAAGGTGATGTTGAAGCTTTTACCAGGGCGCCGGAGTTCAATAATCTAACTTATACCGGCAATCTGGGACCTTATAAATTTAAAGAGTGGATTCGGAATGACCGTTTTACAGTGGAACGGAACCCTGATTACTATCTGGGCAAGCCGGTGGGTGCTCCTTATTTCCAGCAATATGTGGTCAAGCTTTTTGGAAACTCAGCTACCATGCTGGCAGCACTGGAGGCGGGCGATATCACCATGGCGGGCATTGAGCCGGAGAAGGTGAGCAAGTTTAAGAACATGCAGAATATCAATGTGTATACCGTGCCTGGCGGTGGCTATACCTTGATGGGGTATAACCATCGAGCCAATGGCTGGGAGGGTTTGAAAAAGAAAGAGATCAGGCAGGCTATTTCAATGGCGATAAGTAAAGACACTATATGCAAATCAGTGTATTATGGCTTTGCTGAGCCAGCATATAGCTTTATACCGGTGACCTCGCCCTGGTATACGGCGGAGACCGTGGTCAAGTATGGGGTTGGCTCTCTTTACGATAAGAAGAAAGCTGCTGAGCTTTTTCAACAGGCCGGCTACGGTAAGAAGAAGCCCGATGGAGCCATAGAGGTGGTAGGTAAGGATGGTAAACCGTTGAAGCTTGTTCTGGTAACAACCACTGGTGGGGGGCTGGCGGAGGACGTTGCCTATTTGATCAGGCAGGAGTTAGCTGCTCTAGGAATCGAAGTAGAGCTTAAACTGGTGCCCTGGGAAGTGCTGGTGAGGAAATATATGATGAATAAGGTTCCCGGTAGTAATCAGCCTCCCAGGCATAATGGGGGTATGGAAGCTGTGAGTGAAGAACCCTGGGACCTGGTGCTCATGGCTTTCGGTACTGACGTCATGGCACCTTCGGGAAGCAATGTTTTCTTCACTACCAATGGCGGACTGAACTTCTTCGGCTATTCTAATCCTAAGATAGATGAGCTATTCGAAAAAGTGAAAACGAAAGAGGCACTGGATAAGCAAGTGCGACGGAAAATCTACGGAGAAATATCCCACATTCTGTCAGAAGAGCAACCGGTGGATTTTCTGGTTTTCCGTCTTGGTAATTATGGTTTCCAGAAGAATGTCAAAGGTATAGAGCCGGGCATCAGTATGGGATATAACTCCTATTTGTGGTATTTTGAATAACCACCCTTGGCGGTAATTATCGGTTAGTAAGGCTGTCCGCGGCTGATAGCAATATCGGGTTTAATACCTATGGGAAAGAGCTGGCTGAAGTATTACATCATTAAACGGCTTATCTATGCGGTGGCTATTGCCTGGGCAATAGTCACTATCACCTTCATTTTGGTGAGAATAGGGCCAAGCTCGCCAGCGGATAAGTACCTGGCTAATATACTATCGAGAGGACAGGATGTGACGCAGGTGACGGCGGCCATCGAGGCCAGGTACGGACTGGATAAGCCATTATGGGAACAGTATGCCAACTACGTGGTGCATTTATTCCAGGGAGATTGGGGCTGGTCTACAAGTACCTCTATGCCGGTGATCGATTTAATTAAGAAACACTGGATTTACTCATTTCAGTTGATATTATTGAGCACCATACTGGCGGCAATCCTGGGTATTTTGATTGGTATCTATTCAGCGGTGAGGCAGTATTCCAAGTTCGATTATATAGCCTCCTTTTTCTCGATGGCGGGTATCTCTATACCAGGTTTCTGGCTCGGTGTTATGCTCATTTTGCTGTTTTCAGTGAAGCTGGGGTGGTTTAAGGTATATTATGATACCACTTTACCCTTGTTTTCTCTGGAAAACCTGAAGGCATTGACGCTGCCAGTGCTGACAATGGTTACAGGAATGCTGGCGGGATATGTGAAGTATACCCGGGCGACCATGCTCGATAATTTAAGGAAGGGATTTGTTATCACAGCCAGGGCCAAGGGATTACCTGAGCGCACTGTGATTGGCAAGCATGTTTTTCGAAACGCTCTGCTGCCATTATCCACTATTCTTATTGCTGACCTGGGCGGTATTGTTTTCGGTAGTGCCTATCTTACTGAAATTGTTTTTGGTATCCCCGGACTGGGGCAGGTATCCTTCAAGGCTATCTTTGCCGCTGATTACTCTGTGGTGGTGGCTATCGTCCTTATTTCGACATTTTTAGTGCTGATAATCAATCTAATTACTGATATTGCCTATACCTATATTGATCCGAGGGTGCGATATGACTAGCAAGCTGCTCCAAAAGATTGGCGGCCCGCTCTACAGCAACAGGCGACTGATATCGTATTACTGGCAACGAATCAGGAAGAATAAGCTCGCGGTTGCTGGTCTGGGGTTTATATTGTTTCTGATTTTATTAGCGATTATAGGACCATTTTTAACGGGAGACCCCACCAAAAGCAACTTCGAGGAAAACAATTTGCCACCGGTAGGATTCAGTACCGAAGTGTCAATTTATAATATCGCTACTGGCCAATCTACTACGTCAAAGATTTATGGAACGTGGAAACATCCTCTGGGAACTGATAGTAAAGGTCGGGATATGCTGGCAATGCTGATCTCCGGGGCGAGGATATCCTTGTGGGTAGGATTAGTAGCTACCGGCATCGCCATTTCTCTGGGGGTGTTGATTGGCGTGCTCTCTGCTTATTTCGGCGGGTGGGCAGATAATGCACTGATGAGATTCACCGACGTCATGATGACCTTCCCCTTTTTCCTGCTACTGGTGATGATAGTGTTCATTTTTGGCTCCAATCTACTGCTGATAATGGTGGTAATAGGTTTGACTGGCTGGGCGGGCATAGCCAGGATGGTCAGAAGCGAGACATTGTCGCTCAGGACCAGAGAATTTGTCACTGCTGCCAAAGCTCTGGGTGCTACCGATAGACGAGTGGTCTTCCGCCATCTCATACCTCAGGTGGTCAGCTTGATTGTCGTTATGGCTACTTTGTCAATTCCCGGCGTCATTCTGGCTGAGGCTGCCTTGAGCTTTATTGGTTTGGGTGACCCTACTGTGACGAGCTGGGGGGTTGTCCTGGAATCAGGGCAGCAGAGTTTGGATACTGCCTGGTGGGTAGCCGTGGAGCCGGGGATTATGCTGTTCCTGACAGCACTGGCGTTTAATTTTCTGGGTGACGGGCTGAGAGATGCCTTCGACCCGAAAAGCCGTATGTAGGACTGAAGTACAGAGACATTGATGTGTTGAATAATGGCACTATATTAAAAGTAACTAACTTAAAAACGCGATTTTTCACACGGCGCGGCGTGGTGAAAGCTGTTGATGGCGTGAATTTTGAGTTGAGGCGTGGTGAATGCCTTTGTCTTGTTGGTGAATCAGGCTGTGGCAAGTCAGTATCAGCATTATCTATTCTGGGTTTGATTGAAAGTCCCCAGGGCAGGGTTATTGATGGCGAGGCGAGATACCGGGATATGGATTTGCTCAGGTGTTCATCGCAGGAGCTGAGGCGAATCAGGGGCAAGGAAATAGCCATGATTTTTCAGGACGCCCAATCTGCCCTGAATCCGGTGTTTACTGTAGGCGCTCAAATTATAGAGCAGATAAAACTCCATAAAAAAACGGGTGACAAAGAGTCTAAGGACAGAGCGGTTACTTTGCTTAAGGAAGTGGGAATACCATCGGCGGAAAGTGCTCTGGAGAGATATCCTCACCAGTTATCCGGTGGCATGAGGCAGAGAGCGATGATAGCGATGAGCCTTTCCTGTGACCCGCAGATTCTGATTGCCGATGAGCCGACTACTGCTGTAGATGTGACCGTGAGGGCACAAATCCTCAATCTGTTCAAGGAATTGAAAGTGAACCGGGAGATGTCCCTGATATTCATTACGCATGATTTTGGCGTGGTATCTGAGATTGGCGACCGGGCAGTGATTGTCTATGCTGGCAAGGATGTAGAAACAGCCCCGGTCTCGGAAATAATTGCGAGTCCGAAGCATCCCTATGCTGCTGGTTTGCTCAATTGTCTGCCTGATTTTGCTAAAGTTGCCGACCGGTTAGTCTCAATACCGGGCAGTACACCTGACCCCACCGCACCGCCCAGCGGTTGCCCTTTTCATCCCAGGTGTGCTCATGTCATGGATATCTGCTGGCAACAGGAGCCGGAGAGGGTCAAACTTTCTGGCGAGCATTCGGTGAGCTGCTATTTATATAAAGGCTAAAAGAGATTATGGCTGGTAACGAAGTATTGCTTGAGGTAAAGAGTCTGGAGAAGTACTACCCGGTGACCTCGGGGCTATTTTCCCAGCACGTTGGCGATGTTAAAGCAGTGGATGGTGTGTCGTTCCAGATAAAGTCTGGAGAAATCCTGGGGTTAGTAGGAGAATCTGGATGTGGCAAGTCAACGCTGGGTAGAACAATATTAAGGTTGGAAGAGCCGACCCGGGGCAAGATATTATATAAGGGAACTGATATTGCCAAGCTCGATAAAAAAGGTCTTAGAGAGCTCAGAAAGGAGCTTCAAATTATTTTTCAGGATCCGGAGGCTTCCCTCGACCCCCGGATGACTGTGGGTGATTCTATAGGTGAAGCTTTGTTTATCCATCATGTTGGTGATGAACAGGAGCGCCGGGAAAAAGTTGCTCGGTTGATGGAGCAAGTCGGATTGGAAGCCGAACAAGCTGATTTGTATCCGCATGAGTTTAGTGGTGGCCAGAAACAGCGTATCGGCATTGCTCGTGCCTTGGCTATAAATCCCAGGCTTATCGTGGCTGATGAGCCGGTGAGCGCTCTGGATGTCTCCATACAAGCACAAATCCTTAATCTGATGATGGATATTCAACAAAAATTTGGACTTACTTATGTCTTCATCGCTCATGACCTGTCGGTGATAAAGTACATGTCGCACCGGGTAGCCGTGATGTACCTGGGCAAAATAATGGAACTGGCTGAAAAAATTGAGCTTTTCCAGAATCCGCTCCATCCTTATACTGAAGCTCTGCTGTCGGCAGTGCCCAGCCTTCAGTCGAAGCGGAGGGAGAGAATTTTATTGCGGGGAGATGTGCCTTCGCCGATGGCACCGCCACCGGGTTGTCGTTTTTATACTAGATGTCATAAAGTCATGCCGGTTTGCAGCAGTGTGGAACCCGAGTTAGTGGAATTGCACCCGGGTCATCAGGTTGCCTGTCATCTCTATGGCTGAAGGAACTAGTCAGTTAGTTCCTTTACCATGTAGGCATCTTCAAGATGGTAACCGAATTTGGAGCGGAAGTAATCTCTGGCCCCCACTCCGCTGATGATGGCTATCTTGTTGGACTGAAACTCAGCCTGACTGATTCTCTCAGCTTCCTTGAGCAATCTGCCGCCGAGTCCCTTATGCTGGGCAGCATCATCAAGTTGTGTTCCTAAAGGCACTTCGGAGCCGAACACGTGCAATTCCCTGACCATAGCCAGTTTTTCATTGTTATCCATCGAGGAGCCGATACGCAAGCGGAGCAAACCGAAGAGCGTTTCCTGCTCATCTTCAAACGACAGGAATATCTCTTTGCCGTGGGAAGCGTCGTAGTCTATTCTCTTAAGGTGGGGCTTACCGATTTTCCAGCCGTAGCGCCGGCGATGCCCGTACTCACGGCAGCGAATGCAGTGGCATCTGACATTCGATTCTTCCATACGCTGTTTCACAGAACTCCTCAATCCCAGGTCCCTGCAGCCGGCGATAATAAACTGTGGGGGGATGTCTCGCATGACCCGGGATATTCTGACATAGTTAGGGATAATGGACTTGATGCTTATCAGCAGTTCTATCAGTTTATCCGTGGTGTATGGTTGGTAGCGGTTATCCCGGTACCATTTTTCCAGCTCAGTCCCAGCGACAACTAGCGTGGGGTAAAGCTTAAGTCCGTCGGGACAGAATCCTTCATCATTGAATAGCTGCTGGGATAATTCCAGGTCGTGCTCTGGATTGGAGCCAGGCAAGCCAGGCATCCAGTGGTAGTAGACTTTCATGCCAGCTTCTTTCAGCAGCCTGGTCGCTTTTCTCACGTCATCCACGGTATGACCTCGCCTCACCAGCCGGTAGATATTGTCATCCAGCGTCTGTACTCCCAGCTCTACTCTGGTAGTGCCAAACTCAAGCATTCTTTTTATTTGAGACTGCTGACACCAATCGGGTCTGGTTTCGATGCAGAGCCCCACGCATCTGTGGGCGGCGGTTTCATTGGTTTGCTTGGCTGCTTCCAGACCTAGAGACTGGCAACCATTCAGCCCATCATAGCAATCTTTGATGAATTGATATTGATATTCTTCAGGATATGCCAGGAAGGTACCGCCCATGATAATAAGCTCGACCTTATCGGACGGGTGCCCCATATTAGAAAGTGTTTTCAATCTCCGTTCAACCTGTTTTTTGGGTTCGTAGTTGCAGCTAAGAGCTCTGAGTACTGCTGGTGATTCCGAGGTATAACTTTTCGGTGCTTCAGAATAAGTGGGACAATAAACACAGCTATTGGGACAACCAATTGGCTGTGCCATAACGGCGACGGGGGTGACGCCAGATATGGTTCTTGATATTTTCTTCATGCTGTGCTTTCCTTATATCAAAGTTTAACAAATTGGCAAATATGGCAACAAACAGGGAAGTATTTAATGAGATAGCGGAGAGCTGGTACCGGCTGCGGCATTGGTGCCGTTTTACCACTGAACTTAATGAGACGGCGCACAGGTGGCAGAGGGGCAGGCTATTAAATATCGGCTGCGCTCATGGTCCGGACTTCCTTCCTTTTAGGGACAATTTTGAGCTATGGGGCATTGATTTCTCGGCGCAGATGCTCACAATGGCACAGAAGTATGCCGCTAAATTCAGGTTTCAGGCTAATCTAGTGAGTGCCGATGCCGTCGCTCTGCCTTTTGCTGATAACACCTTCGATTGGGCGATTGCGGTAGCCACTTATCATCATATCAAGGGGACTGAACAAAGGCATGTTGCTTTCGGAGAATTAAGGCGTGTGCTAAAACTTGGCGCTGAGGTTTTTATCACTGTCTGGAACAAGTGGCAGCCTGGTTTTTGGCTTAAAGGTAAGGAAGTGGATATAGCCTGGAAATCGAAAGGCAAAACTATCCAGCGTTATTATTATCTGTACTCATATAACGAACTAAAAAAGGCACTGATTACTGCTGGCTTTGAGGTGGTTAGCATGTTTGCGGAGAAATCCTACAGTTTTCCTCTGAAGTCTTTTTCCAGGAATATATGTGTGCTAGCAAGGGCAGTTTAATCGATGTCTGTTCTGCCGGGATTATGCCTGATTACCAGCTCTTCTGGTGTAGTGGAGAGGGCGATGGGTATGAAGGCTTCGACCAGATTAGGGTCGAACTGGGTGCCGGCGCCGTGCTTTAATTCTTGGACTGCATCTTTGGAAGACATGGGAGCGCGATAGGGGCGCTTGGAGGTCATGGCGTCGAAAGCATCGGCGATAGCCAGGATGCGTCCTTCCAGGGAAAGAGCTTCACCTTTTAAGCCGCTGGGGTATCCTTTACCGTCCCAGCGCTCATGATGCTGGTGGATTGCTTGCAGGCAGGGAGTCAGGCTGGAGACATGGGCTACTATGGCTCGTGATAGTTCAGGGTGAGCTTTGACGATTTCAAACTCGGCCACATCAAGCTTCTCTGACTTGTTCAATACGTCGTCATAGATACCGATCTTACCGATATCGTGTAGCAAGGCGGCGTGGCTGATAGCGACTACTTTTTCCGGAGGTAAGCCAAGGGACTCGGCCAGCGCCACAGCATAAGCCCGTACTTTTTGGGAGTGTCCGTAGGTATAGGTGTCTCTGGCTTCGATGGTTGAGGCTAGAGCGTAGATGATGTTTAATGTCTCTTTTTCTGCGGCAGGTGTTTTCTCATGTATCTCAGTAGCCAGGGGCAACATTTGAGATACCACGCAGGTTCTATTGCCTCCTGTGTGCTTGGCGTGGTAGAGCGCCTTGTCAGCAGCATTAATGAGATGGTCTGTGGTCAGTCCATCGCTGGGCCAGGAGGCTAAGCCAAAGCTCGTTGTTACTGAGATTTGATTACTGGCAATTTCGGCGGTAATTATACCGCGGACTCTTTCTGCTACCGTATAGCAATTTTCCGATGATGTGTGTGGCATGATAATGGCAAACTCATCGCCACCGTAGCGAAAAGCCATATCTATATTCCTGACAGATGCCTGGAGTAAATGGCCAACTTGTGCTAGCAGCTTGTCACCAGCCAAATGGCCCAGCGTGTCATTGTATCTCTTAAAGTTATCCAGGTCGATGAAAGCCAGGGATAGCATGCTGCCGTAGCGAGAATGACGGTCTATTTCATGCTTGAGAGTTTCATCGAAGTGACGGCGGTTATACAGGCCAGTTAGCTCGTCAATGCGAGACTTTTGCTCGGCTCTGGCATACAGTTGGGAGTTAGCTATTGATGTTGAAATCTGGGAGGCGAGGCGCTCGAGGAGGTTAACCTGCGTCGGAGTATAAGCATGTGGAAGGCGACTGCCGATAATCAGGCTGCCGATGCCTTCGTCTTTAGTAATTAAGGGCAGATAAACTATGGAGCGAATGCCACGTTTGAGATATTCTTCACCAGTGGTGAAGATGCTATCACGTTCCAGGTCAGGCTCCATCAGGCTCTTTTTTTGTCGGATTACCCATTCTGTAGCTGTGCCTTTCAGGTGAATTTTCTCGCCTACTTTCCACGCTGAACCCATCTGGGAGGAGAGGGCTGAAAAGCATATTTCTGTTCCTTCGACTAGAGCAACCGTAGCAAAGTCAACGCTGAGGACTTTCCTGAGGCCGCTGACAAAAGCGTCATATATTTCCTGAATATTTAAACTGGAAGTGATAACCAGTGCCAGACGATTGATGAGTGACAATTCCTCTTCACTCTTGCGAAGTTCTTCTTGAAGATATTCCTTCTCCAGGCTTATGGCTACCTGACTGGCGATGTTTTCTACGAAATTAGTGTCCTCAAGAGAGTATTTGCCTGTTTTTTTCCGGCTTAATGCCAGAATTCCGATGAGATTGTCCCTGCTTACCACTGGGAACAGCAGCTCTATGTCCAGGCTTGTAGCCCTGTCTAACTCCTCTTCCCAGAGACCCCTGAATTCGGGATGGATATCGAGAGTTTCCCTGGTCAAATATCTGTTTTCACGTTTTAGCCATTCTGCAATGGGACTATTTTTCTTAATTCTGAGTACCGTTTTTGGTGCTGGGGTTGGCTCGGAAAACTCGGCAACAAAATCACCACTTGCAGATTCAGAAATCAGCATATGCGCCTGTCGGCAACCTACAACTTTGACCAGCGGTGTTAGTAATCCCTCACTCAACTCTCTGAGGCTGAAAACGCCACGTATTTTGTTTCTGAGGAAGTCGGAGAGCTCCTGGCGGTCGTCGTAGCTCTTGCCATAGAACAGTTCCTCTGTTTTTTGGTAGAAATACGCACGTGCTCTTGACCAAAATGTGACTGCCGTTAGAGCGGTGAGCACAGCTACGCCAATTACGGAGCCAATATTTAACAAAATGCGAAAACCATAAAAAAGTAAGACTAACCATGAGGTGAATATAAACAGAAGGATGCCTATCAGAGAGATATACGTTAAGGCACGCCGAACAATTAGCCTTGTATCCAAAAGTTGATACCGTAGCGTGGTATATGTCAGGACGCAGGCATTTATTAGGTGGCCAATGTGGGCGAAAGGGAAAGTGTCGCCCAATGGAGGTATGCTTGCAAGTACCAGAGCGCTTACAATACCGATTCCTGCGAGAAGATACACGATTCGATTGCGTTCGATAGGGTCGGTGGAAACTCTCAATCTACGTATTAGCAAATATAGTATAGTTGCCAAGATGACGGAGAGCGGAATGGCAACCAGAATTATCCACCACCCGCTGCTGGGCGAAACCACACCTGCTTGGAATGTGACATCCTCTGGCAGATAGCCGAGTATAGCCGCAATGGCTATTAAAGCCAACATGGCGTAGCCAAAGCGCATTATGCCACCACCAGATTGGTGCAGGTAGAATCTTAGGAAGTAATAATATTGTACTGTTACCCATACAAAGCAGAAGATGTTAATTCGGAAAAGAACTAGTTTGTGTTCGAGGAGGGTCTCGCTACGCAATAAGAGGGTGCTGAGCCCCCATGTCATAGCCGCGGTTAGATACAAAGCGAAAAGGGTGTTTTGCTTTCGCCAGGGGCGGTTGAAAAGGAGAATAATAAGCAGTGGCATATAGGCTATTGCCGCCAGCAGTGGAATAATTTCTTGTAAACCCATATTTTGGGTTTCATTATCCGTTTAGTTAATTCGCTTGTCAAGGGGTGTGCAGTATCGCAGAACGAAGTAGATTCGGGTTTTGGTATCCGAATGTCGTTAGTAACCAAAAGTTACGGGCGGTTGACAGAGACAACCGCCCGTAATCTGGCAGTTTATGTGATTGTAGTACTATCGGTGTGTCGGAACTTTGACCTTAGCGGGGACTGCTACTTCGGGCTTGGCTTCTGCCTTGGCACTAAGTTGGGCGAGCACATTGTCGCTGGGATTGATGTGAGGTGGTTTCAAGTGAGCCAAATCAGCACCTTCAGCCTGGCGCTGAGCAATATAATTAGCGAAGGTTCCTTGTGGTAGCAGGGTAACTTCTATGGGCTTGAAACCGATCAGTCTTTCCAACCCTTCCAGTTCTTTGATGGGAAGTCCATCATAGGACTTTTTGAGTTGCTCGTATACTGCCGTGGCTACCCCCTTTTCGCTGGCAATGTAATTGTCTTTAAGCTCCAGATATAAATGCATTACCGGTGTGCCATTGTTTATTTCTTTGCGTGCAATCCAGTCCTTGTAGGGGATGCCAGTGTTTTCAATCGCCTGCCAGACCAATCTTTCGGTCAATCGCATAGGTCCCAGGTCAATGAGGTCGTCCGCCCTTCTCTCAAAAGTCATCTGCGGGATATTTATGCCTGTTTTTTCATTGTTCAGTGCTGTTATCTTAATCATGTCTCCGAGCCGATACCTGACCATGGCACCGCCGTGGAAGTTAGTGATGATTACCTCGTAAATTTCGCCAGCTTTTACTTCATCGAGCAAGACTGTCTTTGGTTTGTAAGAATGGTCGATCTGCCATTTGAAGTATTCTTTTTCAGGGATGAACTCGAGGAAATTAAGGTTGGGAATGAACGTCATAGATTCATGATCCCATGTTTGTATGGCTATCGCAAGTGCCTCGGTACTGGCATACACATCCAGAGGATAAACCCCCCACATCTCCTTAATTTTTTCTCTGTAAACCACACTGTCTGTTCCCGTTGATGATATGCCTTTTAATGTCCACAGATCTTTAGGCAACATTGGGCGTTTCGCAAGTCTGCTTTTGATTCTCCCCCTGGCTAATCTAAATAACGCTCTTGGTCTTGATAGCAATGTGGTGAGTTTTATGCTACCAGCACCTTGCTGGAAGCGTTCACCGATGGCCACCAGTATGATGGATAAACCGTAGAAGCCATCTATACCCTCGGACAAAGCTTGCCAGAAGCCTTTATCTACTCTTTCTATAAAAGACATCTGACCTGCTTCGAGTGGGGAAGGGAAAAATCTGAAACCAAACTCTTCTTCACATTTAGCTGCTAAAACACCAGTGGCGTAAGGTATGGGTGCAGTAGCATATAATACTTTAGAATTAAGCCCAATGTTTATATCGCCTTTATGCCTGCAGGTGGCTAGAATTCTACCAGCGCAGGTAAGTGGAGTTATCTCCTCCCATGCTCTCTTACTTATGGGGACCCATTTGAACGGGTATTCGCCTGATCTGCCAGATGAATGCACCCAGCGAACAGGTTTTGCCGGTAAGCCCTGCTCTTTTTGCTCAAGAAGCTCCGGGCAGTAGTCTTTATATGTGGTGAATGGCACCTGTGCTCTGAATTCTTCGATAGTACTGGGCATAGCGCCATGCATTACTTTTCTGCCCAGTTCGGAACGTTTCAGCAGCTCGATCTGCTCCAGCAGGAGCTGTTTCTGTATTGACATGAATTGCTCCAGGCTCAGGTCAAGGAAGCCGCAGCACATCTGCCACAACTCTTCGTGTCTGCCCTGCTGTAAGAGCTCTCTGATTTTGGACATAGTGCACCTCCCATGCTAACCAGCTATAGACACTATGACACGTATTTGGTAGCTTGGGAAGTGATTGCGTTCTAGAAGATAGTTCTATCGAATTGGAAGATGAGGCTAATCGAGGAAATCGGCGGGTAAAAAAGTGCGGATTTCTCTACGGGCGGTCAACTTTGGTGGCACTGAAGCCCATGGCTTGCCATTTCTGAGCGAGCCTGTCTAGCTCTCGCTCTGTTGAGTGTTTGCCCAGCTCCAGATTGTAGCTCAGGAAGAACTCAAGGAAGTTGCGCAGCAGGTCTCTTATCCCCTGCTCAAACTGTACGAATTCTTCCTTGGTAACATGGGTGTTCTTGGCCTCGGTGGTAGTCGGTTTGAGCTGGCCGTCAATGAGAAAGTTGATAAAATCCGAGACGTTCATATCGCCCCGGTTTTCTTCTATCCTCTTGGCCACCACAGCATCTACGATGAGCATTCTTTTTTCTGACATAGGCTGCTCCCCATTTCTTGATTATTTCGTTTTCGGTTGCCTGCAAACTAAATCGCTGTGACTAGAAGCCGGTATCCTCCATGTCAAGCACTTCCAGGATGGTATCAATGCTTTTCAACAGACTCCGTCCCTTCTCAGTGACATGATAAGTTACTGAGGGATTTCCCATTTCCACCTTATCAATAAGTCCATGGTCAACCAGGAAGCCCAGATATTTCTGAATTTGGGCATAGCTCATATTAGCGCTGTACATAAGCTTGGTTTTGCCAGCGCCATTCTCGCCGATCTTTAGCATATCCCGCATTATCTGGATATTGGATCGCCTTCGGTTCATTCTATTTGTCTGCCCAATTACTGGGACTTTGTACCTATGACTAACGTACTTATAGCATCAATATTAACATCTAACAGATATTTGTCAAGTAACATTGTTCTAGTACTTGTGTTCTAGATTGAAGCTCAAGCCAGATGGTCTGGCTATCTCCGGAACAGGTTAAGAAACCTGTCTTGATATTCCTGAAATACGCCCCATCGTTTTAATTCGGCTATCAGTAACGGTGCATATGACGCGTCTCGTCGGGTTCGTTCAAGAAGCTCCTCGATGTGATTGCGGGCATCTGCGGGTAGTCCCTGGTCATCAACACGCAACAGGCCTTTTCTCTCCATTTCAGCCACATTGGCATGAACCGACTTGCTGGTTAGTTCATAGGTGAACTTGAGCAGCGACACATCCCACATTTCCTCAACGCCTCTGATGATAGCGGTTAAAGGGTTACCATGGCTGTCGATTTGCTGTCCGATTTTATCTACGACCTTCTCCATAGGCTCGGAGACAATGTTCATCTCCTTGGGTTCATTCTTGTAGGAGTAAAAGATGCCGGCTTCATGAGGATACTTTTCTGCCATTATCTCGATGAACCTTCTGGCTGAACCGCTGAAGCCTTCCAGGTTGAACAGATACGTAGGCGTAACAATCTTCGGTTTGGCAGCAATAACCCTGCCTTCCCTGACTACATTGGCGCTTTCCATAAGCTCTGTGACCAGGTAGTAATAGATATTGGTGATGCCGAAGGTAGCCAAGTTCTGTTTAGGCGACCTGACTACCTCGGTGTGCTCAATGGCATATTGGATTCTCTCGTCAATTTCCATGAAAAGTCTGCCTTTAACATAGCTTTGGGCTTAAGGAAATTATAGGGCAAAATTGTGGCGAAAGCCAATCACTATGATTAGCTTAATGCAGTGTATTGTCTTGTTTGAATACCGGTGGCGTGTTGGCATACTGCGGGTCAGGCTAATGTTATCGCCTGTCGCAAGGCGGAATCGACATTGTTGTGGGTATCTTCAGTCAAATTATCGGCGATCATACTGGCTACCTGGAGCAGTTTATTTTGTTCATATTGCTCCAGATGTTCTATCACTTCCTCTATTCTTCTCCCCAGTAATACCTGCCGTTCCAACGAGATTTTTTTGGATTTGGGTATTGCCAGCAGAGGATGAGCCAGCAACATCGGTTTGAATAATCCTGTCAGAAATATAAACCTTCCCTGTCGTCCCATCTTGCTCGATTTCACGGTTGCTTGGTCGGGCGGCTGTATCCATTCCAGGGCAAAAGCTGCCTGGCAATCGATAAAGTCGTGCGAGACTAAGAATTTAGTGGCTTCGCAGTCTTTAATAGCCGATGACAGGTTGCGCACTACCTGCTCTAATACGTTACGGTCTATTCCTTTCACCACGGCGATTTGTTTGCAGTCATCGGGGATTTTGAAGATGTTATATTCCAGAGAGCTGTGCAGGACGGTATGGGCAGCTTCGTGCCGCAAGGCTCCTTGTCTGGCCGGCTTGGAGAATCCCCCGAGTCGTTCCACAGAGACGCTGATGGTGGGATAGCCGCGCCGGTTATGGTGAGTGCATATCTCATCTTCATCCTCGATGGTGGTGATGCTCATCCTGGCCTTTTCTTCCCGGAGGAAGTCGCGCCGAATCCCCTCATTCTCGGTTATCAGCAGTTCCACTTTGTAGGGGGATTTGAATCCAAATTTGCGGTAACAATCATGGAAGGTGTTGACTATGTTACCCTTTGCCCCGCCGGGGACCCTGCCTCTGGTGACGACAATCAAATCAGTAGTTGACATATCTGATTGTAATCAAGATAGCAATGTTAATGAGCAAAGTCAATACTGCGGCTCGAAAATCGGTTAAAATTTCGGTTTTTAATGCCTGCGGGAGACTTTTGCCTGTTTAGCTACGGGCGACCACCGAATTCTTTAATGTGCCGATTTTTTCTATCTTCACTTCTACCACGTCGCCGCGGCTCAAGCGACCGACGCCTGATGGTGTGCCAGTTGCTATCACATCGCCGGGCAATAGGGTCATAATGCTGGAGATGAAGCTGACCAATTTGGGTACTCCGAAGACGAGGTCACTGGTGCGGATAGACTGGCGAAGCTCGCCGTTGAGGTAGGTTTCCAGTTTCAGATCGCTCGGGTCAATATCGGTCTCTATATAAGGTACTATTGGCGCAAAGGTGTCAAAGCTCTTGGCTCTGGTCCATTGCCCATCGACTTTCTGCATGTGTCTCTCTGTCACGTCATTGAAGCAAGTATAGCCGAGCACGAAGGTGTTCACCTTGTCTTCGGGCACGTCCTTTGCTTTCTTGCCGATTATTACGGCAAGCTCGCCTTCATAATCGACGCGGGTTGCGAAGTGGGGCAATACGATTTCATCATCGGGGCCGATAACTGAGGTAGAAGGTTTGAGAAAAATGAGCGTAACTGGCGGTATTTCTCTTTTGAACTCTTCAGCATGGCTGCGATAGTTCAGCCCCAGACACACCATTTTGGAGGGGAAGCAGGGCGGAAGCAGCTTTACCTCGTCCAGACGATAGTTGCTCCCATCTGGTTTCAAGGGCAGGCTGCGCCCTTCGGAATCAGGAAAGGACTGCCCTTGAAGCTGGTGATTACGTCATCCTTAAGCGTTCCGTATCTGGCTTTGCCCCCGACAGAAAAATGAACGATGCGCACGGTTATCTCTCCTTTGAGTTGTTATGGTACAGTGGGATAGGCATTCCGAACCATGTTCAATAGAAGGCAAACTCAGTTCAGGCTGAATCCCTTGTCAATCTCGCTGAGAAATTTTTCTATCTCGGGGGAAAGTTTAGGAAGCCCTTCATTGCTCTTACTGCTTCGAGCTTCATATACTATCTCCAGTTGCTGCACCAGTTGCTCCAACTGTTTTTCTCTTTTCATCGCCTGGTCGAGTCTTTCCAGTTGTTTCTCCGCTTTACGTCTGGTTCGTCCCAGGTCGATGGGGAAATCGTATAGGGAGCATAGTATTTCCATGAGGCGCAGGTGTCCGGAATAGTCTTCCTCTAGCTGTGCATATTGCGGTAGATGCACTATCAGGGTCATTACCTCGATATTATGCCTGGGCGCTTCCTGGGAGGCGATGATAGCTATGGTGGTAGGTCCTTCATAGTCGCTGCGCCGCACTCCGAGTAGCTGCAGATCTTTCAGCAATTCATCGCTGCCGCTGCCGCTGACCAGCAGAGGCTTGGTGTGGGGAACCGAATCATACATACTTCCGAAGAGGCAATATCTCTCCACTCCGAGAACACGCAGCACCTCCAGTACTGATTCCGCATAGTATTCGCCAGACATGTGAGGTTCCAGAAGATGAAAGAAGACCAGGTCATTGCCCTCTGGATTTGTGGCCAGAAAGACGCGGCTATTGGGTATGTCCACCTGGCGTTTGCCGTTTACCAGCCGCAGGGTAGGACGGTATCTGGTGAAGTCGAAGAAGTCTCCGGGCTTAACCAGTTCGCCCAGGGGGCGGGCCTGGAAGGTATCCTCCAATGCATTGATGGTGAGGCTTCCCGCTGCTCCGGCATCTATCCAGGGGCGCAGGGTGGCCAGAGCATGCGGCTGGCGCAGTTTTGGTAACGGTTCCTCAACTTGGAAAGCGCCGATTTTCATGATGGTTATATACTAACAATAACAGCCGGCTAAAAACAACCTGAAGCGAGTGGTTGTTGAACTGAGTCTGTGATTTGACACAGCCATAAGGTATAATACCTGAGGCCATTGGCAATAGGGTCAAGTAGCTTTGGCCAGGAGGCGATTATGTACCGACTCTGGGCACCGTGGCGAATCGGCTTCATCCTTAAAGGTGAAAATAAAGATGATTGTTTCCTGTGTCAGTACCCCGGGGAAAACAAAGATGAGGCTCACCTTATCCTCTATCGCGGTGAGAAGAATTTTGTTATCCTGAATGCTTATCCTTACAACACAGGTCATTTAATGGTAGCTCCCTATCGGCATATCGGCAAGCTCGATGACATGACGGATGAGGAAGCAAGGGAGCATTTTGCCCTGGTAAGGCTGAGCGTGAAGTTGCTGAATAAAGTGATGCAGCCCGCGGGTTTTAATACCGGGATGAATTTAGGCAGGGTAGCCGGAGCGGGGATTGCCGACCACATTCACACGCATATAGTTCCTAGATGGCAGGGAGATGCCAACTTCATGCCGGTAATATCAGAGACCAAAGTATTGCCGGAATCGTTGCCTGTGACCTATCGCAAGCTGAAAGAAGGACTTGGCGAGTTACGTTAATCCAGGTCAGGTCTCAGCGCGGGGATAGGAGCCGAGGATTTTCAGGAAAGTGGTTTTATCTTTGAGCTCTGCCAGGGCTTCCTGGCAGAGGGTATCTTCTGCATGCCCCTCAAAGTCGGCATAGAACACGTATTCCCACGGTTTTTCCCTGCTAGGCCTCGATTCCAGCTTGCTCAGATTAATGTCCCGTGCGGCGAAAGCGCCCAGTATGCTGTATAGCGCACCGGGAATATTTTTAGTGGAGAATACCACCGACGTCTTATTTTTTTGTGCTCGTTCTGCCCTTTTCCTGGAGACAACAAAGAACTTGGTGTAGTTGTTGGGGTTGGTCTCAATATCCGCAGCCACTATTTCCAGACCGTAAATTTGCGCCGCCCGTCTGCTGGCAATGGCTGCCTGGCTGGTAATGCCTTCCTCCTTGATTCTTTTGGCACTGCCCGCAGTGTCATAACCGGGGACGATTTCTACCTTTAGTGTATTCAAAAACTCCTGGCACTGAGCCAGTGCCTGTGGGTGGGAGTAGACTACTTTGATTTCAGCCAGACTGGTTCCGGGCAGGGCAACAAGACAATGGTTTATTCTCATATTGATTTCGCCGAAGATGTTCAGGGGGTGACTGAGCAGCAAATCGTAGGTCTCATTGATGCTGCCGGCCTGAGAGTTTTCTACCGGGACGACCCCGAAATCCACCTTGCCTTTCAGAGTTACTTCGAAGACGTCGCTGAAGGATTTGCAGGCGACGGTTTCTATGGTGCCGAAGAAAGCGAGTACCGCATCCTCGCTGAAAGCACCCTTCTCGCCTTGAAACGCAGCTTTTGCCATCCCACTACTCCATAAAAGCTAGCCGACCAGCACTTTGCGGAGTTCGGCTTCGTCCTCGAATCTGGTCAGGGCGATAAGGCGGTCATCGAGCTTGAGCACAGTATCCGCGGTGGGCACTTTGGGCTTTTGCCCGTTGCGTATCATCAGGGCGAGGACAGAGTCTTTGGGCAATTTAAGGTCTTTAATGGCTTTATTTATTGCTTTGGAATTTTTCTCCAGCTTCACCTCGACAATCTCCGTCTCTTCTTCTGCCATGGTGAGCAGGTGGGTTAGTGGATGTGCGGGCAGCTCCTCTTCGATGTGTTTCAAAATGATGTTGGTGACGCCTATGGTGCAGTCTATACCCAGCTTTTTGAAAATTTCCTCGTTCTTGGGATTGTTGACGCGGGCTATGGTGCGGGGCACTTTGAACTTATGCTTAGCCACCTGGCAGGCTACCAGGTTATCCTCATCCTCATTGGTAGTGGCAATGAACACATCAGCCCTGCCCACGCCGGCATCGGCCAGGGTTGACACCTCGCAGCCGTCACCCCTGATGCAAACGCTGCCCATATCGTCGCCAAAACGTTCGCACTTGACTGAATCCTTGTCCAGCACCAGCACCTCGTGTCCCTCTTTGAGTAGCGCCTGGCATAAATAGTAGCCGACGCTACCGCCGCCGATGATAACTATATACATGGCAATTTCACCCTCTTCATTTGGCGAGCAGTTTTTCCTTCAAAAGCTGTGCGAATACCGTGGTTGGGCTGATGGTTTCAATCCCAATAGCTTCATAGACATCTTTTCGCAGCGGGTCATAGATGCGGCAGATCACCTTTGGTACGTTGAATATATGCCTGGCTATCTGGGCGGCCATGACATTGCGGTTATCACCTTCAGTTACCGCCACGAAGGCATCAGTCTCCTTGATGCCCGCCCTCTTCAGTGTTTCTTGGTCGGTGCCATCACCCAGCAAGGCTGTGCCGCTAAAATTAGGCGACAATCTGCGGAAGCTGTGGCCGTTGATATCCAGGATAGTGATTTTATGCCCGTCATTATCCAGGATACTGGCTAATTGAGCTCCTACTCTGCCACAGCCCATAATGATTACGTTCATGATGCTTTCTTTCCTCAAGCTACTGGCGCTCTAAGTAACAGGACACGGCAGGGCGCTTCTTCCAGCACGTGTGGTATGGCTCTACCGAGGTTAAACGACCCGAAGCGTTTTTTATAGCGCAGTCCCATTAGAATAAGGTCAACGTTTCGCTCTCGGGCTTCATCGACGATGGCTGGGCCTGCCTCGCGGGACTGAATTAAATCTGTCTCGATTTCATAATCATTCTCAGCAGCGATATCTTCGGCGCGGGTGAGGATTTGTTCCGCTTTGGCTATGTCTGATTCTATTACTGCGTCCAGCGGCAGGCTTCGATTCATCTCGATAATATACACCACGTAGATTTCAGCCTTTGATTTCTTCGCCAGCTCACAGGCTAGTTGTACTGCTTCCTCGTCAGCCGCAGTCCCCCCCGTTGCCACTAGAATCCTTTGCGCTTTCATGCGTGAGTACTATCTTATCACCGAAACTACTTATCTTCAAATGCCTCTTTTTTAGCTCTGGTCTGGAAATAATCTTTAACCTTTAACATCTTGGTGCTATTAGCAGTTTGTCCCACGGGTAATTTCTGGCGCCAGCGAAAGGCCAGGTAAACCAGCAGCCCTAATGCCATCCATCCCAATCCTGCCCATCGGCTGTATGGCTGCGTGAGTATCACCACTAGCCATATTAAAGCTGTGCCGATTAATCCTATCACTGCCGTAATCGGCAATTCGTACTTCTTGAATTTGATGTTTAAGCCCAGTTTGAACGGGCGGTGCCAGTCTGGATTCTTGATTCGCAGGCTGAGAATAGCAGCATGGGCAAACACGAAGGAGAGCAACGACCCGAAGGCATATAAAGAACCGAGCCTGAGAAATCCTTCGCGGGCAAAGAGGCTTGGTATCAAAATGACAATGGCAACTATCGAGAAAAGAATGATAGAGATATAGGGTGTTTTAGACCGGGGATGTACCTTTTTTAGTGCCGGAGGTATGAGCTGGTATCTTCCCAGGGAGAAGGCGAGGCGGGATATGCCCATAAGTCCGGCATTGGTAGCTATGAGCAAGATACTGGCTGCCAGTATTGCTATGAGTGTGGGGAGTATCTGACGGAGGCCGCTAAGGAGCCAGGTAATAATGATAATGACTTCTGGTTCTGAGCTCAGTTGGCTGGCTAGTTCTCTTGGTGCTATAGACAGTGAAATATAGTGGGCAATGCCGGCCACCGGGTCGGTTGACCAGGTGGTGGCAACTTCGTGCGGTGTCATTGTGGAAAAGCCTACAGTAGCCACGCCGCCGAAGAGAATAAGCACGGTAAACACCATCAAAACGAGAGCTCTGGGTACTTTTCGGGCAGGCTGCTTGGTTTCCTCGGCCATCTGAGACATTGTTTCCACGCCGGTATATGCTATTGCGGCGAGGGCTATCCCTAGGAATAATTTATCCCAGCTTGGCCAGTGCAGCGTTATGTTGTGCACGAGCTTATCGAAGTTAAACACAAGCAGGAAACCAAGGATTATAATCAATATTTGCACGAACAAATCGAGCACGGCAGCCATGATGTTGACGATGGAAGTCTCTTTCACGCCGATGACATTGATAAGCATAAGAAAAAAAATAATCCCCATGGATACCGTTGTACCCACAACCGGGTCTTCTTTGAGAGGCGCCCAGAAGAAACCCAGGTATGGGGGTATGGTAAATGCGGAAATGGCAATGGTTACGATGTAGCTCAGCATCAGCGCCCAGCCGCTGATAAATCCGACCAGATCGTTAAACCCATGGCGTGCGAAGCTCGCCGAACCGCCTGCCTCAGGCAACATGGCTGTCCCCTCAGCGTAGGTGAGGGCGGTAAAGACGAAGAAAATACCGGCGATGGCGAGCACCACTGGCGTTGCCCCCATTGCTGCTAATGCAATAACCCCGAGGGCATAGTAAATAGAAGAGCCAACATTACCGTAGCCAGCGCTATATAAACCGGGGATGCCCAGAATACGTCTCAGAGGGTGGGCTTTAACTCGAGGAAGCCGGATAAATTTATCGCCTAATTTGCGCTGCTGATTATTGATCACAGCTTATTTACGTGGAGGCTTCAATGAGGGCGAATTGTAATACTGCTATCGAAAAAAGTCAATAGGTACGGCGATAGGCTTTACATAATATCAAAAACATTTAATTAATTGAAGTGCCTTCATTCATTGGGCTATAATGGTTGGCTGTAGTGCATGGTGAGCGTAGCCGAGAGGTTTAAGGCGCCAGGTTGTGGCCCTGGAGATCGAGGGTTCGAATCCCTCCGT
>JBBIPA010000022.1:2120-29106 GCA_037443085.1 Chloroflexota bacterium | reverse complement strand
AGAGAATGTGTTCAGGTCTGAGATTGCCTCTAAATTGCTGGGCTTGTCTTCAGGCAGCATCATCACTACAGAGGCGATTGCCCAATTAATCATCCACCGCCAAGGTATGACCAAAGGGAGTCCTCGCCAGTCCAGGATTATTCCGTTTATCAATAAAGTAGATGTGGCTGGAAGTTTATTGAAGGCGAGAGATCTGGCTTATAAGATTCTGGCAATGAGTCACTCTAAGGTTGAGCAAGTGGTATTGGGACAAGCCCGGTTCCCCGAGCCTGTGATTGAAGTGATATCGAGGCAAGCACTGTGAAATAACTGGTTAAAGTTATATTATTATATTTAGTGCCTGGAAATGAAAGGCGGGAGTACTTCTGTGCTCGAGATTTATCAGGAAATATTAAACGCAATCACTAAAGGGGAGACTGTGGTAGTAGCCACTGTTATCTCCTCTCAGGGCTCGACGCCGCGTCGCACAGGAACCAAGATGCTGATCAGGAAAGACCGTACTCTCGTTGGTACCATCGGCGGTGGTTTTGTGGAAAGCCAGGTTATAGAAAGAGCTAACGAGGTAATGAAGTCGGGTAAGTCTGAGATAATGCACTTTGACCTGTCGGCAACTGGAAAAGAGGCTTTGATGATTTGTGGTGGACAGATGGATGTTTTTCTGGAATTAGTGCTGCCTCGAGAAACACTGTATCTCTTTGGTGCGGGGCATATATCACAAAGTGTGGCACGTATAGCCCCGATGCTGGAATTCCGGGTAGTGGTGATAGACCCTCGGCCCGAAAATAACAACGCCGAACGATTCCCCGATGCCGAGTCATTAATTGTTGATGAGTACGCAAACGTTTTTCCCAAGTTGAACATTGACGAAAACAGTTTCCTGGTCATTTGTACCCAAAAACATGCCCTTGATGAGCAATGTCTGGATTTTGCGGTTGGAACCAGGGCAGGATACATCGGGATGATTGGCAGCAAAAAGAAGGTCAAAGAGATCAGGGAAAGACTATATCAAAAAGGAGTATCTCAGCAACAACTTGACATGGCTCATGCTCCTATTGGACTGCCGATTGGAGCAGAAACTCCCCAGGAGATTGCATTAAGCGTTTTGGCAGAGATAATAAAGGTTAGAAGAAACTCTTACGGCCGTGGTGCACAGCTCGGAGACTTACTCAATATCAGAGCAACGGAATAGAATAGTTCTACATACATAAGATAGATGACTGTTCCAGTATCAGCAATAATTCTAGCAGCGGGCAAATCGACCCGAATGGGCATAACCAAGCAGCTGATGCCACTGGGGCAGACTACTATTTTAGGGCAGGTTATAGATAATTTCTTGGGCTCAAAAACGGAAGAGATTATTGTAGTAGTCGGACACCGGGATCAGGAAATAGTCAGGGCCATTGGGAAAAGGCCCGTTAAAATTGCCCTTAACCGCCTGTACAATCAGGGAATGAGCACTTCTATGATAGCCGGGCTTAGTTTGGTCAGCAATAAATCCAGGGGATTTATATTTGCCCTGGCTGATCAGCCATTCATTGATAGCAAGACAATCGACTCGCTGATACGAGTATTTGAGGATTCTGTCAAGGGCATTGTCGTTCCATTATATAAGGGTATCCGGGGGCACCCTGTCATCTTTTCCACCAAGTATCAGGGGGAGCTTATGGCCTTAAAGGGGGACACCGGTGGCAGAGAAATAATCGCCAGGCATCCCGAAGATGTCCTGAAAGTTAACGTTGATTGTAGCGGGATAGTCCATGACATGGATACCTTGGATGAATATATTAAAAAAGCGAAGAAGCATCCCATTAGGTGAGATTTTCAGTCCACACAGCTCATTGAAAGGTGCCATCCCAATGGAGTATGCTGGAATGGTTCCAAGCCTTCTTTTTATCCTGAAGCGTACTAAGCAAGTACAATTACTGGCGGCCGGGCAGCTATAGTTTAAGTAAGCGTTTTGCATTTCCGTACGCTATTTTTTCCCTGTCAGCCGTACTGACTGGCAACTGGCCTAAGAAAACACGAGCTTTTGCCATTGAGCCATACGGATGGTCGGTCGAAAACATTATTCGGTCAATACCGACTTCAAGCAGCAAATCAAGGAATGTCGGGATAAAATTAAAACCGGCAAACGTGTAATGTACATTTTCGCAGAGATAGTCGCCTATCGACCTTTTGAGTCCAGTTACTTTCGGAGGCATTGTGGAATTAATTCTCTCTAACATAAAAGGAAGCCCTTCGCCCAGGTGACCGATTATGATCTGCAGTTTTGGATATTTATCAAACGCCCCGCTAATCATTAGCCGGATAACATGGATAGCTGTTTCGATATGCCATCCCCAACCTGGCCCGGCAAACATTAATGTTACCCCCGGAGAGAATCCTCCGTAATAAGCATCTATTACCGGCTTAGGAGGCCGTGTCGGATGAAGGTATATCGGCACATCTAATGTTTCAGCGCATTCTAAAATCGGCCAGAAAAATTTGTCGTCCAGATACCGGCCTTTAATATGGCCGTTGATCACTGCGCCTTTAAATCCGTGCTTTTGAACCATAAGCTCTAATTCTTTAACCGCTTTGTCTGGAGCAGCAGTCGGCAACGTGGCGAAACCCGCAAAGCGATCCGGATATTTTTTAACGGCATCAGCAAGAAAATCATTTGTTTCTCGGGCAACTTTTATGGCTTCGGATGCTTCGAGTTGTTCTGTGCCAGGAGAAGTACTGGATAACACCTGCATATCTATTCCGGCCTCATCCATCAGCGTAATTCTATTTTTGCCGAGATCGACTAGCTGTTCAAAAACTTTTGCCATCTGCCCTCCGTCCCTTTGGGCATTTTCTCTATGGTCACGGCCGGGGCCATCAGCATATCCCGGGCTCATATAGTGTTCTTCGAGAGCTATTGTTTTCATGTAAATTTATCCCCCTTTCTTGCTGATTTGAACTGCCTTCATATTATTAGAAAATTAAATAATGTAGTTTATTATACTTACGCAATAAATCTCCTGCAATATTCATTTTGTAATATATTTAGCAAAATTGCGGCGTGGTAAAAACGACCATAGTTGACGATTCTGCAATGAGCGTTTTAATGTTATGATACTATAGTTCCAGGAGGTGTTACTATGGCAAATCAAGCCAAACGAACCACCGTATATTTAGATCCCGATTTGCCTAAGGAACTACGTTTAAGGGCAGTTTCCATCTCCCGGTCGGTATCGGAGATTGTCAACGATGCCGTGAAACAGGCACTTGCCGACGATGCCGAGGATATTGCAGCATTCGAAGAAAGAGTTAAAGAACCTCTAATCAGCTATGACGAGATGGTCAAAAGGCTAAAGAAAGATGGCCGGATATGATTTGTTTTTCCGAGAAGTTTGTTAGTTAGTGCCGTATTTGTTAATATTCTTATAAAAATATGATGCAACTAATATGGAGCGGTGCGGGCAAGGCTAACCAGGTTGTCGGTGCACTATCCGCTGCCAGAAGGGGTAATGTCTACGTCACAGATGCGCTATTGCCCTAATTGTTCGGCGCTGGTTAATGCCGATGCAAAGTTCTGTGGCAATTGTGGTATAGCGTTAAATTGGGCGGCGCAGCAGCCAGGCTGGAATCCGCCTCCGCCGTATCATCCACCTCCCCAGTACAATCAGCCACCGCCTTACAGTCCTCCTGCTTGGGGAAAAGCCAACCCGTACTGGCAGCAGAATGTGTACAGCGGTCCCGTTGCTGCACCTGAAAAAAGCAGGTCTCGCATTTTACTGGTATCTCTTCTGGTCATTGCTCTGGTGCTAATAATCGGCGGAGTTATTTTTGCTACCAGTAGAAATTTTTCGGCAAAACCAGCAGCAAGAATACCCGTGGTAGCGTCCTTTACTGTTGCTCCTTCTTCGATTACTGCCGGTCAGAGCGCGATTTTATCATGGGATGTCAGCGGAGCAACTTCTGTTGCCATCGACCAGGGCATTGGTACCGTCTCGGTAAAGGGGTACCAACCGTTGTCTCCAACTGTAACCACCACTTATACCATTACCGCCACCAATAGTGCCGGCTCTACAACGGCAACGAGTACGGTTACGGTAAACAAACTATCTGTGCCGGTGATAGCCGGTTTTACTGCCGAGCCGGCAACAATTAATACCACTCAGTCAGCCACCCTGCAATGGAATATTACTGGTGCCACGTCGGTTACCATCTCTCCCGGCATTGGCACAGTCTCTCCAATCGGGACGACGGTAGTCTCGCCGAACGCCACCACCACCTACACTATTACCGCCACTAATGAAGCCGGTTCTGCCACGGCGACAGCCACTGTTACCATGGCTGGTGGTGGCAGACCGGTAATAAAAACCTTTTCCGCCGACCCGCCAACAGTTAGCATCGGGCAAGCGTGCATATTGAGGTGGAGCGTTGAGGGAGCCACTGCGGTGATACTGGACCACGGGCTTGGCTCATCCGGAGCCTCGGGGAGCATTGTGGTATATCCCCTGGCAACAGAAACTTACGTTCTCACTGCCATTAATGGCAACGGGGATACCACTGGCTCGGTAACCATCACAGTCAAGTAGCGCCAGTTAATAATTACCGAAGATTTTTCTCTCCGTGTCACCCCGATCAAATCGGGGTGACACGGAGAGATTGATTATGGGTTGCCTGTATTACCGTTTATTTCGCCCTCCTTTTGTTTTCGCCTCCTGTTTCAGGTTTTTTAGCCACTGACCCGTTTTGCCTCAATAGATGTGGCAGAGTTAGTGCCAGGATGATTGCAATCACAAGAACCGTGGCCGCTATGAAGATGATTATTTTATTTTCCATATGGAATTGCACCATCTTCTAGTAGAGGCGCTTGTGATGTGCCTCTTTAATCCATTTGGCAATGTCCTTTGACTTATCGGAGTCGAACAGCTCATTTCCCTTGTCCACCGGCTTATTATCTACCACATCAGCACAGTAAATGGAGTATTTCTTCACCTTTTTGCCCGGTATCTCGGGAGTAAGCTCAATAACCGCCGCTCCCCTGCCCAGCGGCCCTCCGTTTGAGGGACCTCGAGCCATAAAGAAGAAGACCGTGCTGCCAGACTCAGTCAGTCCATCAATTTTTTGCTGAATCTCCTCCTGGCTGAGAATGGGAGTGTCCATAGCCACCTTCTTCTTTTCCGTCAGCTCTACCTGCTTGGTGGCTTCATCAAACCAGCCATCATAGGCAATCAGGTCTGGATTATCTTCAAAAGTGTTGTAATCTTTCACCTGTACCTTGCGGGCGGCAGCATCGGAATCATCGAAAATCCTGATGTCGAAGGTTTTTTGCCCGTTGCCGTTCTTTCTGCGTACTGCGGACTTGAGAAGGCGTGCCAGGTCTTCATCCATTTTCCTCTCTTTTATTAAGTAGTTCTGGACGAGTCCAGGTATCTCTCTTGGACCCGGCAATTTCTCAGCGTGGACATTGTTTTCTTGTTTGTTATTACCGAACATGGTTAATATCTCCTTTTATTGATTTATTATTTTGTTATTTTATGAGTGACACATGCTATGCAACGCGATGCTGAATCTATTATTCATGGGGAGACTCAGCGAACCTGGCTATACACCTCCGGGCGCACTGTATGTGTTTCTTTGTCGAAATAGCCTTCCCAGAGTATCAGGCTGGGACGGGCATCCAGCGATGTCCAGTCTTTCACTTTGATGCCAGCCTGTATTACTTGACTCTGGGCAAAAACCCGGCAGTAGAAAGCCTTTTCCCCATTAACTGGGCGGACCACGCCTTGCAGGTTCCATACCCAGTCGGGGTCTTGCTTCATCTCGACAACCATGTACCTGCCCACGTCCTCAGGTATTTCTTTGGGACCGGGCAATTTCTCCGGCTTGTCATTAGTAACAGGATTCTCTGCTTTTTTGATGCCAAACAAGTTCTATACCTCCTTTCGAAATGGCTTTGCTTGAGGAAAACTTTGAGGAGACTGTTCAATGAATCTGGCCGGCTATTGCTATTTGCCTTGTGCGCGGGTCACCCGTGGACAGGTGATACCTAAAGACACAAGGAACGTCGGTTAACAGCTATAAAACGATAGCAAAACCGGGAAGCCGAACCACGACCGGGCAGGCTCTCTCACACTGTCTATAGAGTGAGACTGAATGGCGGAGGTATATCGGTTAACTGATAAAGCTGATGGAGCTTGTTCTTATGAACACTACCGGATAATCCGGCGATATTAGAAGCGGAGTGGAGACAGTGGTGCGGACCGTCGGATGGCTTGGAAAGCGGCAGCTTGTCAAATGCCCGGCTTATCTCTCCATTAGTTTTGCTTTGCTTACCTCGATATAGGACGTCACCGGAGTTCGAAGCGGTTGGTGGTAAAATCTCAATCTGTTGATTGAGTGCTATGACACTTGAAGAGGAACCACGTAGGAAGTAGGTATTAAACCCAAAAGCAGTCGACGCTAATAAACACAGGGTAATAAGAGCGAGAATAATCCCGCTTCGCTGCCACGGCTTTCTCATGTTGTTCATCTCGCTAAACCACCCTTACCTGGGATGGGTCACCCCGATTGAATCGGGCTGGCACCTGGAACAACTGCCTAAGAGACATTATATAACACGGCGCATTAAAACTCCATGTGTTTTTAGGCTACGGCAGCCGGTGGAACCACAGCAATGACAGTGCTCCGGCGACCAGCAGCAGTACCGCAGCCAGGGCGGTGAATCCGGCGGTAAGCTCGGTCTGCTCCGACTTGAACACCAGTTGTGTCCCCAGGTTGCCATAGATTTCGCGCAGGTCGTTATCACTGCTGGCTCTGAAATATTCTCCCCCCGTCTTCTCGGCGACGCGTTTGAGCGTGGTTTCGTCCAGCCTCACCCGTACCGACCAGCCTTCAAAAGTCAGAATAGTGCCATCGGGAGTGCCCAGGCCGATGGTATATACGCGCACACCGCGATTGGCTGCCTGCTCGGCGGCATCTAGCGGAGAAATACCGGCGTTGCTCTGGCCGTCACTTAGCAGCACCACAATAGCCGGGGCATAGCTGCCCTTGGGTACTGACGGTTTGGGGGTGGGGTTGGGGTTGGGATTGGATGGCATCAGCGGGTCACGTGGGGAAGCAGGCTGCTTGGGCTTGGCGCCGGGCTCTTCAAAAATAGCATCCAGCGAGGTGATGATGCCGCTGCCGATGGCAGTCTGGCGCTGCGGCGTCAGGCGGTTAATGGCCGCCGTCAGCGCTTCGCGGTCAGTAGTGGGTGACTGCACCACGGCAGCGTAGCCGCTGAAGGATACGATGCCGATGCGCACATTTCGCGGCTGCTTTTCGATGAACGTCAATGCCGCTGCCTTAGCCGCTTCTATCCGGTTTGGTTTCACATCCTCGGCACGCATGCTACCCGAGACATCGATGGTCAATATGATGGTGCCCTGCTGGGACGGCAGCATTACCGTCGCTGAGGGACGCGCCAGCGCTCCAATCATAATGGCCAGGCCGATGAGGAACAGAATTGCCGGAACGTGGCGTCGCCTGCCGGGACCACGCCCCAGCGCCTCTTTGACCATGGACAGGCTGGCATAGCGCAGCGCATACTTTTGCCGCCGCCGCTGTATTAGGATGTAAACTCCGACGAGTATCGGCACCAGAAACAGCAGCCATAACATATCAATCCAGATAAATGACATACCTACCTCCAGTTATCAAATCAACCTGCCTGTTTCCCGGCGCTGAGACAGCGAACCGGCAGCACCGGTTCTGGCGAATGCCGCCGGCGTCTTCTTCCGCTGCTTGCGTAGCATGGCAAAGCGCACAATCTCCGTCACCAGGTCGTCTTCAGTGGAGAGCTTGAGCATGTCGACGCCGAGGCGGGCGAGCATGGCATTCAACTCGTACTCCCGCCGCCGGGCGGCTTCAATAAACCGTTTCCTGAAGTTCCGGTCATGAGTATCAATATAGAGCTGCTCTCCGGTCTCGGCATCCTCGAAGATGATGGAGCCAATATCGGGCAACTCGGTCTCTCGTGGGTCATACAGGCGGATGGTTAGCACTTCATGCCGCTGGGTCAGTATGCTCAGGGGCTTATCCCAGCCTGGCGCGCTGATGAAATCGGATACGATAAAAACCAGCGAGCGCCGCCTGATGACGCGCAGTGCCGTTTCCAGCAAGCCGGTCAGATTGGTCGGCGGCGAGCGTTTCAGTTGCGGCTGGCCGAGCAGGTCGTTGATGAGGCGCAGCACCTGAGATTTGCCGCCACGCGCTGGAATCACCCGCTCTACCTTGCCGCTGTAGAAGATGGCGCCCACGCGGTTGCCGTGGCGGGTAAGTAAACGCGCCAGCACGGTTACGAAATCAATGAGCAGGTTGCGCTTGAGCGTCTGTACCGTGCCGAAATCCACCGATGGGCTCAGATCAAGCAGGAACCAGGCGTTCACCTCGCGGTCTTCCATGTACTGACGGACGTACGGTGTTTGCATGCGTGCTGTAACATTCCAGTCAATATACCTGACGTCATCGGTGAACTGATACTCGCGCAGGTCAGCCAGGTCCAGCCCGAAGCCGTGGAACAGCGTGCGATAGTCGCCCTGCAGTAGCCCGTCCAGGCGGCGGATTACCGTCCAGTCCAGGCGACTGAGCACTTTCTCAGGATTCCGTAGCGACATTAACATGGCTTTGCAATACCTGTGCCGGCGCTGGAATGCGTTCCAGAATCCGCTTCAAAATCATATCGCTGGTGACGTCGTCGGACATGGCTTCGAAGGAAAGCACCAGGCGGTGTCGTATCACATCGAGTACCATGTCGATGACATCCTGCGGCAAGACGTAGCTGCGCCCGCGCACAAACGCCATGGAGCGAGCGGTGATAATCAGATTGATGGAGGCGCGGGGGCTGGCGCCGTACATGATGTATTTAGCAATATCGGTAATGCCGAACCTGTCCGGCTCACGCGTGGCGCTGGCCAGGCTCACCGCATACTCTATCAGCGAGGGGTCGACGTATACCTTTTCCACTTCGCGCCGCAGGTCAATCAGTTGCTCGGTGGTGACTACTGCCTTCACCGCCGTTAGCGTGCCGGTCACCCGCTCCACGATGACGAACTCATCGCGCTGGTTGGGATAGTCCACCAGCACCTTCATCATAAAGCGGTCTACCTGCGCTTCGGGCAGGGGATATGTCCCCTCCGTCTCGATGGGGTTCTGCGTAGCCATTACCATAAACGGCTCGGGCACCTTGTAGGTCTCGCCGGCAATGGTGACCTGGCGCTCCTGCATCACTTCCAGCAATGCGCTCTGCACCTTGGCCGGGGCGCGGTTGATTTCATCGGCGAGCAGCAGGTTGGTAAACACGGGACCCAGCGAGGTGCTGAACTTGCCGGTGTTTTGATTATAGATGCGCGTGCCTACCAGGTCGGCGGGAACCAGGTCAGGGGTGAACTGGATGCGCTTGAAGGTGCCGTGAATCGCTTCGGCAAAGGTCTTTATGGTCAGGGTTTTAGCCAGGCCGGGCACGCCTTCTACCAGCAAATGACCCTGCGATAGCAGTGCCACCAGCACGCGCTCCAGCAGATGGTCCTGCCCCACGATGACCTTCTTTACTTCATATAACACCTGCTCCATCAACGGAGCCTCTTCAGGTTTCTTAAGTATTTCTTCCGTCATTCTCTTTTCTCCATGCTTATTGTTCCCCCTCACGCTAACTCTCTCTCGCCAGGGGAGAGAGGGATCTAATTTCCTCTCCCTTGATGGGAGAGGATTAAGGAGAGGGTGAAAAACAATCTAAAACGGCGGTGTTCCCATCACTCCGCCGGCACTCTCCAATGTCACGGCGAAGCTAATGCCGATGAACACATCATGCTCGGTGGGGTTCACCAGTGCGGCGACAATGCCGACCACCTCGCCATTGCGGTTAACCAGCGGCCCTCCCGAGTTACCCGGGTTCACCGCTGCGTCGAACTGTATCAGGTTGGTCAACACCTGCCCCGTCCTCGTAGACTTGAAATTACGTCCCAGGCCGGAGACAACTCCAGCCGATAGCGAGTTGCTGATGCCGAAAGGATTGCCCACGGCGAAGACCTCATCGCCGACGTTCAGACCAGCCGACCCGGCCAGAGTTGCCGGTACTAAATCGTCAGGGATGACATGAGGCCGTAATGCTGCCAGGTCATTATCCGGCTCAGTGGCAATAATCGAAGCCCTTGATTCGAAGCCGTCGGCGAAGGTAACCCGCACTTCGACGGCGTTTTTGACCACGTGCAGGCTGGTCAGGATGATGCCCATGTCGTTAATCACCACGCCGCTTCCCAGCGAGCTTTCGGTTTTGCTCTCGCCGCCTTTGGGCAGGAGTGCCTCAACCCGCACCACCGAGTGACGGATGACTTCATACGCTTTTACCGAATGGGGCGGCCTGGGCTTCATCGATTCCAGGGAACGCTCCACGGCAGCATCTATGTCTTTCTGAGTCAGCCGCTGTGGCGGTGACTGGGTGGTGGTGTAAATGAGCATCGCCGCCAGCGCAATGATAATGCCCGCAGCCACCAGAATGACGGAACGGAAGCGGGTGTAAAAGCGGTTGAGGCGCTGCCGCATCACTTTCATCCGGGTTGGTGGTGGCGGGGGCTGTGGTGGTGGTTGAGGACGCGCCGGCGGAAACGGTCTATCCTGTCTCATAACTTAACGCTCGGTTAAAAAACAAATTTATTGATTAATATTACTATTTAATTGACAGAAAGGGAAATGGCAGGATTAGCAGTGGTTAGATGTTGAAGAGACGTTTGGCATTAAGGGTGGTTTGCTGGGCAATATCAGTTTCACTGCTTTCCTTGATAGAGGCTACAGCCTGTAAGCTTCGCAGAATATCTGATGGCTGAGAACGGTATTTGTTTTCTCTGCCATATGCTACGGGACAGTCTGTTTCTAGAAGCAACTGTTCTACTGGAGTTTCCTTAATAGCTCGCCTGTGTTCTTCATGATATTCAGCAGCCGGAGTACAGGAGATAAAGTAACCAGCGTCTATTATTTCTCGAAGCACGCTGGAGAAACCAGTAAACCAGTGGAAAACAGCTTTTTGGGTTCCGATGTTATTTACTAAGTCAAAGCAATCTTTCCAGGCGTAGCGGCTGTGGACTGCTACCGGTTTATCGTGTTCTTTTGCTAGAAGGAGCAGTCGTTTTAGTACCTCTTTTTGCAAGTCTTTTGTTGCTCTCTTTAAGACTCGTTTATCGTAATCCAGACCTATTTCACCTATGGCGGTGATACCAGAGATTTGGTCTTTGATTAAGTTTAGTGTCAGGCCTATTTGAGTTGAGTTTAAATTGCCGAGCTCCCAGGGATGTAGTCCGAGGGCAGGATAGATAAAATTGGGATGCTCCTGGTGGATTTCCAGTACTTTCTGATTCGATTCGGTGCTGGAGCCAACGGCAATGATAGCTTCAAGTCCTGTCTCTCTGGCTTTCTGAAGGGCAAATGCCAGGTCTTCCAGTTCGTCAACATGGGCGTGAGTATCAATTATTCTAAGCAACTTCAGTACCTCTGAAAATTAATTATGTCCACTGGTTTTATTATCCCTGCTTCGGTGATTATTCCAGCTATAAATTTCGGGGGAATCAGGTCAAAGCCTGGTTCCAGCTCATGTTGTTTGCGGTGTTGATTGAATGTCTCAAATTTGGCTGTTTCGCACACAGAATAGAGAGGGATTTTAGCAGTTGTCGCTGCTCGAGCCAATTTGTAAGTAGGAATGCCGTTAACAAGAGAGCCGTCAATAAGTATGGTATCAGCGCCCACAAAAGCCTTGTTTGTCTTCTTTATATATCGCTTTATGTCTCCATCAGGTATTATTGATATGGGTATTCCGTGCTGCTTAAGCTGTTGCGCGCTGATTTCTCCGTAGTTAACATTGTTGTATCTGGACTCAGTAATGATAACCTCGAATTTTGCTGTTTTCTCCATGGCAATTCTAAAGGTTTCACAAACTGTTGAACTGTAGCTGCAGGTTATTATGGTATCCTGGTCAGCTATCGCCATTGCTGCGTTTTCTGCTGCTTTTTCTGTTGCTTTGCCTGCCAATGTAATAAACCCCCTTACCTTTGCCAGGGAAATGTTCTTAACATAATTTACCTGTTCTTGCCCCTGGGAAATCAGGTTAATTTGTTGCAATAGTTGCGATATGTAATTAGATATTGCTGTCATGCTTGGTCTAGCTGCTGTAATGGATGCTGCTATCTTGTTCAGCTCGTTCAAGAGCCCTGTGACGGTTATGGCTTTGCTCTCTTGTATAGCGAGTCCCATTATATTTAGAGCTTGACTCGATAGCCAGTTAGCGCCATGAAGCCTGTCATCTTCTAGTTCTCTTATTTTCTCCAGGATTTTTGGATTATGACGTGATTTATCAGTTTGCATCATGGTCACTGTCACGTGTTGAAATACTTGAAGGTATTTTGTGCTGCACAAACACGAGCTTAAATATGCAGTTCAATGATATCGTTGTCTTGGAGCATATGCTCCGGGCTTACTCTCTGCCCGTCAAATTTTCCCGAGCCCCAGACCACAGCATATTTGAGTTTGGCCCGGAAATCTTTATGGACAGCTTCAGCGGCGTCTTTCATAGTGCTGCCCCTTTTCATCACCATCGGGTCGTTTAGGTTCGGCTTTATTCCGGGACTTTTGGTATGCACTCTTATAATATCGAGTGATTTGAAAAGAGCCTTTTTAAGTTCTTCGAGATTGTTGCCCTCTTTAGCTGAGATTGAAATTATGGGGAACTTGCCACTAAATTTCTGGAGTAGTTCCTGGCTATGGAGATTGGAATCATTCAGGTCGTTTTTATTTGCTATGATCAAAACTCTTTTCTGCTGTTTACCGATTGTTCCTCTAGATCCCTCTGTATTGGCCACTATACCTACCCCATCGAGTTCTTTGATATTGGCTTGTACCTCTTCTATCGGGTTCATGCTCAGGTCCACAACTATAGCGATAAGGTCAGCATTTCTGGCAACATTATTGAGCCAGAGTCGAGATTCGTGGCTGGTTATTGGAGGAGCATCTACTAGCTGAATTTGGATGTTTTCAAACTTCATCATCCCGATATTGGGTGTTTTGGTAGTGAAGGGGTACTCTGCTATCTCAGGAGTGGCATCGGTGACTGCAGCAAGTAGTTGTGACTTCCCGGCATTGGGCAAACCGACGAGGACTATCTGGCCAGCCCCTTCTTTCTTAATGTAGAAGCTGGTTCTGCTGGTAGCAGCCTTTCTTTCAGCCTCTTCAGTTAATTTGGCGATTCTCCTTCTCAGTTCAGCATGAAGGTGGTCAGTGCCCTTGTGTTTGGGCATGATGGCAAGCATCGTTTGCACGGCAACAATTTTTTCTTCGGGAGTCTTGGCTGCTCTGAATCGCCTCTCAGCTTCGAAGTATTGTGGTGGTAGATTTGCTGGCATAACTTTGCTGCCCCCTGCCTCAATTCTATTTTAACACAATGAACTCTGTGTATATATGATTATTTCTGTTATTAGCAATTATCCTTGTTCTAAGACAGGAAAACATGAGAGAGGGGCTTAAAGCCCCTCTCTCACCGACTAGCCTATCGCCCCCTTTTATTTGTCGATGGTATGGGCGGATTTTGAGCCGCCGTGTCTGAAGAAACTGAATACTGCCACTTTTTCTGGCTCAGCCAGTAGAGTCTCTATCTTTTTCTGTAGCTCACAGCGCTCTATTGAAGTCTCCCATACCTTCCACCAATCATCGTCGACCCAGGTGCTTATGACCACCCAGTGCAGCGGATCGCTTATTGACCTCAGTGTCTCGCCTGATATATACCCCTGCTGTAGCGTGGCCATGGTCCTAAGCTCTGTTACCACCATTTCCATTTCTATGTCTTTGCCAGCCTTGCAGCGCCTTTCGATGATAACTCTTACCATTTTTCACCTCCTTAGACGGATATTGCCTCGTACACTTGTTCTAAACTCCCCTCCTTTCTTTAGAGGCTAGCTTTTACTAAAATAAAAGGCACCGCAATTGCCCTAGAAGCGATTACAGTGCCCTTCTTTCTTCCCCCTCATTCCTCCTGTCAATACTACGATTTCGGCATCAGATCATTTGGATTGCCCCGTATTCCCCTTTCTTACTTCCAGTATAATATTTGCTTGGACGATTTTCAATAGTGATACCACCTGATTTACGCTTTTTCTGTACACTTTTTAGCGGTTATGTTATCCTCTATTTTCTGTGTTTCTTAGTAATCTCATTTAGAAGGATTCCAGCGAAAAAATAATGAAACTTGCCAGGACTTGTTATGATTGTCTGGGGAAGCTAGCTTGTCAGGCTGCAGAATTGGCGACTGACGACGATGAAGTTCGTGCAAGGGCAGTGACAGAAGGTATGAAGGTTCTTGAAGCCAACTTTGCCTATGATGAAGTATCTATTGTGGTCGCCACCAGGATTCATGATGTCATCAAGCAAGTAACCGGAAATCCGGACCCGTACTATCGAATGAAGCAGCAGGAGATTGAGGTCGCCAGGGAACTGTTTAATGAAATTATCTCGAAATATGGTAATGGATTCGAGGAGCTGCTAAAGTTGGCGGTTCTAGGTAATACCCTTGATTTCTTCAGGCCGTTTGCTGTCATTAAGAGGGATATGAGGAGGAAGGTGCATTTTGTTATCGACGATTCAATACAACTTGAAACAAAGCTAAAGGATGCTGGTAAAATATTATATCTAGCGGACAATGCTGGAGAGATATTTTTTGATTTACCCCTGATAACGTGGATGAGGCGATTTACTGATGTTACTTATGTGGTTAAGGCTGCGCCTGTGCAGAATGATATTACCCTTGAAGAGGTTAAACAAGCTGGTTTGGATAGCGAAATCGGTGACATAATAACTACCGGGACGGCTACACCGGGCATAGTTTTTTCGCTGGCCTCAGCTCAGTTTAAACATGAGTTTGAACTCGCTGACCTCGTCTTCGCCAAGGGTATGGGGTATTACGAGGCTTTATCCGAGCTACCAGCAAAAGGCAGAGTCTTTTTTGCTCTTAAAGCAAAATGTCAGCCTGTGGCTGATTCTCTATGTGTGCCCCTCAATAGCTTTGTAGCAATGCTTCGCTAGGTAATACAAGGATTATTATGAAATTCGAGCGTCCTGAAATATTGCGGCCACCAAGTGAGCATGACAGCTATTTCCTGCCGTTAACGGCTGGTTGTTCCAACAATACCTGCGCTTTCTGTGGCTATTATGGCTCCAAGCTCCGCATCAGGGACGTCGCTGAAGTCAAAAAAGAGATTGACGCCATGGCTTTATATATGCATAGTGACGTTCGATTACCGACTTTTCCTGATATCATTTATGCTGTCTTGAGGAATTGGGATGGAATGAGAGTGTTTCTTCAAGATGGTGATGCTCTGGTGTATCCCCTCCCGAAGTTGCAAGAGGTACTACAGTATTTGAATGAAAAATTTCCCTATTTGGAAAGAATTGGCAGCTATGCTACGCCTCAGGACATTTTAAGGCGAAGTACTGATGAGTTACGAGCTTTGAAAAAGAATAAGCTGGGGATTTTTTACATGGGCGTAGAAAGCGGCGATGACGAAGTGCTGGTGAAAATAGGCAAAGGGGTCACTCACGAGCAAATAGTAGAAGCCGGGCGTAAAGCAAAAAAAGCGGGGATTCCTCTTTCGGTTACAGTGATTCTGGGGCTTGGGGATAAAGAAGGCAGTGAGAGACACGCTCTGGAGACGGCAAGAATTTTAACTGAGCTAGACCCTGATTATGCCGGTGCCTTAACCCTGACCATGGTACCGGGAACGCCTTTGTATCAACAGTGGCAGCAGGGTGAATTCAGCCTTATCTCTCCTTTCGAGTTTCTGAGAGAATTAAAAATGATTGTGGAGCACTCTCACTTCCGCAACTGCTTTTTTAGTTCCATGCATGCCTCGAACTACGTGGCAATTCGAGGAAGGCTTCCCGATGATAAGCAGAGAATATTGCGCGAGTTAGAGTATATTTTGGGCAAGAGTGATCCTGCCATGCTACGCCCTGAATTTCTCAGGGGGTTATAGCGTGAATGCAATGAATTATTCTGTGTATTGAAGATGGTGAGCTATATGTATTTTACAATTTCGTCAAGGCTTTGAATGCGAGGGCAATCGGTTATATCCGGGAACCAGTTTTTCCTATCGATGAGAATGGCTTTCATTCCTACGCTGCGAGCGCCAACAATGTCTAGTTCGTATTGATCACCAACGTATAGTGATTCTTCTGAATTCACCTTTGCCTTTTGTAAAGCTGCCCGGAATATTTCTGGTTGGGGCTTGTCATAGCCTACTTCGAGGGAAGTTACGTAGTAATCTAGATATGGTTGTAGCCCTAGTTCTTTGTAAGTCTTTTGCATATCCTGGCCTGCGTTGGATATTAAGCCTAGCATTAAATCTCGTTCTTTTAATGACTTTAATGTGTCTGTGGCATCATGAAAAGCTTTGAATTCCCATTTCACCTGCTGCATTTTGGCCAGTATTTTGCCTGCTAAATCTCGACTGATTTCGGCCCCAGTTCCTTTCACTACTCTGATTACATATTCAGTCCAGAAGGCAAACCTTTCCTCCTGCGTTCTTTTATCTAGGGGATTGCGGCGGTTTTCATCGCGCCAGAATGTGTCAGCTAAAGGAAGGGATGTAGCCAGGGCCTTTTCTTCTACGTTGATACCATGGTCTATACAGACGTCTATGTATACCTGTTCACGAGGTGGCTGATAGTAGGCTAGCGTGTTAAAAAAGTCAAAGAAAACTGCCTTTATCATCGCAAGTTACCATTATGGATAAAAAGGTACTAGGTGTCAAATGAGTTAGGTTTTAGTTATCGATAAGACCTATCTGGTTCCAGGTACGTCCATTGTCAGTGCTTCTGGAAAAAGAGCTTTGATCATGGGCAGCGCCGCTGGCAGCGCTGGTGCCACAGTAGGCTATTTTGCCGTCAGGTGACCATGCGACCTGAGCATTGCCTGGACCGGTGGGTGGTTTTTGGCTCCTTTGCCAGGTGGGATAGGCTGACATGGGGTTGAAACTACAATATACCTGTACGGCAAGAGACGGTACTGGCTTCATGGCTCCTGCCAGAAGTTTACCATGACTGAAAGTTCCGTGGTGTGCCAGGCTGCTAATGATATCAGGTCGTGCTTGAAGGCGGTAGCAGGTGGCATCATCGAGGCGATAGACATCATCATTTGCATTTCCTGCTGTCGCTATTCCCGGCGGATTATCGCTCCAGCAAGCGTAGGCATGACGCTGAGAGGGCGTATCTCCCAGATAATCTGCGGGTAAAGCTAGGTCAGCATATGTTAATGGCGTTCCTGGCGTATCCTGACCTTGCTGGCATATTTCTGCGGGATAACCTGCAAAGTTATTCCAGATGATGCTGTTAGCCGCTAGATCTCTGGTGCCCATATATAAAAATGTATCTCCTGTGCTGGCGGCTATTGCCAGTAATGTGTTGTCGGCAGGGAAAGCTGGTGAATATTTGATGGCAAAGACATCCACGCCTGATGTCGCTCGCAGCCAACCCTGAGCACCGGTGCTGCAATCCTGCCAGGCGCCCGGAAAACGGCTGATTACATTTATCCAGACTTTACCGTTACCGCTGTTAGTAGAAGTTCCCACAGCTATTTCGTGGGCATTGTTGCCGTAGCCGGCCGAGATGGCTATACACTTGATCCTCTCGGTGACTCCAAGCCGACCAGCTAGTTGAGTGGCGAAGAAGTTGGCACCGCCGTCGACAGAGAGGTAGATTTCTTTGCCAGCATTAGTGGCTACGGCGATGATATCATGGTTATCGGGAGCTATAGACATTGCATCCCATGTTGCGGCTCCAGCAATACTACCAGCTATGTTTGTCCAGCCGAAGCCGCCAAATTCTGATTTGAAGAGCTTGGCATTGATGGCGTCGAGAGCGTAGATGATATTGCCAAGGTTACTGATAGCTATGCGGCTGACCTCGCTATTAGCCAGTATGAGAAGGCTACTGGTAATAGGTGACTGAACACCTTTTTCTTTTGGTGGTGCTATAGATATGGTGACTTCAACTATCGTCGAAGCTATGCTAGTATTACCGGCTTCATCCTGTGATTTGACATAAAATATGTAGAAACCAGCAGGTAGATTCTTGTAAGCCCTGGATGTTTCTGAGGTGGGGAAAGAGTAATCGGTATCATAGCCTTTTAAATAGGAGGCAAAGGTTAATTTGTTAGCCGGGGTCTTGTCGTCGTTGCTTGCCCAGGTGAAAGTCAGTTCGTTTCCATCAGTAGCTTCTTTTTTGGCGGAGGTGATTTTTATCTCAGGCGGCGTCGTATCCTGTGGAGGTGTTTGTGGTGCAGGTGATGGTATGGGTGGGGTTGGGGTAGAGATAGGTGAGGGCGGTGGTTGAAGGATGCAGCCGCTGACCAGCAGAACCGATGAGATTATAATCAATGCTGTTAAACGAATCATCTTGGACAGTATGCCGAGTGTACTCTTTCATCCTCAATTATATCGCGTATTTGCCTGTTGGTGAAATGCTAATTGACATATTCATGAAAGTTGAGCTAGAATAAGCGTCGAATCCTCTGAGCTTGCATGCCTAAGGGATTACCTATGGTATGTAGCCGGTAGATGTAACAGTCTCGACGGTATCATTGGAAACGGTGATGCCTCCCAGATTGGAAGGAGGGAAATGACTCGATATTGTATGATTTTGGGAGCGCCTGCCTGGTCAAGGCGCTTTTGTTTTGCCAGAACCTTATACAAGTTATTCACTCCGGCTGCTATTTCATTACTCATCTTAGTCTCCTGCATGAGCTGTGCGCCATACGAGGGTAAAACAATTACTGCTTTCTGCGGTGCAGCCAGCAAACCAGCCATGGAGGAAGCCGCCCGGATTTTTACGGAGAAGACAGGAATAAAGGTCTATCTCAACTTTGGTGGCTCGGGAACCGTCCTGTCACAGATGAAAATAGCGAAGGAGGGCGATTTATATATTCCCGGTTCCCAGGACTTTATGGTCATAGCAGAGCGAGAGAGGATTGTTGATAGTGGGTCGGTAGAGATAATTGCTTATCTAATACCATCTATCGTGGTGCATCCTGGCAATCCCAGGAATATACGGACACTTGCTGACCTGGCTAAACCGGGGATTAAGGTTGGTATAGGAAACCCTGAGTCGGTCTGTCTGGGCTTATACGCCTTTGAAATACTGGAGAGTGCTGGTTTGCTGGAAGCAGTGGGCAAGAATATTGTTACCTATGCGGAAAGCTGTGAAAAGGCTGCCACCTTGGTAGCTTTAAAATCAGTGGATGCCATCATCGGCTGGGATGTTTTTCCGGCGTGGAATCCCGGGACTATGCAAGCTGTTCCTCTAAAGGTGGAACAGTTGCCCAGGATTGCATATGTCCCTGTGGCAATATCTAATTTTAGCAAAGATAAGGAAAGTGCTAACAGGTTTAGGAATTTCCTGGTTTCCGCCGAAGGTAAAAAGATTTTTGGCAAGTGGGGATATATCACCACCGAGAGCGAAGCGAGGAAGTTTGCTCCCGGGGCTGCTATTGGTGGTGAATATAAGCTACCTGGGAATTATAGGCCTCTGGTCAAATAGGAACAATGTGAAAGGGATAGTGACATGCTGAGAGCTTGGCGGGGCATTGCCAGCGAGAGGGCATTCAATGGCGCACTTATTAGTGCTCTTGTTTTAGTAACCCTGTTTTTTGTCGGTCTTGTCATATCTTTAATTTCCTATACCGACTGGAATACTTTCATAGCAGCTCTACTCTCTGACGAGATTCTCTTTGCCATTAAGCTCAGCGTGATTACTGCCACCATAGCCACTGTAGTTTCTGTGCTCATCGCTATCCCTGTCGCTTATGCTATTTCTCGGACGGAATTCTGGGGTAAAGATATAGTGGACAGCTTGCTCGATTTACCCATTGTCATATCTCCGATTGCCCTGGGAGCCGGTTTGCTGATCTTTTTCAACACCCCGGTAGGTGCTGCCATTAACAGTAATGTGAAGTTTGTTTTTGCTGTTCCTGGCATCGTGTTGGCTCAGGTGACAGTGGTGTGTGCTCTGGGTATCCGTTTGCTCAAGTCTACTTTTGACAGTGTTGATCACAGATATGAGCAGGTGAGCAGGACATTAGGTTGCAGCAAAGCCAGTACATTCTTTCGAGTTACTTTGCCTTTAGCCAGAAACGGGTTAATTGCTGCCAGTATCCTGACTTGGGCCAGGGCTTTGGGTGAGTTCGGGGCTACGGTAACACTGGCAGGAGCTACTCCCATGAAAACGGAAACATTGCCCATTGCCATATTTCTCAGTTTGGCTGGTGCCAATATAGGGAAAGCCATAGCTGTCATTTTCATCTTGATTGCGATTGCGGTAATTGCCCTGTTGCTTCTCAGAAAGATTACCGGCAGAAGGTATCAGATATGATTCAAATCAAGAACCTTTCTTTGGTAGTAGGCGATTTTTCCCTTAGGGATATAAATCTGGTTATCGGGGATAAGGAATACTTTGTGATTCTTGGCCCGACAGGGATGGGTAAGACAGTTCTTATCGAATGCATCGCTGGTTTACATAAGGTTAAGGGTGAAATATGGATTGACCATGAGAATTTCACTGATTTGCCACCTGAAGCCCGGGGTGTTGGCTACGTCCCACAGGACTATGTTCTCTTTCCATTTCTTAATGTTGCTGACAATATAGCCTTTGGTTTGCGAAAATTAAAACGTCCGAAAGGCGAGTTGAAAGGCAGAATCAATGCCTTGTCTGAGTTGCTAACTATATCTCATTTGCTGAAAAGAGACCCCCGGTCTTTAAGTGGTGGTGAGAAACAGCGTGTGGCCATTGCTCGTGCTCTGGCCTCGTCTCCCAAGATTCTACTTCTTGATGAACCTTTAAGCGCTGTAGACATTGAGACAAAAACCAGGCTCTGGGAAGAGCTTCGCCGCATCCATTCTCTCACTCAAACCACCGTGGTACATGTAACCCATAATTTCGGCGAGGCCTTTTTCCTGGGCAGTCAGATGGCGATAATGAACGACGGGGAAATTATGCAGGTTGGTAGACCAACTGACGTGTTCAGAAAACCAAATTCGAAATTTGTAGCCGACTTTTTAGGTATGAGGAATCTATTTCAAGGTGTCTCTGTTGTCCAAAATGGTAATGCACACATAAACGTCGATGGTGTCGACATTGTTTCCGCTGTCAATAAGTCCGGAAACGTTTATGTATCCATTAGACCTGAAGAGGTATTTGTATCACTCAGGCCTATTGAGTCAAGTGCTCGTAACTCGTTCTACGGTGAGATAGAGAGAATTGTAGACGAAGGAAATATTATCGGAATTACCGTGAATGTAGGTATTCCATTTGTAGTGTCGATTACCAGGCGTTCCTTCGACGATATGGGCTTGAGAATCGGGATGAAGGTTTATCTGACGTTTAAAGCTACTTCAGTTCATGTGTTCTAATGGCACATACAATATGTGTTGGAATGCCTTGTAATACCTTTAGTCCTCACTTGCTTGCTTGACCTATATACCGTTTTTTAATAAGCTGTCTTCACTGCTCCCTTTTTCATTATCGTGAGGAAGAACGGAAATGACGTGGACGAAAGAGGATTTACAGGAGTTAGTCAGAACTAAACTCGCTGACTATCTTTTTGTTGTCATTTCCAACAGGGAACCATATATCCATACTCTCTCAGGTGACAAAATACGATGCAGCGGTGTTTTCAGCGCTTGGTTTTGCCCAGCAATTGCCCATCAGGCAGTTCATGATTTCTCCTTCGATTGACCCATTAAGCGATAAAAACAAGGAGCTTACCTCGTCGACTGTCGATGCCGTTTTGAGAAAATATAATCTGGATGCTTCAAAACCGATGGTGATTCAAATATCGCGGTTTGACTATTTGAAGGACCCTGTTGGAGTCATTCAAGCTTTTGAAATGGTGCAGAAGAATATTGAGTGCCAGCTGGTTCTGGCTGGCGGTACGGCTACCGATGACCCTGAATCAGACAGGGTATTGACGGAAGTGCAGGAGCGGGCTGCTGGTAACCCCGATATCCACGTTTTACTTATTCCACCAAACAGCGACATAGAAATCAATGCCTTACAGCAGGCAGCCACAGTCATTTTGCAGAAGTCGTTAAAGGAAGGTTTTGGGCTTACCATAAGCGAGGCGCTGTGGAAGGGGAAACCAGTGATAGCTACTGCTGTGGGTGGTATACCTTTGCAGATAAAAAATAAGCTAACTGGATTGCTGTGTCATAGTATAGAAGGGGCTGCCTATGCCTTGCGGCAGCTCTTAAGTAATCCCGAGTATGCTTCTTGGCTGGGCAAGAATGGGCACGAGCATGTGAAGCAAAATTTCTTGATAACCCGTCACCTCAAAGAATATATGCTCCTGTTTTTGGCATTGAATTATAGCGAAGATGTGATTTACTTATAAATCAATTACGCGGATTTATGCGGTTACGGAGGGCACTTAGCACATACTGACCTGAACAGTGTGGTGCTCAGGTAGCGGTCACCTCGGTCAGGGAGTATCACCACGATAGTGCCCCGCTCCATTCTATTGGCTGCCTGCAGTGCGCCTGCTACTGCTGCGCCGCTGGACATCCCCAGGAAGAGCCCTTCTTTTGTAGCTAGCAACCTTGTAGTTTCGAAGGCTTCGCCGTCCTGGACAATAATCTTTTCATCGTAAGTTTCCGGGTGGTAGATTTTGGGAACGATAGCCTCGGTCATATTCTTGAGCCCTTGTATGGTATGTCCAACTATAGGCTCGATGGCCACTACTTTGACCGAAGGTTTTTTCCCTTTAAGATACTTGCTGGTGCCCATAAGTGTCCCTGTTGTCCCCACGCCGGCAACAAAGACATCAACTTCTCCATTAGTCTGGGTGAAAATTTCCGGACCCGTGGTTTCATAATGAGCGAGGACATTGTTGGGGTTATCGAACTGATTGGGCATGAAGTATTTCTCGGGTGCAGAGTTGACGAATTCCCCGGCTCTGCGGATGGCACCATCGGTGCTTTCTTTGGCGGGCGTGAGTATTACTTCGGCGCCAAGCGCCATGAGTGCTCCCTGCCTTTCTGTGCTCACGCACTCTGGCATAAAAAGCCTTACCCTGTAACCTTTAGCGGCGCCTATCATTGCCAGGGCAATTCCCATATTGCCCGACGTTGGCTCAACTATGGTTTTGTCTCTGGTAAGCTGTCCCGATTCCTCTGCCTTCATTATCATATAGTAGGCGGGACGGTCTTTGACTGAGCCACCAGGGTTAGCCCCCTCGAATTTACCGAATAGTTTTATCTTGTTGTTGCCGTTGATGTTTTTCAATTCGATGAGCGGGGTATTCCCGATGGCGTGAAAAATGCTGAATGCTTTATTCGTCATAGCTTTTTCAATTCCTCTGTGACCTTTTGTTTAGCTTTTGAATTCCTTTACCCGAGAGCAAGTTTACGACACTGAAGCATTGCAAATCAAGCAGACTACAGTTTTATTTCAATGGCTTGGCTGCGCCGTTTGCGGCGGACCCAGAAAAAGTGTCCACCCCATACCATGGTGAGCAGAACAATGAGGCCGATTACAATAGCCCAAGGAGGCAGGTGTGGCATAAACATACCGGCGCCTGACCCCAGCAGCAGCAAAGCACCATCAAAAATGAAGGCAGACAGGGTGACGCCAAGGAGCAAATAGTGATAGCGCAAGCCTATTACTCCCGAGGCCACTGAGGCCACAGTGAGCAGGCCGCTTAATCTGGCTATGGCTATGGCAATGATAGCATCTTTACCCAGCCTGGTCTCGACCTTGGACAGGTTGTGGGGGATGGAGGGAAATCGTCTTCCCAGCCAGTCAAGGAAGACATTACCGGGCAGGCGAGTGAGCCAGTAGAGCAATCCAGCCCCAAACTGCCTTCCCAGGAATACTACCAGGAATACCAGGGCGACCTGACCTGAGATTATTCCTGATTCATAGCTGGTGAAGAAGAGGGCAGCGTCCAGTATGAAGGGAAATGGTACCCCCATTTCGGTCAGGGCGACGATAAAAAATAAGGCAATCAGGGCAACGATGTTGCCCTGATTGACAGCGCTCACTGCCTGAGAAAGTGCATCGCTCCATTCCATCTCGCTTACCTTGTCTGCTCATAACTGAATACATGATACTGTTGCCAGTTTAACCTTCACATTTTAAAGCCTTCGGCAGGCTTTTTCCAGTGTGTTAGCTATCCTGGCGCTTGTCACAGGATACGTAGCATTGCTGGCATTCTTCGGCGCAGGGCTCGGTGTGGATGATGATGCTGGCTCGGGGGAGTTGTGCCTGTATTTCATGCTCGATCTGGTCGCATACCTGATGAGCTTCTTCCAGGCTGATATCTTTGGACATAACTAGGTGAAGGTCGACGTAACGCTGGCTTCCAGAGCGCCGTGTGCGCAATGCGTGGAAGCCAACTACCTCGTGACTATGCTTTTGAAGGCAGGCTTCAATTATCTTCTCCTGTGTGTGAGGCAGTTTGGCATCGACCAGACCCAATAATGGTTTTCTGATAGTATCGAACGATATCTTTAAAATATAAATGGCAACTCCAATGGCAATGATGGCATCGATAATGTTTAGCTTGGTAAATTTTACTATCGCTAATCCTATCAGTACTGCTATAGCAGAGTAGACGTCGCTGGCGATGTTCCGGGCATTGGCTTCCAGCGCAGTAGAGTCTGTAGCCTTGGCCACTTTGAGCAAATGTCGCGAAAGGAAAATGCTGACTACGATGGAAACCAGCATCACGGCAATGCCTGTCTCAGCAAGTTCCACGCTGGCACCTTCGTTTATGCGAATTATTGATGAGTAAATAATCATGACCCCGGCAAGGAAGATCAGAACCCCCTGTATCATGCCGGCGATATCCTCCACCTTGCCGTGACCATAGGGATGTTCAGCATCGGCTGGTTTGGTGGCAATGCGGATAGCCGAAAAGGTGATCAATCCAGCGAACAGGTCAAAAAAGCTGTCGGTGCTTTGAGCCAGTACGCTGATGCTGCCGGTGAGCCAGCTTACCAGTAGTTTGATTACTATCAAGCCAATGACAACGCCGACCAGTAGCTTGGCAGCACCTGTTTTTGTCGAAAACATTGCTTCTAGATTCTTCGTATTCGTGGTGCGAAACGCACTGAATTAACAGTTTACATCGATACTTCAGCTAAAGCAAATGAAAATTGGCTATGGAGTCAATGCGACGATTTGCCTGTCATCTTAGTTTAAGGTATACTCTATAGGCTCGAAAATAATTAAATAAATCCATATTAATTATGGAGGAGGTGGAAAGTGGAAAATATTTCCTTTCCTAAATGTCAAAAATGTAAGGTTGGTGATTTAGTACCCCTATCTGACTTCGGTAGTCAGGGGGCTCCAATTCATTACAAAGCTTGGGTATGCACCAGCCCAGAGTGCGGTTACAATATCAAGATCAGAAACGGTGATCTTTACCTGGATGAGCCCATTCTTAGCGGGGCATCTCATACCGTGCGCATTCGTTCCTAACAGCGGTAGATAAGTTCTGATCTCAAATACACTTTTGAGGTTGGTGCCTTGGCCGTGTGGTCGGGACAGCTCCGGAAATTAGCCATTGATTTCTTTTTCCCAGCTCGCTGTATTGGCTGTGGGAAAACTGGCGCATTTCTGTGCGAGAGCTGTTCACATGTGCTGCCTCACATTTCACCACCTGTCTGTAGCAAATGTGGTAGACCTGAATCCACCGGCGCTTTATGCCCGACCTGCTGGGGATGGCAAACCCAGATAGACGGCATCCGGTCACCTTTTCGTTTTGATGGAGTGATTCGCCAGGCTGTTCATGAGCTGAAATATCGGAATCTCAGAGCAATTGCTGGCTGTCTGGCTGAGTTGTTGTTTGGCTATCTCCAGGCTAATCCAGTGCCTGGGGGTGTATTGGCGTCAGTACCTTTACATGCCAGGCGTTTGCGAAATCGTGGCTATAACCAGTCCGGCCTTATTGCCAGAGAATTGAGCAAGCTGATGGCTTTACCCGTGGTAGAAGGCTGTCTGAAGCGGCTGAAAGATAGCCCGCCGCAAGCCAGGACGGAAACTGTTGACCAGAGGCGCAGCAATGTAGTTGATGCTTTTACCTGCGTAGACCAGAGATTTAGAGGGAAAAGCATTGTGCTAATTGACGATGTCTGTACTTCCGGCGCTACACTTGATGCTTGTGCTACAGCGCTTAAATTTGCTGGCGCTGTTTCGGTTTGGGGGTTGACTCTGGCTCGAGAGACCTGACGAAAGGAGTAAATAAGATGGAATTGCAGGTTGTTGGCAAGAATGTGGAAGTAACCCCGCAATTGAAGGAGTATCTGGGTAAAAAGATGAATAAGCTGACCCGGCATCTGCCTAATATGGACGAAGCGAAGGTTGAAATTCACGAAGAGAAAACAAAGTCTCCCGCTCACCGCGTCACTGTCCAGGTTACTTTGAAGAACAAGGGAACTATGTTAAGAAGTGAGGAGCGGAGTACTAATGTTCACACTGCCATCGATGCAGTTACCGAGGTATTGACGCGAAGGATTGAGCGGTACAAGGGTAAGTATGATAAGAAGAACCGGGGTGCTGCGGCAATTCGACAATTAGCCTTCACTCCGGAGGAATCTGTTGCTGAGGAGAAAGTTACTACTCCGTCAGTGGTGAGGAAGAAACGCTTCCCCGTTAAGTCAATGACGGTGGTGGAAGCCACAGAGCAGATGGAGCTGTTGAGCCATGACTTCTTCCTGTTTATGAATACTGAGAACGGTGAGCTTAATTTGGTGTATCGTCGTAAAGACGGCAACTACGGTCTTATCGAGCCTGAACTTGCTTAGGCAGTCGGTGGGGTTTGTACATGAGCGGTGTTACCGGAGTTACCATAGGTAAAACCAGGGTCAGCCTCATTCAGGGCGATATTACCAGGCAGCGGACTGAAGCCATTGTCAATGCTGCTAACTCGAGCCTGATGGGTGGGGGT
>JBBIPA010000022.1:0-2110 GCA_037443085.1 Chloroflexota bacterium | reverse complement strand
ATGGGGCAATACATCGCGCTGGTGGCCTGACTATTCTGGAGGAGTGCCGCAGAATTGTAGCTCAGATCGGCCGGCTGGATACGGGAAAGGCAGTGATAACACGGGGTGGTAATCTGCCCGCCAAATATGTTATTCACACCGTTGGCCCGGTATGGCATGGAGGGAACCGGGGTGAAGCGGAGCTGTTAGCCAGCGCCTATCGCGAGAGCTTGAAGCTCGCCATGGCCTATAAGTTGAAGAGCCTTTCCTTTCCTTCCATCAGCACCGGTGCCTATGGCTATCCCTTGAATGAAGCGGCGAACGTGGCTTTGGCAGCAGTTTTTTCCTTTTTGAAACAGAACCACACTCCTCTGGAGCAGGTGTTTCTTGTCCTCTATGATTCCCAGGCATATCAGGCCTATGCCACAGCATTGGAGAGCCCGGGCAAAACGTAACGGGAGCGGCTTGTTACAACTGATTTTATTTGATACATGCCTGGGGTGGATGGGAGTGGTGGGGTCACCCCGGGGGCTGAGGCAAATCATCGTCCCTCAGAAGTCAAAAAGAGAGGTAGTTGCCCTTGTTGGCGGCAATTACTATCTTGCCGAAGAAGCAGATGCTACTTCTTTCGGGGATTTACCACAAAGATTGAGGCGATATTTGTCTGGCGAGGTGGTTGATTTCCCGGATAGGTTGGACATGGAGGGAGCAACGACTTTTCAGCAGAGAGTGTGGCAAGTGGCACGGACTATACCCTACGGCGAAACCAGAAGCTATGCATGGGTGTCTGACCAGTTAGGCTTTGGCAGGAAAGCGTCCAGAGCGGCGGGACGGGCATTGGGCAAAAATCCACTACTAATTATCATTCCCTGTCATCGTGTTGTGGCTGCGGATGGTGGTTTGGGTGGTTTTAGTGCTGGTCTGGATTTGAAGCGATATTTACTCCGTTTGGAGTCGGCCCAATAGCGGATTTTGACTTGGCTTACTCAAGTTGTTATAGTGAAATTGCGAGTTTGAGTGATTCTTGAGTGTGCCAGAACTATGGAACCATTAAAGTGGCAATTTGAATGCAATCAGTGCAAAGGCAAGTTTGAGCAACTGGTGCCGCATGGCCCAGAGGAAGAGCGCAATATCAAATGCCCGCAGTGCGGGAGCAAAGACGTTAAGAATCTAAGCCTGTGCTGTGTGGAGGCGCCTTCCTGCGGAGGTTGATAGAGTAACCTTTCGAGGCCGTGTGCCTCGCCGACACTCAAGCCCCTCTCACTTAACAATGTGGGAGGGGCTTTTTGTTTAGATTATTAGATGAAAATCAAACAAGCCCAGGCTATTTTCTTTCCTCTATTGATTTCCGGACAACCCAGGTGAAGTATGCTGACCAGGCAATGGCAACAAGAGCACAGCCGATGGTGAACATGATTATTATTGCCTTAATCAATCCGCCCCATTCGTTGGCAGGTACCAGGCTGGTAAGCCACATCGCCAAAAATACGCAGACTGCGGTCAGTACCACGGTGGTGATTACCGGTACTATTATGGGAAGATTCTTCATGATTTATCTCCTTTCATAGTTTATTTTATCCATTTGTTTAATTAACTGCTTTACGTTCGGCTAATGAGTATTAGTACTTATCTGACTCTCACAGCTATGCCAGCAAGATGCCAGATAATAAGCATTGCAAGTAATCAATGCTCAAGCCGCTACTGTCCACTATGCCCATTGGCCATATCCTCCTTTCTTTTTATTCAAGTTAATGCTTTTGCTTACTTTCAATACCAGATTAGCACTTTAGTCGTATTTTTACTTCCGTTAAGGCACTTGTTTTGGTTAGCTGAAATACCTGAATGAATTTATACAAGCTGATTATTTGTGCTTATCTTCGGGTGGCAAAAAGGGGCATAAATACTTATGGTAGCATAGGTTGGCTAAGTCCACCTTTTTGAATAATATTGCATTAGAGGGTATTGACAACTGTATCGAGGCGGAGTATAAGTATACGATAATACCGTTGGTCACGAATGCGGTATTTGTTTGCTGGCTAAAATAATTAACAACGAATTGCGTCATAAATCGGGTTTCCGAAGCCTGATGATTTTTGTTCCCCTTTTGTCGATTGGCAGGATGCTCTGCCAG
>JBBIPA010000021.1:0-30618 GCA_037443085.1 Chloroflexota bacterium | reverse complement strand
ATACTGCCAGGAAAAGCTTATACTGGACTAATCAATAAGGAGGAGAATAGTAATGATTATTGACATCTTTGCTCATCATATTTCCCCACGGGTAGGCAAAATATTATTTAGGGCAAAGTATTATGGCGAAGGTAAACAGTTTCACTATCCTGCTCAAAATGCTGATGCCGAGGTTCGTCTGAAGCTGATGGACAAATATCAAATAGACGTTCAAGCGCTCAGCCAGACCACGCCGGTCTTGCTGGGCTTTGGTGCTGGTGAAGCCGCTGAAATCTGCCGTCTCTCCAATGATGATAACTATACTCTGTGCCAGGCCTATCCTAAGAGATTTGTAAATATCTGCATTTTCTCTCTGCTTGACGTGAAAGAAGCGATGAAGGAATTAGAGCGATCAGTCAATGAGCTGGACTGTCGCGGAGTTACCATCGCCACCAATCAAAGTGGCAAAGGGCTGGATTCCACAGAGTATTTCACCTTCTATGAGAAAGTGGCTGAATACGGTTTGCCCATCTTTCTCCAGCCGACTCACTGGGAATCCTATCCCCTGGTTGACATGGAACAGGGATACGGCATGATGTCGGTCTTTGGCTGGCCTTTCGATACTACGCAGGCGATATGGAGACTTATTTTTGGAGGAGTGCTGGAACGTTATCCTTCACTGAAGATAATCACTCACCATTGTGGCGCTTTGCTCCCCTTCTTTGTTAAACGGGCTGAAGGATTTGCGTTGTCCCATCCCATTTTGAGAGCCAGGCTAACCAAGCCTATAACAGAGTTCTGGAAAAACATCTATGGGGACACCTGTTTGGGCATGGCGCCATCAGCCCTATCCTGCGGTTTCGACTTTTTCGGACCGGAGCGTATGATGTATGCTTCGGATTACCCCTTCGGCGCACAGGAAGGCGAAGGTGGTATCAGAGATAATCTGGAGGGAGTAAAGGCGATGAATATCTCCGCTGAGAACATCCCGAAGATTCTGGGGAAAAACGCCCGAAGAATTTTGAAAATTAAGTAATGATAAAATGTTTTCTGCCCTTAAAGCACTATATTTTGTTGACTACCGCCAACTGTGATGTTACGATAGTATCAAGTTCGACTCGACACCCCGGCAACTCCAACGAACAGATGTAAAGGAGGCAAGGCGTGGAAAAAGACGATGTGGAAAAATTAGTGAAGACCACTCTGGGTGAAATGGAAAAAGTACTCGGCAGCAAGACTGTGGTCGGTGAACCGATAACTATCGGTGATTCTACCATCATTCCCTTATTGAGCATCGGCTTCGGATTCGGTGGCGGTGGCGCCTCCGGCTCGGGAGACAGCAAGAAGGAAGGTGGAGAAGCTTTTGGTGGCGCTGGCGGCGCTGGCGGCGGCGTCAAGCCAATCGCCGTCATCATCATCGACAAAGACGGTGCCCGCATTGAGTCCATCAAGGGCGGCATGGCATCGGCACTGGAAAAGATCGGCGAATCAGTGCCCAAGCTAATGGAAAAATTTGCCGATAAATGGGGCGAACGTAAAAAGGAAGGGTGATGTGGTTGTGGGTCATCATTGCCCTGGCTGCTCTGGTCATAGTCATTCTGCTGTTACTGTGCATACCTCTTGACCTCACCGTTCAGGTCAACACCAGCAAAAGCCCCGCCTGTAAACTAAGACTGCTCTGGCTCTTCGGCCTTATTGACCATGACCTGAGAAAGCCCAGAGAAAAGCCCCAAGAGAAAAGGAAGGCGGGCACCGCCAGGGAGAAAAAGCGCGGGCGCAGCATCAGACCAGACACGATATACCGAATCCTGAGGACAACAGGGCTATTTTCACAGGTTAAGCAACTGCTGGCCGGCATAGTCAACAGTCTAAAAATTAAGCATCTGGCGGCTAATTTAAAACTGGGTCTGGAGAACCCTGCGGACACAGCGTTGCTCTTCGCTATTACCGGGCCAGTCAATTTCCTGCTCAGCCTGCTGCCTTATGACATAACCATCTGGCCAACTTTTGATAGCGACCTGGCTTTTGCAGCCTATGTACAAGGTATTGCCAGAATATGGCCTATCCTGCTTGTCTTTGCCCTGCTGAAATTCATCTTCTCCCTGCCCATAATGAGGATTGCCAGAATATTGGTGGCGACCCGATGGAAAAAAGCGTAATCAGTCTCGACAAGCCAATATCCCTCAGGGGATTGACCATCGTCCCCGTGGTGAAGATGTCATTGAGCTACTCGCTCGCCGCAGGCATTGCCGGGATATGCATCAGACAGCCAGTTGCCGCTGTAATCATATCTCCATCACAAAATAAAGCCTTCAGGACAACCGGCGAAGAAGTATCGCTGGAGCAGCTCACCGCCGAGTTCCCCACGCTCGCAGAACCACTGGAAAACGCCCAAAAAATAAGCGGGCACTTGGTATAAGTGCCCGCTCGGGAATCTTATTATTCTCGCCCCGACTCTATTGCGGCTTTATTGCCGTACGTGGTATCTCATCTCTGAGATTCGCCCCACTCATATTAGCGAGTCAAGATCGAGTTTGGAGCGCCCTGCTGTTACGCAGGGCAACACTCATCAACTTGCCACACCCCTAAAATTGCCTGAAGCTTCATCGTGCACCTCCCGAAGCACTACTCGGATGGTATCAAGTAGCTTCTAGAGCTTATTATAGCCACTACCCTTTTTAATGTCAAATGACTCCTGACTTCTTCAATTCCTCAATCTGCTGCTGACTCATGCCCAACAGCTCACCCAAAATCTCTGGTATATTCTCCCCCAGCTCCGGAGCGGCGCGCCCTGCCTTGGAGGGTGTCCGGGAAAACTTGAACGGCGTGTTCGCTACCTTGAAGACGCCGGCTTCAGGATGCGGCACCTCGATAAACATATCCCTGGCTTTTATCTGCGGGTCATTGGCTACCTGGTCGATCCTGTTCACCGGCCCGCAGGGGATACCCAGTTGCTCCAGCTCGGTTACCCATTCCTGGGTGGTCTTCGTTTTCATGGCTTCGTTTAAAATGGGCTCCAGCACCTCATAGTTCTGCGTCCGCAGCCAGCCGGTTTCAAACCGGGGGTCATCCATGATGTCAAGGCGATTAATTGCAGCGCAGTACAGAGGCCATTGATTTTTCACCCCGCCCCGCAACGCCACCGCCACATAGCCGTCTTTCGTAGGAAACACCTGGAAAGGAGTAATCACCGGATGCCTGGTACCCAGAGGGCGGGGAATTTCCCCGGTGTTAAGATAGCGGACAAAGGCATTTTCCTGTACCGTTACCTGGCAATCCAGCATACTGATGTCTACGAACTGCCCTTCGCCGCTCCTGTGGCGCTCCTGCAACGCTGCCAGTGTGGCAATGCACAGAAAAAGACCGGCAGCAATATCGCCATATGACACGCCCGGTCTGACCGGCGGCCTGCCCGACTCGCCGGTAATGCTCAGCACCCCACCCATAGCCTGAATGATGACGTCAAAGGCGGGCTTCTGGGCATAAGGACCATACTGGCCGAAGCCAGAGCCCGCCACGTATATAATGGCGGGATTACGCGCTTTCACTGCCTCGTAGCCCAAGCCAAAGCTTTCCATGGTCCCCGGCACAAAGTTCTGCACCAGCACATCAGCCTGCTCCACCAGCTTGAGAAATATCTCCTTCCCCGGCTCGCTGGCCAGGTTCAAGGTAATGCTCTTTTTACCGCGATTAAGGCTGAGAAAGTAAGTGCTCACCTCCCGCACAAAAGGACCGTTCCCCCGGGCGATATCGCCCCCCTCTGGCCTCTCAATCTTAATAACCTCGGCGCCCAAATCGCTGAGCAGCATGGTGGAGAAAGGGCCAAACAGCACCTGGGTCAAATCGAGCACTCTGATTCCCTGCAACGGACTGGCCATAATTCACCTCGTTATCGTGACTGTTACTGCCACAATATCAATTCGCTCTATAGTCTACCACACCATTGCACGGGACAAAAACGGCAGCCTGGACTAAACTTGCAATCGCTATTAAACCCTGTGGTAAAATAGCTTCCCTTTGGAAAAACGGCTGGCCAGTGGTAAAATTTGATTATTCTGGTCAACTATGTGTATTATGAAGTGTAAGACTATTGTAAACGATTTCTTGAGAGCGAGGTGGGTAAATGAGAAAGGAAACGGCTCCTTATGAACAGGAATTTAAGCTGTGGGTGATGCTCGAGCAAGCACACTCTGCAATATTCGCTTCCTTAGAGAAAGAGCTGGCTCAATACGGTATATCCCCGATGAAAGCAGCAGTGCTGTTTATTGTTAAGAACGTCGGCAGCGAAGCAACGCCTGCCGAGATAGCAAGGTGGATTATGCGCAAGTCCCACACCGTCTCCGGCCTGCTGGACAGGATGGAAAAGGACGGGCTGATCACCAAGGCTAAAAACCTGCCCAAGAGGAACCTGGTGAGGGTGACCATAACGCCGAAAGGTCAGAAAGCCCTGCGCCAGGCAATGAAGCGAGAGTATATCCGCCGCATCTTCGCCACCATCCCGGAAAGGGACCGCCAGCAACTCTACGACCAGATGGAAAAGCTGCGGGATAAAGGGCTGAAGCTGTCGGGATTCCCCAAGCCACCTTACCCAGAGTCGCTATAAGCCTGCATCAACTTACCAGACTTAACAAAAGCTACTCTGTCAAGCCAAAGATAGCCAAAATCTTCACGCTGGCATGGGAGCATGCCAGCATTACCCTGGTCACAGCAACATTTCCTACGTGTCACTACCAAATTCTAAGCCCAAACCCCATATAGTTCCAATTTCACTATGTCATTGATTAAATGACAATCAGAGTTAACCGCCTCCAAACAATACTGCCTGCACTCCCCCATTAAAATAGCAGCCATAAACCTTTTGCTTTCGCTATCGTTTTCACCTGTACATCTGAATATACAAGGAGGTTGAATGAGATGGACATCTGATTGCTCTACCAGGGGCAATTGGTCATAGAGAAAACAAAACCAAAGGAGGTTTTCCAGGTGAAAAGAACGATTCTCATTTTTCTCTCAGTGCTGTTATCTCTGGCTATGATTCTGCCCGGCACTACCGCAGTTATGGCTGAGCCGGAAAAAGAAGTCAAGCCACAGCAAGCGGTACGAGCCGCTCTGATGCTCAGAGCGCCAGATACGGCACAGGCAGGTCAGCCGGTAACCATAACCGTCTTCGGCAAATTCAGCCATCAGCCTGTAGCAGGGGCCGAGGTATATGCGCTGAAGACCAACAGGATGGCTAGCACGGCTGACAACAAGAGTTATACTACTGCTGCTGCTGATTATGCAGCCCTGGTTAATGCCGAAGGTATTTTCCTCGGCGAAACCAATAAAGAAGGCAAGGTAACCGGTAAGTTCGTCGATGGCGGCCGCTATATACTGATAGCCTTCAAAGCTGGACACTTCCCCGGCTTCGCCTGGATATCGATTACCCTGTCCAGTATCAAAGGACTGAACCTCAGGTCACCGGGCTCGGCAGAAGTGGGCAAGCCAGCTACCTTCGCAGTGGTAGAAAGGTCCAGCCACGAGCCAGTGGCTGAAGCCGCTGTATACGGCAAGAAGATAAGCCTCATCGGCATACCCAAACCAGCTCCCCGTCCTGCCATTGCCTCCTTTTTCGATAACATCACGGGCATATTCAAACCCAAACCTGCGCCGCTTCCCGTTGAGGTCAAGGCTACTGAAGTCGAGGCGGTGAAAATTGCAGAGGAGTCACAGGATGCTAAAGAGCTCGAGAAAAACGGTATTTTCCTGGGCTATACCAATGAGAATGCACACCTGGTCTATTCCTTCGAAAAGCCCGGGCATTACCTGCTGGTAGCGATTAAAGACGGCTATCTTCCCGGTTTTGCCCGCACCAACCTCGTTCCCAGGGTAATCATTCCCCGGCCAAACACCGGCAACGCACCTAAATAATCAAGTGGGTAATTCCCACTCAAGTGCAGGGGCGATTTAAGAATCGCCCCTGCTTCTTAACACTGATAGGTTTCGCCTTCTAAAACCCTCGCAATGGCGCCTAATTTCTTTCCAGAATAATATCCTTCTTCCCTCAAGCCAGGCATTTCTCGTAGTTCTTCACTTTCGGTGGCTTTTTGCCCCTGCCGGGATCAATTACATGCCCTTCCGCTTCCAGGCGAGCGCATTGCGCTTCGACACCGCCGGGGTATTTGGGATTCAGCTCGCCACCAGTCTTCAGCGTTCGCCAGTAGGGCGTAATGTCTTTCTTGCCCTCAGCAGCATCTTCCTCGGCAGCATGAGCCGCCACCCAGGCGAAAATGCCGGTGGTGATAGGGCAGCCGATGGTAGCGCGGTGTTTCTGTGCCAGCAGCTTCCGGATTTCATTGATAGTAATGAGCTTGCCTCTGGGCACACTCCTCATAATCTCGTCCACCTCTCTGGGCGCTGGTATGACCACCGTGCCCGTCCCCCAACGCTGACTCATGCTCGGCGTGATTTCCTCCACCAGGGGCAGCCCCTTGTCGTTAGCTAACTTCTCCCGCCACGACTTGCGTGGCTTAGACTTGCTCGCCATCCCTTTTCCCTCCTGGAAATTTTATCGCGTCAGCAAGATAATCAGGCTTTATACTCTTTTTTGGGAACCACGGCAAGCTTCATCCCCTCCATTTCCACCACCACCACCTCTTCCCCGGTCTCCACTTGAGACTGGCAGTATGCCTTCCACAGTTCGCCTCTCACCTTTACATACCCGGCGGGATTAAGCGGTGTAGTTACTACGCCCACGCTACCGATTACAAATTCCGGAACGAAAGTCAATTGCTGACTCAGCGCCCGCCGGCCCATAATGTAGGTAAAAACAGAAACTCCCAGCTCTACCACCAGCAAAATCACCACTATCCACCAGGGAACATGAATATTGAGCAGGGGCAGCACCCAGAGCAGCACAACCAATAACACCACCACCTCCAGACTCGTGCCGATAATGGCATAAATCGTATAGCCGCGCACCGATTGAGCCTTTGAATTGGTGAACATCACAGCTGAATTCTAAACAGACTTTGGGGAAAGGTCAACCCTGGCATGTCACCCGCCTCAGTGTCATGATATACTTAAAACAAAGATATTCTCTCAGGGGATTTAAAGGGGCTTTGCCCTGTAAAAAATTTTCTCTCCCCCTCTCCTGGAGAAGGAGAGAGGGACAAAGGGTGAGAGGTTGAATCCCAATCCATGACACCTTCGACTGAAATAAAGCAAAAAGCCGCCAGGCTCAGAGAGCAGGTTAACTACCACAACTATCGCTACTACGTGCTGGACAGCCCCGAAATCAGCGATGCTGAATACGATGAGCTGATGCAGGAGCTCAAACAGCTCGAAGAGCAGTATCCCCAGCTTATCACACCGGACTCACCCACCCAGCGGGTGGGCGCTGCGCCGGTGGAAGCCTTCGGCGTGGTGGAGCATCCCCAGCCACTGCTCAGCCTGGCAAACGCTTTCTCCGACGAAGACCTCGACGCCTGGTATAAAAGGGCTGCCAATCTCCTGGGTAGAAACGATTTCGACTTCGTCTGCGAGCTGAAAATAGATGGCCTTGCTGTAGCCATCACCTACAACGAAGGGCTGCTGGAAGTGGGCGCTACTCGCGGTGACGGCAATCGCGGCGAGAACATTACGCAGAACCTGAGAACTATCCGTAGCATACCCCTCTCCGTGCCCAAGGAGGCGCCGAAGCGATTCGAAGTCAGAGGCGAAGTCTACCTGTCCCGAGCAGGGCTGAAAAAGCTCAACGAGGAGCGGGAGCGAGAAGGGCAGCCACTCTTAGCCAATACCAGGAATGCTGCTGCCGGCTCGTTGCGGCAGCTTGACCCCAGGATTACCGCCCAGCGCCCGCTGGATATCTTTATCTACGCTCTGGGCTGGGCTGAGGGCAAGGCGGTGCCTAATACCCACTGGGAAATCATGCAGTACCTCAAGTCCCTGGGCTTCAAGATAAACTCCAATATCGCCCGCTGCCGCACCATCGATGAGGTTAAAAAATACCATGAGGAATGGGTAAAGGGGCGCGAGCAGTTGCCCTACGATGTTGACGGTGTGGTGGTGAAGATAAACTCCATCGCCTTCCAGACCGAGTCGGGCTCCGTGGGGCGTGAGCCGCGATGGGCCATCGCCTATAAATTCCCGGCGGTACAGGGCGTCACCCGCCTCGAAGATATCCGCATCAACGTGGGGCGCACCGGCAGCCTCAATCCCTACGCCGTGCTGGAGCCGATACAGGTGGGCGGCGTCACCATCAAACATGCTGCGCTCCATAACGAGGAGGATATCCACCGCAAGGACATCCGCATCAGCGACTGGGTTACCGTGCAGCGTGCCGGCGAGGTGATACCGGAAATCGTAGGACCTATTGTCAGCCGCCGCACCGGCAAGGAGAAGGTGTTCCGCATGCCCCGTCGCTGTCCAGTTTGCGGCGCCGAGGTCATCAAGCCTGAAGGCGAAGCCATGCACCGCTGCACCAATGCCGCCTGCCCGGCTCAGGCGCTGGAAAAGATCAAGCACTTTGTTAGCCGCGGCGCTATGGATATAGAAGGAGTGGGCGAAAAGCTGTGCCTGGCTTTATTTGAAAAGGGTCTAATCAAAGATGCCGCCGACCTTTACTATCTCACCCGTGACCAGCTTCTCCAGATGGAACGCATGGCGGATAAAAGCGTTTCCAATATCCTCAACTCCATCGCCGCCAGCAAAGACCGCCCTCTGCCGCGGGTCATCTTCGCCCTAGGCATAACCCATATCGGCAGTGAGACCGCTGATTTGCTGGCAGAGCATTTCCACAGTATCGATGAGCTGGCCCGGGCAACACCGGAGCAGCTTCGCGATATCCCGTCCATCGGCCCCAAGATAGCCGAGAGCATACCGGCCTTCTTCCGTCAGGAGCAAAACCTCAATATAATAGACAAACTCAGCAAGGCAGGGGTGAAACTCAAAGCCGAGGAAGCCGGGAAGAAAGACCTGCCTTTGGCGGGAGTGGAGTTCGTTATCACCGGCAGGCTGGAGTCTTCCTCCCGCCCTGAAGCTGAAGCCAGAATCAAGGCGCTGGGCGGCAAAGCTGGCTCAGATGTCACCCGCAAAACCAGGTATCTGGTAGTGGGCGCCGACCCCGGCTCCAAAGTGGCAAGAGCCCAGGCGTTGGGCATCGAACAGCTCGACGAGGAACAGTTTTTGAAAATGCTGAGGGAAGGCGAAGCCCCTTAACAATATGTCATCGTGAGTCCCGATGAAATCGGGACGTGACGATCCTGCGGACTCAATGGGAACCCGCGAGTTCCTGTAATTGTAATTTTCGGACAACCTCGGACAAAAGGGGAAGAGTTTAAAAAATGAAACTGGTTGTCGGCCTGGGGAACCCGGGCAAAGAATATGCCCATAATCGCCATAATGTCGGCTTCCGCTGTATTAACCATCTAGCCAAGCTCCACGCCATCAACGTAAAGCAGCGCCAGTGCCAGTCGCAAGTCGGCATGGGCACTATTTCTGGTACCAAGATACTGCTTGCCAAGCCTAAAACATTCGTCAACCGCAGCGGCGATGCCATAAAACAGCTCATGCGCAAACACGGCATTGCGGCAGATGACCTCATCGTTATCCACGATGACCTTGATTTGCCGCTGGGCAAGATACGCATCCGCAATAAAGGCAGTGCTGGTGGACATAGAGGCATAAACTCTATCATCTCGGCATTGGGCAGCCCGGACTTCTGCCGCATCAAGATAGGCATCGGCCGCCCCGCCGAAGAACAGAGCACCGACCGCGATACTGAGGCTGTAGTCGGCCATGTCCTCAGCGACTTCTCTCCGGAAGAAGAGCAGCTAGTCAAGCCAGCTATCACCAGCGCCGCTGAAGCCGTGGAATGCATCATCGCCGAAGGCATAACCGCAGCCATGAACAAGTTTAATTGAGCCAGTTGCCCACAGCATGCAATTGTATGCAATGTTGAACAATTTGACACTTAGCCGAATTTCCATGTTGGGGCAATAATTTTTGTTATTATTAACCAATATCTATGAGCGCTTTGCCCCGCTAAATTATGCTATAATTGGCTGCCTGACCTTTTATCATGCCCGGGGTATAGCGCGAAGTGGATAAGCTCACCCCAGAGAAGAAGCTGACAATCGCCGTCATCGGCGGCGGGCAATGCTCCATCGAGGAAGCATTGGTGGCTGAAGCTGTGGGCAGAGAGCTTGCCCGCCGGGGAGCAACCCTGGTCTGCGGCGGGCTGGGCGGCGTCATGGAGGCAGCCTGCCGCGGCGCAGCTATCGAGTCCGGTGTCACTGTGGGCATCCTGCCCGGCGGCGACCCGTCCTCGGCAAACCCCTATGTGCGCATACCCATAGCCACCAGCGTGGGCGAAGCCAGGAATGTAGCCGTGGTGAAATCAGCCCGGGCAGTGGTCGCCATCGGCGGCGACTATGGCACGCTGACTGAAATTGCCTTCGCGCTGAAGAGCGGTATCCCCGTTATCGGATTGAATACCTGGTCAATTGCCCGAAAAGGGCAGGAGGATAAGTCGATAATCCTAGCAGAAGACGCCGTTGATGCTGTGGAAAAAGCTATTTCTGTAGCCAAAGGAACAAAATAGCATGCAATCTAAAGCAGCCATCAGTTCCATCAAAGCCCGTGAAATACTGGACTCGAGGGGCAACCCCACCATTGAAGTCATGGCAACATTGTCCGACGGCGCCACCGGCATCGCTGCAGTACCCTCGGGAGCCAGCACCGGCAAATATGAGGCGTTGGAGCTGCGCGACGGGGACAAACGACGATATAACGGCCTCGGCGTGCTCAAAGCGGTCAACAATGTTAATGAAGTGATTGCACCGGCGCTGGCGGGAATGCCGGCAGCAGACCACGAAGCCATAGACCGGAAGATGCTGGCAATAGACAATACCGATAATAAATCAAAACTGGGCGCCAACGCTATCCTGGGAGTGTCCCTGGCAACGGTGAGAGCCATGGCAAACTCCTCGGCAACACCCCTTTACCGCTTCCTGGACAATAAATCTGCCCAGTATATTCTGCCGGTGCCCATGATGAACATCTTAAACGGCGGCAAGCATGCCTCGGATTCCACCGATTTTCAGGAGTTCATGATACTGCCCACCGGCGCCTCCAGCTTCAAAGAAGCGCTCAGAATGGGCACGGAAGTCTACCACGCCCTCAAGAAAGCGATTAAAAACAAAGGGCTGAACACCAACGTCGGCGATGAAGGCGGCTTCGCACCCTCGGTAGCTTCCAACAAGGAAGCCATGGAGCTTATCATCGAAGCCATCGAAGTCGCCGGTTACAAGCCCGGCGACGACTGCCTGGTGGCGCTGGACACCGCTGCCAGCAGCTTCTACCAGGATGGCAAGTATGTGCTGACTAAAGAAGGCGCCAGCCTCAGCAGCAATCAGATGATTGACTACTATAGCAACTGGGTGTACAGCTATCCACTCATCAGTATTGAAGACGGGCTGGACGAGGATGACTGGGCTTCCTGGTCGGCACTGATGGACAGGCTGGGCAGAAAAGTACAAGTGGTTGGCGATGACCTCTATACCACCAATGTGAAACGCCTGGAGCAGGGCATTGCTCAGAAGGCGTCCAACTCCATACTGATAAAGCTCAACCAGATCGGTACCCTCACTGAAACACTGGCCGCCATAAACATGGCCCGCCAGGCCAGTTGGACTACCATCATCAGCCACCGCTCCGGCGAAACTGAAGATTCTTTTATCGCTGACCTGGCGGTAGCCGTTGATGCCGGTTTTATCAAGACCGGCGCTCCCTGCCGCAGCGAGAGAGTGGTAAAATACAACCGCCTCCTCCTGATAGAAGAGGAGCTTGGCTCTAGAGCACACTACGCCGGCAAGGAAGCATTCTATAACTTAGGAGGACAAAGCTAATGGAACTGGTTCGGGGAGTTTATCAGATAAAGGTCCCTATTTCCAGAGCATCCTTACTCCCCGAGGATTCCCAGCCCATTAAAGCCAGCAGGGACAAGCTGGTGGATGTCATCGAGCAGAAGGTACTGGGCTCGCTGGCGCTCTCCCATGTCAACGTGTACCTCATCGAAGGCGCCAAGGAAAACATGCTGATTGATAGCGGCTGGGACACACCCGATGCCTTTACTGTATTGAATAAAGAGCTGAGGAGCTATGGTTTCACTTTCAAAGATATCAGCCAGATTGTGGTTACCCATATTCACCCCGACCACTATGGCTTATCCGGCAAGCTGAAACAATTGTGCGGTGCCAAGGTTGCCATGAGCGAGCTCGAGGCAGGAATGCTCGACTCCCGGTATGTCAATCTGAATGAGCTGCTAAAGCAGATGCGCTGGTTTCTCCTTGCCAATGGAGTCCCCAAGACGGTGGTGCTGCAACTGAGCGAAGCCTCCATGCCGGTCCGCAAGCTGGTGGTCCCTACCCCAGCTGACATCACGTTAAGAGAAGGCAAGAAGATTTCCCTGGACCCGTTCGAGTTCAAGGTATTACTCACGCCAGGGCACTCGCCGGGACATATCTGCCTGTACGAGCCGAACCGGAAACTGCTCTTCTGCGGCGACCACATCCTGCCGGAGGTTATCCCCCACATCGGCCTCCACCCTCAGAGCGGGGAAAACCCGCTGGGCGTCTATCTGACCTCGCTGGAGCATATGATGAAGCTGGAAGTGAACATGGCCTTCCCCGGTCACGGTTCAGCCTTCAGCGGCGTCAGGCAGATAATCGAAGGCTTATTCCGCCACCATGCCCAGAGGAGCCGAGATATCTTGAAATCGCTTGAGGAGACCATGAAAACCGCCTATCAGGTAGCCACGGAAATACCTTGGACGACCGATGTTAAATCTACCAGTTTCCAGAACCTTAATATCCTGGACCAACGTCTGGCGATAATGGAGACGCTGGCGCATATCGAGCTCCTCCGCAATGAAGGCAAGGTGCAACTATATACACAGGATAATATCAACTCCTACTTTGCCGGAGGTTAACAGTGGACGAGCGCGTCAGGAAAAAGGTAAAGAACCTAAAGCTGGAATACAAGGACTATCCCCAGAAGGAGCTGCTCGTTGCCCTGCCCAACCCCTCTCCGGAAAGGGACTACGAGGAGCTGATAGTCTCCAGTGAGTTCACCACACTGTGCCCGCTCAATCCGGGGCAGCCTGACTTTGCCACGCTGACCATCAAGTACACTCCCGACAAGCAGATACTCGAGCTGAAGTCGGTGAAGTTTTATCTGACCAGCTACCGCATGGTGGAGATCTTCTTCGAAGAAGCCACCAACCGCGTCCTTGACGACCTGGTCAACGCCATCAAGCCTAGGAAGATGGAGGTGGCGGCAGAGTGGAATATCCGCGGAGGCATCGGCACCGTGGTCATAGCAAGCTACGATAAAAAGAAGAGAGGGCCTTAGAGTTGAGCTTCCCCCTATCCCTCGAGGGATAGGGGGACTGAGGGGGTAAGGGCATAACAATTTACTTCCCCTCTCCGCTGTGCAGGAGAGAGGGGGTCAGGGGTGAGAGGTTTAAAGGAATCAAAGGGGCATAGCCCTTTAAAAGGAGGCATTAAATGGCAGCACAAATTGGAATCAACGGCTTCGGACGCATCGGTAGGCTGGTGTACCGGGTAATAAACCAGCACTATGCAGACAAGTTAGAGATAACAGCGGTTAACGACCTCACCAATGCCAAAACTAACGCCCATCTCCTTAAATATGACAGCACCTATGGCATCTACCCCGGTAAAGTGGAGGCCAAAGACGATAGCATCGTAGTCGATGGCAGAAAAACCAAAGTGCTGGCGGAAAAAGACCCCAGCAAGATTCAGTGGAAGGACTATGGAGTGGACATCGTCATCGAGTCCACTGGGTTGTTTACCGATGCCACCAAGGCAGCGGCGCATTTTCAGGGCGGTGCCAAAAAGGTCATCATCTCCGCCCCCGCCAGCAACGAAGACATCACCATCGTGCTCGGCGTCAACGAAAATAAATATGACCCCACCAAGCACCGCGTTATCTCCAATGCCTCCTGCACCACCAATTGCTTCGCCCCCATGGTGAAAGTGCTCCACGAGAATTTCGGCGTCACCAGGGGCTTGCTATCCACCATTCACGCTTACACCAATGATCAGAGGCTCCAGGACATGTTCCACAAGGACTTGCGCCGGGCACGGGCTGCGGCACAGAACATCGTGCCCACCACCACCGGCGCTGCCAAAGCCGTGGCTCTGGTGCTGCCTGAGCTTAAAGGCAAGCTCCACGGCATTGCTTTAAGAGTGCCGGTGCCCACCGTCTCACTCTGCGACTTCGTCGCCGATTTAGATAAAGAGGTCACCGCCGAGCAGGTCAACCAGGCCTTCAAAGCCGCCGCCGACAGCAAGCTTAAGGGCATCCTGCAATACTGTGACGAGGAGCTGGTCAGCTCCGACTTCCGCGGCAATCAGACCAGTTGCATCTTCGATGCGCCCAGCACCATGGTTCTCGGTGGCAACATGGTGAAGACCCTGGCCTGGTATGACAACGAATGGGGCTATAGCTGCCGCCTCGCCGACCTGACGCTGTATATACTAAGCAAGGATGTTTAGACTCTATCATAAAATTTGCTAGGAGGAATCGTGAAAAAGTACATCGCAGAACTAATCGGGACGTTCGCTCTGGTGCTCATCGGTTGTGGCAGTGCCGTTATCGCCGGCAAGTATATCGGATTCGCCGGCATATCCTTCGCTTTCGGCTTAACCGTACTGGCAATGGTTTACGCTATCGGTCCCATTTCGGGCTGCCACATAATCCAGCGATTTCGCTGGCCATGCTGGTGGCAGGCAAGATGAACTGGAAAGATACCATCCTCTACATCGTGTTCCAGTGCATCGGCGCTATTATCGCAGCAGCTATACTCCTAGCCATCGCCAACGGTATGCCCGGTTACTCAGTGGCAGTCAATGGCCTGGGACAAAACGGCTTTGATGCACTGTCACCAGGGAAATTTTCCCTTGTATCCTGTCTTATCGCCGAAGTTGTACTGACCTTCCTATTCCTGATTGTTATCTTCGGCTCAACCAGCAAGAAGGCACCCGCAGGATTTGCCGGCGTAGCCATTGGTTTTACCCTGGTACTGATACATCTCGTTGGCATTCCCATCACCGGGACTTCAGTTAACCCCGCCAGGAGCCTGGGACCTGCGGTGTTCGCTGGTTCAGCAGCGCTTTCCCAACTCTGGCTCTTCTGGGTTGCTCCTATCGTGGGTGCTATTATAGCCGCCCTTATCTGGCGGTTCGTCTTCGAGAAAAAAGACTAGAATATATCTAGGCAAAGCGTTCGAAGCGCTCTCTGGCGGCTTTGCAGATGGGGCAGACGTCAGGGGGGGCTTCGCGAGCGCATAGATAGCCGCAGACCCGGCATCTCCACACCGGCAGGGGAAAGGCTGATGCGCCACTACCTGACGCTGGTCCGGGTTTGGCTTCCATTATTTCCCTCCTTGGCGGCCGCCGCTCCGGGATAAAACCGATGTTTTGTTGACCTCTCGCCACCTGACGAGAAACGTAGAGACCTCAGTAGCAGGCTCCGTACTGGCTAACGTCAGCATCCCGATAGTAGCAGGGGCAGATGATGTCCATGTCCTCATCCCTGTCTCCCGCTGCCAGCCGGCAGGGGCAAGCCTGATAGCCATACCGCCTCTCATTCACCAGCAGGCCTTTCACCAGCTCCATGGTGAACTTCGCGTCGGGATTGAGGTAGTAGCCGCCTGCTTCAGCCTGCCTCTTCAGCCTTTCATATTGCCGATTTATCTCATCCTGGCTGATGGCAACCTTGTCGCTCATGCCTTCAAAGCCTCTCGAATCTCGTCCTCTTTAAATCCCACAATGCATTTGTTGTCGTTAATCACCAGCGTGGGGAAAGAGCAGGCGGGATTCCATTTCTCCACCGTTTTCATCACCTGCTCCCGGTCTTCGGCCCGCAGCAGGTCTACGTTCTCATAATAATGGTCTACGCCCAGGTCTTTCAGAAGCTGCTTGGTCTTATTGCACCAGGGGCAGGTGCTCAGCGCGTACAAAACGACACGCCCCATATTCCTACCGGAAACATGCTCCAGAGCCATGGTCTACCTCCTCACGGCAGTTGCACCGTCTGCTCTATTGTACCACATAGTGCTCTGACTCAAAGGAATGTATCCTGAATAGGGTTGAAGGGGCAGGGGTGAGAGGTTGCTACACACTCTAAACCTTTTTAATGCTAGTTCGTTTTACTATATAATAACCACCAGTTTCATGAGGTTAACTGGTGGTAAACGAAGAATATATAGTACAGCAGGCGGTTGATGGTAGTCAGGGCGCGTTTACACAACTGTATGATGTCTATTTTGACAGAATATACCGTTATGTCTATGTGAGAGTAAGAAGACAGGACGTGGCTGAAGACTTAACACAGGAGGTATTCATTAAGGCGTTGAAGGCGATAGGGTCGTATAAAATGGGCAAGACGCCCTTTGCCTCCTGGTTGTTCCGCATCGCGCACAACCAGGTAATTGACCATGTGAGAAAACATAAGAAGGGACTGGAAACCAGCCTGGATGAAGCGCCACCGAGCGTGGGAGCGGAGGACCCGGTCGCTATTATCGAGCAGAGATTTGAAGTCGCCGAACTGAAAGCCGCCATCATGGAATTGTCACCGGCACAGCAGGAGGTGATTTCACTTCGTTTCATCGCTGACCTTCCTATCGCCGAAGTAGCTAGAGTTCTGGGCAAGAGCGAGGGAACGGTGAAAGCGCTGCAATTCAATGCCACAATGTCATTACGGAAACTCCTGGCGGGAAGAATATAGCATGGCAAGGCAAATAGAAGAAATATTCAACGAATGTATCGAGCGGCTGCGACAGGGAGACAGCATAGAGAACTGTCTGGCGAACTACCCTGAAGTGGCACCAGAGCTTGAGATGCTGCTGAGGACAGCTCTAAACGTGAACTGGCGCGCTTCCATGGTGCGGCCCCGGCCTGAGTTCAAGGCTTATGCCCGAGCCCAGCTCCGCAACGTGCAGTACGCTATGTCACAGGAAAGGCAGCCCTCACGGCAGCCAAGGCTGTTCAGCCTGCGACATGCCTGGGTGCCAGCGCTGGCAATGGTAGTAATTCTGCTGTTCTCCAGCGTGGGTACAGCGGCAGCCGCCGCCAATGCCATGCCTGACGAGCCCCTCTATTCAGTGAAACTGGTCACCGAGCAGGTGAGAATGTCATTTGCCTTCTCCGATGAAGCCAGGGCTGACCTCAATGTGAAACTGGCTGAAACCAGGTCACAGGAAATCGCCACCATGGCCACCCACGGCAAGACCGAGCAGGTTATCGTAGTTACGGACAGGCTGGCACAGCACATCGAAGCAGTCGAGCAGGCTATCCGGAAAGTTGAGGAGGCAAAACAAGCCCCACCGCCACCCAAACTTGCTATTACAGCACCGGCGCCGGCGCCTACACCTGCTCCCACACCGGCACAGCCTCCGACTACGGCGCCCACAGTTCCACCGCCACCGCCGGACAAGCCCAAGGATGCCACGGAACGGGCAGGAGTTCAGCAAACTCCGTCTCAAGAGAGTACCAGAGTTACGGTCGCCGAAGCCGAAAAGCTGAGACGAACACTGAAAGCGACCATCTCCAAGAACCTGACCGTACTGGAGAACGCACGAGACAAGTCACCGGAGCAGTCAAAACAAGCTCTTCAGAAGGCTATCGACCTGGCTAAAACCAGGCAGCTTCAGTGGCAACAACAGCCAGACACCGTCCCCCCAGTGAAGCCCGGTACCCAACCCCCGACCACTGGCCCTGGGCAGACAACACCAAACCCTCAAAACGTTCCTGATTCCACGGGGACAAAGGGAAGCCAGGAGCCAACCCAACGACCTGATAGCCAGGGCAGCGGCAAAACGCCAGTCACCCCATCACCCACCACACCCGTAAGTCCTAAAGGACCCTCTAGCTATTCGCCACCTTCAACTTCCACCACCACACCTCCCTCTAGCTCTACAGACTCAACTAATAACACTCTCCCAACAGTTCCCTCATCTCGAGTACTGGCTCTAACGAAACAGACTCTACTACGATAAAAAGGTAAAGGGCCATCCCAGAGTTACCTACAATTAGGTGGCTACCACAATGTTGTTGTCCTATTATTGCCATGCCGCCACTACTTCATGCAACAACAAGTAAAAGGGAGCATAAACTTTTGCCCGCCCTCTTTCGTTTTTACTAGCAAGAGAGAGCGATACGGCTCACAAAACTACTGAGCCATTGAACAAAGAAAGGAGCTTCATGAGAACAAAAGGGTTGACTATTATTGAGATGGTGGTTTTAGTGATAGCCACAGGGGTCCTGTTTATGGCACTACTTACTTTCAGCGTGAACGCACAGGGACTATCGTCCACTGCTGGCAAAACAACGGTGGAAAACTACAAACAGGAAAGGGGTCCTGTCAGCATTAACCCTACAAGCAATAATTCGACAACACCTTCCAGTAACAATTCAACCATGACGAAGGCTGACATTCTTAGGCAAAGCGGCGTGCCCGGCAAAGGAATTGACCACGCACCGGGTCTGCAAAAGCCATTCAATCCTAAATCCAATGCCGCTGACAATGCCGGCAAGAAGAGCAACAATCCTACTTCTAACAACGAAACCTTACCGCCACCTGCAAGTGGCAACGTAACAACTACCAATACTGAGATACTCAAACAGAGTGGCGTGCCCGGCCAAGGAGCACAATTACCACCTGGATTACAGAAAAAATTCAACCCTAATGTTGATGAAAATGCTGGCGTTAAGAATTTTCTCTACAGATGGCAGCATCGGTTCCAAGAAATGATGCAGAAATATTTCAAGGGAGCAAACGGCAAGAAATAACCTTTTCTATTGCCTTATCTCTTATCTTCCCCTCTCTCACCAGGAGAGGGGAATTTGTTTTAGAGAGGCTACTGATATTAATTGGGGAGTTATGTCACTATTGGTACTGTGAAGAAGAAACGGCTGCTTTTTCCCAGTTCACTCTGAACGCCCACCTTGCCACCATGCGCCTCCACCAGCCTCTTGGCGATGGTAAGCCCCAGACCGGAGCCACCTGTTGCCCGGGCGCGAGATTTATCCACGCGGTAGAAGCGCTCAAAAACGTTGGGTAAGTCAGCAGGTGGTATCCCTTCGCCGGTATCGATAACGCTCACCTCGACAAACTTATTAACATGTGTAGCGGCCACAGTAATGGCGCCACCTCGAGGTGTATGGGTAAGAGCATTATCCAGCAGATTGTGCAATACCTGACCAATACGCTGCGAGTCGATATCGCAGAGCGGCAGCTCGCCCGACAGGTCAATAGTCAGAACAATACCTCTGGTTGTGGCCACCGCTCTGACCGCATCCACAGTTTTTTGTATCAGTTGGACAATGTCTGTCGTCTGGCGATACAGGCTTAGCTTACCTGCCTCGGCAAGAGACAATTCCTGCAAATCGTCTATCAGACGACCTAACAGTAACGACTCCTCGTAAATGGAGCTGAAGGTTTTAGCATCGGGCTGTATTAATCCGTCGCCTATAGCTTCCAGTTGGCCACGAATATGGGATACAGGCGTCCTCAGCTCGTGGGCAATATCAGCCACCATATTGCGCCGCAGCATTTCGTAGCGGTCCAGGCTTTCCGCCATGGAGTTAAAGGTCTGGGCCAGCTCACCCATCTCGCCTTTATCCTTGAATTGAACGCGGTGGGAAAAATCGCCCTGTGCCAGTTGCCTTGTTGCCACTGTGAGCGCCCGAACTGGCTTCAGAATACGGCGTGACATGAAGATGGTGACCACTACCGCTACAATGATTGCCAGCACACCCCCTAAAATCAGAAAGAGGTTGATGGCTTTATTCAAACGTGCCGCCGAAGTGGGGTCTGCCTCATTGGGAAGAATATAAAGTGTTCCCACCGGCGTACCACCCCCTCTCGGCACCAGGGGCTTGGCGGGCACTGCTGACTGGTATTGCTTACCGACAAGCTCTCCCTGAGAATCAGCGACGACTGTCCCGCTACTACTGGTGAGCACAACACGCCGTCCATAGAGTGTGCCCATTTGCTCGATGAGCGGCTGAACGCCAACCCAAGTACCGCGCTCGATATAATGGCGGATGATCAGACGCTCCGTTCGGGTAAAGCGAAACTGATCTACTTGCTCTTCATACTGACGCACCTCACGGGTAAGGGTAAAAGAAGCAAAAAGGGATACCGTGCCGATAGCTACCAGTATCACCAGTATGAACGCTAGCAGCAAACGGAATCTTAAGCTGTGTATCAATGAGTTTCCTCTCAACTTTGCTATTAATTGCTCACACCGAGGGCAAGCTTGTAGCCGGTGCCATATACGGTCTTAATCTGAACGGAATGACCAGGGACTGAATCCAGTTTTCGTCGCACATTATGGATATGAACGTCGACAGTGCGGTCAAAGCCATCAAAGTCGTAACCCACAGCCATTTCGATGAGCTGCGCCCGGCTGAAAACTCTGTCCGGCTCCCGAGACAGTATCCCCAGCAGCTTGAATTCGATAGGGGTGAGATTTAATACAGTGCCAGCAAGGGTCGCTTCATGCTTGCGGAAATTGACAGCGAGTTTGCCGTAATATACTTCCTCCGGTCCCCGCATGAGCACTTCTTCAGGAATACGACGCAGCACCGCCCGCACCCTTGCCGCCAATTCCCGGGGACTGAATGGCTTGGTGACATAGTCATCAGCGCCCAAATCCAGTCCCTTGAGGCGGTCAGCTTCTGTGGTTCGTGCCGTGAGCATGATAATCGGCACATCTGATTCCTCCCGGAGCTGGCGGCAAACTTCAAGCCCATCCACACCCGGCAACATCAGATCAAGCACCACCAAGTCAGGCTTGGCCTCACGGGCGAGGTGCAGAGCCTCATTGCCATCATAGGCAATCAGCACCTTATAGCCATCACGTTTGAGGTAGAGCTGCACCAGCTCCACCGTTTTGGCGTCATCATCAACTACTAAAACCCTTTTGCCTGTTGACATGATGTCTTTTCCAGAGTCTATCGGTATATCAGCCACTATAGTATAACCTAATTATTAAGAAATTATTAAGACGGAGGGGGATTGATTCCTACAGTGAGAGAGAAATGGCTTAGCGCTTCCATCTGAATATCTCCGAAAAAGCTAGAGGGGGATTTTCAATCCCCCTCTAGCTGAAGGCAAGCGTTACCCAGTGCTAAACCTGTTCACATGAGCAGAATGTGTTTATTTCGGTCCCGGGCCGGGGAAGAAGCCTCTACCACCCGTACCAGGCATAGGTACATTCGGCCTTGACTCCTGCCATTGCTTTAGTTCTGGTGGAATGGGCGGCCTCGTCTGCTGCCACTTTTTAAGTTGGTCTTGATAAGGCTTGGTGTCTGGCCTGGAATCCAACCACTTCTTGTACTGGTTCATCTGCTCCTGGGTTATTTTGCCCTGAGTGACCAGCTCCTGAAGGCGTTCATCTCTTATCTCTTTCCGAGCCTGCGTGAAAGCACTCTCCAGTTTTTGCTGGTCGACGCCCATAATCTTGGCAACCCTACCCAGCAGAGTTTTTCCTGAATCTGCGCCAGTACCACCCGTCTGAGCGAAGGCAACACCTGTAATACTTCCGACCAGTACCAGCGCCACTACAACAGCGATAATAATAGTTTTTTTGCTTTTGAGCATTTCGCTTTCACCTCCTTTCTGTTAACCGGATGTTAGCAGAACAATATTAACTTCTTATTAAGATTTACTGTCGTTATTGTATAATTAGAGTGATTGTGCTCCGTGAATATACCAGTACTACAGGAGAACGCACATGATAATGGAAAAACGTTGTCCTTACTGCAAGGGGCAGGGCACCTTGCCCGACCCGCATGGGATTCTTTCCAAGCGCAAACCCTGCCCGGTATGCATAGGTAAGGGATTCAACCTGGTGCCCAGGAGTGCCCGGCACTGCTCATTCTGCCAGGGCAGCGGCCACGTGCCCGCAGAAGGCGGCGCCACCAAGCTATGTCCCGATTGCAAGGGCATAGGCTTTACCTGGTAGAAAAGGCCAGGGACGAGAGACTGTCCTTAATTAATTTATCGCCTTCTTATCCTTAAAGCTCACGAGTCACCCCAGGAATAGCCCAGCTCCAGCAGTATCTTCTCGGTATGCTGCCCCCAACCTATCTTATCCAGCTAGTACAGTAGAGAATTTTCCCAAGGGACGCCTGACCCATCAGCTGCTGCGGCGATTTTTATGAACCGCCACAGCTTCCACGAAGGCGGTTAATATTTCTAAAGGAACAAAGCAGCAAAAATAGCCGACCCCATGCTCCGGACCACAGCTAAAACTGATATACTCGAGGGCAGCAAGCTATCAAGACGTAAGAGGTAATTTCAAACAGTCAATTGTAGCCTTTGTCAGCCAAACTCGTCAACAGGAAAAACTCGAATGGCGGCTTCGCCAGCGACCGGGCATTGGGTTTCGCAGATGCCGCAGCCGATGCATAAATCCTCGACAACATGCGGCCGCTGCACTGCTGCCCGACGACCCTTCCCACCACCTCCACCGCTCAGCCGAATTGCTTTACTGGGGATAGGGCACACCTCCTCGCAGACGATACATTCCCTCCCTTCCGCCCAGGGGATACACCGCCTCTGATCAATGACTGCCTTGCCCAGAACTGTCTGCCGCTTTTGCTCCAACGACAGCTTGGGTATGGCGCCGGTAGGGCATACCTGCCCGCAGGCATTACAGGAGTAGTCACAATAGCCACGGCGCATAATCATTTCCGGCGTCCACAAATTTTCCCCTCCTGCTGCCGACGCCGCAGGTTGAATTGAACCGGTGGGACAGACTTTGACGCATTCGCCGCAGCGGATGCATTGATTGAGCAACTTTTCCTCGCTGCTGCCCGGCGGCCGGATAAATCGTTTCACCCTGGCGGTCACAGCCGGCACAAATCTGAGCAGCGCCGCAGCCGCCACCGCCACACCCAGCGAAGCCAGGAATTGCCGGCGTGAGGGGTCAAAACGCTGGCTTACGGCCAGACCCTGCTGACCCTGGAAAGAGATAGCCTGAGTATGACAGGCATCCACACACTCAAGGCAGGTGGTGCACTCGGCAGCGCTGGCGGCAAACTTTTTCTCAGGGTCGATGGCGCCGGTATGGCAAATCAGAACGCAGCACTGGCAGGAGACGCATTTCCCCTCATCTACCTTATGACTCACACGGGCTAACCTTGATACCAGCCCCAGCAATCCGGCTAACGGGCAGAGATAGCGGCACCAGAAGCGGGAGCGAATGGCATTGAGCGCCAGCACCACCACGAATAAAAACAGTATCAGCAAATTAGGCAGGTAAAAAGTCTGGTCGGTCACCAGCCAGCCCCGCACCAGCCCATCAAACCAGGCCACTGCCGGCTTGAGCGGGGCGATATCATACAGCACTGTTTCCACCCCACCGATAACGATGCTGAGTCCCGGCAGCACCGCGCTGGTAACGGTACGGAACAGCAGCGTGATGGGGTCGAGAATGACCAGGGTTAAACTGCCCAACAGGGCGGCTATCAGGATAACAAACAGCAAAAAATACTTCCCCTGCCGCCAGTAAGAGGGAATATCCAGCTTATCCCGGCGGGCACGGCGTGACGGCACCCAGTCCAGTATTGAGCCCATGGGGCAGATCCAGCTGCACCAGACACGGCCAAAGGCTACTGCCAGTGCCAGCGTAATGATTCCCAATGCCATGGGGGCAATCCAGCTCCGGCTGGCCAGCATGGCGGCAATGCCTGCCAGCGGGTCGAGGCGGAAGAAAAGGTCCGGCGGCAAGAAAGTGGACAGTTGCTGCGTTGTTCCCAGCAGCAGATAGAGAAACAGGAGCAGTGCCAGCACCTGCGCCGTCAGGCGCGACCAGTGCCATTTCCTGGAGCTTTTGCCCCGTTTTTTCGGCTTAACGCTATCATCTTGAGCTACCATGATAAAAATCTTCTTTACACGTTAATTTCTTCTACTTTTACGCTCTTCAAGTCCATCGTTCCCAGCGCCATCTGCGCCCCGGAACGGATAAACGGTATATCATTGCCGGTCAAACCGAATAGCGTGGCTGCATAAGAATCGGCAGCTACGATATCCTGGCTGGCGATGATAGTATTGGCCATTTTGACATCATCCAGGTTGCCGCCGGTGGGGCCGCGGTTCATCAGGATGCGTACTGCATCAACGATGGTGAGCTTGGGACGCAGCAGGCTGGTCAGATCGGCAACACGCTGCCCCAGGTTGTAATGAAATTCTCCGCGTTTTTGAATCAGGCCCATCAGATTTTTCATGCCCAGTGTTAGCCGTGCCAAGCTATGATGTTTGGCAATAGGCACATTGATAAGCACGTTGGCATCCAGGGCATCGCCATAGACCGGCCAGCTTTTAATATCCACTCCACCAGGGATAACCGTATCACGAAACTTCATGCTCGCCATCACTTCCATCTGGCCGCCGGCAGCGCGCACTGCTTCGCCTATCCCACTGCGGGCATAAGCCTGCTCAGCAGTGCCCCCAAAAGGAAAATCCATCACCCGCACCCGCTTAGCCCCAGCGCCGAGGCACAGTGTCACCAGCGTGCCCACCACCTCGGGATTGGTGGTGGCGGCATATTCCGGAGTATGGTAAGCAACACAGATATTGGGTTTGACGATGACGTCATCGCCCTTCTTCACAAACCTCTCGATGCCGCCCAGTGCTTTCACCGCCGCCTGCACCATAGCGTCAGGGCTTTTACCCCGCGCTACCGCCAGATAGGTATTCCCTGATGGCTGCGCAACTGGAGGAGGCTGAGGGGGTGCGGGGGTAGGTGCTGGAACTGGCGTGGGAGGAGGAACAGTGGGCAGCGGAGCCTCTTTAGTAGTGCAGGACAGCCAGGAAAACAGCGACCCTGCGGCGGCAGCAGTAAACCCCATAGCTACCATCCGCTGGATAAATTCACGTCGGGAAATATTCATTTTCTATTACTCCTTTCTCTATGCGAGCCAACCACATCATCTAGACTTTTAACCTTAACACGAAACTTTAACCAAAATCAAAACCTTGTATTCCCGAAGTATCTACTATATATAACGGCAAGAATGTTAAGAACCTGTGGGGAAACAGTGGTAATCTGATGTAATCGTTAGCCAACAGGCTTTTCAACTATGCCCAATCGAGTGGTGTTAGGATCCAGCATTGCCCTATCAGGTCAAGGCGAGAAGGTTCCAGGCAATCATAATGACCGAACACAGTAGCACTATCAGGATTAACACAGCTAAAGAAGACCGGTACCGGTTTGGGTCAAAATGCGCAGGCTCGGGACGGGGTTGTTTGCCATCAAAGAACCTGTGTCCCATAGATCGGGCAATAGTAAGGAGGTAGCCTGTGGGATTATCACTTAATCTGGTTGAGGCTTGCACCAGACGTATACAGAAAGTTTCCACAGCAGCAAATAATTGACTCGAAGAGACGATGCACACTTTGTAAGCCAAACGAGATGGTTTTCGGTAGAACCAGTCGGTATCCAGCGTGATAGTAGCCTCACCCCCCAGCTTTTTGATTAGCAGCCAGAAGCCAAGTCCGGTAAACGCCAGAAGTTGAATAGCACTGGTCAGGTGTGGAATGGTGTATGGCTCATAGCTAATCGGGAACGGCAATATATTGTAGAGTAGCCTGGGGTAAACCCCGATCGCCACACATAGCCCGGCAGTCAATGCCATGCCTGCATACATACCAGGAGGTGTAGGGGCGGGCTTGAGTAAACGGTCTGGGCCAAACCAGGTAAAATAGGGCAGCTTTAGTCCTGTGTGGAGGAATGTCCCTACAGAGGCGACGTTAAGGAGCTGCACCACCAGTTCCATGTGTCTGAGTTCTGCCGCATAAACAACGATTGACTTGCTAACGAACCCGCTGAAAAGCGGCACTCCCGAGATAGAGAAGGCCCCAATCATATATAGCCCAAAAACGAGCGGCATAGCCCGTGCCAGCCCTCCCAGTTCGGTTAGCTTGCTTCGTCCAGTAGTGTATAGCACGGCACCGGCACCCATAAATAGCAGCCCTTTGTATAAGATATGGGCGAAGGCATGTGCTGTGGCACCGTTGATTGCCATTTCCCCCCCCAGCCCCACAGCAGCCACCATATAGCCTACCTGGCTGACTATATGATAGGCAAGGAGACGGCGGATGTCATTTTCGAGAACAGCAAAAATTACCCCGTATATGGCCATGACCACTCCAGCCCATATCAGGATGTCCCACCCGGCGAACCCTCGTGCCAGAACATACACCGCCGTCTTAGTGGTGAAAGCGCTAAGGAATACGCTTCCGGTTACCGTTGCTTCTGGATAGGCATCCGGTAGCCAGGCATGAAGGGGAGGGATAGCGGCATTGAGGGCAAAGCCGAATAGAATCAGATAGGCAGGTATTCCTCCCCCCATCAGGTTAAAAGCTATAGAACCAGTCTCCGTAAAATGCCACAAGACACCAGCCAGAAGCACACTGCCACCAAAAAGGTGAACAAAAAGATAGCGCATGCCTGCCCTTGCAGATTGCAGTGTCCGCCGTGCCAGGATAAGCCAGACCGAAGAAACCGCCATTAATTCCCAAAACACGAATAATGTGACCAGGTCTCCGGCAAAGACCACTCCCAGGGAACCGCCTGCGTAAAACAGTGAAGCCACCTGTTGTCCACTGTCTTTCAGGTGCAAACCATATATGCCCCCTAGAAAAGTCATGATGATAAAAATATATCCGAAGGCCAGGCTCAGGTGGTCCACCCGGTAGATTACTAATTCGTATTCGAGAAAAGGCACAGACAGGCTTGCGCCCAGCTCAGTACGGAGAAGAAGCAGGAAAGCTAGAACGGGGATAGCGAGGAATGCTGCCGCCCGTGCCTTTCCTGGCAGCAGCAAGAGCACTACTGCGCCAATTATAAAAACAAATGCTGGCGACAAATTAATCATCACTGTCGTTCCTATCGTAATAATCTTCTTTTCTCTGCAGCCAGAAATGCCCGAGAAGCTTGGAGACTATGACAATGACCAAGCAAAATACCAGCCCAAAGAGGGCGAAGAAACCGGGAACCTGCTGCCACCAGGAATCTGCCTTGCCCATGAAAAGAAGGAGGTCACTCCCTATGAACAAGATGAAAACGACTGCAAAAATAATCAGCCAGGGACGTTTCATCCGCCACCTCCGTTGAGTACTCTCACGGTCACATCTGCGGCAAGCTGATAGAAGTGGAAAATGCCATCAGGCATAACTCCAAGGAAGACCGATAATGCCGCCGTAAACACAAGAGGAACTATCAGGAAAAGGGGAGCCTCGTTGAATTTCGTGAAGCTTACAGAGCGGTTGAAGAAAGCACGAGAAACGATGGGGAAGAGGTAGCCTGCATTCAGCAGACCGCTCAACAATAATAGAGCCAGCAAGACCGGGTATCCTGCCGCAAGTGTACCCTGTGCCAGATACCACTTGCTGATAAAACCACTGAGCGGTGGTATACCAGCCAGACCCATGGAGGCTACAGCAAAGGCTGCCATGGTAACGGGCATTTGACGCCCGATTCCGTTAAGCTGGCTGACATTCTCGCAATGTGTCTTAACGTATATAGCACCGGCACAGAAGAAGAGGGTGATTTTCATCACACCGTGAGTGACCACATGCAACAGACCCCCTTCGAAAGCACCAGGAGATAGCAGCACGACTCCGAGCACGATATAGGAGAGATGGCCTATAGTAGAGTAAGCCAGGCGACGTTTGAGATTATCCTGCCGCAGCGCTATCAGCGAGGCAAACAGAATAGTAGCCCCAGCGAGCACGGCAGTTAAAGCTGAAGCACCTATGTCCTGTAATAACTGAGGACCAAAGACAAAGCCGGAGACTCGAATGAAGCCAAAGACCCCAGCTTTGACCACAGCGACGGCGTGAAGCAAAGCACTGACCGGTGTAGGAGCCGCCATCGCCGTCGGCAGCCAGCTATGAAGCGGCATCACTGCCGACTTAGCCCCAAAGCCAATCAGGAAGAGGACAAAGAGCAGCAATAATTTCCCTTCGCCCACTCCGACAGAAAGAAAGCCTCCCGGGGTAAATGCCAGTGAATTATCGATCCAGTGGGTAATAACCACAGCCAGGAGCAAGGCAGCTCCACCGGTGAGCAAATAAGCCAGATATTTTCGCCCGGCAGATATAGCCGCCGGCGTTTCTTTATGAATTACCAGCGGATAAGTGGCTATAGTTAGAATCTCGTAAAATATGAAAAATGTCAGGAGGTTGGCGGAAAAAGCTATACCTATGGTGGCGGAGAGGCAAACGGCGAAGCTAGCAAAGTATCTCGTCTGCTTGTGCTCTGACAGGCTGCGGACATAGCCAATCGAATAGAATGACGTAAAAATCCAGAGCGCCGAAGCCAGCAGAGCAAATATCAGTCCTGCGGAATCCACTCTTAATGCTAGGGAAATGCCGGGAGAAATAGTAAACAGAGTTATCTCCGGATATCTGCCAGTGAGCACGCTGGGCAACATAGCCAGCGTTATAGCGAACTTGGCCAGCGCCGCCATCACCGTCCACATCTCGCGTACATTCGGCCGCCTTCTCGATAGCACAATTAAGATAGCAGCTACCAGAGATACCAGCACAGCTATCAGTGGCATTGCTGAAGTATATGTTTCCATAATATCAAACCTTATTTATCCTGCTATTAGCTGAGTTACCGCTGGCCTGAGTATCTCAGTCACGATGACTGCATTTATCAAGCCAAGGACCAGGACGCCCACGGCTAGAATAGTAACGGGGGCAGTTATCCTCTTAACAGGCTCTTTAGCCAGTTCTACAGAAGGCTCGCTCTTTGGTGGTGTTGTCCAGACCTTCTCGATTATCCGAAAGAAGTAAACGGCGTTCAGCAGGCTGCTGACCAGTATGACAGCGACAAAAGCCCAGTTGCCAGCATCAATGCTACCAAGTGCCAGATACCATTTACTAAAAAAGCCAGCCGTGGGAGGAATGCCTATCATGGCGAGTGCTGCCACGGTAAAAGCTGCCATGGTCAGTGGCATCCGCCGTCCCAGTCCAGCAAACCGTGATACGTCCGTGAACCCGGTCTGCTGTCGAATGCCTCCGGCAACAAGGAATAAACAGCTTTTCATAAAAGCATGGTTTAGTATATGAAGTAAAGCGCCGATTAGTCCCAGGGGGTTAGCTAAGCTGATTCCCAGCCCGATATAGGCAACCTGGCCCACCGTGCTGTAAGCCAGCATGCGCTTAAAGTCTTTCTGGGCAATTGCCATAATAGAGGATATGATGATACCAGCGGCGGCGAACCATCCAATAATAGACGTTACCGGCAACCAGCCGCTCAGATACTGCGGTTGGAAGATGGTGAGCAATATGCGTATCAAGGCATAAGCCGCCACCTCTATCTGAATCGAGGCGAGTAAAGCTGCCATTATCGGCGGGGCTTCTGTATGCGCATCCGGCAGCCACACATGCAATGGGAAAAGTGCCATCTTTATGCCAAGTCCGAGAACGATTAGTGCTAGCGCTGCCGTAACTGCTGGCGCGTCATATAGAGATGGCAGGAGGCGGGCAACATCAGCCATATTGAGAGAGCCGGTTGAGAAATAGATGAAACCGACTCCTAAAAGGTAGAAACTGCCTCCAATGGTCCCCAGAATTAGATAGCGGAAACTAGCCAGATAAGCAGGGCCACCTCTCAAGGTTATCAGAGTATAGCTGGCTAAAGCATATATCTCCAAAAAAACGTAAAGGTTAAAAAGGTCACCTGTTACCACCACTCCAGCCAGCCCGGTAAGCAGGAGCAATACCAGCCCGTAAAGGGGGATACCTTTTCTGGGAGCCTGCGATAGACCAACCTCTGGCGGGTAAATCATGAGCACCAGAGCCACGGTGGTAATAATCAGGGTCATAAATGCCGATATAGGGTCCAGTACATATTCAATCCCCAGTGGTGGAAGCCATCCGCCAAGATAATGGTGCAGATTACCGTTATCCAGAACGCGAAAAAGTCCGACAGCGGCGGCTCCTAAAGAGATACCTACCCCTGCCAGCGCAATAATATACGCCAGAGTCCGCTGCCATATGCCTACCAGCACAGACAATAAAGCGGATAAAAACAAAGATGCAACGATGATAATCGGTAATGCAGACACCTATTTATCCATCCCTTTTAGAATATCTTTTTCATCGAGCGAGCCGTAGGTGCGATAAATCCTGATTAACAGAGCCAGGGCTACGCCGACGATTGCCACCGATACCACGATGGCGGTCAATATGAGTACATGAGGCAATGGGTTTACATAGAGGGCTGGCTCCGTACCAACCTGGGGGTCAATGACAGGTACCGTTGCTCCCAGCTTAGTGCTACCCTCGATAAAGAACAGAAATATGGCCGTCTGAAAGATAGTCATCCCGATGACTTTCTTCACCAGATTGCGCTTGCCCAGCATGCCGTACAAGCCGATAACCAGCAAGCCGACAATGAAAGCGTAAACGTAACGCCCCAGAAACATTTCAAACATCGCTCTCCCCATCAACCAGGCTGTCGAATATCATAACGCAAGCTCCCAGGACAGCCAGCCCTATCCCTATCTCAACAACGGTAATCCCAAGATACCTCAATCCTGCTGA
>JBBIPA010000020.1:0-30793 GCA_037443085.1 Chloroflexota bacterium | reverse complement strand
GGATTGAGGTGGAATGGGTGATGGAGCTGAGATCATTTTTTCCTGTGGGAAAGCTCCAATTTTGGGTAGTTCTGTGGCTCCTGTTCCCAGTGAAGCTTTGATCTCCGTCTCGTACTTTTCCAGCAGTTCGCCGAATTTTTCCATGAGTTGCTCTTTGGTTGATTGGGGTAGTTGTTTTGTCTGCTCTCCTTTGTCGCCTATCATGACCACTGTGGTATGTTGTTGAGGTATGGGTCTGGGTGGTGGCATATAGGGTGGGTAAGGAGGGGGGGGAGGGACTGCGGCTGTAGGAATCGGCTGGGGTCTGATGTGTGGTTGCTGGCGACGCAGCAGAATGTAAATGCCCACAATAACCAGGATAAAGACCAGAATAGTTATGGGAATAAGTATATAGGGCAGGGTATAGTCCGGTTCCCAGAAAACAGTTACTGTTTTTGGTTCCTTCATATCTTCGGTGCCAGTGGAATTGACAGCTTTATATTTGCCCTGGAATAAGCCGATTATGCCCGGCATGGGCACTTTGTCGTTGACTACTGTCCATCGAGCCTGAGTTCCAGTTTTATACCAGCCGCCTCCTTCTACTAAACCATAGATTGATTCTATGGTTAGTTTATAATATGTGTCGTAATAGGCTGTGACGGTCGCCGGGCTGTTAACAGTAAAGTTGACCTGTTCAGTAGTCACCTTCTGGTTAACAGGTAAGAGCCAGTAGGCAAATTTATACAGGGTGCCGGGATTTCCTTCGACTTCAGTCTTGGTAATGGCATTCATGGCTATATCTTTTGGATACCAGCCGGAACCTTGAAGCTGTACATTGACTAAGGGTTCTGTCTTCACGTTTACCAGATACTCTATCGAGTACACGAATTCGGCACTTGGCTGGAATTCTGATACTGATATTGATTCATTCCTGGCTTTAAACCTTGTTCCCGGGTCGGTGGGATGTGCCACTATAGGCTCAACCGATATGTTTCTGGTTACTCCCAGATCAAAGTTGAAAGTAATGTATTCACCACCTTTTAGTGTGGTGGCTGTTCTTCCATCGACCATTACTTTAGTGCTACCGGCTTGAAGGCTGGAACTGATGCTGATGGTGGATTGAAAAACCCCTTTTTCAATGTAGATGCTAAAGCTTTGCTGTGCAGTGCGTGGTGTGGACGAGCTATCGGTCACACTGATCATGAAGGTGTGCGTCCCGGCTGTGCCTCTGGTTGGAGTTCCCGTGATGACGCCTGTTGTTCCGCCCAGAGTTAGCCCTGAGGGCAAATTACCGCTGGCGAGATTCCATCTGTAGGGTAGTGTGCCACCAGTGGCGCTAAAAGTGGCGATGTAGGCACTGCCCTCTTTGCCTTGTGGCAGATCGGTTGTAGTGATGAGGAAAGGCGGTGGATTTATAATTATGGTGGCGGAAAACGCAGCTGAAGACGACGGTGGTCCCGAGTCATTGACGGTTACGTTGAAGGAATACGTGCCTGGTGCGGCAGGAGTGCCTGAAATAGCTGCTATGTTGCCAGCAGAAGGTGTAAAAATTAAACCTGCTGGTAATCCAATAGGGGTTCCCCATGTGCAAGTGCCCACGCATCCATTTGCCGTTAGCGTTGCGCTGTATGGTATACCTACTTGACCTTGGGGTAGTGGTGCTGGGTAAGATGAAATATTGGATACTCCTAAAACAGGGCTGCTCAAGAAGGATAAACTGAGAGCCATGAGCACTAAGACCAGTAGTAGCCGAAGTGCCAAGGAAAGGACATGCAACCCGCGAAGTCTTTCTGACCGTCGAGCGAATTTCATACTTCTATATTAAACCTATTATAGTGGGTAGGTCAATCGTTGTCGATAGGTTTTGGCAAAAAATAACAGGGAAGCGCCGTTTTTAATACCAGTAGCTTCGCCGGATTATGAGGACAACAATGATGATTGACAACATGACGCCAATGGCTATAACAGCAAATGCCCATTGGGGGGTTCTGGGTGTTTCAGCAGCACCAGTTGGCACCTGTGGTTTTTCGGATGTTGTGGCAAAGCTGAACACAGCGCTCCATTCGCTGGGATGTGGTTTATCAGCTCTGACTCTCCAGAAATAGTTAGTGCTGGGCTTGAGTTTTCCCTGGTATTGATAGGCGGTGGTGGATGCTGCAGCCGAAACCAAAGGCAGGCTCATGTCTGGATTCTCTGAGATCTCAAATATGTATGACGAGGTTTCTTTGAACGGTGTCCAGGAAAAGCATGCGGGAGTGTCGATTAAACAGATACAACCATTATCTGGTGCTAATAGCTGTGGTCCGTAGTACGGCGTGGTGACACGTAATCCTTGCCTGACCACAAAGCTCTCTCGCCATGACCAGGGACTGCTGATATTGTCACCTGGGGTAACGCTTCTGACCATGACTCTCCAGTAGTAATCATGATTTGCTTCGAGTGCAGGTATGGTCCAGCTATTACCGTTGGCATCGGTTATCGTGCCACCGCCTGCTGGTATAATCAATGCTGGTGAATCGAGGTTTGATGGTGTGTAGAAAGGTCCGCCCCATGCCCTGCCGATATCTGCAATTAATCTGGTGAAATATATGTCCTTGGATATTTGAATTCGATATCCTCTGGATAAACAGAGCGGCTTCCATTTAATATTTATCTGTCCAGCCCTGCCAGATACCGGGTCGAAGCTCACCGCGCTCAGGCTTATCGGTTCTGCCGGGGTAGGACCCTGCCATGCCATACAGTCTGTGTAGCACCAGACGCCGCCTGTTGGAGGATTATATGCTCTCTGGTCGATGGCATATACAGTTATGGGGTCGCCGGTTTCCAGCCCGCCACATACTCTGAATCGGGTGGTTGGTTGTGTTCCCAATGATATGGCCGGGTCAAGCCCCGCAGTGGCTGCTGACCATCTAATATATGGAGTAGCGGGCGACCAGGCAGTTGCCGGCGTAGGAAAATAGAAGCTGTAGTTCCTGGATATGGCTAAACCAGTAACAGAGCTAGCCCAGGTGATTCCTCCCCACCAGGTCTCCCAGTTGGTGGTGATTCCAGAGTAAATCCCCCAGGCATACATCCCTCCTGAGTTAACTGCGAGGATATAGCCATCGCTTCGGTAGCCTGAGCTGGCAACTACCATGGTATTGTCACGCGTAGGAAGCTGCTTGGTGATGACAGTGAAAGTTGTGCCTCCGTCAGTGGAATAAGCTACATCGAAGTCGCCAGTGCCTGTGCCCCCAACGATGATATTCCTCTTGTAATTGTCTGGGGTTATGCCGGTATAAGCTGTGGCTATGCTGTAGCCAGTATCTAAACCGGTAGGCAGGGTGTTCGACGATGTCCATCCTGTGCCTGTATAGGTGAATTTCTGTATTTGACCGTTAGCACTGAGGACGTACAATGTGCTGCTATCTTCGGCCGCCATATCCTGGACATTGATTCTGGGGTTGATGCTTCCCCACCAATCGCCATGGTCGGCTGACCACCAGATTGCCCTTGTTCCAGTGGCTCCCCAGAAAACGTATTGTCCGTTAGCTCTATCGCCAGCAAGTCGAAGGATCGCAGTATCAGTCTGTCCTGAGGCACAGGGTTGAGGAGTAGTTGGTTTACATAAAACTCTTTCCCAGGTGAAGCCAATTGGGGAGCTTTTACTGCGCCACACACTATCGAAACCGGCGCAACTGGTGCTGTTGTTGGTGGATGCCAGGAAAACTGTGGAACAATCTGGCGATGGTGCAATGTCGGTGAACAAGTTGATTCTGGTATCAATTAAGGATAGCTGATTCCATGTTTGACCGTTATTCCGGCTTATTGAGAATGCGGATTCGTCTGAGTTTCTGCCTGTTAAATAGGGAATGGGCCAATTAACTCCAGCCACTAGAGCTGCGCTGCTGGCAGTGCCTGCATAAGAGGTTAAGCCATCAGGCGACCAGGCAATCTGGGCATTGCCATATCCTGAGCCAGCACAGTTCGTATCGCCTGCGGCGCCAGTCGGAGGCTTTACCGCCTGGTACCAGCAGGTGCCCGGGCAGGTTATAGGTGCATCAGTGAGCCAGGTCATGACGGTGGCGGAACAGGGATTGCCCAGGACTTCTCCTGCCAGCAGCTTGCCAGCAGTATAGGTGCCATAGTAAGTGATGCTGGCAATGCGCTTGCTATTGGTAGCTGGCATGAGCCAGTAGCCTGTATTGTCATCAAAGCGGTAGATGCCAGCATTGTATACCGGTGCATCTGTGCTGATATAGTAGCGGCGGAAGCTCGGTGCTTGACCTGAGAAATCGCTGGGTAATTCCAGGTCAGCAGAGATAATCTGGTTTGCTTTTGGCGAACTGCCAGCACCGGCGGTGGTGACCTCTGGTGGTATGTGATAAATGGTGTTCCAGTTTGTGGTATTGGCGCTATTGTCATAAATGCCGGCATTGAGATAGGTTCCATTAGCGTTGGAAAAGACGACAACAATGGTAGCGTCTTTGTCATAGTGGGGAGAGAGCTTTAATGCCATGACGTCTCCGTTGAAGTTCTGGTTTGCCCAGCCGCTGAGGCTAGGCGCTTTTAATACATAGACATTGCCGCTGCCTGTTCCAGTTCGAGTGCCGGCGACGATGACATGGTTGCTGTTGCTTCTAGCAATATCGATAGTGCTGATGTGGCTCGTTCCGGTGAGGTTAGTATTTTGCCAGTTATTGCCGCCATCGGTTGATAGCCAAACATTGCGTGGCAGGTTGGTGGCACCATTGTTGGTGACTGCGGCAATAAAATCGATATTGTCAGGAGCTGTGGCTATGTTCCAAATGCGGAAGTTACCTTGTTCTGCGGGAGACATTGCTTGGTAAAGACGTTTGCCAATATCATCGCTCCATGACCTGCCGCTATCTATCGATTTATATAAAGCCCTGGCTCCCGTAGCATTGCTGGCATTGGGTATATCTACCGCGTAGAAGGTTTTTCCATCGTGGCCAATAAGGATTCGGTTGACTTCTGATGGGCTGACGACGTCGTTTTTTTCCGTTACCGACCCTGGCGTGTCAATGCGATGCCACCTAAGCAGTTCTGTTTCGGCAAGAACAGGTAGGGAGATAGTTGCCGGCAATATGCTCGCTAATGTTGTAATGAAACTAAGTAATATTAAGATAGAAAGTTTGTTTTTCATTTGTCAAACAAAAATCCCTTCTCCATCAGGAGCAAGGGACTCTTTCAATTTAGTACTCCTTTTACTCCGCGGAGGTATTTAGCATAGGGGGCAGGTGTTCTGACTTTTACAGCAGGCGGGACTGTGCCGGAATTACACCGGTTTGCGTTCCAATTAAGCCCTCAGTTGCCTTGGGGCACCCCACGATGAACCACATAATATTGAATAAGGTCGAGTATTCCTCCTTTTGGTATTCTTACTTGGCTAATGTGCCAAATATCTCAGGGTGAATCAATTTGGCTAGCTCATCAAGGCCATCCACAATCCGTGGCCCTGGCCGTTCAATCAGGTTAGAATCGCTCACTTTATAAATGCGGTTGTTGACCATAGCATCTACTGATTTTAATCTCTCCTCGGCTTTGATAGAGGTATAGATTAAATCGCCACTCGTTGCCATGCCGGTCACAATGATTACCTGTGGATTTTTGGCAATGACTGATTCCAATGAAACCACTCTTGATTTAGAGAAGTCTTTGGAAAATATATTGATGCCTCCTGCGGTAGTGAAGAGATCATCGATGAATGTTTCGGAGCCCATCGTCCATATGGGCTGGTGCCAGATGACATAGAGCACTCTAGGACGCTTTTCTGGCGCCAGACTCTCTGTTTTGGTCGATACAGCTTTGACCCTGCTGGTCAGTTTAGTGACAAGCAGGTTTGCAGTTTTGCTCTTACCAGTGATTTGCCCTATGAGGGAAATATCCTTTAGCACGGTATTTATAGATGTTGCCGAAGTAACGAAGATGGTTAACCCCAGTTTTTCCATGGCGGGCAGCACCGTTTTTTCATGGATAGACTCCGCTAATACTATGTCGGGCTGCAAGGAAACCAGTTTTTCCATATTAGGTGTAGTATAGCTGGCGACACGTGGTTTAGCCTTAGCTCCATCTGGGTAATCGCAATAATCGGTGACTCCGACGATTCTATCTTCAAGTCCCAGGGCAAAGAGAATCTCTGTAATACTCGGCGCCAGGGAAACGATGCGTTGGGGTAGTTTATTGATGGTTACTTTTCTGCCCAAATCATCGGTAACGGTCAAAGGTAAATTTATACTATCTTCAGGCTCTGGCTTGGTTTGTGGTGGTGATTTTTCCTGTGGTGAGGGTGCTGGTGCAGGTGGTGGCGTGATTTCTTTTATGGGGGGTTGACTTGCACCATTGCAGGCAGCCACTAGGTTCATGGCTAATAGAGCGGTAATAATCAAAAGAATTCTCAACTGCTTTTCCATATCGTTCCCTATTAAGATTGTAAAAAATCCCCCTCTCCTCAGGAGCAGGGGGATTTCCAGTCTTAATAAACATGAAATCCCACCCCCTTACTCCGCGGAGGCAGATATTTTAAAAGGGCAGGTGTCCTGACTATAACAGTAGGCGGGACTGTACCGGAATCGCACCGGTTTGCGTTCCATTTAAACCCTCGGTTACCCTTGGGCACCCTTGTGGCACTATTTACTTTGGTGAAAAGTATAACCGTCATCTGGCAAAATGTCAATTTCTAATTCCCAATATTTTCCTCATTAATAGTCTTTCGATGCTAGCTACTCTTTTGTTGTCGGCGCAAAGAAATAGTATGATAATACAAAACAGGAGTGATTCATCATGATAGTGGCAATGAAGAATGGTGCAACACCAGAACAAATAGATGTGGTAGTGAAACGCGCCAAGTCACTGGGCTTGGGTGTTCAGTTAAACTTGGGCACTGAGAAAGTGGTGGTAGCGATTCTTGGTGGCAATACGGGACAGCTATCCATCGATACTTTTGGGGTACTTCCCATGGTGGAAAGCGTCACCAGAATCATGAAGCCTTATAAGCTTGCCTCTCGTGAATTCAAACCTGAGAACAGCGTAGTTACTGTTGGTGATGTGGATATTGGGAGTGAACGCTTTGTGGTTATGGCAGGTCCTTGTGCGGTGGAGGGTGAGGCACAGCTTATAGAAGCAGTCAAGGCAGTGAAGACATCAGGTGCATGTATTCTGCGTGGCGGTGCTTATAAACCACGAACATCTCCGTTCAGCTTCCAGGGATTGGAACAGGTGGGACTGGAGTTATTAGCGTGGGCTAAGAAAGAATTCAATATGCCGGTGATTACAGAAGTGGTGAATCCTCAAGATGTTGATTTCGTTTCCCAACATGCCGATATCCTCCAGGTTGGTGCTAGAAATATGCAAAATTTTGCGTTGCTAACCGAATTGGGTAAGAGCAGGTGTCCTGTCGTGTTGAAGCGCGGATTTTCGGCTACTATTACGGAATGGCTGACGGCAGCAGATTATTTGCTTGCCGGAGGGAATAAGCAGGTTATTCTCTGTGAGAGGGGAATACGGACATTTGAGGATAGTGTTCGGTTCTCTCTGGATATATCTTCAATTCCGGTGATTAAAAATGTGAGCCATCTGCCTCTCATTGTTGACCCCAGCCATGCTGCTGGACATTACTCCCTTGTGCCAGCCATGGCCAGAGCTGCTGTGGCTGCTGGTGCCGATGGTATTCTCATAGAGGTACATCCCAATCCTAAAGAAGCTCTGGTTGACGGGTTACAATCACTCACTCCATCGGATTTTGCCAGGCTGATGGAAGAAATCAAGTCTCTGGTAAAAGTGCTTGGCAGGTATATTTAATTGCCATGCTTAGTTAGAAGCTGCCATTTGGTTATTCAGTCAATTAATTCATTGAGACCAGTGTAGCTATCGAATTGTCGCTTAAGCTGATAGTCAAGTTCACCTATTATTACCTCGGCGGTAGAGAATATGGTAGCCGAGGAAAGATGTCCGCCATAACAGCCATCCTGTCTGGATAGCTGAATATGTATATGGGTTATCGGTAAATTCTCTTTTGTAGCCACCGAGCCCTGGGCACATACTATTTCCAGCGGGCCGTGATACTCTACTCCTTTGTATTGTCCGGGTACTCTCTCTAAAAAACTGAGCGTGGCGCTTTTGAGGGAACCAATAATGCCGAGCACTATTCCAGAGGAAATAACGTGCTTGTTGCAATAGTTATTGATCTCGGTGAGCAACTCCTGATCTGGCTTAACTCTGAACACATGTATCTTCTTGAACAATTCGATTTCTCCTGCACCTGTGTATTGAGCGCATCTTATCACAGGGTTTAGTCGAATTGCCAGTGCTGAGGCTGTAGGGCTGGACGTGTACTGCGAATTCCAATGTGAATGGTGTATAATTTAACTGTAAGTTAATTAGTCAGCAATGGAGTTTGAGGTTCTCTATGAGTGATATTTTGGATGAAGCACAGGCTTTAGTGCAGTGCAAGACCTGTCCATGGTATAAAACCTGCGTCTTGCCTATGCGGTTTACCGAAGAGGATTTGAGAAAGCAACTGGAATCTACAATGCCCGGCGCTACGCTTCCCGGAGGAACTGAATATGGTATGCATCAGCTTCTATCAGGGATGGTGGCCGCAGCACAAAACACACTCCTCGAAGGTTGCCCCGTATTTATCGGTAGACTAAGATCAAATCCCAAGCTGGCCGAAAGGATAAAGAAGATGATGCAGGAGTGGGCTGGGGATGATGTTCCAGATAGCCATGCATAGCTACTTTAAAGCGCAAATTCCCACCTTACGTGATTTGATATAGCTTTCGCCATTCTTGAATCATCATTTCCTGCACCTTCCTCATCAGGCATCTGAATAAATAGCAGTTTAATGCGAGCTTACGCAGTTTTACGCAACTGGCATAGCAGAATGCAAAATGATATCCTATAGATTCTGTCGTTAGGTAATCACGGGGGTATGAGTAATGACTATATCTGAGATGTTAGCCAGAAATGCTTATATGTTTCCTGATGATGTGGCGTTAATTGAACTTGCTTCAGACGAGGGGAATCGTCGTGATATTAGCTGGCGTGAATTTCATGAGCGAGCTAATAAAATAGCTAATGCCTTGCAAAAGAGAGGCATTAGAAAGGGTGATAAAGTTATTCAGCTCATGCGGAATTCTATTAACTGGCTGGAGACCTATTTTGGCATTGTGAGAACCGGGGCATGGGTAGTTCCGCTTAATTTCAGATTTACTTCCAGTGACATAAAGTATTGTGCTGACATCAGCGAAGCAAAGATCATGATCATGGACGAAGAGTTTGTCGAGAGAGTAGACAACGTAAAACAAGAATTACATGCTGTCAAAGAATATTATATTGCAGGTGAAAATGTACCAGCAGGCTGGAATAGCTTTGAGGCACTTGTATCTCAGGCATCTCCTGAATCGGTTCCTGTACTTGTTCGGGAGTTTGATGAATGTGGGCTTTATTTCACTTCAGGCACCACTGGCGCTCCCAAGCCAATACTGTTGACCCATAAGAATATGGAATGGGCTGCTATTGCGGAACAAGCCCACCATTATCAAACAAAGGAAGATAATTTCATTCTCATTCCTCCACTTTATCATGCTGGAGCCAAAATGCACTGGTTTGGAAGTTTGCTAGTGGGGAGCCGAGCGACCTTATTAAAGAAAGTTACCCCCCGGATTGTTCTGGAGGCGGTACACCAGGAAAAAGGTACTATTGTCTGGTTATTAGTGCCCTGGGCTCATGACATCCTCTCAGCGCTGGATAGGGGCGAGTTAAAGAAGGAAGACTATGACTTAAGCTGCTGGCGTCTTATGCACATCGGAGCTCAACCAGTACCACCCAGCCTTGTTTTACGCTGGAGAAAATATTTTCCTGATATGCAATATGACAATAATTACGGGCTTAGTGAAGCTACAGGGCCTGGATGTGTTCATCTCGGTTTGCAAAATAGGCATAAGGTAGATTCTATCGGCAAGGCTGGTTTTGGGTGGCAATTGCGTATTGTGGATGATAAAGGTGGGGGTGTAGCTAAAGGTGCGATTGGTGAACTAGTGGTGAGGGGTGACGGGGTCATGAAGGAGTATTATAAGAACCACAGGCTGACTGCTCAAACCATAAAAGACGGTTGGTTACACACCGGTGATATGGCCAAGATGGACGAAGAAAGTTTTGTTTATCTGGTAGACCGTAAGAAAGATGTGGTAATTTGTGGCGGTGAGAATGTCTATCCTGTTGAAGTGGAAGAAGTGCTGCATCATCATCCCAGAGTCTATGACGTGGCGGTAATTGGTATTCCTGATGAGAGGCTGGGTGAGGTTGTAGCCGCAGTAGTGGACCTTAAACCTGGAGCTACACTGACCAAAGAGGAAATCCTTGTTTTCTGCGAACAACAATTACCCAGATATAAGAGACCCAGGGTTATTATCTTCGACAAGGTGCCGCGAAGTCCTACGGGCAAATTGGAGAAGCCCAAGCTGCGCGAGAAATACTGCGGCCATCCTACTGTGCTGTGACATTGCTTAGTTGGCCTCTGGAATATCGCTGCGTCTAGGTGCAGTCACTGCAATAAATGCCATAAACAACATCCTTCACGTGTAAAACCAACCTATTGCTTTGGAATAGACCAGGAATTATAATGGTGTTTAAAATGGTACGGTCGCCAGAAAATCCCGCTCGCGTTGCTGTCTTTTTTGACATTTTGGAACATATAAGCCAATTTCTCTCCAGGTCAGGCGGTCCCCAAGAAATCTTGGAACAAATTCTGGAAGAATTGATTTCAGGACTGGGGGTTCAGGCAAGCTGGATTCAATTTTTTGACGCGGACCATGAAGAGCTGAGGTTACTAGCCTGCCGTGGTTTTACTGAGGAAATGGCCGAGAGAATGGACTCGATAAAGCTGGCAAAAGACCTCATCAATAAAATGGCTCTGAAAGAAGACCTCTGGATTTGTTCAGGTGCCGGCACTAACTCCAATTACGATTTTCTTGTTCCTATGATGCCTAAAATGAAGTCTGCAGTTGTTGTTCCATTAAGGCATGGGGGGGCTGTTTTAGGAGTTATGGGTGTAGGCGGCAACACTTCCATTCGTTTCGATGAATATGAACTTAAACTGCTTTTTATCGCAGGAGCTTCTGTCAGTTGCTTAGTGGAAAAATCTTTTACTCTTCATCGACGAGAACACAAGACTAGTGCCCAGGTTGTGGAATTAAGTGAAAGGCAGGAGTTCATTAATGCCTTAAGCCATGAATTGCAGACGCCGTTAACTGCTCTTATTGCCTCTGCTGGTCTGCTGGCTGAAGAAATTGAAAAGAAGCCACAGGGGTCGCAGCAGAGACTAATTCAAAATGTTTTGCACAGCGCGTCAAGCCTTCAAAATCGTCTGGTTGAGCTTCTAGAGTTGTCACGAGCTAAAGCCAGTCAATTCCGTGTAAAAATGAAAGTAGTTGATTTTTCCAGTTTACTTGTGGAAATTGTGCAGGAACTTATTCCTGTGGCGGAGGGTAAAGACCAGTCTTTGATTACAGAGATTGAACCAGCTATTGTTGTTGAAGCTGATGAGCAACGCCTGGAGCAAATTCTGAACAATCTTCTTTCCAATGCTATAAAATTTACTCCAGATAAGGGGATGATTAGGGTCAAAGCTAAAAAACATGGTGCAGATCTGATTGTAGAGGTAGCGGATACCGGGCCTGGTATTCCCACAGAGGAACAGCAGAAACTGTTTCGTCCATACTATCGTGTTCCTGCTGATAGACGTCGCTACAGCGGATTGGGCTTGGGTCTGTTTATTACAAAGCAGCTGGTGGAACTTCATCGAGGTAGAATATGGGTGGAGAGTGAGGTAGGGAGGGGAAGTACTTTTGCTTTTTCTCTGCCGTTGAGTAAGGGAAGTAATATAAATATTCGAGGGTAGGTGATATGAAGGTTCTTTTAGTCGAAGATAGCAAGGAGATTCAGGAGGCTATTTCTCTTATTTTCGAATTACACTGGCCCGAATCAGAAGTTACGATTGCCGGTGACGGTTCGCAAGGTGTTACTATGACTGAGAAGGAGTCTCCAGATATCGTTATTCTCGATCTTGGTTTGCCGGATATAGATGGTTTTAAGGTGCTGAAAGAAGTTCGCGATTTTTCAGATGTGCCTGTCATTATTCTAACGGTCAGGGGGGAGGAAATGGATAAGGTAAGGGGTTTGGAATTGGGAGCTGATGATTATATTGTCAAGCCATTCAGTCATATGGAACTTCTGGCACGTGTGCGGGCGGTTCTTCGGCGGAGTCATATCCCGGAATTTAAAGAGGCGGAAAAGCCTATTGTCTTACCGAATTTGTCTATCGATTTCGCTTCTCGGATGGTGACCAAAGGTGGCAAGAAGATTAAGCTTACGCCGACTGAGTTTAATCTTCTCCAATGCCTAGCGAGAAACGAGGGCAAGGTACTGACACATCATGCCCTGCTAACGAAAGTCTGGGGTGAGGAGTATACTGACTCATCTGAATACTTAAAAGTTTACATCCAGCGCCTCCGAGATAAGATGGAAGATGCTCCATCCAGTCCCCAGATTCTTATAAGTGAACGTGGGGTAGGCTACAAGTTCGTTAAGCCTGCTGCCTGAAAGTTTTTACCAAATTTTTACCAAATTTTTACCTCCATTTACCTTTGCTTTACTAATATTTTTACTCTCTCCTGATACACTGTACTCAAAAAGATGAGAGGTGTAGACATGAACAAAATTTTAGTGATGTCGAGCGACACGATACTGAAGAGGAAAAACCTTGAAGTTCTGGTAAGCAGCGGTTTTCAGGTGGCTGATGTTTCGGATGCTCTGGATGGCCTGCTTATGGTTGATAAAAATGGTTTCACTACTATTATTATTGATGAAGAGCTTGCTGATATCGATGGCTATCGGGCATGCCAGAAGATACGGCAGTACTCACAAATTCCTATTATTCTTTTAGGAACAGAACCATCTGAAGACGTTTGGGCTAAGACTGCTGAGCTTGGGTTTGATATCTATCTAAAGAAGCCAGTGAGTCCGCGCGAACTGGTGGCTCAAATCAAATCGATTATGCGGAGGACTCGTTCGGACAAAACAGTAAAACCATCTCGCCTGGAAAAGCCTGCAGGAATTCAAGCTACACCAGTTACTCCTATGATGGAAACACAGGCTTCTCAACTTGATCGACCTGTCGAGTCTGTCAGTCCGACGGAGAGACTTGCCGAAGTACAAGCTGTCGGGATTCCTCCGGTGCAGGAAGTTACAATGCCAGCGGTCGAAAAACCTGCTGAAGTCGAGAGGCCAGTTCCAAAGGCACAGGCTGTCGAAGTGATGCCAACCCGTGTTGCTGCACTGGAAGAGACCAAGACAGTAAAGCTGGATAGTGCTCCTGTGTCAGCGGAGACTACAGGCACTTCTCTCGAAGTCTGGACGGATGCCAAAATGGCTAAGCTGGTTGATGCTCTGGCAAGCGGCAACTTCACTGAGATTCATCCAGTAATTGATGCCTCTGCCGAAGGTGGTTTCGCTTATCCAGAAGTTGTTCGATTGATTGGGGGTACTGGTAAGGAAGCCAGGTTTTTGCTGGAAGCCCTGGCAAAGGAGAACGTTCTGAATAAGATTCCGTTTGAAAAAGTGCATGTTGATCCTGATGGTGCATTTCAGCTGTTTCCTGTGGAGCGTTGTCCCAATTGTGGCTCAGGAAATTTAATCCGCGGACAACTCATTGAGCATTTTTCCTGTGGCAATGTAGGCATGGAACAGGATTACAAAAATGATCATAAGTATCTGTGCCCCAAATGTAACAAAGAGTTGAGACTTTTGGGTACTGATTACCGTAATATAGGAGTACGGTATCGATGTCTGAATTGCAACGAGATATTTCCTACACCGGCAATTAAATGGCGCAATCTAAAGAGTGGCAAGGTTTGGAACTTTGAGGAACTTCAGGAAATTCAGCTATACTCGTATGCTCTGGGGCCTGACAGAAAGGACTGGCTTGAGTTTCAACTCAAGCCCAAGGCACAGTTCGTTGACTTCTTGAGGCTTCAGGGTTATCAGGTTGAGGAGTTGGCCAAAGTACATGGTGGCTCAGGGGCAATGCATACCATTGATATTCTGGCTACCAGGGACGACGTGCTGGCAAAGTATCATCTGGGTATCGGTGTGCTTATTGCTATGCGTGGAGAGAAGGAGGTGGGGCTGGAAGAATTGTTTGAATTTGACACCAAAGCCTACGATATGGGGCTGAATTACAAGGTGGTCATTGTAATACCGAAACTGAGCAAAGAAGCGGCTAAATTTGCTGAGCGGCAGAAGATCGGTGTGTTCGAAGCCAATGATCCGGCATCGTTGATAGCGTTTCTCAATAGCCAGAAACGTGCTTCCCCTTCTATGCTTATCAGAGCTACTGCCCACTATTTAGACCAGGTAGGCGCCTCTTCTGGTACTAGAGCACAGATAGCAGCTTTCCTGAGAAACCGTGGCTACGATGTGCATGAGAAGGCAAAGATTCTTGGGAAATCTGGTGCCGAGCATGCTTTTGATATCTTTGCTCAGAGGGATGATGTGATTGTGAAACCAGCCATTGTAGTTGCGGTGGCTACTGCTGCTGATGGACAGGTTGTTGGCATAGACAAAGTGTCGCAATTTGATGCTGAGGCATTTGATTCTGGTATACGCAATAAAGTTTTTGTAGGCATTCCTCAGATTAGTCCAGAGGCAAAGCAGTTTGCCAAACAGCAGCGAATCAAGGCCGTGGAGGAGTATGAATTAGAGGGGCTGATTCGTTCCTGGGCAACGGCAGCACAGTTTACAGTAATTGAGCTTAATGAGAGCTACAGTTCTAGTCAGGGACTGTAGCTCTTCATTTTATATGCTGCTATGGAAGGCGTGTAACTTGAAAAAGAGCACGATTATTCTGGCTATAGTTGTCCTTGCTTTGTACGGATTGCTATTGGTAGTATCGCCGGATATTTCTACCATAATGGCTGCTGTGGCTGGCATTGCCGTGGCAGTCTTTTTCTTCGGGATCCTCATCTTGAGAGCCAAGGCTCCGAGAATAGAGCGGCGCATATCCTGGATTAATGCTGTGCCGCTGTATATTATTTTTATGGTGGTACCGGTAGCATTTGCCGTAATCCTGTTCCTTCAGGGGACGATATCTGTTATTTTGGTAATTGTGATGGTGTCCCTTGCTTTCAGCTTTTTCTACGGATTTTTGAATATACCACTGGCTATTTTCCACAAACACGAAGAGAAAAAAATGTCTCAAAAACCAGTGACTCATTATCCTTCTCTGAGTATTTTAGTTCCGGCGCATAATGAGGAAAAGTGCATTGCAGGTACAATAGAAACGCTTTTAGATGCCTATTATCCGGTACGCAAGGAGATAATAGTTATTGACGATGGTTCTACGGATGGCACTTATGATGTAGCCAAGCCTTATATAACTCGAGGCGTTAAGGTTATACAGCGACCTAACGGCGGCAAAGCTGCGGCGCTGAATACAGGAATGCAGTTCGCTCGAGGTGAGATTATTATTTGCGTTGACGCGGATAGTATGGTGGCTAGAACGGCACTGGTGGAGATTGTGAGGCGGTTTGATGACCCAACGGTGGTTGCTATAGCAGGCAATGTCAAAGTGCTCAACAGGAAGAATTTCCTGGCTGCCTGTCAGGCGCTGGAATATGTTTTTGATATCAATATATCCAGACGAGCAATGGACCTTTTCGGTGCTGTTATTGTGGTACCTGGTTGTCTAGGAGCTTTCCGTGGCAGTGCTCTCCGCGCGAGTGGTGGTTGGGATGTGGAAACAATAGTAGAAGACTTTGATGCCACAGTTAAATTATTTAAAAGTGGGGCTTTTGATGTTAGCAGCCCGCTGGCACCCGTGGATTTACGAAATGTATTGCAGCACCCGGATGCTGATATTGCTGCCAAAGGTGCCAAAACTGGTAGCAAAGTGGTTCAGGCAAGTTCGGCGGCCATTGTATACACAGAAGCACCAGAAACTCTAAAAGGGTTATGGAAACAGAGGCTTCGATGGTATCGCGGTAATGTGCAAACCTTGCTTAAGCACAAGGATGCTCTAGGCAATCCCAGGTTTGGCACCTTGTATAACCTTGGATTCCCCTATTTGATTATCTCAATGCTGTTTGTGCCTGCTTCTATGATTGTCATCGTTATTACTGCAATACTGGCTATTATTGCTGGCGATATCATACCGCTCCTGATAATTTTCGGCGTGTTTGTCTTGCTACAGATTGTAGTGTCCCTGTTAGCCATAGAACTGGATGAAGAAGATTTGAAGCTAGCTCTCTATTCGCCGTTCTTTGTCATCGGTTTTAAGCATATATTGGATGCAGTAAAGATGAAGGCTGTTTTTGATGTATTGACTAAAAAGAAGATGGGGTGGGATAAACTGGACAGAATAGGCTTATATCAAAAGAGGGCTAGCTAAAAGAGATCAGGTAGTAAAACTACATTAGAGCCAGCCTCTTTCAGATAACGCATTTGTTCTGCAAAAGTTTCCACTGGAGTTGATGTTTCCTTAAGCCCATTATCAGAAACGAAGTGGTAAGTCAGACAAACAATGATAGTATGTTTCACCTGGGATACTATTTTTTTAAAATCGTCCAGGTTTTGCCTGACAGTATCGAATTGATTTTTATCCGAAGCAGGTCAGATTCTTTGTTGATAATAAATTAGCACAGGAGTTCGACTCAGGGTTGCCAGAGGAAGCTATGAGGTTGCTGGTGAATGCTTGGTTTCCGAATTGGCTGCCAGGGGTGGTTCCAGCTACAGACCAACATACTTACATAGATTGGATTAAGTATTAAATAGTGAAGGTCATGCTACGTGCCGAATCAAAGCAAGTCTGGTTTGTCGCGTGCCAAATCGCTGTTAGCTGCTTCTGATATAGGCATCTATCGATGCGGCAGCGCGTTTGCCAGCACCCATGGCACTGATAACCGTTGCGGCACCGGTAACCACATCGCCACCAGCCCACACCTTGTCTTTTACTGTCTTTCCGGTAGTTTCATCAGCCACCACTGTGCCATACCTGGTAGTTTCTAGCCCTTTCGTGGTTGATGGGATAAGGGGATTGGGGGTGGTACCCAGGGCTACCACAGCCACGTCAATCTCCATGGTAAACTCACTATTTGGTTTGACAACAGGCCGACGTCTGCCACTGGCGTCTGGTTCTCCTAACTCCATCTCATTGCATTCCATGGCAGTAACCCAGCCTTTGTCATTACCAATAAAACGCTTTGGATTAGTGAGTAGCTTAAAGATAATACCTTCCTCCTCAGCGTTTTCTGCCTCTTCGTGTCGAGCTGGCATTTCTGCGCGCGACCGTCGATATACAATATAGACTTTGTCCGCGCCAAGTCTGAGAGCGCAACGTGCCGCATCCATAGCCACATTGCCGCCACCAATAACGGCGACGTTCTTGCCGATCTTTATCGGAGTGTCATACTCAGGGAAGAGATAGGCTTTCATGAGGTTAACCCTGGTAAGAAATTCATTGGCTGAATAAATGCCGTTGAGATTCTCCCCGGGTATATTCAAGAACATGGGTAAACCGGCTCCGGTACCGAGGAAAACGGCATGATAACCGTTAGCAAACAAATCATCAACGGTAGCTAGTTTGCCCATTACAGAATCAAGCTTAATCTCAACTCCTAATGATTTGACATAATCTACTTCGGTCTGGACAATGACCTTGGGTAGTCTGAACTCGGGTATACCGTACATTAATACTCCGCCAGAGACGTGAAGCGCTTCAAAGATGGTTACTTCATGTCCCATCTTTGCCAGATCTGCACCACAGGTTAGTCCAGCAGGACCAGAACCGATTACGGCTACTTTTTTCCCACTCGAGAGCGTGATAGTAGGGGGCGAAGGTGGTGCAGTGGCGCTGTGAGTTCGTTCCCAATCAGCTACGTAGCGTTCCAGGCGGCCTATGGCCACCGGAGCTGCCTTTTTACTCAACGTACACATGCTTTCGCATTGCGTTTCCTGTGGGCAAACCCGACCACAAATGCCGGGCAAGGCGTTTTTGCCCTTGAGTATCTTCACTGCCTCAGGCATGTTCTTGGCTCGCAGAGCATTGATGAATTCAGGGATATCTACATTGACTGGGCAGCCTTCAACACAGGGGCGCTTGGGACATTGGATACAGCGATTAGCTTCTTTTAAAGCCATCTCTTCGGTATATCCCAGAGCTACTTCATTATAATTTTTTGCCCTGGCTTTTGGGTCTTGCCGGGGCATTTCCATTCGATTTAAATCCAATTTTGGCTTTGGTTTCTCTTCCAATTTATATAAACCTCCAAATTCAGGCGCTGAGGCAATGGCATGATTTCCACAAATCCAGAGAGCGTTTTTCTTCGTCACAGTAGCTGAGTTGTCGTTTCATCAACAGGTCCCAATCGACTTTATGCCCGTCAAATTCAGGTCCGTCTACGCAGACGAATTTAGTAGTGTCATCTACGGAGACACGACAACAACCGCACATGCCGGTGCCATCAACCATGATGGAATTTAGACTGACGACAGTATGAACTCCAAAAGGTTTAGTAGTTAATGAGCAAAATTTCATCATTATGGCTGGCCCGATAGCAATGACACGTTTTATCTGCTTGTCACGTTCCAGGAGCTCTTTTAATGGCTCGGTTACTACCCCCTTGCGAGCGTAAGAGCCATCATCAGTAGTTACTGTTAATTCATTGCTGACACTTCTCAAACGGTCTTCCCAGAATAGCAAGTCTTTGTTCCGGGCGCCCATGATTGAAAGGACTTTGTTTCCTGCCTGTTTCAATGCCTTAGCAATAGGATATACTGGAGCTACACCAACACCGCCTCCAATGCATACTACAGTACCAAAATTCTCTATTTCTGAGGCTAGTCCCAGGGGGCCAACCAGGTTTAATATGGATTCACCAGTTTTGAGGCCATTAAGCTTGTAGGTAGATGTTCCTACTTGCATTGCTACCAAGGTGATGGTACCTTTTTGAGCATCCCAGTCTGCCAGCGTTAGCGGGATACGTTCGCCCTTCTCGTCGACGCGGATAACAACAAATTGGCCTGCCTTAGCTTTTTGGGCTATGGCAGGCGCTTCAATTTCCATGAAGTCGATGACAGGGCTTAATTTTTCCTTGGCTAATATCTTATACACGATTGCCTCCGGACTATCTAATTTTTACTTTAGCAGGTGGTAACACCGGTGCCGAAAGGCGAAGCCTCATATCACATCTCAGACAACGCTTTGCCTCTTTAATAGCTGTTGTCTCCTCAAAGCCAAGCTCCACTTCGGTGAATTCAGGTATGCGTTTCTTGTCCTCAATGCAAGTCATCTTTGCCTGTTTCCAGTCAGCAAAATCGGCGTCCTGACCAAACATTGGGTCGGGCATCTCGAAATCAACCAGCGTCTCATCAATGATGCCATCTCCACCCAGATATTTATCTACGGAGCTGGCTGCCTGTCTACCTTGAGCTATGGCACCGATTACTGAGGCAGGACCAGTCACGATGTCGCCACCGGCAAAAACCCCCTTCTTGCTGGTAGCCAGTGTTTGATTATTTGCCTTGATTACATTGCCTCTGCCAATTTCGATATCAAACTTGGCTGGAATATCGGCAGTCTGGCCAATGCTGGAGATAATATTATCGAATTCCATGGTGAATTCACTGCCCTTGATGGGTACCGGGCGTCTTCTGCCGCTGGCATCAGGCTCGCCCAGTTTCATTCGCGTACACTCCAGTTCAAGCTTGCTATTCTGCTTGGTTCGTATCTCATTGGGCGCAGCCAGGAAAATAATTTCCACACCCTCATGTAAAGCCTCAGTGACCTCTTCAGGGGCGGCAGGCATTTCTGCTCTGGTGCGTCGGTAGACCATGGTGACCTTTTTGGCGCCTATGCGGAGCGAGACACGAGCGCAATCTATAGCCGCATTACCGCCTCCAATTACAGCTATGTTCTCTCCTATGTTCACTTTTTGTCCCAGGCTTACCGTGCGCAGGAAGTCAACACCGTCCATAACGCCGGGGCTATCTTCACCTTTGACTTCTGCCTTGGTGCCTTTATGCGCGCCTATGCCAATAAATATGGCGTTGTAACCCTGGTTAAAGAGGTCGTCTAAGGATTCGATTCTAGTATTGGTCTTTATCTCCACTCCAACATTTTCAATCTCTTTAACCTCAGCATCCAGGATTTCTCTGGGTAAGCGATAAGCTGGGATACCTACGCGCATCATGCCACCAGTTTCAGGTAGAGCTTCGAAAACTGTTACCGAATGCCCCTTTTTGGCTGCGTAGAAAGCAGCGGTGAGACCTGCGGGTCCGGCACCGATGACCGCTACCTTTTTGCCAGTTGGTGGTGCTTTCCTGGACTTCTGTTTCCACAAGCCATTGTCATGGTCGGCTGCGTATCGTTTGAGGAATTTTATGCAGATAGGCTCCTCTTTATTGAGGTCATCACGGCGGCAAGCCTGTTCGCAGGGATGTATGCAAACGCGTCCCAGGGAACCTGGGAACGGCACTTTCTCGCGGATGACGGCCTGGGCTTCGCTGTATTTACCTTGAGCAATCAGGTAAACATAGCGTGGTATATCGATATGAGCCGGACAGGCTTGCCGGCAAGGCACTACGTAACCTTCCCACTCTGGGATATCATGATACCTGGCTTCTCTATCAACCAGAGCACCAGTGGGACAGACCTCCACACAGGTTAAGCAGAACTTGCATCCAGAGTCCTTGTGATTTTCCTTAACCGGTCCAGCTACCCGGTAATTATTCATGGTGATAAAATCGAGAGCTTTTATACCCCTCATCTCCTGGCAGGCTCTGACACAGCGGCCACAAGCAATACACAGGTTGTAATCTAAATCAAAGAAAGGATTATCGCGGTTCACTGGAAGCGTTCTGTACACATAGGGAAATTCTATTTGCTCCAGTTCGAGGTAGTCTACTACTTTCTGTAGCTCACAGCGTCCATTTTCAGGGCAGGTGACGCAACGTTCGGTTACGGCTACATTACGCAGACATATGTCAAAGGGCTGACACCGTTCCTTGCGCCAGCAGGTTAGGCAGGCACTGGGATGTTCGCTTAAAATTTTCTTCAGAACGTCCTTCTGTTTCTGGCGGAGCTCGGGGGTGTTAGTTGATACCACCATATTATCAGTGGCTGGAGCAGTGCAGGAAAGAACGAAGTCGGGCTTGCCTTCAACTTTGACCAGACAGAGTCCGCATTCTTCTGATGCGGGTAAATCGGGGTGATAACAGAGGCTGGGTATGTAGATGCCTGCCTTTGTAGCAGCTTGGAATATGGATGTTTTTCCTCCCACCGTCACTCGTTGTCCATCAATGGTCATGCTGAATTCACTCATTTTATTTAACCCCCTCGATTTTCACAGCACATACTTTTAACTCAGGTATTTTAGCAAAACGTTTCAAACTGCAAATAGCCATAGGCTGGTCGATAACATTCCGGCGGTAAGCCTGCTCGCAGGGATGAGGGTAAACCCGACCTATAACGCCAGGCAAGGGCAACGTTTCCTTAATAAGCTCTACAGCTTCTTTATAGGCGCCGCGTTTAATCAGGGCGAGATAGACGGGAGCATCAACCCTGGCGGGACAGGCAAGCTGACAGCGGCCAATACAATCGCCGTAATGGTCGGAAAGAAGATAAGTCAGGCATTGCTTGCGGGCGGCAATAGCAGTAGCGTTATTGGACTGGATGTCCATACCGTCGTCGACCGGAGTGGAGCGGGAGGCGACTACGCCTAATCCTTTAACGTCTACGGCTGAAACCAGGCAGGGCCCCTGTAATTTCTGGTGTTTGGTGGAGCAAAGGGTGGGAATAGCGATGCTGTTGTCTCTGCAAGCTTCGAAGATAGTTTGGCCAGTATTAACAAAGGCCTCTCTGCCGTTAACTACTAATTTGACTTTTGCCATACTGTTTCCCTTTCAGTATTGGTATTTATGGCACTTTCACATACCAACAGTCTGGAAGCCGCAGCAAGTTTAGCAGAAAACGTAGTATGGTTCAACACAGCTTGAGATTATTTCTGAGAGCAAGTGGAATATTAAGGTTTGCCGACAGATTGGGCAAGGGGGTACGCACCGCACCGCGTGATGCTCTGGTCGCTGACTCACTTGAGGTTCATGAGCTTGGCAGGGGATTTGGCATACATAGTTCTATGGATACTTTTGGTGCTGTATTGGGTAAGGTCATGGTCTCTACGGCGTGTATCAGGGTTTGGCTGAAGAGGTTGCCCAGGGTTTTGGAGCTGACTTAGTACCAGAGGATAAGAGAGGCACAGCCTGCGGTCTTTTCCATAGCCTGGCAGGTATTATGCTGTTGCCAGCGAGCGTGATAGCAGGATGGTTGTGGCAGGTCATTAGCCCTTCAGCTACATTCTATTTTGGTGGTGGGTTGGCATTACTGGCTACGGTAGGGTTGTTCGGGATGGTGAGAAAATGAGGTTTTATTTTAGAAGTGTGTTATCTATGAGCCTTGTTTTGCCGATTCTGACTGCCAGGGATACCAGTGACGGCCGGTCGGCAGTGTCTAGCTCCTCTAGGGTTTGAGCGTCAGCCACGCTGACATAGTCGATATTAGCTAAAGGCTCTTTGCTTATGATTGAAATTATCTCCTGTCGGAGACGTTCAGCTTTAATCTCGCCTTTCTCTCGCATCTGTCGCGCTATGGTGAGAGCTTGAAACAGCACTGTAGCTGCCTTGCGTTCCTGCGGATTCAGATACGTATTGCGGCTGCTCATGGCGAGTCCATCGCATTCTCTTACTGTGGGTGAAACGATAATTTCCAGGTTCATGTTAAGGTCAAACGCCATTTTCTGTATCACCAGCGCCTGTTGGGCATCTTTCTGTCCAAAGTAAGCCCTGGTAGGCTCAACGATGTTGAGTAGTTTGGCTACTACAGTGGTAACACCTCTAAAATGGCCGGGACGGCTTTTCCCCTCGAGCCGGTCGGTAAGCTGGTGCACTTCTACCCAGGTATTGAATTCTGAGGGATACATCTCTTCTGGTGATGGCATGAAGACGATATCAGTTTTTGCGGTTTTCAGTAAAGATAGGTCGCGCTCAGTGTCGCGGGGGTAAGCCTTGAAGTCTTCTTGGGGACCGAATTGAGTAGGATTAACAAAGATACTCACTACTACTATTGAGTTCTCAGCTTTGGCTTGCTTAACCAGAGACAAATGACCTTCGTGAAGATAACCCATGGTGGGGACAAAACCAACTGAGCTGGTGACATTTTGTCTCAATGCCTTCATTCTGGGGATGGTTTCGGCTATTTCCATGTTATTTGTGGGGGCTGAAGCAATGGTTCAGGTCTTTAAGCAAGCTCTCGTCGATAGAGGAGCTATTTGATGGGGTGGGGAAACTGCCGGACTTAACATCCGTTGCGTAGCTGGCAATGGCAGCTTTTATGATATCCGCCAGCTTGGCATATTGCCTGGCATGTTTGGGAACAAAATCGGTAAAAAGTCCCAAGATGTCACTTATCACCTGCACCTGGCCGTCGCAGTCAATCCCGGCACCGATGCCAATGGTAGGAACATTTATGCTGCTGGTGATGAGCTTGGACAGTTGTGCAGGAACCAGCTCCAGCACGATAGCGAAAGCGCCTGCTTGCTCCAGAGCATGAGCATCGTTAAGTAAACGCTGGGCAGCCTCCGGGGTTTTGCCCTGCAACTTATATCCGCCCAATTGATGGATGAATTGAGGGGTCAAGCCGATATGTCCCATAACAGGAATTCCGCAATCAACAATCCGCTTCACTGTTTCAGCAACAACCTCGCCACCTTCCAGTTTGACTGCCTGTGCTCCTGCCCCCTGAATGAATCTGGCGGCATTACGCATGGCATCGGTAGCGTTGGTATGGTAGGTCATAAAGGGCATATCGCCTACCACCAGGGCATTTTTGGCCCCGTTGGCTACTGCCTTGGTATGGTGAATCATGTCTTCCATGGTTACCGGAATGGTAGAGTCATATCCCAGGATTACCATGCCGAGGCTGTCACCAACAAGGATTAGGGGCACGCCAGCTTCATCTACCAGTTTAGCTGTTGAATAGTCATAGGCAGTAAGCATGACTATCTTCTCTTTTTTCGACTTCATTTCCTTGATATCGTTAATGGTGATGCGCATTTAGCATATCCTGATTTACAGCGTTGAGAGAAGGTCTTTCGTCCAATCTCTTTCGTTTACGGCATTTTTGAGGTCAATAATTTTGTTTAATGAATCTACATAAACCAGCCTCGGAGCTGCTCTTATGGCTTCCTCTTCAGGGACCTCATGATACGTGAGTATAATGACGATGTCACCCTTGTCAATCAGCCTGGCGGCAGCGCCATTAAGGCAGATCTCACCTGAATCCCTTTCTCCTTCAATGGCATAGGTGCTCAGCCTGACGCCATTGTTGATATCCAACACCTCCACTCGTTCATAAGGGATAATATCAGCCGCCTCCATGAGGGATTTATCGATGGTAATGCTCCCTTCATAATCAACGTTACCTTCAGTAACCCGTGCTCGATGGATCTTGCTTTTAAGCATCGTTCTCATGGCAGCACTCCTTGCAGTTGTTTTGCTAACAGGATTTGCAACTCCTTTGCTTTTTCGGGGTTAAGCTTACCTTTGTCCAAGGCAATTGGTATGGTTTGCAGTCCCAGTTGCTTATAGGTATTCAATAACTCAGGTTTCGCTTTTTCCAATGCTTCCAAATGTTTCTCAATAGTGCCGAGGTCCCCCCTAGCGATTGGTCCTGTGAGGCAATTGGGTAAGCCAATATTTTCAATATTGCTCAACGTGCCACGCAGTAGTGGTAACAGTGCTTGAACTGCCTTCTCCCGAGGAACCTCAAAGTCTTGCCACAGGTCGGTGGCTAATTTAACCAGTGTCACCAGATAGTTGCAGGCAAAAACTGCTGCTGTGTGATAGAGAACTTTGTCATCGGCGGTAAGGATTACCCAGTTACATGACATTGTGGCAGCCATTTCTTTTAGTATGGTCAAGAGTGGCTCCTCAGCTTCGATAGCAAAAGTCGAACCGGGAAGATTTTCAATGGCATTCTCAACGCTGGCGAAGGTTTGCAGCGGGTGGAAACCACCGGTGTTTGCTCCAAGCCTCCTTGCAGTTTCCAGAATATCTACAGAGTGTGCTCCACTGCAGTGTACTATATGCTGTCCTTTGTGCCATCGTACTCTATTGGCTACTTCACCAATAATGTCATCGGGGGTAGTGATAAAGACGAGTTGTGCTTGGTGGGCAACTTCTTGAGCCGTCTTATGGGCATGGCAGCCAGCTATCCTTTGAGCCAGTCTTTCTGCCGAGGTAATCGTTCGGCTGGAGACCGCAACAATATGATAGCCCTGTTGGTGGAGCCGTACAGCTAATGCTGTTCCTGTTATCCCGGCACCGATAAATCCTATTGTCGCCATTTGTTTCCCCTAAAATAAAAAAACCTTCTCAGCGTTGCCGAGAAGGCCCACAACCTATCACTACTATATCACGTCTCGGTCATTGCTGATCCAAGCGGTTTTTTTGTATTCGATTTACCCCACGCTCACCGCCACGTTGGTCGATGGCAATTCTTAGTATAGAGCATTGCTTGTTAATTTGTCAAAGAGGAACGCAATTTTTATGAGGGCAAAGACTTCTGGAGATATTCTTGGATTTCTTGCTACAGCTGAGGTTTGTTCATTAGTTCTTCTGCTAATTTAATCTTCTCGTCTACCATGAGATTAAACTGAGAGTTTGTCGATATCTTCTTTGCCTTGATAAAGTCGGAGATTGCTGTCCTATAGTCGTTCAATCTAAAATAAGCCATACCCCGGTGATAGTATACCCAGGAAGAGTTCAGCCCGAGCTCGAGAATTCTATTGCAGTCAGCTATCGCCTTTTCATATTCACGATTATAAAGATAAGCTATGCTCCGATTATAGTAGGTTATAGTAGATTTTGGATCCAACTCAATTGCTTTGGTGCTATCGGCTATAGCTTTCTCGTAGTCCCCTTTCTCAGTATATGCCGCAGCACGGTTGTTATATGCCTGGATAAGAGTTGGCGCTATCTGAATTGCTTTCGTGTACTCGGCAATAGCCTCATTCCATTTACCTTGCTCAGAATAGTCATCGCCTTTTTTTAGATATGCGTACTGTGGGTCCATGCATGCCGGTATAGAAAGAAGCAATGTAAGGAGCAAAATAAGCAGAATTCCGCGTTTCATATTGCAAACACCTCGTTCGACCATGGTATTTTGATTATACACTTTATGGGGATGAAGTGAAAAATATATGATTGACTGTTGCCATCGGGCCATTCTTGTCCAGATGAAGCTCCTTACGGCAAAAAGCGCAGGAAGAATTGCAGGAAATTCTATAGTACCTTTTGGATGTGGAAGGTGAAATATCTAAAAATCTTCATTATTTGACGATAGAGATTGAGATAGGTCGTACATAAAACTATGGTATTGCCTGCGCTAATGTCTCTGAGTAGAAATCGGCATTACGTAGAGTAAGCTCGGACGCTTTCATGCGACGGGTGTAGTAATGCAAGTCATATTCTATAGCGCTTCCCATGGCGCCATGAATTTGGTGTGATAGTCCCAGGATTTGCTCAATGACTTGTATTGCCCAAGCTCTGGCAATAGCGATTTCTTCAATGCAGGGAAGTCCTTCACTCAATCTCCATGCTGCCTGATAGGTGCTGAGTCTGATACCTTCAACTGCGGTGAACATATCAGCGCAGTAATGTTGAATAATCTGAAAACTCCCGATAGCACGATCAAATTGCTTCCTGTCTTTGGCATACTGCACAGTCATGTCCAGCACCTGTTGTGCCATCCCCAGTATTTCACAGCATTTTGCTACCACAGCCCGATTAAGTATTTGGTTTACCATGTTCCAACCTTCGTTGAGTTGACCCAGGACATTGTCCTCAGGGACATTCACATTAGCGAAGGTTACCTCGCAGAGTTTCTCAGCCAGGGATTTCAACAGAGTCTTGCTCATGCCTTTCCTGTCTTCCTCTATAATGAAAATGGTTAAGCCACTACCAGATGCAATAATATCTTTAGTTCTGGTGATACAGAGCAAGCAGTTGGCTATATGGGCATCAGGGACAAACAGCTTGGTTCCATTAATAATCCAGTTGCCAGCATTAGCTGCAGCTCTGGTCTCGATGGCATCGGATGCTAATCTGCCTTCTGGCTCTATCAAAGCCAGTGTGAGGATCGTTTTTCCAGATGCTATTTCGGGAAGATATTTGTTTTTTTGCTGCTCGGTTCCAAAATCAAGGATAGGATAGGCACCGAAAATCATAGTAGAGAAATAAGGACCGGGCATGCAGGCTCTTCCCATTTCTTCTATGAGCAGAGCCTGGTCAAGGAATGACATGCCTGTTCCACCATATTTCTCGGGAAGCGATAGTCCCATCCAGCCTAGCTGGCTCATCTCATTCCATATCTCTGGTGAATAGCCAGAGTCACTCAGCTCAAGCTCCTTCACCACTGTCTTGGGGAACTTACTGGATAAGAAGTCTCTTGCTGTCTTGCGTAATATTTCCTGCTCTTCGCTAAAACTTAAGTTCATTGGTTCCTCCGTCGTCGATTCCTTTTCGCGTATTTTGTGCTCCATTATGTTGGCAAACCTAATTTGCGTGTCGCCAGAATATTCTTCAGAATCTCCGTAGTTCCTGCCTGAAGGCTATAGCCCTTCGAGGATAAATAGGAATGGTAAGCCAGACCATCAAGCTTCGCCCGCTTGGATTCAGGAGCTAGTTGACCATAAAGCCCCAGGATTTCCAAAGCTACAGCAGCCAGTCGTTGCTCGAAAGTTGTGGAATATGCTTTTGACATGGATGCTTCCCATTCAGGCGAACGCCCCTCATCTATTACCATAGCTACCCGATACATAAATAAGCGACCTAGCTCAAACTCTACCTTTAACTGAACGAGCTTTTGCCGGATTGAGGGGTCATCGAATAATAGCTTACCTGCAGATTTAGTTTCTCTGGCGAATTGCACGATGCCTTCAAAAACGGGGTAGTTTGCCAGGAGTCGTTCCATGCCGCTTCTCTCAAATGCTAGCTGTTCCATTACCTGACGCCAACCGTCATTCTCTTTGCCTATTAAGCAGTCTTTGGGAACTTTAACGTTTTCAAAGAAAGTCTCATTCCAAGCCTCGTTTCCGGTAATGTCGTGTATTGGTCTCGTGGTAATCCCTGGCAAATTCTTGGGTATAATGAACTCGCTGAGTCCACGATGTTTGGGCACGTTGGTGTCTGTCCTTGCTAACAAGTAAAGGTAATTCATATAGGTGCCACCACTGGTCCACGTCTTTTGGCCGTTGACGACGTAGTAATCGCCCTGCTTGATTGCCTGAGTTTTCAATGATGCCAGATCAGACCCTGCTTCTGGTTCGCTCATCCCCAGACCGACATACATTTCCCCCTTGATTATCTGGGGCAGAAGCTCTTTTTTTTGCTGTTCTGTTCCATACTTCAAAATTGAGCCACCTATCTGGCGGTCCGCAAACCAGTGACAGGCTGCTGGCGCACCATATCTGAGCATCTCTTCGGTGAGGATAAGGCGATCGATGGCACTGCGGCCCTGTCCGCCATATTCTTTAGGCCAGGTAAGGCCGATCCAGCCTTTTGCCGCCACGCGTTTCGTGAATGCTGGATCATATGTCATGATCCAGGCGTCAATAGTGGGTTTCCAAAGTCCCTCCTTGAGTTCTTTTTTAAGGAACTCATTTACCTCCTTCCTGAATTCTTCTTGTGCCTTAGTAATCCGGAAATCCATCTTGACCTCCTTGAAATATTCCTAACAGCATGAAGTAAATCGGACTACTCATGCTCCCAGCCTATATAATAGCGTAAGAATATTATCCCGGGCATCTGATGTACCAATACGTTATAAGTTAATATTGGAATATTTCCTCCAGGGTAGAGCCACGTTTTTATTCTCCAGCATGTCTAATGCTCGGTTAATCATTTTTCTGGTGTCGCTAGGCATGATAATTTCATCAATATACCCTCGCTCGGCACCCCGGTAAGGGTTCTCGTAGATTTCCTGATACTCTTTAATTCTTTTATCTCTCACCTCTTGTGGGTTTGCTGCCTCTTTTATTTCTTTGGCGAAGATAACGCTTGCGGCTGTTTCTGCTCCCACAATTGTGACTAACGCTGTTGGCCAGGCAAAGACAAGGTCAGCGCCAATAGCTTTATCCAGCATGCCGTAATGAGCACCGGCATATGATTTTCTCACCATAACCGAGATTAATGGTACAGTGGCATCAGCCCAGGCATAGAGCAACTTGGCCCCATGGCGCAATATGCCCTTCCAATCCTGGTCAGAGCCTATCATATATCCGGGGCAATCCACGAAGCTAACCAAGGGTATGCTAAACAAATCGCAAAAGCGAATAAATCGCGCCATTTTGTCAGCAGCATTGATATCAATCACACCGCCAGCCCATGATGGCCTGTTCGCTACTATCCCAACCGGCCGTCCACCAAGGCGAGCAAAACCGATAATGCAATTCTGCGCATAATGCTCCATAAGTTCCATAAAATAGCCATCGTCAATCACTAGTTTAATGACCTTCATCATGTCAAACGCCTGTGACGGGCGATCAGGAATGATGGTGTCTAATTCAAACACGCTTCTTTCTGCATCATCTTTACAGGCAATCCGTGGTGGTTTCTCTTTATTATTGGACGGCAGAAAAGACAATAATGCTTTACACTTATCCATGGCGTCTTTATCATCGTCGGCTACGATATGGGTTTGTCCTGACTTCACGGCATGTGCTTTCCATCCGGAAAGCTCTTCGAGCGAGATTTCTTCTCCAGTCTGCGTCTTTACAAAAGCTGGACCAGCGATACCCATAAAGCCTACTTGCTTACACTGAATCAAAAAATCCTGCATGATAGGATGATAAGCTTGTCCCCCTAGACAGGGGCCCATGAGTAAAGCTATTTGTGGCACTATTCCCGAAGCCAGAATCTGTGCACGAAATAACCAGCCATATGCCTCCAGTGTATCCATGCCTTCCTGAAGCCTGGCGCCACCAGAATCGTTCATGCCTACAACAGGCCACCCCATATCTTTGGCAAACTCAATAGCGCGGACAAACTTCTTGCCATGATATTCACCAAAAGTCCCTGCCATAGCTGTATAATCTTCAGCGATAGCCACCACCGGTCTGCCATTTACCTTCCCATAGCCGGTGACCACGCCTTCAGCAGGTACCTCTCGCTTGTCCATGCCAAATTCTGTAGTACGGTGTTTGACAAATAAACCGATTTCAGTGAAAGTACCAGAATCAAAGAAATAATCGATTCTTTCTCGTGCAGTGAGTTGCCCGGCTTTGTGACGAGCTTCGATGGCCTTAGTATCCATCCGGATGATTTTTTGGCGTTTTTCCTTGTATTGCTTAATCAGGTCTTCGGTTGATGCCATCTTTTAGCTCCTTTCACTATATTAATTGCCTAGAGGGAAATTACATCATCTTCTCTATGAAGCGTACGGGCGTGAAATAGCTCGTTGCTCGCTATTATTTAACCACAGTTACCTACTGCAATGCTACAGACGGATTCCGCTTATCAGGAAAACACGAGTTTTCCGGGTGAGCAAGCAAAGTCCCTTCGTTCTGTTCACTAAAATATCAGTTAAACTCCTCTGGCTCATCAATATGAGCCAGAGGAGTAGCTAAGAGTAAATCTGATATTAATTACTAGGTCAGCGGGATATCGCCGAGGTTCACATCCTTCTCGGTGCTGAGGTTGGCGAAGG
>JBBIPA010000019.1:14725-30902 GCA_037443085.1 Chloroflexota bacterium | reverse complement strand
GCCACTAAACCAGGTAATCTTACACTATGTATGGTTATTCCTTCAACCTGTCCGCCACGTGTGCCGCTGAGATTTTCTTTTTTGGTCAGCGCCTGGATGAAAGGCCGTCCCCTGGACTTCAACATGCCCCTGGCAGTAGCCAGCGCCGTGCCCGATGGCGCATCCGCTTTCTGATTGTGGTGCAGCTCGATTATCTCGGCATGGTCGAAATATTTTGCCGCAATCTTGGCCAGATACATCAGCACCACCGCCCCCAGGGCAAAGTTCGGCGCCACCACTACCCCCACCTTATTCGCATTAGCCAGTTGCTCCATTTCCTTGAGCTCGCTGTCTGAAATGCCGGTAGTGCCGATAACCAGGTTAACCCCCCGCTTCAGAGCGACTAGTGCCGCTGCCACCGCAGCCTCAGCAATGGTGAAATCAACGACTACCTGGGGATGGCAGCTTTGCAGCAGTGAGCCCAGGTCCTTAGCCAGAGGCACCTTCTTGCCGCTATCGGGCAAATCAAGATAGTCAGCGGTAGCCTGAATATCTACCGCGCCAACCAGAGACAGGTTAGGGTCATGAGAAACACCAGCGACAATTTCCCTGCCCACCTTGCCCAGTGCTCCGTGGACCACCACTGCTATTTGCTTCATCGCCTTCTCCTGAAAGCTTGGTCAATATCTGTCTATTTTTTAATTTGGGGGCGATGCCGGCTATCTCTACCCATCGCTGGATGCATGCCGGGGCGAGGCCGTGAGGGCCTGGGGCGAGAATGACCTGGCGCAGCAGAGTCTGCCGTTCTGGCAGGTCTTTCCTGGGACGAGTCGCCAAAAACTGCCCGACGCGAAAGATTAATTCTGCCGAGGTTATCGATATCAGTCACTTTGACTGTGATTTCATCGCCTTCGTTCACCACATCCTCAACCCTGGCCACGCGATAGTCAGCCAGCTCGCTGATATGAACCAGCCCCTCTTTCTTGGGCAATACCTCAACGAAAGCGCCGAAGTTGGTCACGCGCGTTACCTTGCCGGTATAAATAGCTCCCACCTCCACCTCCCTGGTCAACCCATCGATTATCTCGATTGCCTTCCTGGCTCCTTCCTCATTCTGCGAGCCGATAATTACCGTGCCATCATCTTCCACATCTATGGTCACCTTGGTCTCGTCGATGATGGAGCGTATGGTTTTGCCACCGGGACCGATCACCGTGCCAATCTTGCTGGCATCGATGGTCAATTTATAAACGCGCGGCGCATAGGGGCTAATCTCAGAGCGGGTAGAGGCGATGGCCGTGCTCATATGGTCGAGTATCGTCAGGCGCGCCTCTCGAGCATGATTGACGGCATCGGCCAGTATCTCCTGGCTGATACCCTGAAGCTTTATGTCAAGCTGAATGGCGGTAATTCCGTTTCTCGTGCCAGCCACTTTAAAGTCCATGTCCCCGTAGAAATCTTCCTTGCCCTCAATATCGGTCAGCAGTACATATTCATTGTCTGGACCCGTGACCAGCCCTATGGAAATGCCGGCAACCGGTGCCTTGATGGGCACGCCAGCATCCATTAAAGACAGGCTTGAGGCGCAGACGCTGGCCATGGACGTGCTGCCATTGGAACTGAGCACTTCGGACACCAGCCTGATGGTATAGGAAAATTCCTTCACATCGGGTATCACCTGAGCCAGCGCTCTCTCTGCGAGCGCACCGTGCCCGATCTCCCGGCGGCCCGGCGTTCCCATTCGCTTTACTTCGCCGGTGGAGAAGGGCGGGAAATTATAGTGGTGAATAAACCGCTTGCTCTCCTCCAGGCCCAGTCCATCGATGAGCTGTTCCTGTCGCAAGGAGCCAAGCGTGGTTATGGTCAATACCTGGGTGCGGCCGCGGGTAAACAGCGCTGAGCCATGGGTGCGTGGCAGCAAGCCTACCTCGCTGCTCAGCGGTCTGATTTCTGTTCTCTGGCGACCGTCGATATGCTTTTTATTCTCCAGTATGAATTTCCTGACTGCTTTTTTGAACTGTTCCTCCACCGCCCTGTCGATATCGGCTTCAGCAAAGGAATCCTTCAGCGCATCAACAACCTCTTTCTTAACTTCTCCAGTTACCTCCTCCCGCGCCACTTTATCCGGCTGGGTAACCGCCTCAGTGAGCTTTTCTCCGAAGCGCGAGGTAACCGCAGCTACCAGCTCCGGGGCAAACTCCACAGACTTTAATCCCAGCTTGGGCTGCCCGCAAAGCTGCTGCAGCTCCTCCTGGATTTTAATCATCGGCTGGTTCGCCTCATGGGCAATTCTGATAGCTTCCAGGAATATCTCCTCTGAGGCTTCCTTGCCTTCCGCTTCCACCATCACCACCGCATCCCTAGTGCTGGCAACGACCACATCAATCAGGCTATCGTTCAACTGGGGCAAGGTCGGATTCACCACAAACTGATTGTTAATATAGCCCATACGCACCGCTGCTACCGGACCAACAAAGGGAACGGAAGAAAGCGTCAACGATGCCGAGGCACCGATTAGCGCCAGAACATCAGGGGCGTTTTCCTGGTCAGTGGAAAGGACGGTGATGACAACCTGAACTTCGTTGCTCAAACCCTTGGACAACAGCGGGCGTAACGAGCGGTCGGTCAACCTGGCGGTTAAAGTCGCCTGTTCACCGGGGCGTCCTTCTCGCCGGATGAAGCTGCCGGGAATCTTCCCTACAGCGTAATGCCGTTCTTCGTAATCAACCGTTAAACGGACGAAGTCAACATTATTCTGCCCCTCAGCCCCCACACATGTCGTGACTAAAACAACTGTGTCTCCATAGCGCACGGTAACTGAACTGTTAGCCTGGTTTGCCAGCTTGCCTTTCTCAATTTTCAGCGGCCTTCCCGCAACCAGGCACTCTTTTGAATACATCATTTTTTCCAGATCTCCTTTAGCCACAGCCACTCTACTTCCGCAAGCCTAATCTGGTAATGATGCTGCGGTAACGACTGACGTCATTATTGTTGACGTAAGCCAGCAGGCGCTTTCGGCGCCCGATGAGCCTCATCAGCCCGCGCTGAGAGTGATGGTCATGCTTATGTGCCTTCAGATGTTCGGATAGCTGGTTGATTCTCTCGGTCAACACCGCTATCTGCACGTCAGAAGAGCCAGTATCACCCTGATGCGTGGCAAATTTGGCAATAGTGCCTGTCTTCTGCTCTTTGTTCAAGTTGAGTACTCCTTTTTTGTTTACGACTCTTTAATTACAAACCAAAATTATAACACAGGTCTCCTGTAAATGCACAGATTTTGTCAAGCTTGGGTAGCGTATCGGCGACGGCTTTGCCTTTAAGCCCCTGGAGCACTTGGAGTATAATAATGCCGTCATGACCTCCCAGGTATTTTATCGTAAGTGGCGCCCGCAGACCCTTTCTGAAATTGTCGGCCAGCAGCACGTCACCCAGACCTTACGCAATGCTGTGGAGAGCGGCCGCATCGCCCATGCCTATCTCTTCTGCGGTCCCCGCGGCACCGGTAAGACCAGCACCGGGCGCATCCTGGCCAAAGCGGTGAACTGCCTCCAGCCGGTCAAAGGCGAACCCTGCAATAAGTGCCAGATATGCCAGGCCATCAATGAGAATAGCGCACTGGATATCATCGAGATAGACGCCGCCAGCAACCGCGGCATCGACGAAATTCGCGAGCTCAAGGAAAAGGTGAACTTTGCCCCCAATCAGGCTCACTACAAAGTCTATATCATCGACGAAGTCCACATGATCACCAAGGAAGCATCCAACGCCTTCCTGAAAACGCTGGAGGAGCCGCCGCCGCATGCTATCTTTATCCTGGCAACCACCGAGCCGCACAAGGTACTGCCTACCGTCCTGTCACGCTGCCAGCGCTTTGACTTTCGCCGCCTCTCCCAGACTGCGGTAATCGATAAACTCAAATTCATCTGCGAGAAAGAAAAAATTCAAGCGGAACCTGAAGTCCTGCGGCTTGTCGCCAGGGTCACCACCGGCAGCCTGCGCGATGCCGAAAACATACTGGAACAACTGGTTGCCTATTACGGCCATACCCTTGAGCTGCACCACGTGCTGACGATGCTCGGCATCAGCGGCGACCTGCGCACCAGAGAGCTGGCAAAGCATATCCTCAACAAGGATATCTCCGCCGGGCTAAATACTATCAACAACACTGCCAATGACAGCGTTGACCTCCGCCAGTTTAACCGGGAGATGATAAGCTACCTGCGAGATTTGCTCCTGGTAAAGTCCGGCTCCGAAGATGTGGTGGACGCTACCAGCGAGGACCTGGCCGAGATGAAAAGCCTGGTCACCAACGTCAGCCTCGACTATTTGCTCACTGCAGTAAAGCGTTTCAGTGAAGCTGACATCCGCCTGGATAACTACTCACCCCTGCCGCTGGAGCTGGCTCTGGTAGGCACGGTGCTATCGGCAGGCGAAGCAAAACAGATGGCTGCACCCGAGCCGGCATCGAGGGCTAAGGCTGCCGCCGAAAAATACCACCCTCACCCCGAACCAGTTGAACTGGAAAGGTCTGTTGCTGAGAAGCATGTGGGGCATTCCCGAGCCGCGAAACATCCCAGAGCAGCGAAGGAAGAACACTTCACCAAACCTGAGATAGCCCCTGCTCCAGAATCAGCAGGTGAAACCAGTGCCGCCACTGAACCTGCTAACACCAGGAAAGATGCCGAAGCTCAGGCACCACTGGCAACCGCAGAAGCTACTGCTGCCGCAACTCTGGCACCGGGAGCCTCTCCTGATATTACTTACATACGCAGCCATTGGAAGGACTTCGTCAACGCTTTGCGCGGGACGGGTTCCAAGGGCAATCTTGATGCCTTCTTGCGCAGCATGTGTGAGCCAGTAAGCTTAGAAGATAGTTTGCTCACACTGGGCTTCTATGCCAGTTTTCACAAAGAATATATCGAAGACCCCAAGTATAAATTTCTGGTGGAAAAGAAGCTGCATGAGTTCTTCGGACGCCCTTACAAAATACGCTGCATCCTGGTGGAACGCAGCAATGAGACCAGGAAGCGGCCTGAAGGTGAAAGCCGCTTGGTAAAAGAAGCCCTGCAGCGGGGCGCCAAGCTCATCAACTAAGTCTGAAACGGAGGTGAGATGAATAAATTTGTACGCCAGGCACAGGAATTACAGGCGAAGCTCGCCAAGGCTCAACAGGAGCTGGGCGAAATAACCGTAGAAGCCAGTTCCGGCGGTGGAGCCGTCAAAATAATTATTGACGGTCAACAGCATGTCCGCTCGGTAACCATCTCTCCAGAGGTGGTCAATGCCGAGGACACTGAGATGCTTCAGGACCTGGTCATGACTGCGGTGAATGAAGCCATAAAAAAGTCACAGGATTTAGCCACCAGCCGTCTGGGCAGCCTGACCAATGGACTGAAAATTCCCGGGCTTTAGAGAGGATAATCTTTGAACATACACCTGCCCACTGCCGAGCCTATAGCCCGGCTGATCGAAGAGTTGAGCAAATTGCCCGGCATCGGCCCCAAGAGCGCTCAGCGCCTCACCTACCACCTGCTCCAGGCGCCCGCGGAAAAAGCCGAGGCACTGGCGAAGGCCATTCTGGGACTAAAGCAAAGCCTCAGCCTGTGCCCGGTATGCTTCAATATCACCGATACCGCCCCCTGTGTCCTCTGCCGCGAGTCAGCGCGTGACCACAGCCAGATTTGCATCGTCGAAGAGCCTGCCGATATCCTCCCCCTGGAGCGCACCAGGAAGTACAGCGGCCTCTACCATGTGCTCCACGGAGTTATTTCACCATCAGATGGCATTGGCCCAGACGAGCTTAAAATTAAAGAGCTTATGGCGCGCCTCAGCAATGGCTCCATCACCGAGGTGATTCTCGCCACCAATCCCAACACTGAAGGAGAGGCTACCGCCATGTATCTCCAGAGCATTATCGTCCCCCTCAATATCCGCATCACCAGGTTAGCCCGCGGTCTGCCCTACGGCGCTGACCTGGAATATGCTGACGATGTCACCCTTACCCGTGCCTTAGAAGGCAGGCAGGATATGTAGCCGGTGTGCCACCGATGAAACTGCCCCGCGTTTACCAGACCGAAGCCATCATCATCAAACGCATCAACCTGGGCGAAGCCGACCGCATCCTTATCCTGTACACGCCTGACCACGGCAAAGTTAAGGCTATCGCCAAGGGCAGCCGCCGTCCCAAAAGCAAGCTCGGCGGACATGTGGAGTTGCTTACCCACAGCCAGTTGCTCATCGCCAGAGGTAGAAGCCTTGATATCGTCACCCAGGCGCAGACCATCAACAGCTTCCTGCCTCTGAAAGATGACCTGAAACGCATGTCCTGTGGCCTTTACGTCTCCGAGCTGATCGATTCCTTCACCGAAGAGCGCTCGGAAAGCCGTGAGCTATTCAACTTGCTGCTGACCACGCTGCATCAGTTAACTGCAGCCCAGAATAATGACACTGTATTACGTTATTTCGAGCTACGTCTCCTCGACCTCACCGGCTACCGCCCTCAACTGCAAAAATGCGCCAACTGCAACTCGGCCCTCCAGCCCGGCATCAACTATTTCAGCCCTGGACAGGGCGGCGTGCTCTGCTCCAACTGCGCCTTCGAGGAACCTTTCGCCCGCCAGCTATCCCTCAATGCGCTCAAAGTCCTGCGCCTGTGGCAGACCTCTGACTACGCCACCGCCAGCCGCGTGCATACCAGCACGGAGCTGGCCTTCGAGCTAGAACAGACCCTGCGCGAGTATATCAGATATCTGCTGGAGCGCCAGGTCAAATCCACCGCCTGGCTGGATATGCTGAAGCGGTAAAGACAGACTGTGTACGTTGGCAGCGAAAGTGAGACAAACAAGACACCAAAGAAGCGACACATTTGCAGTCCAGGTCAATTGCATTGCCAGCTAAATGGGCTTCCAGTATTGACTTGCAAAATTGGAAAGCCAGTGCTATTATCTTTTAGAAAATAAACACTATTGAATACAGGGGAATAGGGGAGGCACTGAGATGCGTAGCAAGACAAAGAAAGCGACTTTCAATTTACACACTGATGTTCTTGATGCCTTAGACGAGATTATGGCTCGGGGTATAGTGCCCAGCAAGAATGCTCTGGTAGAACAGGCACTGATTAAAGAAGTGAGAGATTTAAGAAGACAAGAGAGAAAAGCCCTATGGCAGGAAGCGGTAAATGACCCACTATTCCTGAAAGATATAGAAAAGGTTAAAGATGATTTCCAATATTCTGATGCTGAAACTGCGGGCAGGATGGACCAGTGACAGACTTGCAATGGGCTGTCATAGAGGCAAATCTTAATCCTGTGATAGGAGTGGAACAAAAAGGCATGCGTCCTGTGCTCGTAGTGAGCAACGAAGAATATAATCAGGCCGTTCCCAATGTTACAATTCTGCCGCTAACTTCAACTCAACGCCGGTTATATCCGTCTGAGGTTTTATTGCCAAAAGGGAAAGCAGGCCAGCCGCTAAATTCGATTATAATGGCACATCAGATAAGAACAATCTCCAAGCAACGCCTGGGAAAATTGTTAGGATATCTGGATGATTCGCAGCTTCAACATGAAGTCCGGAGTGCTATCAGGGCTCATTTAGACATTGAATAGTCGGCCGCCACAATAAGAGATTTCTAGCATTTGTACTTCAAATAAAATGGAAGACCTCCCAAAATCACGCCTTCAATTCTTGGCGAACGGGCTCTTTTTCCTCAAGCGGCAGCCACGCGACTGGAAAGTTACTGTCGCCAGGACCTCGCTGGAAAGATTCATCTACCAGATGCTCTTTCCTTACCTTTCCCTCTACATCGTGGCGCTGGGGGCGACGGCCACTCAGCTAGGTCTGGTAAACAGCCTGGGCATGATTATCGCTGGTATAGTCGGCCCGCTCACTGGCTGGTTCATCGACAGGATTGGTCCTAAAAAGATTTATTTGGCGGGGATCGGGCTGCTTGCCATCTCCTATCTGACCTATGCCCTATCCCAAAGCTGGACCATGACCATATTGGCTATGATAGCGTACTGGCTGGGTTTCTCAGTGAGTCTGCATAGCTGTGCCACGATTTGTGGGAACTGCCTGGTAAATGAGGATAGAGCTACCGGCATGATGATCTGCGAGACTGCCGCCGCCGGGCTACTGGGCATGGCAGGGCCGCTGCTCGGGGCATGGTTAGTATCACACTTTGGCGGTGTAAATGTCGATGGCATCAGGCCACTGTTCGTCGTTGCCTTTTTGGGCACCATCTGTACACTTGTTATCGTATTGACGCAACTGTCAAATCGCAAATGGAGAACGTCAACCGAGCCCGGGCCAAACTTGTTGCGCGACATCCACCAGGTACTTAAGCAGGGTAATCACTTAAAGCGATGGCTGGTTATCGCTTCATTCGGACAGTTGCCGCTGGCCATGATCTTTCCCTTCTCTCAGGTCTTCGCCCATGAGATTAAAGGAGCTGATGCCTATATATTAGGAGCCATGGTGGTGGGTTCGGCGCTGGCATCCATCGTTTTTGCCATCCCGCTGGGCAGGCTGGCGGACAGGCTGGGAAGAAAGAAGGCTTTATATGTGACCATACCCATGTTCTGGGTATCCAATCTCGTACTGGTATGGTCACCAAACCAGGTTTTTTTAATTATCGCCGGAATTCTCCAGGGTTTCTATTATATCGGCGGACCTATTGCAGCCGCCATAGAAAGGGAGCTGGTGACTGCTGACCAGATGGGCAGGTGGATAGGAATTGCCCGTATGTTCAGGATGTTTACCAATGCCGGGCTGGTATTCGTATCAGGACTCATCTGGGATAAAATCGGACCACAATACGTGTTTCTAACCTTCGTCGGGCTTGACCTTGTTCTGAGAATGCCTTTGCTAATCAGCATGCCGGAAACACTTAAAATGCAGTTGGGTAAGCAGAGCACCATGGGTTCCAATAGTCAAACAATCTGAAAAAAGGGCAACCGGGCTTATACCTCTCCAGCTTATCTCAAGAACGGCTAGAAGACCCAGCGCACCCGGCATCTATCCCTCATCATTCCTGGTGTTATGCATAAGCTCGGCAGCTGATTTGTGCTTAATTACCAGCTTATTACGCCCGATTATTCCCTGTGAGGTTTCCATAACGTCGACTGGCGATATAAGACCCTGTGGCAATGGTTCTCTCTTCATCATCAATTCCAGTGCTCTCCTGGCATCATAATTAACAAGTTGCCTCTTTTTACTATGGGGTTTAAACAGGACAGCAGGTTTCGTAGTCTGGCTGCGCGGCATATCTTCCAGGTCCCTGCTATCACCATACCTTTGACCAAGGGTACGAAGTGGCCCAAAATCAAGAGCCCTGTCAGGGCAGGCAAGCACGCATATTGGTTTCAAGCCCATCTCAATGCGGTCAATGCACATGGTGCACTTCTGTGCTTTAACCCCTGCCTCGTCGCTATCGAAAACAGGCGCACCATAGGGGCAAGCGTCGTAACATATGCGGCAGCCGTTGCATTTTTCGCTGTCTAATAGCACTGCACCGTATTTATGTTCCTTGTAAATAGCTTCAGACGGGCAATTGCTGACACACGACGGTTCCTCGCAATGATAGCATGGAACCCATTGGAAATGAATGCGTACATTGGGAAAGTCAACCTTCTCGTATTCATAGACTTTAAGATACTTGAGAGGTCCTGCAGGGAGCCCGTTCCAATTCTTGCAAGCAACGGCACAGGCACGGCAGCCTGAACATCGGCTCTGGTCGAAAAAGAAACCGTACTGTGTCATCACACAACCTTCCACTTCTCAATTTGGACAAGTCCTTTACAGGGGAAAAAACCGACGATGGTATCGGGCAGGTCCTCATTATGAGTCAGGAGATTGGGAGCGCCTCTCCGGTCTATGCCCTCAGGCATCAACCGGCTCTTGATTCCACCAGGATTATACCAGCCCCCGTGAAATATACAGACAGTTCCCGGTACTACTCTCGAAGTAACATAGGCCGGGATAATCATTTCCCCGATATCATTGTAAACCCTGACCAGGTCGTCATCCGCTATACCTCGTGCTCTGGCGTCGAACACACTGAGCCAGACAGCATGCCGATAGCAGTCATCCCTCAGCCAGAATTGATTGTCCAGCAATGAGTGCACCCGGTAGGCGGAATGTGGCGACGACATCAATAGCGGGTACTTCTCAGCATCTTTACTGTAGAACGTATCCTTGCCACCAAATGTCATCTGCGCCATCGGTGGTAGCTTCCCTCCGCCGTAGCACTTTCCGCTTCCCGGGAAGAACTCGTTAGCTGCCAAATAGTCCGGCCCCTTAGCTAAGCCCTTGGAGTAAAACTCTATCTTGCCTGACTCTGTCTCTTCAAAGGGATTTTTTCCATTTTCCAACTCTTTCTTGAACGAATAATACGGCTCCTTTATCTCCCACCGAAATACAGGCTTCTCCTGGAACTCCTCCCAGCCTGGTGGATTTAAGGGGGCAATGTCTTTCCTGGCTGCCCAGGTCTGGTAAGCCTCCTGATGCAGGTTCTCTATAACTTCGTCCCACCTCTCATCGGATACATTAGCCAGACGCGGGCGGTATAGCTCAGCTATCCCCAGCCTCCTGGCTATCTGCACCCAAATCCATTCATTGGACTTGATTTCGCCAGGGGGGTCGACACATTTCTGGCGGTATATGAAATAATTACCGAGGTTGCGACCGCTGTAAAACAGGTCACGGCTCATGTCTCCACACTGGCAGGCTCTGCCTTCGAATGCTGTGGCAATCTGGGGCAAAAGTATATCGGCATACCTTGCCGCCGGCATCTCGGCATAATATGAGAATACCACCGCAAAAGCCACTTTCTTCATGGCTCTAATGTTGCTATTAATGTCAGGGAGACTGTTCAAATGGTTGTTGGATTCCAGAATGACCATCTGGATGTTAGGTGCTTCATTTCCAGCAGTATTGCCGATGGCATTGTTGTATGCCTCTTTGCTCATCTCACCTTTATCCACTTTTTCCCTCATATCGATGGCTTTCATCCACTTGAAGGCACAGGTCAGGATTGGCGGGTGGTATGTGGCCGGTTTTTGCTGCCAGTCCACTACCGGGATTGGCAACGAGGGATGCCCCTGACACAAACTGGTCTCCGCTCCGCAGGTGCCTCCGGGAATACCAGCATTGCCCGCAAGTGCCTGCAGATACATGGTTGCCCTCGCTGGATTCTCTCCATAGAACTGACGGCCTATTGAGCCGGCAACGATAAGATTGACCGGTTTGCTTCTAGCATAGAATCTGGCGAACTCCTCGATGGTCTCCCCAGGCACACCACAAATGCTCTCCGCCCACCGTGGAGTTTTATCGATACCATCCTCCGTGCCCAGTACATAGGCTTTCCATTTTTTCAGTCCTTCAGCTTCAACATGTCTCTCCACGAACTCTTTGTCATAAAGCTGTTCCTTGAACCAGACATTGGCCATAGCAATCATCAGGGCAACATCAGTGGTAGGACGTATCGGAATCCACTGGTCAGCCAGGACTTCAGCCGAGGGTGTATATCTGGATTCGATGCTGATTATGGGAATGCCCTGCTCTTTGGCCCGGAGCAGATTATAAGCAAACCCGCCACCCAGAGTTGTCATGGGGTTAGACCCCCAGAGAACGATGAGTCTGGACTTGAATATATTAACCTCGTCCTGGACCAGTTCGCTTTTGAGAACGTCTTTCCCCAACACCCAGTGTTCCGGCTCCTGGAATCCATTGAGGGAATGACAATCCCATCCCCCAAATCCCGCTCCGAACCAGTGAGCCAGGGGAAAACTACATCTTTGCAGTCCGGTATACGGCTGGTGCAGTATTGAGAAGGGGCCATAATTTGCCTTTGTCTCCACCAGTTTCCTGGCTATGGTATCTAAAGCCTCTTCCCATGATATCCTTTCAAACTTTGCCTCACCTCTTGTACCCACGCGCTTCATGGGATATTTCAACCTACCAGGGTCGCTTATCATACGGGCATTGGTATACCCCCTGGCACAGGGCCGCGTTTGAATCATGCCCTTGTCAATAACGTCCTCAGACAGATACCCATCCTCGCGCGGCAGGCCAGAATTAATGGTATCATCCGGTTCGCAGGCGACAATGACTCCATCTCTGATACGCACCTTAAGAATACATCGGTTAAAACAGTGGTATCCGCAACTGGTGTACCTGATGGTATCCCCGAGACGCTGATTGCTCATGGCCACCTTTTTAGCCATCTGTTATTTTGTTTTCCTCATTGTTCCCGACTCAGGAAACAATGGCTATTTCTTAAATTTCAGATTGCAGGGAACATTGAATCTCGGGTCATTGACCGCCTGCCACATTTTATACAATTGCGGAAGAAATTCAGGAAAATGACTCACTTCATCCTTATTATGCTTGGCCCAGGCATCATTCGCCGCTTGCGGTCTGGGCATTACTGGATGAAAGGTGGAGCGCATTCGTGTTCCGTAAGGCGCTGCTTCATACTGATGCATGAGATAAGCTACCGGTTTGTCATCAGGGCCAATGCCAGCGCACAATAAAGCATGCTCGTAAATTATAGGAATGGGCGATATCCTGGGGTCTTCCCAGCGGATACGCAATTTACGAACCGGTGGCCCGCCGATACTCTCCTCAGCAATCTGGATAGCACCGAAAAATTGGTCTTTGGTCGGTGGTACTTCCCAGACAAACGATTTATGCTCTTCAGGACACCATAAAGGATACCCCTTTTCCATATTCGCCCACCACCAGTCAATCATCTCCGGCGTGACACCATGTATCTCATGGTCCACTACGGTTTCTTTTAAGGTAAGCTCCTGTTCTCCCTGTTTTTCCATCTTCGGTAACCTCCTTTATTTCTATATTTGCGGTTAGTTTATTGAGCGGAACATGCATAATCACTTCTCTTTTAATGGTGGCGGGGGCACGATACTGCCATACGCTCTATATTTCTCCAGCTTCTCTCTTATCTCTGGCTTCTTTTCCTGGTATAGCTGATGACCATGCTGTATTATGCTGCGGTGCCTCTTATGCTCCATAGGCTTCCAGCGTGCTTTCTGCAACTCTTCATCATCATAGGCGACGGTTATTTTACCTCCGTTCATTTTTACCGTCCCCACCACATCGTCTATGGCACAGCGCAAAAATTTTCCTCGCACCTGCAGCACATTCGAATGGCAAATGGGACAGATTTCCTCTTCATCAACTATATACTTCACCCAATCAATGGGCACTTCCATCGTCTGGGCGTAATACTTTGCCTCAGCATCGGATACCTTCATCGCTCCGCCCACATACTTCACCCGGCCAATGGGCATCTTTATCGCTTTGCCTAAATTGCGCCCTAGTTTTCTGGCCCTGGCCAGCGCCCATCTATTCAGCACGACCTGGCCCGGCCTGGCGGTAAAAGGCACCACCATCTGGTCAACAAGCTTGGTCTGGTGTGGGTCGCAGATAGCCATCTGAGAAAGGCACAGGTTAATCCAGTCACTACCGCCAACGACTATGAGACCACCGACTCTCGGGTTGGGTAATTTGTACAGGCGAGTCAACCGGTCACGTAATACCACCAGATAGCCGGGAGGAGTAAAGGAAAATGATGGGGCACTTAAGATCAACCCGTCGCTTTCCTTCAGCTTATCCCAGATATAGGGCATGTGGTCATTCTTCAGCACACACTTTGCCTCCTTCCCTACTAACATACTCTCAGTACAGGCCTCACAACCTGTGCACGGCTTGATAAAGAGGTCATGGAGACGGATTACTTCAACCTCGGCACCGCAGGCTTCTTCGGCTCCTATTAGTGCCTCTTTCAGCAGTACTTCCGAGTTTCCCATTTTTCTGCCACAGCTTATTCCCAGAACTTTCATATTTGCTCGCTCCTTACACGGGTCTTTCTAATGTTGTGCACGTTTTAGCAGGCCACCATTGCTAAGGCTGGCGACCTTACTCTTTAACCGTTTTGTTCTTTGGAATAACAGGTAGCAACAGGTACGACGGGTATTTCTCGTTATGGTAAATCTTATGGAGTGTCGTTTTGCTACTGCATATATGGTACGGGATATATTCGACGTTGGTGAATCCGGCTGTGCCCGTTGGCATGTCAGTGCTGGTAATATCTATACAGATACGGTGTCCTTTCTCGAACAGATTGGCAGTGGATAAGATTTCAATTGCGTATTCGTTTACCTCCCCGGGCGCCACCGGTTTCTGAGCTGCCTTAGTCAGTGGATGCCAGGGCTTCCATGGTTTTGACCTTTTTGAATCTAAAGCCCGGTGAGAAGCTTTAAGCCAGCCCCTGGTCAGTTCTCTTTCGGGGAGATTAGCCGGTGGTGAATATTCCCCTTCCCTCGCCGTTCTCACCGATACATCTGGACCAACGTCTTTAAGTATTACTATCCAGTTTGTGTCCTCCTGGTCTATTTCAGCATGCAGATACAGGGCGCTCGGCCCGGCAATCAGCGTATTTTCCGGCAGAGGGTTAGTCATATACCTGAGCCTCTGTATAACTCTTGTCTGAGATGGTGGCATCTGAACAAAGGCATCAGGCGGTTCCAGGCCTTCCCGACTCGATGGCAGGAACGGCTCTTCTCGTAGTCGTTCCCAGCCCTGCAGGTAATACTTCGTCCACCTAGTCTCGGGCAGGGGCCAATCATCGCCGTAATACCACTTGTTTTCCCCCATGACCCACATCTTCACTGGAGGCTCATCCATTATGCCGGTGTTCAAGCCCTTGAGCCAGTAATCATACCACCTCAATATCTCGCTATGGAGTGAGTGCCAGGGGCGTTCTAGGTGGGCAGGTCCAGGGAACAGCAGCTTCTTCGGTGTCTTTATCCCCCAATACCAGTTCTGGCATCCCTGCAGGTGCAACTTGTAGGAATAGGCATACCAGCCGGCACCTGTGTAGGCCGGCACTTTTACCTTATCGAAACTGGCATCGGCGAATTTTATCGCCTCTTCCGTATCATAGGGATACATGAGAACTTGAAAGAAACGAGGTTCATGCTGTCCCTTTTGGGTAAGTATGTTATAGAGGTGGTTATACATCTTGTAGTCCGGGTTGTTCATTGCTTCCTCCCACAGCTTTGCCTGTTCGGGAGGAAGAGCGCCGGGTCTGCCCCTCAGATGGTGTACCACGCCAACCTGACTGATAAGATACATCATCGTCCCGATCACCCCGCCGGGGTATTCGTCACGGAACCTGTATGCCGCAAAGGCGTCATAAGGGAAAATGGCTTTCAGATGCGGCGGCTGCTGTATAGCTGCCTGCCATTGGGCGCCGGCAAAAGCGGATATCCCCACCATCCCTATGTTGCCATCACACCAGGGCTGCTGTGCAATCCATTCTATGAGGTCATAGTAGTCAAAATTAGGCGCCATCGGCGGTGTCCCTGGTGGGCCATCCTCCGATTTACCCACTCCCCTGGGATTACCGATAACATGGGCATAGCCCCGGGAGACAAAAAACCTGGTGTCCCCAGCCTCCTGACACCCAAACCAGAAGGGGGACCAGGCAGGCTGGGGAGCATATGCCTCACATGCCTCTGGGGTTTGTATGTCTTTATTATGTGGTGCAATAGCCAGCAAAGCCGGGAACTTTCCTTCAGCATCAGGGCGGTAGATATCAACACAAAGGTGAACTCCATCCCGCATCCTGACCATGACATCGCGCTCTTGTTGCATCTTGTCATAAGAAGGTTCGCGGTCATAATGGGGGGGAGGTGAATGTGATCCTCCTCCTGATATTGGTCTGATTCCTTTTTTCATCTTTTTCCTCCTCTACTGATGTATCCTGATTACACCGCAGGAACATACCCGTTATAGTCTCTCAACCAGTCATTAGTTGGCTTTTCTAAGATAAAAGTGCTTACTAAATCAACAAAAGGCTCAAGGAAAGGATACTTGTCATACTTCGCCCACGGCGGCCTGGTGTATTTGGGAGGTGAATTGATGACTGACTTCTGCCAGCCTTCAAAATCCTCGTACCACTGCTCGACCACCCGTACCCAGGGTGATGCCGGGCGCCCCGGTGGTGCCATGGTGCGATAGCTGAAATAGCGGATAATCCCTGGCTGTTGCGCCACTTCCTTAGAATGAACTTCAAGGAACCATTTCTCACCTTCCTCTACCGGGACACCATCGGGATATTTGAGCACAATGTACCAGCGCAGGATAGTCTTTTCGCCGAGAGTAAGTTTGCCAC
>JBBIPA010000019.1:0-14715 GCA_037443085.1 Chloroflexota bacterium | reverse complement strand
AAGTCCTCGGTTGCCCGGGGTGGAATCAGAAGCGAAACAGGAGGATGGGGTCCTTTGGGTTGCCCATGCCACTCATGAGTTCTATAAACATTTTTAGGCAAGCCCAAAATATCCGTATAATTCGGTGGCCAGGTTTCCGCCACGACGCCCACTGGTGGGGGCGGTGGTTCGCGCCACCAGAGCTCGGTAACTCGCCAATTATAATAGCCATAGGTCTCGGCCTCAGGTAGCGCCGGCACTGCCCGATAGCTCAAGTAACGTGATAACCATGGCCCAACCTGGCCGATAGTCTCACCACAATGGTCACGGAGTAACCACCGCTCCATTAGCGGCAGATAATTCATACCTTTTATCATATTGGTCATCAAAACGGTCTTAAACATGGCTCTCCTTTAAATTTTTATTCATTGCTATGTGTTTTATAATTTACGTCAGTCATTGCCTCCTTTCACTTTTTGCAGAAGCATTCTTAAATGAGACAGGCGCTCCTTCCTCTTATTGGCTACTAATGTGAATGCCCTCGGTACGTCAGCCATGAGATACTTTGATTGCTCGGCAGCATCCATATAAAAACGAATCAGCTTCTCTTCCATCTCAATAGCCTTGCCTATTTCATCACCAAAGGAGGTATTACCTTCTAAACTGGCTTCAAGAACATAGTTATCCGCCTCAATATTAAAAGCAAAACAGCCTTCAATGGCATCGCTGATAACCCCGTAGTACGCTCTTTCAATCTGTACAATATGTTTAGCATTCCCTTCAACGAAGGGCAGCAACTCAGCTTTATTTTTGTCATAGGCGTTAGCTAACGCTCGATAATAGTTAGCGGATTCATTTTCAAGCTGTTTTGCCAGGCTGACGACTTCAGAAGCAGTATGTAATATCATTACTACTCTTTTAGAACCACCTTTCGATTACTACCTTGCTTTCAGTGAAGAACCGCACTGCCTCCTGTCCCTGCGAATGCAATATGCCAAAGAAGGAATCCTTCATGCCACTAAACGGAAAGAATGCCATGGGAGCCGCTATGCCAATGTTTATACCCACGTTGCCGCTGGTAACGTGATACTGGAAATCCCGGGCATTCTTACCACTGCTGGTAAAGATGGCATTGCCGTTACCATAGGGATTGTCGTTGCACATTTCAATGGCTTGCCCCAGAGTCTCTGCACGCATAATGCTCATCACTGGCCCAAAGATTTCCTCTCTCCCTATTTTCATCTCCGGTGTCACATTCTCAAAGATGGTCGGCCCCAGGAAGCAGGTATCTGGATAATTGCCGGATATTTTGAAACCTTTCCGCCCATCAAGCCGGAGCCTGGCTCCCTGCTGTATGCCACTTTCAACATAGCTCAGGATTTTCTCCTTTTTTGCTTTATCTTTGACCGGTCCCATCTGCACTGATTCATTTAGCCCGTAGCCAATCACTATCCTGGATGTTGCATCTACGATTCCGTCTACAAACTTGTTATAGAATGAATTATCCTTATCGACAATAAGGAGATTGGCTCCAGACAGGCATCTCTGCCCCGTATTGCCAAAAAACGAGGTCATAACGGCAGGTATCGTGGCATTTACATTGCAGTCGGGCATTACTACGATGAAATTCTTGGCACCAGCTTGGGCAATAACTCTTTTGCCAGTCTGTCCGCACCTACTGTAGATATGCCTTGCTGTTCTGGTAGAACCTACAAAGGCTATTCCGATGATGTCAGGATGCTCCAGCAGAGCATCGCCAACATCGACTCCGCCATTGACTACATTCCATACCCCGGGGGGAAAACCTGCTTCTTCCACCAGCTCAGCAAGTCTCATTTGAGATAAAGGCACTTCGGGCGATGGTTTAATAATCACACAGTTTCCGGTAGCCACAGCGTATGGCGCCGACCAGAGCGGAATCATGAAGGGAAAGTTGAAAGGCCCTATTATCCCGAAAACTCCCAGTGGCTGACGAATGACATATTCATCGATACCAGTGGTTATATCCTCAAGGTTGTATCCCATCATCAATGTGGGAATGCCGCAGGCGACTTCCACATTTTCAATCCCACGCCTTGTTTCTCCCCTGGACTCATCTATAGTCTTGCCATGTTCCTGCGTCTGAATTCGGCTAAGTTCTTCAAAATGCTGCTCTAGCAACTCCTTTAACCTGAAGAGATACCTGGCTCGGGCCAGTGGAGGGGTTGCTCGCCAACCGAAAAAAGCCTCTTTAGCCGCTTTTATTGCAGCTTCTACTTCGACTTTAGTGGAATGACGAGCTCTGGCTATTACCTGGCAGTTAGCCGGATTAACTATATCCCACAGCTCGCCCTGGGGTTCCAGCCACTCTCCAGCGATGTAGTTCTTTACCGTGGGGACATTTTTTATGGGTTCTTCGAGTATTGCCATCTTCTCCTCGCTTTTTCGTCAATGTTGTTTTTAGCCTGCTATCTTAACCAGTGTTACAAACTAAGGAGACGACACGACGCTCACCCCGGCTGGCTATCCTTTGAGTCGGGCAGCCACGAGTACATCCTGTCGCCAATATCATTGGGGTCAAGCAGTTCTTTTATTTTACGCTGCAAGTGATAGACCAGAGGCTGATTCGCTTTAGCAAACTGCTGGTGGAGTTGCTCATCCGTCATCCCGATTTGAACATAGGGGACCACGTGCCCGGCGGGAAATCCATGTTCTGTAGCAACCTTCATTGAATTACGCATGCACTGTTTCATGGCATTCACTGATTCCTTATCAGCAGGATCGTAAGAAACAAACTGCTCAAAGCTGGCATTTCCTCCACCTCCCAGGGTACTTCCTGGCCCCATCATAGAATCACCCCCAGCCTGCACCAGCAGCCCCGACTGCTGTTCGGCACGTAGCTGGGCTTCGGCTAATGGCCGGTACTGTATGGTATAATCCGGCGTCCCTGGTTGATTCCAGGTGCCTGAATACCCTCCGGCATAAACCATGTTCAGATGCTTATGTCCTAACCTGGATAAGTATAGATAGGTGAATTCCGCTAAATCTGGCTCGGTCATTCGACCAACCTTCCACCCTCCCGTCTCCGCCAGTATCTGATCTAAAACCTTATCCTGAAATTCAATATCCCTAAGGGAACGGCCTGCCAGTATAATCTGGAAAGCTCGCCTCATCTCCTCGGTTAGCTTTTTTACTTCCGGCTTCTGGGCAATTTCCTCAATGTCGTTGAGTGTTTTGGTGGGATCGTTATACATAATCCAGAAGGCTGGCCCCAAATCTCCTCCCAGCATATTAAACTGGCTGTGAAAGATATAACCCAGGTCATTGTCATATATCCTATAATAGGCCTTAGCAAAAGCTGCTAGTGATGGAAAAGCCAGACTGTATACCCTGAAGTTGTCCGGTATGGGCGTACGATAGGCTGGCACCGTACCCTCGATATCGAACTGTGCAGGCCCGGGCCAGTGCGTGAGCTTGATAGCACACTTGGTATATACGCCCATGCCACCTCTTGCCCCTCTTGCCCCGCGACATATGCCTCGCAGACTCGGTCCGGGTCCCTCGCCGCAGAACCAGCCGGCACCAGAACCCAGCGACCCTGTCCTCAGGATATCGCCTCTGGGCGTTACCCATTCTAGCGCCAGCAAGCTTTCAGAATTATGCCCCATCCAGATAGTGCCCGGGCCACCTCCGCTATAAGACGTCGCGCTGGCAAGGACAGACGTGGATGCACCAGCGCCGATTATATTGCAATTCAAGCCTACCTTGATAAGCTCGGCTTGAAGCTGAGTGGCTACTACATAAGGCTCGATAACGGCATACATGTTCCCCTCGTCTATCTCCAGAATGCGGTTGAGCCTCCTCAGGTCCAACTGGACCGTGTCATCCCCATCTTTTTGGGGTGCACCATAAAAGTACCAACCCGTCGAGTAGGGCTTTACTTTTATCCGGTAGCGGTTACAGGTTTTAACTATAGCCTGAATTTCCTCCACGCTGCCGGGCACCAGAGCCGCCACAGGTCTGGGCATAAAATGGCTTCGGTTTGGGCGAACAGTTTCGGCAAGCCACTGGAAAGCATATGAATCACATAACGCCGGGTCGTCTGAGATATTCTCTGTTCCGACAATATCTTCCAGTGCCCTGTATGTTTCTTTAGATAGTGCCATGCCTAAACTCCTTCTGCGTCATAGCGCCTGTTGCACAAGTTCCATAACATCATAGACCTTCATCTCCATGGCGTTTCCCTTTACAGCATCGCTGAAGTTACTTTCACACCAGGGGCAGGCGCTGACTATGGCTTCAGCGCCGGTAGATTTTGCCTCCTCAATCCTCTCCCGGGCAGTCCAGGCGGAAAAGCCAGGATAAGCATCTTTAACCCCACCGCCAGAGCCACAGCACCAGGCATATTCCTTGATCCTTTCCATCTCAATCAGCTCCAGACCAGGGATAGCCTTGAGTACCTCTCTGGGCGGCTGGTAAACACCCCAGGCTCCGTTGTATCTTGGCTTTCGTGGTTCATAAACTACTATTTGACCCCGAATTTTCTTTTCCTTGCCATTCCAAGGAGCATACGGCTCTCCCTGCCTGCCCAGGTGGCAGGGGTCATGATAGGTAACCCTCATCGGGACAGTTCTGGTAAATTTTATCGCTCCCTTCTTGATGAGCCGGTCAACAAACTCAACCATGTGGAGAATCTCGAAGTTGGAACCAACTTCAGGATAGAGGCGTTTGAAGGTATGGTAACCATCAGAGCAGGAGGTAACCACCGTCTTCACGCCAGCTTTGGTCCAGGCACCTATGTTATATTCTGCGCATTTAGTAAATTCGGTGCGATATCCCATATGAAATGCTCGTCCCCCACAACAAAATTCGTTTTCCCCCATGATGCCAAAATCAACCCCAGCTTTTTGGAGCAGGCTCACTGCTATTCTGGCTATACCCTGAAGTCTCCCGTCATAGCTCATTCGACAGCCAGCATGGAAGGCCACTTCAGCCTTTTCTTTGGTCAGCTCCTTTACCTTCAGCCCCTCAGCCCACTTGCCCCGCCCAGCACCGGGCTTCATTAGCATATTATGTTCCTTGCGAAGACCATCGATTACAGCCTTATGCTGATGAAGAAGCTGACCATCCTCAACCAGCTTGAATCTGAGCTCCTGCATTGCCCGTAATGGTTCAATGTTATAGCGGCAGACTTTGCAACTAACGTCACAGGAGCCGCACAGCAGGCAATTGTAGGCTATATCCACAAACCGCTCCGTATAGCTGCTTCTGCCCTCCAGGAGTGACAAGGCGGCAGCGAGTCTGCCTCCTGCTGAGTAAGGCTGGAACCTGTTATACTCCACGCTGGGGCATCCCTTGGCGAACTTCCCACTCTTCATCTGGTCAAACGGGACCCACTTACAATATGAGCAGCGCGTGCATCTCAACATATCAGCACGATAGTCTTCTAGCGCCACTTTTCCGATACCTCCTTGTATTATTGCCACCTAGAAGCAAAGCTTGCCTGGATTCAGTACATGATTGGGATCGAAAATATCCTTAATTCCATTCAACAGGGCTTTGCTTTGTGCATCCCTGTTATATACCATGTTTGCCCAGACCCCATACGGCCGTGAGAAGTATGCCCCCTGTTTAATCAGTTCCTCGCTGGCACGGGTGAAGAACTCCTTTACCTTCGCTACTTCAGCTTCATTAGAGGGATCGAAGTGCAGGCTGAACTCACAGTGATGTGCTACACCCTGGTGCTGTGGTTGAATATAAATACCTATATCCGAACACGGGTACGTGAACACTGCTGCCAGTGAATACATCGTTTTTATGAACTCCGGAGTCCTGTCGAGTGTAGTCAGGAAAAAGATATCCTGGCATCCGCCTTTGTAGCCAAGTTTCCAGAAGGGCTCTCCTGAAGGCTGGAGCAACGCTCCCAGCACCTGCCCGCTCCTGGCTCCGGGGATCGCCGGCATAAGACACAGTCCGAATTGCTGGGCAATATCCCTGATATCATTTACTTGAACTTCGACCTTTTCTTCAGGCAGTATGTCACGACCAGCTACGCCTATGATGATGGCCCACGGCGGTAGCTCTTCTTTTAGTCTCTTGATACTTTCAGTCCCATCTCCAAGAATGCAGGCTAAGTCTACGTTATTTAACAACAGGAACTCATCGCCTAATCTGACCTTGAGGAGCTTATAGGCACAGTCGATAAGGTCATCAATATTTTTGGCGGGGATAAAGAAAAGCCGGTGAACCCTGGGCAATATCTCGCATCGTATGGATGCCCAGGTGACAATGCCCATGCTGCCCTGGGCTGCGGAAACGAGCCGGTGCCAATCGGTTTCCGCTGGGCCCTTGGCATCAACCTGTGCTAATCCCTTTTCCCATTGTCTTTCCAGTGAACGGGGGGGTACTCCGGCCTCACCAGTCCACAATATTTCACCATTTCCCCACACTACCTCAAGACAGCGCAGCGGCTCAGGCAGCGACCACCGGTATTTTGGAATAAGTGTCGGCTGTCGTTCCAGTAGACTGGCTACTACCGATTTGTTAGCTCTGGGTAACAGTGGTGTAGTAAGTCTCAAGCCTTCCTTGGCGAGTTCCGGCTGGAGCTGGCCGTAGGTGACCCCCGGCTCAACGAGAGTCATCCTGTTTTTGCGGTCGATTCTGATAATCCGCTTCATACCGCTGAGGTCTACAATCACTGCTCCGGCTGCACTGGGGACAGTGTCGCCATGAAAGTGTGGCGGCCCGGAGCTTACAGGCACTAGCGGTGTCCGCGTCTGGTTAGCCCATTTAACTAGCCACTGCACTTCGTCTGTATTCTTCGGCTTCACCACGAACCAGGGCTTTATGGAAAGGGCAAAGCTCTGGTCATGTGAATAAGCCTCCAGGGCCTTCGGGTCGTCCCATAAGTTATTATTGCCGACAATTTGCGCCAGCTCGATTCTTCTATCGGGCATGATGCTACTCCTTAAAGCTCGTTCCGCTTTGTCCCTCTTGTTTCGCAGTCGATAATTATTGGTTAGCGGGCTACCATTGTACCGGGCAAGAACAGTGCAATTTGCGGGAAAACAGTGAGAATAACTATGCAAACAAGCGCAGCCACACAAAACGGTAAGACGCCACGAAATATGGTGCCGATTTTAACCTCAGTGAGTCCGCTGAGCGTAAAGACATTCATTCCTACTGGCGGGGTAACCAGCCCCAGTTCTATGAGAATTACCAGTATTACCCCATACCATATCGGGTCAAATCCCAGTGCCACCATCACCGGGTAGGTAATGGGTATAGTAAGCAATATTGCCGAGTAAATGTCCAGCACCATGCCGAGAATGAGGTAAATAATTACCACAAGTGCCAGAATAGCATAAGGCGACCAGGCAAGATTGCTAATTAACTGGGCCAGCATGAAGGGGAGTTTGCTCACGCCCAGGAACTTCATGAACATAAAAGCCCCCACCAGAAGCAACAAAATCATGCCAGTGATTTCAACTCCCTCCCGAAAAATCGGCACTATGTTTTTCCGGGAAAGCCGCCGTTTGACCAGGGCGATAATCAGCGAACCGAAGACGCCAACAGCTCCCGCCTCGGTGGCGGTAAAAATTCCGAAGTATATTCCGCCCAGTACCAGCAGGAAAAGGAGCGCTATATGCCAGATGGTTTTTAAGGCAAGTACCTTATCTTTGAAGCTCGTCTTGGGTCCTGCCGGCCCTAATTTAGGGCGAATCGTGGTCATAATCGTAATAGTCATCATAAATAGGACGGTGAGCAGTACTCCTGGCAGGAAACCAGCCATGTACAGCACTCCGACAGATTGCTCGGTCATCAAAGCGTAGAGAATAAACGCTATGCTGGGCGGTATCAGGATGCCCAGGGTACCGCCCATAGCAATACAACCGGTAGCCAGGGAATCATCATACTTATATCTTCTCATTTCAGGCAGCGCTGTCTTACCCATAATAATCGTGGCAGTAGCACCGGAACCGCTTATGGCGGCGATAAGGGCGCAGGCTAGAACAGTTGCCGAAGCCAGTCCCCCCCGCAGTTGTCCTATCCACTTGTAAGTTCCATCATATAATTCCTCGCCCAGTCCTGTAGCACCTACAATGACACCCATGAGGGCAAACATGGGAAGGGGGGACATAATGTAAGTCGCAATGTTTTCATAGGGCACCAGCCCCGCCACCGAAAAGCCCGCTTCTAAACCCTGGAGGTAGGCAGTGCCGAGAAAGCCAACAATTGCCATAGCAGCCCCAATCCACATGCGGGCAAACAGGAGAATAATTACCACAGCTATGCCAATGATACCCACCGTTTCTGAGCTCATTGTTTCAATCCTTTCACTTTCGCTAGGTACTGAATTAGAGTGGTTATCGTGACCAGTGTCAGCAAGGCAGCGCCCAGTGCTGCTATAAAGTAGAACGGGTATTTGGGCACATCGAGAAAGGCAGATATCAAATTCAATTGCTGCAGGTCTATGCCTTCCATAGCAAGACGCCACGTGATAATGACATAGATGCCTATGCTGAAAAGGCAGGTGATACAATCGACAATCGTTTGAGCTCGCGGAGGAAATCGTGACATTATCAAGTCTACTTTTATGTGTCGTTGCTTTACTGCAGCCCAGGCAATAGCAAAAAACGCCATTATGGCCAACAGGTACTCGGTAAGTTCGGTAGTGCCAACTATAGGGCGGGTAAAAAAGAAGCGTCCGCAAATATCTGAGACGGTAAGAAGGGTAAGTATTGCCAGCATGATTGCTGCGATATAACCCGCCACACGACCGGCGGCTGCAATCATTCTCATTACTGCCTACCTCCAAACGATTCTGTTGCGTTAAGGTGCCGCTATATTCCTTAATTCGGATTACTTCGCTGACAGACGCTTTATTTCTGCGTACAGTGCTCTCCCTGGTTTTTTCTCAGCTTCGGCCTTTGCCATCCACTCCTCGTGTTCCGCGGCATACATATCAGCCCACACTTTTATTTCCTGAGGGTCAAGATTGATCATGGTATGCCCTGCTTTTTGAGCGATATCAGCAAATGCCTTCATTTCAGCGTCGTATCCCTTCGCTACCATATCCACCATCTCGAGCTCAAGGTCGTTGATTGCTTTTTGAGCATCAGGAGGAAGTTTATTCCACGAGTTCAGGTTGAAGATTAACACACTGTTTCTGGTGGTGGCACCAGCATCACCAAAAACCGTGTGATAGGGTAGCATTTCTGCAATCTTGAAGGCTACCAGAACTCCTGGATGAGTCACTATGCCATCGGCCAGACCTCTCTCCAATGAGGTATAGTATTCGCTTACGGGTATATCCAGTGGAGCGCCACCGCTCTTGGTAATTGCCAAGGCCAAGGGTCCACCAGTAGATATAATCTTCAAGCCTCTGAGGTCACCGGGAGTCTTTACCGCCTTCTTGGTGGTATGGAGCTGATAGCCGGGGAAGATATTGGGTTTGTACACTCTTAGCCCGGCATCCGCATACTCTTTACCAAGGGCGGGAATTGACTTCTCGAGTTGCATTACTATAGTGCTCGCCTTGCGGTAATCACCTAAACCCAAAAAGTGTAGTTCGGGATACGAGTTCAGGTGAAGCAGCCCGCCTTCAATGCCGGGCATATACATACCGATATCAGCAATACCGCTGCGAACACCCCTAAACGTTTCCGGAATTTTTAACAAAGATGAGGCAGCATAACACTTGACTTCAACCTTGCCTCCGGTACGCTCCTTCACCTTATCTGCCCAAGCTTGATAGTTCTTGCCATTAAAAGAATCTGGAGGAAGCGAGAAGGAAAACTTGAGCTCTATTGGCTGAGCTGGCGCGGGAGCTGGTGCGGGAGCTGGTGCGGGGGCTGGCGCAGGAGCAGGAGCTGGTTTGGGAGCCGGCGCCGGAGCGGCACAACCAGCAATAACCAGAATAGTAAGTAGCAGCACTGAGATAATGGTAATTGATAGCCTGTTCATAAAACCTCCCTTAATAAAATTTTGTGGTTCCTTCTGAGCATTACCTTTCTCTCTTCCTACATTATCCTCCTTTCCGTGGTCTTCGATTCCGAAGTCACATAGTACACCTAAGCAATGGCAATATTATGAAAACAACTTTTTATAAAGTATAGAAATCAGATTCTTACTATCCTAATCTGTTACCTGATTATGCTGGATAGAGAATATTTTCCTGGGAAACAGCACCCATGGCAGCCATGACCACTTCTTTTTGTTCTTCGCCGTCCGTTTGTGGCGAGAGGCTTCCGGCATTCCGCATTGGTTTTGCTAATTTCTGTAATAAATAAGACTCAACGTTTTTGAGGTCGGCAATCATTTCCTTTTCCGCGCCGGCTGCATCGCCTTTCTTTAACATAGCCAGAATGGCTTTGTGACACTCAATCATAGTAGCACTGAATTCGAGGTCTCTGGTAAATATGTATTTCTTAAACGCCCGCAAAAAATCCATTACGTAATCCACAGTCACACTCAAAACAGGATTGTGCGTTGCCTCCGCAATCAATCTGTGGAACTCCACATTCCATCCCTCGAGGGTAAAGACTTCTTTAGCGGCTAGAGACTTTTTAGCATCGTTTAACTTTTTTTCACAGTAAGCAATATTCTTCTCCATGAGCTTTATTTCCTCAGGATTAACTCGAACCGCCGCCATTCGTGCCGCCGCCGGCTCAATAACCATTCGTAATTCCACCAGGTCACGGTCAGTGCAGTTCTTCAAAGCCAGGAAATATTGCATGGGAATTTTCACCGAATCTATGCCGAATTCGCTGACATAAACGCCCCCGTTCTTCCCCGTCTTCTTGGCGACAAAGCCCAGGGCTTCGAGAGCCCTCACGGCTTCTCTTACAGTCAAGGTGCTAACCCCAAATTGCTTGCTCAGCGCCAATAAAGGGGGGAATTTTTCACCCGGACTGATTTCCCCTTTTACGATGAGCTCTCTAAGATGTTCCTCGACAAGCTCTGATAATCGTTTGGCTTTTAGGGGTTGCACTCGAAGCGTTACCATATTTTGTATTTTCCCCTGTCGAAGTTATTTCTTACAGGTGTTGATATCGCCCTGTTACCATTATATAATTATACAATATAAATATCATACACTAATCTACTTGTCAAGTACTTTGGAATCAGCCACGCATCGACTCAAATTAAGATTCTTGTTACATGTGAAAAGAGCGGGGCAAGAACAATTGGCGTGGATATATTTTGTCAGTATATTGCGTAGCTAGAAGGTATTAGGGAGTAAGAGATTGGCGCTGACTAAACTGAACAAATTGGGAAAGGCAATAGAAACCGATGTACTGATTCTGGGTTCTGGCGCCGCTGGCTGTGGGGCGGCAATGGCTGCCAGGGAGCAGGGGGCCAGGGTGCTGATAGTGGATAAAAGCAAAATCGAAAGCTCAGGCTCACTTGGTGGTGGCAATGACCACATTATGGCCAATCTAAATACCGGGCCAGAATGGGATACCGATGAAGCGGTAGTTAACTCCTTTCAGGGCATCAGGTTTGGCACTGCTAACATGGTCTACCACGGCTGGGTTAAAGTTATACCGATGATGATTAAAAAGCTGGAAGAAATGGGCATCGAATTTCTGAAAAATCCCGACGGCTCTTACCTGCGAACAGTTGGCTTTGGTCAGCCCGGACCCTGGTGGCTCAATATTAAAGATGGACAATTTGTAAAAAGAAAAATGGCAAAGTGGGTCCGGGGTATGGGCATAGATGTTCTGGACCATGTAATGGTAACCAGGTTGCTTAAAAATAATGACCGAGTCGTCGGAGCAGTAGGATTTGATATACATGACGGCACCTTTTATATCCTCAGTTGCAAAACTGTGGTCATGGCTCTGGGAAACACTGCTGCTCGGGTCAATGCCAATTCCACCGGCAACCCATTTAATTGCCATATTTATCCTTATGACACTGGAAGCCAATGTGTTATGGCTTACGATGCTGGAGCCAGGATATGCAACCTCGACATCATGCACGGCGCAACTATCTTACCCAAAGGATTCGGCGCACCGGGTATGAACGCGCTAAACAGCATGGGCGGACATCAGATTAACGCGTTTGGTGAAAGGTTCATGGGGAAATATGACCCCAACTGGGAAAACGGTGCCAGGGCTAATCAGGTGCTTGGTACTTATCAGGAGCAAATTGAGGGAAAAGGCCCTCCCTTCTACATGGATATGTCTCATTTTTCAGACAGTGATATGCGCCTGCTGAAGCATCTTCTGGTCGGCGATAAAGAGACCTATGGCGATTACCTGGAGCAAGCTGGCATCGACCTTGCCAAAGAGCCTATGGAAGTGGAACTGGGTGAGATTTCGCTCGGCGGAATGCTTGTCTTTGATAACAAATATGAGTCTACTTTGAAAGGGCTTTTCGTCGGCTGTATTTTCATGTTCTTTTCCGGCGCTCTCTGCGGTGGTTATTCTGCTGGCATTGAGGCCGGCAAGGCAGCACGTAAAGTCACATCCCTGAATGAGCTGGATGAGGCCCAAATAATTCATGAGAAGGAACGAGTATTCAAGCCCTTGAAGGTAGCAACCGGGTTGACTCCTAAGGAATTCGAACACGTAATCCGCCAGGTAATGCAATACTATATGGGCTACGCCAGAAATCAGAAGGGGATTGAAACCGCGCTCAGGAAATTAAACAAAATCGAACTCCATCCCGATGAGATAAAAGCAAATAATTACCATGAGGTCATGAGGGCTAATGAAGCCAGACACCTGCTCAAACATTGCCAGTTGACCACCAGAGCGGTGATGGAGAGGAAAGAAAGCGGGCGGTCATTATACCGCAGGAGTGATTACCCCAACCTGGACAAATCCTTAAATAAGAGGCTGGTCATGTGGCAGGAAAACGGAGTGCCCCAAATCTCTTTCGAGCCATTAGAATAGAAGTCCCATGTGGTGCAGACAGGATTTACAGGATGCGACCATAGGAGGTAGAAATGCCACCGAAATTTACTAATGATTGTACACTATGCGGTATATGCGTGAACGATTGCCCCGGCGACGTCCTGGCCATGACTGCCAGCGGGCCAGTAGTACTATATCCGGATGAATGCTGGCACTGTGGCAACTGCAGAATAAGCTGTCCGTTCGGCGCGGTAAATATCATTTTCCCATTATCCATGCTGGTCTAACCAGCCGGTAATAATTTACAGCAATTAAGGAGGAAATAACATGGCAGTAAGCGTATATCCGACTGGTACAACTATCTACTATCCTGAAAAATGTTGGGGCGGCTACACCGTATTCCACATCGAAGGTGTAGGCATAACTCTCATCGACATGAATGGCAGAACTGCTAAGCAGTGGAAAGCATGGCACGGGTTTCCGCCAAAGATATTCCCTGGGGGAGTGCTCATGGCCAGTACTGGTGTCAGGATTGCCAAGCATGGATTTTTCGATTACTTTGATTTAACCCAGGTAGACTGGGAGGGAAACATTAAATGGCAGTTTAATAAATATGACCTGGTAACAGACCCAGGCCAGCAACCGCGGTGGATGGCAAGACAACACCACGATTTCCAAAGAGAAGGCAACCCCGTAGGTTACTATGTCCCCAACATGGAACCTTTAACAGACGGTGGGAATACCCTGATATTAGCCCACAAGAATGTAAAAAACTCCAAAATCACCGATACGCTGCTTGTGGACGATACATTTATTGAGGTCGATTGGGATGGGAAAATAATATGGGAGTGGATTTGCAGCGACCATGTCAACGAGATGGGATTCAGCAAAGAAGCTAGAGAGACAATGTACCGCGATGCACATATCATCAACATAGGAGTTGATGTTGCCGATTGGATGCACATCAACTCAATGTCCACGCTTGGCCCGAATAAGTGGTTTGATGCCGGCGATAAGAGGTTTCATCCTGATAATATTATCTGGGATGGCCGAAATACCAACCTCACCGCAATAACGGATAAAAAGACGGGCAAAATAGTCTGGCGTGTTGGGCCAGAATTCACTGAATCACCATTTAGCAAATTAGGTCAGATTATCGGTCAGCACCATGCCCATATAATACCCAGGGGACTTCCGGGTGAAGGAAATATCCTGGTATTTGATAACGGGGGGTGGGCAGGATATGGAGCACCAAACCCCAGTGCGCCTACCGGCGTGGATAATGTTCGCAGAGATTATTCTCGTGTGCTCGAGTTTGACCCGATTACTCTCGACATTGTATGGCAATATACACCTGCGGAAGCTGGATTCAGCATTCCTCTAAATGCGTTTGGGTTCTACAGTGGTTTTGTCAGCTCGGCTCAACGTTTGCCAAACGGCAATACGCTGATAACGGAAGGAGCCGCCGGGCGTATATTCGAGGTCACCGCTAATCACGAGACCGTCTGGGAATATGTGAGCCCTTATTTCGATAAGCGGTTCAACATGAATTTGGTTTACCGTGCTTATCGTGTTCCTTATGAGTGGGTGCCTCAGTTAAGCAAGCCGACTGAACAGCCAGTACCCCGCATAGATAACAGCAGGTTTAGAGTGACTGGCTCCGCTATGGGGCAACCATCCGATATCACCACCGAGGATGCTCATTTCACACAGTTCTGCGTTCTTCCCGAAAAAAGGGATGCGTAAGACCATTCAAGATTTTAAGTGAAATAGACTAAAAACACTTCAAATTAAACAGGTGACTGAGCTTAAGTATACGTGCAAAGGATTTACCCAATACTGCCAGGAAAAGCTTATACTGGACTAATCAATAAGGAGGAGAATAGTAATG
>JBBIPA010000018.1:8881-31150 GCA_037443085.1 Chloroflexota bacterium | reverse complement strand
AGAGTACTCTCTTGTGGTTCACTTTCCAACCTCTCTCCGTAGCGGGGGTTGGATTCGCCGATAACCATGACTTACTCTGGCCTGTGCCAGATCACAAATCCTGATTCTCAAAGCAGCCTGCTCATCTGCCACGCTCCGGTAGTAGCATGTCGATCTCTGGAACCCCATGCCTATATATTTCTTCTTCCAACGGTAGAAGGTCTGCTCACTAATGCCCATCTTGCGGCATGCCTCGGGCACTGGTGTGCCTGCCTCGGCTTGCCTGAGAGCAAAAGTGATTTGTTCTGCTGTGTGCCGGGATTTCTTTATGGGATGACCCTCCTTTACCTTCGTTAATTATCATCCCATAAAACTTGCATTTTGTCTGGCCTAGTTTTTGGGGGGAGGGTCAATTAGCATTCTGTACATTCCATCATAAACTTGTTAAGTGTATAATATCTTAGGGCTTACTTTTTTTAAATGCCTTAAGGAGGCTTTTTCAGCATTCTTGTTATGGTGTCAATTTCTTCTGAAGGAGGATTGAAATGAGAATTATCGATGCCCACGTACATATGGACAGAGTGGCCGGTGAGGATATATTGAGGATGGCATGGGGTGGTGTAGAGGTTGGGGTTATCCCCACCCCTCACCTGATGGCAGGTTTGTTCTATCCCAAGACATTGATTGAGCTCTGGGAAAAAACCCTTAATTATATGGTTAAGTATGCTGCTTCCATGGGCATAGATTGCTATGCTGGGCTGGCAGTGCCTTTCTATGGCTTGAGCAGCGAGGGGTATGACGAATGCCTGAAAGCTATGCCTCAATATCTAAAGGAGAAGAGGGTGGTTTGTATAGGTGAGATTGGTCTGGATACAGCCAATGAACATGAGAGGAACCTGTTCAAGGACCAGCTGGCAATTGCCAAGGAACATAACCTACCCATAATCATACACACTCCAACGCCGAGACAGCCCCAAACACCCGAGGTAACACCGCAGATAATTGATGTTCTCAAGAAAGAAAAATTCCCGTTGGGGAAGGCAGTTCTTGACCATACCGGCAAGAACACCATTAAGACTCGTCTTGCCTCCGGCGCGGTGACTGGACTGAGCATTTGCTATGATAAACTGACAGCGGAAGAGGTATCCGACATTGTGATCGATAATCCGGAATTCAGGGATAAGATAATAATTGGCTCCGAGCTGGGATACGGTGGCGCTGGACATTTGTCTCTCGTCAAAGCTGCCTGGGCAATGCGGATGGATGGTCTGCCCGTTAAAGAAATAGAGAAGGTTACCTGGGATAACCCTAAGAAATTCTTTAATTTGCCGGTAGCGTAGCTATAAGTTACTTGCAGTCAAGTTTTTTGGCCGTCCCCCTCTTTTCCAATAAGAGGGTTTCATCTGGCTATAGCGTCTCATGGCTGCTGGTGGGGGTTTTAGACAGTGGCAGGAGCAGTGCCAGGGATAATATGGCGCTTACTGCGGTGAGGATAAATGCCCAGACGAACATGCCTGTGGAGTCAATTGTCCATCCTGCTAGTGGTGGAGCAACGATTGAGCCAACACCCATGTAGAGGGTCCACAAGCCGATGATTCTGCCGGAATACATTTTGGGGAAGTAATCAGCGGTGATAGCAGCATAAACTGGCCAGAGGGCACCGTAGCCGATCCCAAAGATGGCGGCGGATATACCCAATGTGATGAAATTGCTGCTGTATGCCATGCCAAGGCCGCCAGCAGCGATTAATATATCGCATAAAATGATGATTTTAATTCGCCCTTTTGTGTCTGAAAGATGGCTGAGAACCAATTTGCCGGCAATTCCTGTGGCAGCGACTATGATAATCAACCATTTAGCAATCTGGTATGGCATTGCTAAGGTTTGTATGGCGTGTGTGGGCAAGAAGGTAAATGGAATCAGAATAGAGAAGCCAATCAGCAGGTACGATAGACCAATGAGCCAGAATTTAGCATTGTGTAACAGCTTCAGATAGGTTGTCCCTATTGGCTCGTTGATTTGATTGCGGGCCTTTTGCTCAGTAAACCCCGACGTATCTGGTGGGTAGCTCCTTACTAAAAAGGCATTAAGTATTGTAGCGAGCAGTGCCATGATTGCCAGACTTATCCAGCCTACTGTCCAGCTTGCAGCTTCTACTATGTACGGCATTGCCCAGCTCCAGACGACAATGCCGCTGGCACTCCCCATATCAGTAAACGCTAAGGCCAACCCTCTTCGATGGTCGCTCACCCACCGTGGTATCAGGGTAACAACAGGTGCCCAGCAACCTGCAGATCCCAGCCCTGCCAATGCGAAAAACAGACTGGCGTTCAGCAATGAGGAAGAATACGACATCAGAAATGTCCCCAGGCAGAGCATTGCGGGAAACAGGATGAGAATAAGCCGCATGTTGTATCTGTCTGCCATTAGGCCGAGGATGGGCGAGCCGATAGTGTAAGCCACAAAGTAAGAGGCAAATATTACACCTGCCTCAGCCTTGGTGATCTGTAAGGCGGGGAGCATTTCGGGGAGCAAAATTCCATAGTTATAGCGGATAGCGAATGTAATGAACACTGTAACGAAGCCGGCAATTATAATAGCAACGGCATGTTTGTTCATCTGTCGTCATTACTCTAACAGTTGCTTGCAGGATTATCGAAAGGGGTAAAAGTCATGATTTTTTGTTCAGAAAGTTTGGCTTTGTGGCATAGCATAAAGCAAAATTGGGCAATAGTCAATGTGACGAATTGACAGTCAATTAGTGACTATTTAAAATGTAGTGTTTTCTGCTGCTTTTCATATTAAATTACCCAACATGAAGATTAAGTAATATTCTGCGAGGAGGTACTCAATGGCACTAAATAAGATACTGAAATCCTTTGATGAAGCGGTAGCTGATGTCCCGGATGATGCCACGATTCTGATTGGCAATTTTGCAGGTCCCGGTGGCACGCCTTATTACCTGATTCAGGCGCTGCGTAAAAAAGGGGCTAAGAATTTGACGATCGTGGCAAACACTGCTGGCGGCATCGGGTTGACGCTGGATTACGATGACCACCGCATACTGTTTGAGAATAAGCAGGTGAGAAAGGTTATTGCCAGCTTCCCCTTCTCTACTTCGGCATCAAAACCCAGCCCGGCAGAGAAGCAAATTCTGGCTAAAGAGGTGGAACTGGAGTTGGTGCCCCAGGGAACTCTGGCTGAGAGAATACGATGCGGTGCAGCAGGTATACCGGCTTTCTATACGCCTACAGGCTATGGTACGGTGATTGCCGACGGGAAGGAAATAAGAGAATTTGATGGCAGGCACTGTGTCATGGAACGTGCTATCAAAGCCGACTATGCCCTTGTACGGGCTTATAAGGCGGATACGAAAGGCAACTTGATATTCCGGGGAACCATGAGGCAGTTTAATCCTATAATGGCGATGAACGCCAGGATTACTATTGTCGAGGTCGATGAGATAGTAGAAGCGGGCGGTATTGACCCGGAGGCAGTGGTAGTTCCGGGCATCTTTGTGAACCGCATTGTCAAAGTGCAAGAGCCTTTGCCATTCCCGCGTCATCTGGAGCGTAGCTTCTGGGTGAGAAGTGTCTGATTGTAACTCAAAAAAAACATTCTCAGGAGGATTGAAATGAAAGAACGTATGAGCCGTGAAGTGATGGCAATGAGGGCAGCGAAAGAGCTATTTGATGGCGCTGTGGTTAATCTGGGTATCGGTATTCCCACTCTGGTGTCCAGTTTTGTTCCTGAAGGCATGGAAGTTATTTATCATAGTGAAAATGGCATGCTGGGTTTTGGTACTGTGGTTACCGCTGAAGATTCTGCTGAGAAAGCGGATATCGACCTGGTCAATGCTGGCGGGCAGTATGTCACACCATTGCCCGGCATGTGCTTTTTTCACCATGCTGACTCTTTCTTGATGATACGTGGCGGCCATGTGGATATCACCATGCTTGGCGTGATCGAAGTATCTGAGAAGGGAGACCTGGCTAACTGGATGTTTCCTGGAAGGGGTGTGGGCAATATCGGTGGCGGCATGGATTTGGCTTTCAATGCCAGGAAGGTAGTCTGTCTCACTGAGCATACTGTGAAAGATGGTAAGCCCAAGATAGTGAAGAAATGCTCGGTGCCATTGACAGCTCCTGAATGCGTCGACCTTATCATCACCGATATGGCCGTTATTGAAGTAACTCAGAAAGGCTTGGTGCTGAAGGAAATTGCTCCTGGCTGGACGCCGGAAGAGGTTCAGGCTCTTACCGAGCCCAAACTGATTGTAGCTCCTGACCTGAAGATATTCGAATTGTAAGCTCTTGAGAGCCATTACTTTGTAAAGAGCCATCTGCTTGCAGGTGGCTCTTTTTTTGACATGTGGAATGTTTTTCTCTCACTTCTCCGTAGGAATTTCGATAATTATGGAGCAACCATTGCCTGGTGTAGAGTAAATGGTCATGGTGCCATTGAGAAGCTGAGCACGTTCCTGCATGCCGATAAGCCCGAATTTCCCCAAGTTGCTCAGGTCACCTAACCGTGCTGGGACAACAAACCCTTTGCCGTTATCCGTAATAACCATGCGTTTCCTGTCTGCTTTTGATTCCAGTTTGATGATAACCCTTGATGCCTCAGAGTATTTCCTGATATTGGAGATAGCTTCCTGGGCGATGCGGAAGAGTACCAGTTGAGCGTCTCGTGGTAGCTCGTTGCTCTGCATGGTTATCTGGATGGCAACTTCAATGCCCTTTTCCTTAGCGAGATTGTCAGCCATCCATTCCAGCGCTGCCATTAATCCCAGGTCATCAAGAATGGCAGGCCGTAATTCCTGAGAGTAACGCCTGATACCTTTGAGGATTTCCTTAGCCAGGTCATTTAGTTTGTTCAGCTCTTCACGGACAGGTTTGGATATTACTGCTTTGCGGTCGGAAATCTGGGCATCCAATTTGTGTATCAGGAGCAGCAAGGATTGGGCAGTATCATCATGAAGTTCGCGGGCAATGCGCTTGCGTTCTTCCTCCTGAGCTACCAGAACTTTGTGAAGGTAAAAACGCATACTCTCCTGCATTTTGCGTTCTTTGGTGACGTCTCGGGCAATGGTCTGGAAAGCTGCGGGCTTATTGCCTTCTTTGATCAATCGTGTTGTGATCTCGACAATTAACTCCGTGCCATCTTTTCTGTTCAGCCGTTGCTGATAGGGCATGTCCACTGATTGATGCTGGATAAGCTTTGTTTGTATCACTTTGGCAGCGATGAAGCTTTCGGAGGTGAGGAATGTGGATATATTTAACTGGCATAGTTGCCCGGAGGAACAGCCAAATAGCCTGCCGGCAGCCTTATTGGCTATCTTGATATTGCCATCCATGTCCTGCACCCAGATAGCATCGAGAGCGCTTTCGAATAAATCCCTGAAGCTTTTTCCCGACTCAAATAATGCTTGCTCAGCCTTCTTGCGCTCAGTGATATCCTGCAAAGTCTCCAATGCCCCAATTATTTCACCGCTTCGTCCCCTTACCGGGCTGGCGGTGAAGTGAAGCCATTTCCCGCCTTCATGTACCGATGAGAAGAAATCTTCAACCTCATAGGCACCATCGATGAGAACGGATTTTTTACACTTTCCTCGATAGTATGCTTCAAGATTGTCGGGCGAAGCCCTATCTACAATTAAGTCAGCTAGAGATGGCCTTTTCTCGTTATAGAAGGTGCGCCACTGGTCACTGGTTCCGATCATTTCACTCTTTTTAATTCCAGTGAGTGCTTCGATGGCGGTATTCCAGTGGGTGACCACATGCTGTTTATTAATGACAAATGACGGGATATTAGAGCCGTCGATAATTTTCGATAGCAGCTCTTCAGCATTTTTGCGCTCTGTGATATTCTGAAGAGTCTCTACAGCGCCCACAATTTCATCATTTTTTTTCACCGGGCTGGCGGTGAAATGAAGCCAAATGCCGTGTTCGCCGAGTGATGGGAAGAAGTCTTCGACTTCATAGGCGCCATCAATGAGCTGTGATTTCTTGTATCGGCCTCCGTAATATAATTCAATTTTGTCGTGTGGTGCCCCATCAACGATGAGGTCGGCCAGCGTGGGTCTTTTAGTGGTATAGAATGCCCGCCATTGCCCGTCCGTACCGATTATGCCCCTTTTCTTTATGCCGCATAGCACTTCGAGGGCGGTGTTCCAATGAGTGATTTTATGCTGTTTGTCAATAACAAAAGAGGGGATGGTGGAGCTATCAATGGCTTCTGATAGCATTTCCTGTGGGGTGGTTTTTATTGTTTTATCCATTACTTATTTAAGTGATGACATCCCTCTCAATTTTACCACAGTGGCTCATCCGAGGGTGACACCGGCTCGTGATTTGGGGATGTTCTAAACTGCGTGTATTTTCCCACAGTGTGGGCACCTGACGTTCACGTTTCTAAAGCTAGGTGGCATTTTCAATCTGACACCGCAGTCACAGTCAATAGTTCGATAGTGGTTCATTTGCCACATGAGGTCGGTGGTTTCCCTGGTGCGCTGGATTTGCTCCTCGACTGGTTCCGGCTCTCTCGTCTCAGTGCCGGCTGCTCGAAGTGAGACTGTACCGGCAGCAGCTACTTCAGAAGCAGGGATAATGCTGCTGCGGGATTTGCGAACCGTCTGGTAAGCTCTATTATAGTCGGCATAAGAGGCGCCAGCCATGGAGCGCAGTATCCGGATTCTTTCTGATATAGGTGGGTGCGTGCTGGTGAGGTCACTGGCTGCCATGCCCTCTTTGCGGAAGGGGTTAATAATATACATTGGTGCTGTTGCCTGATTGGCTGACTTAAGTGGAGCAGCGGAGGCTGCGATTTTTTCCAGTGCTGACGCCAGTCCCTCAGGATACCTAGTGTAGAGAGCAGAACAGGCATCAGCCAGATACTCTCTTTTTCGGGAGATGGCGAGGTAGATGAGCTGAGCAAAAATGGGTGCCAGTATCATTAAGACTATGGCGATGATAAGGATGATTATTTGAGCACTGCCACCTCCGGAAGAAGAATCTCTTCTTGACCGTGACATGCCGCCCCAGAACATGAAGCGTGAGGCATGCCAGGATAAAATGACGATGGTGCCAAGAAGCACACTGCACATTGCCATGAGCAATATATCGCGGTTGTTGACGTGAGATAGCTCGTGTCCAATGACCCCTTGAAGTTCATCACGGTTGAGTCTCTGCAGCAACCCAGAGGTGACTGCTATGGAAGCTTTTGTCGGATCTCTGCCAGTGGCAAAGGCGTTCATGGCGGGGTCATCAATAATGTAAACATCGGGTATTTTCGCCAAGCCAGAGGCGATTTGCATTTCCTCGACAACATTATGAAGGCGAGGATAATCCTCCTTAGCGATTTTTCTAGCTTTGGACATAGAGAGGAGAATGCTGTCACCCTGGAAGTAGGCGATAAGACTCATGATGACCCAGACAATCAGGGCGAGGATTAAGCCGGCTTCGCCGCTATCAAGGAAGTACAAACCAAGAAAATAGCCGAGTAGTATCAGTAACACGCCCATGATAACGACAAGCGCTATTGACTTGTTCCGATTAGACCTGATCTGCTGCCACATGGTTCGAACTGATTGCTCTGGCTATTAGGAGAAACTAACCTTCGGCGCCTCTCTCTCTGCGGCTGCCGTTACTTCAAAGAATTCACCTGCTTTGAAGCCGCCCATACTGGCGACAATGTTTGAAGGAAATGTTTGCACCTTGTTATTGTAGTTTAACACTGTGTCATTATAGAACTGTCGGGAAAAGCTTATTTTGTTTTCAGTGGAGGTGAGCTCTTCCTGAAGAGCCAGGAAGTTCTGATTTGCTTTGAGGTCGGGGTAGCTTTCGGCTACAGCCAGCAACCGTGACAAAGCGGAGCTTAATTCTCCCTCTGCCTTGGAGCGCTCTCCAGCTCCGGCTGATGACAATTGTTGGGCAAGGTTGCGGGCTTTGGTCACCGCCTCCAGCGTTTCGCGCTCGTGTTTCACGTAGCCCTTGACTGTTTCCACAAGGTTGGGAATAAGGTCATGCCGTCGCTTGAGCTGGACGTCGATCTGTGCCCAAGCGTTCTTTACCTGGTTGCGAGACCTGACCAGACCATTGTAGATGCCGATGAAGATAAAGATGATAATGACGATAATGCCGATGATGATCCATATCCAGGGTGCCATGAATGCCTCCTCTCTACATTGTTATTAACGTTAATACCTTTTAAAAGTCGCTCTTTTCCTTCGAGTTATATCTGTGCTTTGAATGTCTCCCCCAGGAAACCAAGGATTTGCTGCTGTGAATCTCGACCTGAGGACGTTTTGTCAGCAAGTTGTTTGATCAGGGAGGCAATTTCACCGCCATCAAACCACAGACCATCTCCTCGTTGACAAAAGTCGATGAGTATTTCAGGTTGTTGACCCAAGGTTGTTTTTTTCATCCGCTTGGTACAGATAGGGCATCTTCGTTTTTTTCCTGATGACTTGGGTTCTGGTGAATTAAGGGTATTAGAAACAGAAAGATTCCGGCTATCTAATCCCATAGAGTTCAGTAAAAGCTTCAGTTCATGGGAGTCAAACCATACACCCAGGCAATTGGTACAATGGTCAAGCTCTATCTTGTTGTGCTCGACTACAATCATATCGTATTTACACGTGGGACATCTCATTGCAGCTAAACCCTGATGATTGTTGTAACTAGTGTAATTTGAGCAGGGAAATGTGTCAAGAGGCGCGTATTCTGCTGAACGGCGGGAAGACGGCTGTAGTCTATAACTGCGAAATATCGTAATTGTGTTAATTTGCATCGTCTGGAGAGGTAACTCTCTCGACAAAACGGATGAGATTGTCTATGTTTGAAGCGGCCAGGGATAAGCCTAACTGTTGCAACTCGGTGTAGCCGAGCCCTCGAAATAAGCGTTGGCCAGCGACTCTTGCCATCTCATCGTAGAGCGCTGGCCAGTTTTTGCCTCGCCGTTCTATGCAGAAGAGAACGAATTCCCTAAGTTGGGGATTCACAGAATTCATAGTTTTCAAGGAGAAGAACGTCAAGCGGTAGCAAAAAGTTTACCCTCGCAGGAATTCTGTGAAAAAGATCCCCTACCACATAAAGCACTATATCAGGGAATCAAGGAGAGTATTGTTGGTATTTGCACCTGCAGTTAGTTTCTGGTTGTTTTGACCTTATTGAAGCAATCGCTGCAATAAACAGGTCTGCCTTCACGTGGCTCGAAAGGCACTTCAGTTTCCTTGCCACACTGCGCGCAGGTAGCAGCAAACATTTGCCGTTGACCGCTGTTATTTCCCTGCCGTTTTCGTGATTGGCGACAAGACTGGCAACGTTTTGGCTCGTTGGTGAAACCTTTGGCTGCGTAGAATTCCTGCTCTCGAGCAGTGAAAGTGAAGTTGGTGCCGCAGTCAGCACATTGAAGTGATTTATCTTGGAAACCCAATGAAAGACCTCCTGTATTGAATTGGGTAACACTATACACTAAAGTAAATGCCTTTGCAACACATACCCTGCAACAAGTGTTGGTTTGGTACCCCTACTCTCCTCCGTAAAGAGAGTGTGGGTTTTCTGCTGCTCATGATGAGATCGAGTGACAGGGATTGGCCGATGTGCTATCATAATAGCCCTTCTTTCTCAGCCGGAGAGGCTGATGAGAGAAGCAGTTGTTAAGTGGCAGGAAGATAATAAGATGAGAATGGTTACCACTGTTGCTACCATAGTCACGATTCTGGTGCTGATAGCAGTGACTATTGTGGCGGCAATTTATGTGCCGCAGGTGGCTATTTATGTGCCCATCATTGCCCTGGGATTGGCGCTGGCATTGCAGAAGTATACTGCCAGCTTCATTGCCTTCTTTGTTATCACCTTTACCCGCATTTTTGACATCGGCGACCGCATCCGCATCGGTAATGTCAAAGGCGATGTGCGCCATGTGGGCATAATCCATATGGTTCTGGAAGAAGTTGGTGAGGATGAGAAACTGGGTGGCGAGCTCACCGGCAGGTTGCTCTATGTGCCCAACCTGATAATACTGGACCAGCCGGTACTGAACTATTCCAAGGGGCATATCGAGGCGATTTCTGCTGACTACGTGTTTGACGAGGTGCGTATTCCCATCAAGACGGATAGCGATGTAGAGGCGGCAGCCGACCTGCTGGAGAACATCATCAAGAAGCTGGACGAGCCTTATATTGCCGAAGCGCGCAAGATGTTTAAGCGCAGCTTTCCCAAGTTTCTGGAAGAGGCCACCAGCAACCCTCGGGTGCTGGTGCATATCGAGCCGCAGCGCATCTGGATTAAGGGCAAGTTTGTGGCTCCGCTGCGCGGTCGCAACGACCTTCGCAGCAATATCATGCTAGAATTTCTCAGCAAGATTAACGAAACCGAAGTGATTAAGCTGGCGTAACCCCTTGATATACTCCCTGCTGTGGCTAAAGCCCATGATTCGTAATTAGTGACTGCCTTGAGGGTTAGTCTTTGCTGCCGCGGAGGAAGAAGAAGCAAACCAGCGTCATTAGTGTCACCGAGGTGGCGGCTATAGCATAGCAGTAGTAGAATCCACTGGTGTCGATGATGTAGCCCATGAGTGGCGTCATCACCCCGCTGCCTTCCATGGAACTGAAGAAATAGATGCCCAGTATGGTGGAGCGATGCTTTTCTGAGGTGCTTTGAATAATGTAGGACTCGGCTATCGGCATGCGCATATAGTTGAACATGCCGATGATCAGGAGCAGAGCGCCCATGGCAATGCCGAAAGGCGCCAAGTTGATAAAATAGGTGAGGATACCCATGGCGAAGCAGGATAGCAGTATCATGCGGATTTTGCCGAAACGGTCGGCGAGATAGCCACCCAGGGTGCTGGCCCATAGCCCGCCGACGTAGAAAACAGCCAAAAAAGCGCCGCCAGCCTCTTTGCTCACGCCAAAATGGTCTACCAGGAACAGCGGTATGAAGGCTATGCTGGAGAATGTCATTGCCTGGGTGAAGGAGCTGAGCACCATGAAGGCTACCAGCCGGCGGATATGTCTCGGTGGCTCGGCTGCCTTGTTGTGCTCTATGTTTAATTTCTTTTGCATGGCTCTATTGAGACCAGACAGGTGCCCCAGCATGAGGTAAAATACGATGCCGAAAATAATGGTAGGTATAGCCAGAATGACGAAGGGGCCACGCCAGCCCAGCACTGCGGCAATGCCCGCTGCCGCCAGCGGCGCCAGGAAGTAGCTGGCGCTGCCACCGATGACGTGAAATCCCAGAGCGGAGCTACGATTTTCCGGTGCCACGGTTGATGATACTGCTGGCGAAGCAGCTGGATGGTAGCCGCCGCCCATCAACCCCATCAGTGCCAGGAACACTATCATCATGATATAGGTATTCGATAACCCCACCACTAACCCGCAAAGTGCCACGCCCAGTATGCCCACCGTAATCATGGTTCGTCGCCCGATGCGGTCAGCCAGCCAGCCACCGGGCAGTTGACCGAAGCCGTAGGCCAGGTTGAAGGCGGAGAGCACCAGGCCAGACTGAGTGTAGTCCAGGGCGAACTCGCTGCGAATCATGGGCAACAGCGGCGCTACCATCGCCGTGAGTAAATGGTGCATCAGGTGTGCCAGCACAAACAGAGGCAGCAGCCCGGTGAGCATTGATTTGAGATGAGATTGCTTGATGGTAGTCACCTTTCGATTAGCGCAGCATTATACTACCAAATCAAGCCCTTGTCACGGGCAACGAAGATGTGATTTGGATATGGGATTGTTCCGTTATCTCGTTTCTAATACTCTTTCCAAACACTGGCCAGAGGCAGCATGGTAGCATCTGGCAAACGCTTCAGGATATTTCTTTCTCATCTCGTCCAGGTTAGCCGGTGCCACTTCCACCAGGAATCCAGCGCAGACCATGCCGGTGGCGTTCCTGGATATGGGAGGGCGTGGCGTAAGCGTATTGATAGCGCCGCCCCTATCCATCTCACCGGGCACGATGGGGTCATATCTGGAACCGTGGTCTACTGATACCACGCCGGGCATTATCCTTTCGGTGACATAGGCTCCCAGTAAAATAGTGCCTCTTTCGTTGAATGCCTTGACCACATCCCCGTCTTTAATCCCTCTCTGTGCCGCATCTTTCGGGTTTATCCAGATTGGCTCATAGAAATAGCCGTCTGTGCCCTTTACCTTGCCGGTGCGGGTTTCGTGGAACCAGCTGATATCGTCGAGGTTGGCATGCACTCTCCAGCGACCGTGATTGGATACGCAGAGCAGAGGATAGGCCTTAGCCCTGGGATGTGACTGGTTTTCCTGATGTGTCTCACCGTAGGGTATCCAGTGTGGCACCGGTGGTCTCTCTTCATCATCGGGGAAGTACTTTGCCAGGTTCTGAGAACAGAACTCTATCTTTCCCGAGGGTGTCTTCAAGGGATTTTTCTCCGGGTCCTCGTAGAAATCGAGCATATAGGATCTGGGCTTCTTTATCGGCTTCGGCTTTTTCCAGTCGGGATGTGCCGGTGGGATAAAATACCCCTTTTCCTTTAACTCGTCGTAGCTGATGAACTCGGCGGCGCCCGAGCAATCGAAGCCGAGCTTTATCCATTCCTCAACAGTCTTGCCCTCGGTCACCTTGTCCAGCAAACCCAGCTTCTCGGCTATCAGGCAGACCACCTCATAATCGCTTTTAGACTCGCCCCTGGCTTCGATGCATTTATTCTCTCGAATGAGAATATCAAACAGGTCACCGGTACCGCCCAGGGCGATGTCATCCTGCTCGAATTTGGTGCTCACTGGCAGAATGATGTCAGCGAACTGGCAATCATTTTCCATCCAGGGGTGCTGGGCCAAGATGAACTCAATCTTGGGGCTTCTCAGCGCTTTCACATAGTAGTTGCTGTCATTCCAGCAGGTTATCCAGCAGGGGGTATCGGTCCAGATCATATGCACTTCGGAGCAGCCTTCTGCTGGATAGGTATACTTTTTGAATTGGTCTTCCACCGGCTCTGCCCATAATGTGGTTCCGTACCAGCTTATGGGCGGGTTTAGTATCGCTTCGTGAATGAGGTTCTTGGGAATTACCTGGGCCGGCCTTAATTGTTTGGCCAGCACATTATCATCGGTTGGCCTGGCCACCGGGGGAGGAGACCAGCCCGGTCGCTTCCAGGTGGCTAGATGCTGGTTGGTGGAAGTGCCGTGAATTTCGGCTGCCTGGCGCGGCATTTCCATGCCCCGATAAACCACATTGGGCGTTGGTCTTATCACTGTTTTGGGCGGATCGGTTAGCAACACCATTCCATTGAGGAACTGGTGAACGCCCGGTTTGCCCAGTCCCTGCATTGCCAGCAACAAAACCTCCAGCCGGGCAGGCTCGGAGGAATAGGAACCCCTGATCAAGCCGCCTCCCAGGTAATGGCAGATTGAGGTTCTTTTGGATGCCCATAGCCTGGCCAGGGCTTTAATAATCCGTGATGGTACGCCGGTGATATCCTGAGCCCACCGAGGAGTTTTAGCAATCCCGTCTTCTTTTCCCAGGACGTACTCGGTGAATTTGTCGAACCCCACGGTATGTGTGGCGATATACTCCTTGTCATAGGTGCTTTCGGTAATCCAGACGTAAGCTATAGCCAGTTGTAGAGCGGCGTCGGTATTTGGCAGTATCGGTATCCACCTGTCAGCATGAACGGCGGCGGCGTAATTTAAATCGGGGCAGACGAATATGGATTTCTTGCCGATTTCCTTGAACCAGTACAGTATTCGACTTGGTAGCTGCCCGGAAAATGCCCACGGCGTCGTTTCCAGGTCACTTCCCCAGTGCAATATCATTTCGGTGTTCTTGGCAATATCAGGAAACACATTCACCTGGCATTCCACACCGACAGGTTCCATGCCCCAGGCGTGTTTAGCGCCCCAGTACCATCCCTCCCAGCTATCTGGATTTCTGGTTTGCAGGGTATACCCCCCCAGATGTTTCACCAGAAGTAAATTACAGGCATGAGCCGGATGAACCACCTTGGTTTCTCCGTGCCCGTCTGCCTGAATCAGCAGCGCGGACATGCCGTACTTTTCCTTGATTCGTTTGATTTCAGCAACAATTAAATCCAGGGCTTCGTCCCAGGAGATTCTGACATATTTGCTCTTTCCTCTATTCTCGGGATGTCTGCCTTTTTCAGGGTCCCAGTCCACCCTTTTCAGGGGATATAAAATCCTGTTGGGCGAGTAAACACGTTTCTTATAGCCCACGCTGTGTGGTGGCAACAGCTCCTTGAGAGTGGGCTGAAAAGAGCTGCCGTGGGCCTCAACTTTCCAGGGAACGATTTCATCCGTCCGGTATTTCCAGTCATAGTGCAATGGCCTGATGCGGATAATTTTGCCATTATGCACGTCGACTGCAGCCACATTGCCTGCCGTGCCTGTCTCCGACATCAAGCTGAGAGCTTTAATGCACGTTTTCTCGGTAACCTGGAGACTGCTGCCTTTATTGCTTCGCTTGGCCATCAGCTTGTCGCTCCTCCTTCACAGTAGGGATTTCATAGTTTAGCAAAAATAGAGCATATGTGGTAGCCAGTCTAGGAATGGATGAAGTAAGGGCCGACCTTCAGGTACGCACGTCCGTTTCTGACCAGGGGCAGATGACTACCAAGAATGACAGCACCAGAGCTTCAGGAGGTGGCTCTGGCTAATTGGCCGTGTTTTTTGCGGAACTCTTTCACCTGCTTGTCCAGACTGTCCTTGATGATATCGGTTATCTTACCCATGGTGCGGGCATATTTCAGAACAGCGTCGGGCTTATGCGTATGGATATGAACCCGGATAAGCGTATCATCGCCCACCACCATCACCGATTCTCCCATGTTTCCGATTTTTCGGCGCATCGCTTCCAGTGGCATCTTATTTCCCCGTATCAGAAACTGCAGGTCAAAGCCATAGCTCTGTGGCGCAGACTGTGGCTCGGCGCTCATGGCACCAGTGATAAATGCTTTGGACCTGGCGACACGGTTGCTGATATAGTTGTTCATGCCCTGGAATACATAGAACAACCCTTTGCCGCCGGCATCCACCACGCCGGCCTCTTTCAGTTGAGGCAGCAGGTCAGGCGTCTTTTTCACTGTTTTTCGGGACTGGATGACCACGGCGCTCATGGTTTGCTTCATGCTGGCACCGCGCTTAGCCATGCGTAAAGCCATCTCTGAAGCCTCACGGCTGACGGTGATGATAGTACCTTCTACGGGATTAGCCACGGCACGGCGTGCCATATCTGCGGCGGTATGAAGCGCCTCAGCGAAGTGCATGCTGGAAAAGCGCTCTTTCATTTCCATTCCCTTGGCGATTCCCCGTAATATCTGAGACAGGATAACGCCGGAGTTGCCGCAGGCGCCGAGGAGAGCACCGCGCGCTGCTGCCGCCGAGACTACCGCTGCCGAGTCAGTCTTCACCTCTGCCGTGGCTTTATTGGCTGACTGCAACGTCAGGAACATATTGATGCCGGTGTCGCCGTCGGGCACGGGGAAGACATTCAGCGAGTTAAGCTCCTCGACATGTGCCTCCAGCGCCTTTTCTGCTTCCAGCAAGGCAGCTTTTAACGTTGTTCCATCAAAAAGCTCTTCAGCCATTTGAGGCCTCCTTCGTTTAAGTGCTTTTTGGGGTCTACTCATTGTAAAAGGCAAAACCCAGCAATCCCGGCCCGGTATGCGCGCCCATAACCGGGGTAAATGCCGTTACCAGCAGTTCCTCACAGTGAAAACGCGAAGCCACTTCCCGTTTCAAGTACTCCGCGCCATCAGGGTCATCGCCATGCATCACGGCAACATGCAGCGGCGTATCGGTTACCTTTTTCTTCATCAGGCTCAGTAACGTTTCCAGGGCTTTTTCCCGGGTGCGCGGTCTGCCTGCCGGTACCACCTTGCCATCCTGCAGCGTCAGTATGGGCTTTACCTGTAATAAGTTAGCGATAACCGCTGCCGGCAGATTCACCCGTCCGCCGCGTCTCAAATAGTCCAGCGTATCCAGCACAAAGAGAAGATGAACCCTGGCGAAGACATCCCTGGCTGCCTTCACCACTTGCTGCATATTGCCGCCGGCCGCTGCTGCTTTGGCTGCGGCGATGACGCCAAACCCCATAGCCATGGTGGCCAGGCGTGAGTCAACAACTTCCACAGGTATGTCAGTGACCATATCTTTAGCGGTCATGGCAGCGTTATAAGCAGCGCTTAACTCGCTGGTTATCACCATGGTCACGATACCATCCGCTTTTCCTCGAAGCCCTTCAAATATCCGGAGAAATTCCGCCTGAATCGCTCCGGAGGTGGTGGGGAGCGTAGCGGATTTGCGCAGCCGCTGGTAGAACTCATTCGGCTGTATGTCTATGCCGTCACGATACTTCACCTTGTCCCAGATGATGTGCAGTGGCGCAATGTGAATAGCATACTGTTGCGCCAGCTCTAGAGTTAAGGCGGCGGTGCTGTCAGTAACCACGGCTACAGGACACATGGACAACCTCCTACCGGATTTCTCCTGGAATATATTTCAGGACGATTACATCGTATAGCGATGTAGCAGTATCGTAATATAAGAAGTGGCCGTTGTCAAGGGGGTGTTAGGGTCCATAACATATTGGACTGAAGGGATGGGTTTGGAGAAAGGCTACCTGTTACTATGCTGTTTTGCTGGGCAGCCAGGTGGCCAGCTCGGGGAATACCATGGTGAGCACCAGTACCAGCAGTTGCATGGCGATAAAGGGTGGCACGGAACGCCAGATATCCCGCGTGGTTATGTCCGGTGGGGCGATGCCTTTCATCAGGATAAGGCACCAGCCGAAGGGCGGGCTCATATAGGCAATCTGCATATTAAGGATGAACACGATGCCAAACCACAGCGGGTCGAAGCCCAGTGAAACCGCGATGGGTGTGAAGATGGGGGCGCAAATGGTGATGATAGCGAAGTCATCCATGAACATACCGAAGATGAGGAGAATGATCTGTATGGAGATGAGAATAAACCAGCGATTGACCTGAAGGCTCTGCACAATGCCCATTATCATATCCTGGGCGCCGGCGCTGGCGTAGACATTGCCGAATAGGGTTGCCATAACCAGTATCCACAGCGCCATGCCGCTGATTTTGAGGCTTTCCATGCAGGAGGTATTGAGCATCTTCCAGCTAAACTGGCGATAAATCAAGCAGCTCAATAAAGCACCGAGCGCCCCTACCCCAGAGGCTTCCAAAGGTGTAGCGGTGCCGGTAAGTATTGATCCCAATACCAGTAACACCAATAAGGCGGGGATAATGACTTCCCGTAGTGACACCCATCTCATACTCCAGGTGACTTTTTCAGTCAGCTTGGGGGCGATACTGGGCTGAAAGTAGCTACGGATAAGGATGTAGGCGATGTAGATGCCGGCACAGATAAGCCCGGGGATAAAGCCACCCATAAACAGCTTGCCTATGGACAGGCGGGTGATAATGCCGTAGATAATCATCATCAGGCTGGGTGGAATAATATCTCCCAGGATGCCCCCCGCCATGACGCTGCCCAGCGCCAGGGACTTGTCATAGCCACGCTTCAGCATCGCCGGCACTGCCACCAGGCCCATGGTGATGAGTCCGGGACTGAAACCGCTGCACATCGCCAGCACCACGCATACCAGCAAAGAGACCACTGCCAGGCTGCCCCTGATGCCGGAGAGCCAGTAGCTCAGCGCGGTAAACAGCCTGTCGGCGATGCCGGAATGTACTAAAAAGTTGCCCATAAGCAGAAATAGAGGTATGGTAATCAAGGAAGTATTAGTTATTTGCCGGTAAGTAGTAAATGCCAACATGGTCAAGCCCTCGGGACCGCTTAATAGGAAGGTGACCAGCACGGCGATAAAACCGAGGCCAATGAAGACACGAACTCCCAGGAACAGGGTAAGCAGCAGCCCGCCGAACAGTATCAGGGTGACTAGTTCAGTGCTCATTCTCTAATCCAGTACACCTGTGTTCTGACATACGTGCTCATTTCCTGGACTCTTTGTTATTATCCCTGCGGAAAAAGGAGGCGATCCCTTGCAGTAAGAATAAGACGGCGACCACCGGGATAAAGGACTTGATCACATAGAGGGGTATTTTGGGAGTTCCCTGCGACATTTCATTGTTGATGATGGAGTTACTTGCCATCCAGCCGCTCTGCCAGATGAGCACCACCATCAGTATGGCAAACAGCACCAGGTCAATTGCTCCCAGTATATACCTTGCTTTTGATGAGAGACGGGTGTACAGTATTTCTACCCTGAGATGCGCTTCCGTCAGCATGGCGTAAACGCCGGCGAAGAGGATGAAAACGCCAAACACCTGCCGGTTGAGCGGAAAGCCCCAGATAAAGGAAATGTTGCCCATTCTGGTTATTACGCTGATAACGGTAATAACCATGAGGACAAGTCCAAGGTAGCAGACTACTCTGCCTGCCCAGTTACTGAACCAGTCAATGGCTCTGAATGCCTTGTCTAGCCTGTCACGCATACCAAAAATCCTGTGAAGCTTTAATTAGCTTATGGTACACCGTGTAGGTTACCGCGATAGCACTGCCACTGAGTGCTATCCCTGCATAAGGAGTATCCAATGCCCGCTAGTATTATGTGGAGTTTTGATTACTGTTGTGTCGGAGGGATTCTTACTTAACACCCCGCCACTTCTTGATTAAGGCCACTGCCTTGGCTGACGCCTCGTCTTTCTTCGCCACATCATCCCAGATCTTGTAAGCTTCTCGTTCGCATAACTTGATGACGTTGGCATCCAACTGTACTTCCTTGACCTTGCCTGCCTTTACCATGTCCTGAACTGCCTGCAAATCCCTGCCGTAGTTATCCGACATGGCGTTCCAGTAATCCTCGGCAGCGCCCGCCAGCACCTTCTTCATATCATCGGGCAGCCCGTTCCATAATTTCATGTTCACCACGATGTGGCCGATGGCATGGTCGCTTTCCATACCGCGGATCCAGTAAGGGGCCACCTCGTGCATATTCATGCCGGTGTAGGCGCTCACATCCCAAACATGAGCATCCACCGTCCCCATTTTTAATGCTGTGTAGGCTTCATCGCCGGGGATATCAACGCCGGTCATGCCAATGGCATTTTGCCACACCATCCACAGGCTGTCGGTTCTGATTTTTAAGCCCTTGATATCGCTGAGCGTTTTGATAGATTTGCGGGCGACGATGAAGGGGACTGGGCCATAGCTATGGATGTCAAGATAGTAGACTCCCTGCTTGGCATATTCGGGACGGAGTATGTCCAGGAAACCGCCTTTAAAGAAAAAATCACGAACTACAGTAGCAGTATCTTTGTGTCCCTTCTTCTCTGGAATTCGATAGCCATAGGGCAAGCCGAACTCGATATCACCTACGGGGATAACGCCTGCCCAGAGACCACCCTGGCTCATGCCCATATCAAGGGTTCCTGCCTTGACTGCTTCGTGCACGTCGAACATACCAACTATTTCAGGCGCGGCAAATACTTCAATTTTCATCGTGCCACCACTTCTTTTTGCAGCGGAATCGGCGAAGACCTTAAGTGTTTCCATGGACAGGTCGCCACGCGGGTAAGCGCATTGAATTTTGAAGTTGTACGCTTTGCCCGGTGCTGCTGAGGGTGCACAGGCTGGCAACAGCAGTGCCACTACCAGCAGGACAGCAAACAGGGTAAACAGAAACTTTCTCATTTGACCTCCTTCTAACCTCCTTCTATTCACGCAACCAGGGGAAAATATGAAGTGCGATGAATAGATGTTATCACCGAAATCAGGGCATGTCAATAGGTTATTGATGGCTAAATCGTACGTTGTCAGCCACTTTTGGTGGTTATTGGTACTAAAAGCGGATGACGTTTTGTTGCTGCATCGTCATTAGTCAAGTAACAAATACTAAAACCGTACTGAGAATGAGCCTTTAGCTTGCCCGCGCGTTTTTTTATTCAGTCCGGTAGGTCCATGTTTTGGAGCCGTAGAGGGGATTGCTGTCTCCAAAGGCATCGACAGCGCTGCCGCTGATGCTCCTGCCTGCGTCGGAGACCAGGAATAGCGCCAGGTCGGCAATCTCCTCAGGTTGTGGTATATCGGGCGGAGCCTGGCTGCCCATAATTTCGGCGAGCATGTCGGTCGCCACCAGCGCCGGGCAGATGGCATTGACATCGATGCCGTGTTGCTTTACTTCGGCGGCGAGGCACTCGGTAAACACGATGATGGCTGCCTTGGAGGAGCGGTATGGAGACCGTCCCTCTGCCCCATGCCGCCCTCCGTATGATGCCATGTTGATTATCTTGCCCTGGTGCTGGGCTATCATGTGAGGCAATACCGCGCGGGAGCAAAGAAAGGTGCCGGTCAGGTTAACTCCCAGTACCCGGTTCCATTCTTCCAGTGTCAGTTCGGCCACCGTACGGTAGGGCAGATTCACGCCGGCATTATTTACCAGTATGTCAATACGCTGGAACTTATCTTTGGTTTGCTGTACCATCCTGGCAACATCGGATTCCTTGCTGACATCAGCCTGGATGCCGATGGCAGTACCACCGCTTTTGGCGACCTCGGCGGCTACCTCATCGCAGCGGGACTTGTCCCTGCCCACAATAGCCACCTTAGCGCCTTCTCTGGCGAAAGCCAGGGCAATAGCCCGTCCGATACCCCTGTTTCCTCCGGTGACAATGGCAACTTTATCGGTTAATTTCATGTCTCATTCCTCTTATAATTTCTTGCCCAGCAATTCGCCCACGAATTCGGCAAATACCTTGTTATGCAAGTCGACATCGGCAGTGGTCGTTGACGGTGAGATCAGCACCATGCTGTGGAACGGCGTGAGCAGGATGCCGCGATTGATGAAATAGATATGAACCAGGGTATCCAGGTCATCGTCAAATGCCGCCTCTGCCTCAGCGCCGTTCTTCGGCGGGTTCTGGCAGAAGCGGTATTCCGCCCGGCAGCCCAGGCGGTTCACATGCCAGGGCAAATCGTTATCCTTGATGATTTTGTCCACGTCGCTGGCTAACCGCTCGGCGATGGGTATGGAGCGCTTGTATGCCTGCTGGGTCAGCACCTGTGACAGTGTTGCCCTGATAGCGGCGGTTTGCAGCACTGTCCCTGCCAGCGTGCCTCCGACGCCGATGCCGAAGCTATGTCCTGTCTTTAGCCTGTTGGCCACTTCCTGAGAAATGCCCAGTGCAGCGGCGGGTAAGCCGCCAGCAATGGGCTTGCCGATGGTGAACATATCGGGCTTGAGGTTCCACAGGCGGGTCAGTCCACCAGTACCGCTGGAGATGGTGTGGGTTTCATCGATAATCAATAGCGTGCCGTAGCGTCTGGTCAGTTCCCGCAAAGCGTCATGGTAGCCTGGCTCGGGGAGAATGATGCCGGCATTGGTCATGGCTGGCTCTGCCAGCACGCAGGCAATATCCTGTGGCGACAGCGCCTGCTCCAGGGAGGGGATGTCATTGAACTGTATCACCCGTGACGCTGGATTGGGCAACGGACCTACTACCGGTCTCCGTTGAGCCATGAGATAGCCGTGGGACACGCTGACTAGTGCCTCGTCCACGCTGCCGTGATAGCAGTAATCATATACTAAGACAATGTTGCGCTGGGTTGCTCGCCGTGCCATCCTGATGGCAAACCTGTTGGCATCGGTGGCGGTGGTGTAAATTTGCCAGTAAGGCAGACCGAAGCGCCGCGCCAGCTCCTCTGCTACCCAGATAGCATCCTCCGATGGCAGCATGCAGGTCAGGCCTTTATACACCTGCCGGGCAATAGCATCTGCCGAGGCTTTGGGCGAATGCCCGGTGAGCGCACCGGAGTCTCCCAGACACAGGTCTACATAGGTGTGTCCGTCGACATCTTTTAATCGTGCCGCCTTTGCCTCTTTAACGAAAATGGGAAAGGAGCCGGGCCATTCCGTCATCCAGATCATGGGCACGCCGCGGAACAGCGAGCCTTTAGCCCGCTCGAATAGTGCCTTCGATTTAAGATGCTCCTCTGCGAATCGCTTCTCCTCGCGTTCGGTGAGCGTCTTGATTCTGCTGCGGTCGATAGTTACAGCCATGATGCCTCCCCACAGATAACAGCAACAGATATACACGTTTTAACTGGTGAAGTCAATAGCGTATTGGGTGGGTTAGCACTTATTCCTCTCGATAATGTTCGGGGAAATTAGTATGTTATCCAGATTCCGAACCTATTGCAATTTACCCTCCATTCTTGGCAAAATGCTGGCTACAGCTCATCATATGAGGTGGGTCATGCTTGCTGAGTATAGCTTGGAAGGCAAGGTAGCAATTGTCACCGGGGTGGGGCATCGGCAAAGG
>JBBIPA010000018.1:0-8871 GCA_037443085.1 Chloroflexota bacterium | reverse complement strand
CATTGCTCTGGCGCTGGCTGAGGCGGGAGTAAACCTGACCATCACGGCGCGTACCGAAGCGCAACTGGAACAAACTGCCACCGAAATCCGTAAATTTGAACATGATGCGCTGGTAGTACCGGCTGATGTCACCAACAGTGACCAAGTGAAAAACCTAGTGGCACAGACCCTGTCCTATTTTGGTAAGCCGGATATCCTGATCAACAATGCCGGCATGGTCACCCTCAAGCCCATCGCCTTCGTCCCAGACATGCAGATGGAGGGTTGGCAGGTTGCCGATAGCTGGGATACGACGCTCAGCGAGCAGGAGTGGCATCAGGTGCTCAATACCAACCTCACTGCTGCTTTCCTCTTTGCCCAGGCGGTGGGGCAGTACTTCTTGAAGCAGAGGAAGGGCAAGGTAGTTATCATAAGTTCTAATAGTGCCGGGCCGGCGCCGCCCTATTTCTCAGCCTACTGCATCAGCAAAGCCGGTCTGAGCATGTTCACCCGCTGCCTGTCTACCGAGTGGGCGACATACAATATCAATGTCAATGCCATCGGTCCTGGCAGCATCATCACCGAGCTGAGCGCACCGGTGCTCAAAGACCCGGAGCAGAGCAGGTTCATCACCGACCATCCCTATGGGATGGGGGTGGGCGAGACGAGGGAAATTGGACTGCTGGTAGCTTTTCTAGCCTTTGATGCTGCCAACTGGATTACCGGGCAGACTTTCTTCATCGACGGCGGCCATCTGTCACGGGGGAATGGGTTTTAGTTGGCTGATAACCAGCCCGGCGACGGTGACCAGGATGCAGGCCCATTTTTTCATTCCTGGAGGCTGTTATGGAAATAATATAGGGGCGATTCATGAATCGCCCCTATATGACAACAGGATAAGTCATTATCTGGCTATGAGCACACTGATGAGGTCGATGCCTTCTCTGCCCGCTGGCGTCATCTGTCCGGTATCTGCCTGGTAAACCCATTGTCCGTAAGCCAGTTTGCCATCCAGCCAGCCTAGGCCGGGACCGCTGATGGAGTAGGTGTTATTGCCGTTTTTCAGTGACTGCCACGTTTTGGTTTGCTCACGAATAGCCTGTAGTGTGGCCAGAGAGGCATTGCGCAGGGTCACTTGCTCCCCTTTATTACGCTCTAAAATTTCCTTCTCCTCTTTCAGTTCCTTGCGGAGCACTTCCAGTGTGCTGGTTGTGCCGGCTTTGATGTCAGTTATGCCAATGAGAGGGACAAAGTCCAGGCCTTCGTTGGAACGATAAACTTCCAATATGAGGTCGGAAACCTTGTAGCTGTCGTTCTGAGTGAATTGCGCCAGCTCCTCCGGAGTGGCGATAACAGTTATGGAGTTAGATCAGCCGCAGGGTACATCGGTATAGTCGCCAGTTTTCTTGACGTCCAGCCATTGCTGCGTCTGGGGCAGTATCTGCTCCAGCTTTACCATCCGGTCTTCAATATCACCGAGCAACTGGTCCAGTCTGGCTATTTCGGTATCGATGCGTTGTATGCCGGTTCTGTTAAGCTGCTCCAGGATGGAAAAGGCTTCCGTCCTGACGTCTTTTTCCTGCGGTGCACAGCTTGCCGATACGGCCAGCAGCCCGGCCATGAACAAAAGGGTAAGAAAAAGCAGCTTTTTTGCAGACATCCTTAATCCTTCTATGCCAGAATTATAACATAAGATGGCTTCCATGCAAGTTGTTTTCGCGACGGTATTGCGTTGCTGTGCTCAGGAATATACAATGTGTCACTATAATCCGTAAGATAGCTGAAAGAGGTGCAACATGAATCCTGTCAAATCATCACGGGAATTGCTGCAAGAAAGAACCAAACGGGTAGACGATGCCATACAGGTAAAGGTGCCTGACAGAGTGCCCATTGTGCCCTTCTTCGCCTTCTTCCCGGCGAAATATGCTGGTATTACCTGCGAAGATGCTTTTTATGACGCCGGGAAGTGGAAAGCTGCCTGTCGCCAGACAATTGTTGACTTCCAGCCTGATATGCATTCCGTAGCATCCGTAGTTCCCGGCCCGGTGCTGGATGCCCTGGAATGTCGGCAGGTAAAGCTGCCGGGTCACGGCGTTTCCCCTCATTCCACGCATCAGTTTGTGGAGCAAGAGTACATGAAGGCCAGTGAGTACGAGGCTTTTCTCCACGACCCGTCCGACTATGCGGTGCGGATGTATCTCCCGCGTTTCTATGATGCACTGGGAGCCTTATCGAAACTGCCTCCGTTTAGCTACCTGCTATTTGGGTATAGCGAGGCGATGGCAACTGAAATGCTGACCGAACCGGAGTTCGTTCATGCCTTCGATTCATTGGCTAAAGCCGGACACGAGATGATTAAGTGGAATGCTGTTATGGGAACTTTTAACCAGGAAATGGCTGAGCTGGGATTTCCCGCCTATGCGGCAGCCAGGACACTGGCGCCCTATGATTTGCTATCGGATTATCACCGGGGAATGCGCGGCTCTATGCTGGATTTATACCGGCAGCCGGACAAGATCCTCGAGGCCTGCCAGAAATTATTGCCTCTGAGCATTGATAAAGGCATATCCGCAGCCAAAAAGAGCGGCAATCCTCGTATTTTTATTCCTCTCCATCGAGGTGCCGAAGGATTTATGTCACTGAAGCAGTTTGAAACGTTCTACTGGCCGACATTGAAGAAGCTGATACTGGTGGTAATAGAGGCTGACCTGACCCCCTGCCCCTTCTTCGAGGGAGACTATACCTCGCGGCTGGAATATCTGCTGGAACTGCCCAAGGGCAAGGTGCTGGCGTATTTCGACACTACCGACCTGTTCAAGGCTAAGGAAATTCTGGGCAATCACATGTGCATTATGGGCAATGTGCCCGCTTCCATCCTGCAAACCGGCACCCCGCAGGACGTGAAAGACCACTGCAAGAAACTAATTGACGTGGTCGGCAAGAACGGCGGATACATCATGGCGCCGAGGGGAGCCATAGACGAAGCTAAACCGGAAAATGTCAGGGCAATGTTCGATTTCACCAGTGGATATGGGGTTTACCAATGAATGTAGGGACGAACCTTCAGGTTTGTCCGTCTGCCTCAAGGCGGAGCAATTTTGGGCATCGCTATGTTTGTTGAAATCAGCTAGCCCCGCAGCAGCCCTTGCCTTTCCAGTTCACCGGCCACGTCCCCCAGCCCCAGCTCCACCAGCTTCGCCCTGGTCTGGAAGCCGCTGGGGACGTCCCAGCCGCGGAGCTGGTATAGCTCGTCTTTCATTAGCTCGAAGGCTGCCCGCTCCAGCACGGCGCCCTTCTTGGAGATAATCTCGCCGTCTTTGCCCGGCACCTGGCAATCCCGGTTGAACCGCAATGTCTGCAGCGGCTGCTCATGTACAAAATCAAGGAGTTTATCACCAGCCCTACCACCCCAGCCCTCGCGCATCAGTATCGCCCGCTGTAGATTGAGAATTCTTTCTCCAAACCGGTATAGCCCCTGCTCATCGGTCTCTCTGCCGGTAACGGCGGAGAAGACCTGGCTCTCCAGCGTGGGGTCGCCGACATGGTCGTCGGAATGTCTCACCCAGATAATCGGCCAGAGGAAATCGCAGAGGATGAGGCTTTCCTTGGCATACTCGCGGTTCTGGATTACTCTGGCTGCCAGCGCCTTGCCTTCGAACGTGGAGAAATCGGCAGCTATCCTGCCGCCCCAGAATTTCTGGGCAATGTTCTGCAATACTTTGGTGGTCAGGAACGGCGGCCCCTTGCTGCCCTTGAACCATTCCAGCCATTGCAGTACCGAAAGGGTAATTTCGTGGATTTGCTGTATCGGTCTCCTCGGCTCCAGAGCATAGAGCAATCCCGTAGTGATGTACAATCGGGGGTCATAGTCCATGCCTTCATTAGCGCGGGTGGCAATGGAGTCGCCGATGAGCTCTTTAGCGCCTTTGCCGATTAGCTCAGCAGCCTTGAAGGTGCCCTGAGCCAGCACATCGCCGAAGCCTTCTCGCCAGGCTACTTTGCCGACGAATGCCTCAATAAATTCAGCGCTGCCTATCTTCGATAGCGGCATGCCGGCATCCTCATCCCGCAGCACTCCCTGCTGGTAGCAGCGCGCCAGCCAGTCAATCATGGGCTGAACCACGGCGGTATCGAGTCCGTACTCATTGCACAGCCTGGTGGCATGGAAGATGACGTCATGCCAGCCGCCGTAGTATTTCACGGCATGGCGACGGTAGGTATCCGAAGCCTGGCAGAAGAACTTGGAATGCTCTCCGCCATCGGCGGTATAGTCTTCCCTCATGCAGCCGCTGATGCAGCCGTAGCAGGCGTGCACCCTGGTCTTGCCGGCAACTGCGGGAGTATATGGCTCCCAGGTGCCCTTGCGCAGGCGAAAAATGCGGTCAGCCAGCTCTTTCATTCTATTGGGGTGGGCGGCTGTGGGCTTGCTATCGCCGACGGCGGCAATTGCCTTTATGTTCTTGGATCCCAGCACGCTGCCAAAGCCGGATGAGCCGGTGGAGTCTTCATCGGCAAGTATGTTGGCGAAGATAACCAGGTGTTCACCGGCGGGGCTGGTAGCTAGCACCCGCACCTGCTTGCCCAATTCTGCCTTGAGCATTTCTCTGGTCTCGACGCCGGTTTTACCCCGGAGGTGGGAGGCGTCTTTGATGTCAACTTTCCCATCGTGGACATATAGATAGACTGGTTTGTCTGCTTTGCCGGTCACCACCAGCCCGTCGTAGCCGGCGAACTTGAGCCAGACGCCCCAGCTTCCCCCCAGATTGCCATAGGAAAAGTTCTGCGGTTCCATTGCCGGTGACTTGCTGCAGACCTGCCAGCGGGCGCCAGCCAAGCGGGGAAATCCGGCCACGGGACCGGTCATGAAAATGAGGCAGTTCTCCGGGTCGAATGCTTTTATTTGTGGGGTGACTCTGTCCCAGTACAGTCTGGCGGCAATGCCCCTGCCACCGATGAACCTGTCGGCATAGTCGGCAGTGGCTAATTTATTGGTTCTGCCGCTGGACAGGTCTACTTCCAGTATGTGTCCGGCATAGCCAAACTCAGCCATTTCACAATGTTAACTTTCTTTCTTAATTATATCAACAACCGACAACCAGTCTCAGCAGCGCCGGAGCTTCCCGCCTGCCCTGTACCAAGGCAGGCATCGCCCACATTGAACAGATTGGGTATCGGCGTTTCCAGGAGCATGCCGTAGCCATTCCAGGTGCGGCATTCGGGAAACTCGTGGTCTATGTTGCGCGGCTCCATCAACAGAATCCTGCCATGTTTTTCGAAGTCGGGGAACTGCTCCTTCAGGTCCAGCAGGCATTGCTGCTTCTCATACTCCTCATCCATGGGCAATAGCGAAGACAGCGGCTCAGCCGACATGTAGAGCAGGTGCTGTCCTGGAGGCGCCAGCTCGGGGCAGACATTGCTCATGGGCACGGTGCCGGCAATGCGCCACCCGCCCATGATGGTGAGCAGTTCTGATATGCCATCCAGGCACAGCGGTTTGTCGCTGCCACCAGTATCAATACCACAGGGTGGGGTCTGAGCTTGACCCTCATATCCTTTACATAATCTGAACTAAAGTGCCCTTTACCTGTCCGCTCTGCTTTTTTTTGGGCCGACGTCGCTGATTACTGCCTTGCAGCTTATTTCAACAGGCTTTAACCATAAAATCTGTTCCAATATGCTTATCATACGTCGGTGAAATTATCTCCCCCTTCCAATTTCTCGCCGTGCCTGACCTTTTATCCACATCAAAATAAGCAATGGTGTATTTTACGTCCTTAGGAATTGGTAAAGTAAAAAACCCTTCCACCAGGGGCACCAGAAACTGTTTGTCTTTATCCACTGCCACTTTCAAGCCATCTTTGACAGATATAATCTCGGAAACCGAAGGAAGGATGTATCTGAATTTACCAGAAGAGGTGCTAATAGAGACTTTATACTCACCCATCGGAATATTAACAATACCTTTGCCATCAATACCAGTAGTGCAACTGGCATCTCCAGGCTGATAGGTTAGTTTTATTCCTTCGATAGGTGGTTCGTCGGGGTCTTGAGAGCCGTTGCCATTGTAATCGTGGAAAACCAGATTGGTTACTGCGACGAGGGCTCGTGGTGATGGTGGTGGTGGAACGGGTTGCTGGGGGATAGTTGGTGGAGAAGGTTGTTTTGCAGGTGGTACTGGCGCAGGACTGGCACAGGAAACAAAAATACTAATGCTGAGGATTAAGGCTATTGAAACCGAGGTCTTTTCCAGGTATGAACCCTTCATCATTCTCTCACCATTTTATAGTATTTTTTGTGATTTGGATATGTGCAGGGGTTAACACGTCCCGATTGCATCGGGACTCGTAATGATAGTGAAAGGGGCGATTCACGAATCGTCCCTATGCCCTCATCACATTGCATAATGTTGACTTGAACTGGCCGAAGCCGGAGATGGGGTCGAGGTTTTTATCGTCAATGATGGCGTTGACATTGGCCTCGCCAGGCCAGTGATGCGGTACGCTGACCACGCCGGGCAATATGGTATCAGTAACATTGGCTCTCATGCAGACGCAACCACGGGGTGAGAGGACGGTGACCAGGTCACCAGTCTTGATATTTCGCTCATCGGCATCTTCAGGATTAATGTCCACCAGCGGATTGGGCATCTGCTCACGCAATCTGGGGATATTCCGAAATAGCGAATGCGTGTAGGGCAAGGTGCGGGCACCGGATGTCAGTACCAGGGGGAATTTATCCAGCAGGTCGGGGCGGCTGAGCGGGCTTTCCGGGGGTTCCTGGTACACTGGCAGCGCATGGTGACCGTGCTGTGCCAGAATAGATGATGAGATTTCCACCTTGCCTGAGGGAGTTTTAAACCCTGCCTGTTCATAATCTTTGTCAGGCCGGGGACATACCTGGTATTGCATTCCCTCAGGATTCCGGCGCAAATCATCAACAGTGAAACCGGATGGCTCTAATATATAGTCAAGACATTTAATGATATCTCCTCCCCAGAACTCATCGCCAACACCTAGCCTCTTAGCCAGCTCGAAGTAGATTTTCCACTCCGGCCAGCTATCTCCTACCGACTCTATGGCCGGCTCTATCATGGTGACGTAGCCGTTGGGCTTGGTGACCAGCATATGGCGTTCCAGCCAGGATGCAATCGGTAAAACTACATCCGCTAGCTGCGTGCCTGGAGTATGGAAGTAATCAGTAACCACCACGAAATCAAGCTTCTTCACATTCTCTACGAAACGGTTGGAATTGGGGAAAAACATCGGGTTCAAGCCGGCGCCGAACAGTGCCTTTATGGGATAAGGCTGGCCACTATCGATGCGCTCAGCCATGACATTGGACTCCATCTCCTTATACAGAGTTGTCCAGATAGGGAATCTGTCTGTGCCTAAACCTGGCGGCATGGAGGTAACCCGGTCATGAAGGGTAATATCATTGAGCGGAAGGTGGTTGAGTATCCAGCGGTTGCCACCCGGCACCTCGAAGTTGCCGGTAAGCGCTGGCAGTAAAATAAGGGCACGCTGATTCTGTACGCCATTGAAGTGATGGGTAGTGGGCGTGGTGCCAAACATAATCTGCGCTGGCTTTTCCGTGGCGTAGAGCATCGCCGCTTTCTTGATGGTATCAGCCGGTACCCAGGTTATTTCTGCTGTTTTCTCGGGGGTATAATCCTTAACCAGCTTCTTTAAATCATCAAAGCCGACCGTCCACTTCTCCATGAACTCCTTGTCATAGAGATTCTCACCGATGAGGATGTTTAGCATCCCCAGGGCCAGGGCGCCGTCAGTGCCGGGGCGCAGTTGCAGGTGGATATCTGCCATGGAGGCGATTTCAGTACGGCGCGGGTCAACCACGATAAGCTTCATCCCGTTTCGTTTTGCCTCCACATGTTTCTGCCAGTTATAAGGTGCATTGTTTTTGATGCTGGTGCTCCAGATCATTTTGCATTTGGTGGCTGGATTTACCGAGCCACTCTGTAAGACCCAGTAGCCGTAGTCCACACCATAGGTTAATACTGTGGCCAGCCACTGTGAGGAAAAGCAATTGCTGCTTTCCGTGCAATAGTTAGGGGAGCCGAAGGCATGCGTTAACCGGTGGAAATAGGGACGGGGCTCCTTGGTATAGGCAATCCAGAAGACCACGGATTCGGGGCCATACTCCTTCTTCACCTTGAGGAAATTGGCGGCGACGATATCCAGCGCCTCATCCCAGGAAATGGGCACGAAAGCGCTGTTGCGGTCTTTACCGGAACGTTTGAGTGGCTGTTTCAGGCGGTCAGGGTGGTAGATGAAATCCAGTTGTGCTTTGCCACGGGGGCAGATAGCGGCAGCCACCGGGTCGACTATGTCTATCTGGGTTACCTTGCCGTCATCTACATGCACCTTGGTGGCGCAGGATGCGGTGCACATGTAGCAGATGCCGTTTTTGATTTCTTCTGGCATGAGCAACCTCCGTTAACTATATTACGGCCACCGCCCACCACGTCACGGCAATCCCCCCTATTGTACGCTAAATTTTGACGAAGGTCATCCTTTCCTGAAGAACGATTCCTGACATTTAGCGTCTGTCATTGTGTGGTGCTCATCTGCCGCGGTAATGGTGAAGCGATGAAATGCACCTGGTGACAGGATGTTTCTAGAGTTGGTGCTCGTAAAAGCCATAAAAAACGAGCCATAATGCCTGCTTATTCATTCTGAATATTTGAATCTATTTAATTACCTTCATATGGTCAAGGCGGATAAAAACTAAACAAGCAGTTGTTATCAGCATTACCGCTATTCCTGAGATAAATGCTATAAGATAGCTGTTGTAGATATCAAATATAAAACCGCCAATAACTGGCCGGTTATTTTTATGATATAACTAACGATTACCAAATAGCATTCCTTATAT
>JBBIPA010000017.1:27886-32869 GCA_037443085.1 Chloroflexota bacterium | reverse complement strand
AAAGAGCCAGTTCTAATAAACTGGCTCTTACATTTTCCTGGTGGAGGCGGGGGAGGGTTGAACTCCCCGTCCATGAGAAGGTTGCCAGAATCAGCTACAGGCTTAGTCAGCTCTTGTTATCTTACCTGGCCAGCCTCTGCTGACCGAGTATAGCCGGGCCAGTCGATAATTCTTAACCAATCCCTATCGACAATCAGGATTGGTGCATCCCGATTTTTCGTCACCCAATCCCAACCCATCGGGAAAGGATCAGGTTGGATGTGCCACAGCCTAGTTAGGCTGCAACAGGAACTGCTTCGTTGGCAGTTGTCTTTTGCCACCTGATTAACGAGGTAGATGGCACCTCGACCTGCTATTCTGTAGGCCTGTCCCTGTCGAATCCACACGCCCCCTTGTTAAACTGTTAAAGTGCTGATTAGCCTTTTCTCTTGAGAGAACGCTCTATCTCCCTCTCCACCTCACGCCGGGCTATGGTATCTCGCTTATCATAAGCTCGCTTGCCCTTGGCCACACCCAACTCCAGCTTCGCAATTCCTTTTTTAATATATAACTTTAAAGGTACCAGAGTCAACCCTTTTCTATTCACCATGCCTGCCAGGTAATCAATCTGGCGACGATGCAGTAACAGTTTACGCGGCCGGCCAGGCTCATGGTTGGAATAACTTCCCGCCTGGTAGCTTGCGATATGAGCATTCAATAGCCACAGTTCACCATTCTCTGGCTTGGCATAGGCATCACGAATGTTCACCCTGCCCTCTCTAATAGACTTTATCTCAGTGCCTTTCAGGGCAATACCAGCCTCCACAGTTTCCAGGATGTGGTAATCATGATAGGCTTTTCTATTGAAAGTTATCGTCTTAGAGTTCTCCATATGTGCTAAAATTCTACCATTATCCCCCCAAATAATATATAGAACCAAGGAGATTATTATGTCAAATCAGTTCGACAAATACTGGATAATCATCATGGCTATTCTCCTGGCCTGCCTTGTTTCCGGTGGAGTGATTCTAGCTATCAAATTGAATAACCAGCGCCCTGTGGAAATATCGTTAACTTCAACCAAACCGCCAGGCTACCAGTTAGAAGTCTTTATCGATGGAGCCGTGGCTAATCCCGGTTTCTACCCCGCAAAGCAAGATGACACTCTGGCTGACCTCATCCGGGCTGCTGGACTGACACCTGATGCCAATCCAGGTCAACTTAAGCTCTACATACCTAAAGCAGATGCTATGTCACAGCAACAAGCGCAAAAGGTAAGCCTCAATCGCGCTGAAGCCTGGTTGCTGGAAGCATTACCCGGCATTGGGCTGGGAAAAGCACAGGCTATTGTGGATTACCGCAGCAAACACGGGCGCTTTAACAGGATTGAGGATGTGCTCAAGGTCAGCGGTATCAGCAAATCTATCCTTAATAATATCAGGAATCTCATAACCGTGGAGGAATGAAACTGAAGTGGCCCTTATCTATCTCAGCATCGCCTGGGTAATCGGTATCTTTGCAGGCTCGAAGCTCATCTTCCCTCTGTGGGCTTTTGCCGCAGATATTATTCCTCTATTATTGATTCCTTTCATGTCCAGATATAGAACAACGCTGATCTTATCCTGTCTCTGCCTGTTTGTCTTCCTGGCAGGAAATGTCCATTTTCAATCCAGCCTGCCCGTGATGAACGAACGCCATCTCCTCTACTATAACGACGAGGGCAAGCTCGAAATCGAAGGAATGATAACTGTTGAGCCGGAGGTTAGAGACAAAGCCTCATTATTGCAACTATCAGCAAACAAGATAACTCTAGGCAACGAGACCAGGGAGATTTCAGGTAAGGTGATTATACGAGTTTCCCGATACGCTGAATATCACTATGGGGACATGATAAAAGTATCTGGCAATTTAGAGACACCACCACAACTCGGAGATTTCAATTACAAAGACTACTTAGCTCATCAGGGCATTTACTCCATCATGTATTATCCCAAGATACAGGTACTGGAAAGGGGCGGCGGCTCCAGAGCATTAGCTTTCATCTATTCATTAAGAGGCGGGTTGGGACAAAGCCTATCGAACGCTTTGCCTGAGCCGCAGGGCTCTTTAGCTCAGGGAATTTTGCTCGGACTGAGAGGTGGCATTCCTCAATCCTTGAGGCAAGAATTTTCCCGGACAGGAACTGCTCATTTACTCGCCATATCAGGACTTCACCTCAGCATTATCATAGGCCTATTCCTCACTGCCGGCATACGCCTGCTGGGAAGGCGCTATTACCTCTATGTCTGGCTAGCATTTGCCGCAATATGGTTCTATGCGGTAATTACCGGTATGAGTCCGCCAGTTGTTCGTGGCGCTATCATGGGAAGCATGTTTCTTCTTGCTGAGCTTCTAGGCAGGCAGCGAAGCGCCGCCACCGCACTGACTTTCGCCGCTGCCATAATGGTGGGATTCGAACCACAGATTCTATGGGACGCCGGTTTCCAACTGAGTTTTTTGTCCATGGCTGGCCTTATCTTTATCTTTCCTTTTCTGCAAGCATATAGCAGGAAATGGCTTCCTGCTACAATGAATACAGGCGGATTAGCCATCTCCGCTTACACAATTTTTGCCGACAGCCTTGCGGTAACATTGTCAGCTATCCTGGCTGCTGGCCCGGTGGTGGCATATTACTTTGGTGTTGTTTCTCTTATCGCCTTGCCTGCAAACCTTTTTGCCATTCCATCGTTGCCAGCTATAATAATCACTGCCGCCATAGTCAGTATCGTGGGGCTTATTTTACCTTTAGTTGCTCACATCTTGAGCTGGATAGCCTGGTTTTTCCTCAGCTATTTAATCCTCATAGTGCATGTCTTTGACACCTTGCCATTCTCATCCATCAGGCTGGACGACGTACAGGTCTGGCAAGTTCTAGTATATTACATTATATTAATAGTAGCCGGACTAGTTCTAACTCACAGAAACCAACTCACCAACCTCGTTTCTTCTACAGTTTCACAAACCAGCCGGCATAACAGTAATAATCCAGCATCACTCACCAAAAAGTGGAGTACTCTCCCTGTTCTGATTGCAGCGGTGCTGGTTTGGACCGGCGCACTCACCATACCTGACAATAACCTTCGTGTCAGCATATTGAACGTGGGACAGGGCGACGCTATCCTGGTGCAGACCCCGGGGCACCACAAGATTCTTATTGATGGCGGCCCCAGTCCTCAGGCTATAAAGCTAGAGCTGAGCAAGAAATTACCATTCTGGGACAGGACAATCGATTTAATAATAGTGACTCAACCCCAGGCGGACCATATAACCGGACTGGTGGAAATACTCCGTAATTACAACGTGAAGCATGTGGTCACCTCTAAAATAACCTATAATTCACTGGTCTATAATCAAATGCTGAATCTAATTCAGAGCAAGAGAATCAAATATAGCCATGCTCATGCTGGCCAAGAAATAAGCTACGGCGACGGCATTAAAATAGAAGTTCTTCATCCACCGATATCACTGCTCCAAAAAACGGCTGCTGATATAAACAAAAACGGCATGGTACTTCGTCTTAGCTATAATGAAACGAGCTTTCTGTTCACTGCTGACATCGATGAGGAAGTAGAATGGTATCTCATTTCTCAGCGCGCTCGCTTGAATAGCACTGTACTGAAAGTCGCCCACCACGGCAGCCGAACTTCTACCTCGGCAGAACTGCTGGCGGTTGCCAATCCCAGCATAGCAGTAATCTCGGTAGCAAACGCCAACAACTTTGGCCATCCTCATCCCGAGGTAATCACCCGGCTATACCAGCGAATTGGTACAGACAAAGTATTGCTTACTGCTACCAATGGTACCATTGAATTTATTACCGATGGAAAGAGGTTATGGGTCAAAACAGAGCACTAACACTATCTGGCTATTGATTTACAACCAGTTTTATCGTAGAGTATTAAGGCACAGCATTTCAACGCAAAAGTGGTTATGCAGGAGGCAATAATGAAAAAGCGTTTCTGGCTGATGTCAGTGATTCTGGCACTGGCTGTGGTTGTTATTTCTACCGTAACTGCTGCTGCCGCAGCTACCTTCAAAGTGAGTGATTTGAGCATCAGCCCCAAATTCATTAGCGCCGGAAGCGGAAATCAGGCTACCACCACTACCGTAAGTGTGAAGGTTGCCAATACCGGAACTGAAGCTGGAACCTACAAGGCAGAACTGAAAATAAACGATAATATTGAAGCCACCAAAGATGTCGCCCTGAAGCCCGGCGAGAATCAGACGGTTATGTTTCCCATCACCAAAACAGCGGTTGGTGAATACAACGTCTCCATAGGAGACCTCAAGGGCGTGTTCAGCATAGCGCCGTCAGGTTTGGAAATAAAGAACCTGCTCATCGACCCTATTGAAGTTAATCCGGGCAAAGAGGTAGTTATCAGCGTTACCGCACAGAACAAATCATCCGACCAACCACTCACCTACGACTCGTTAAAATTATTTATTAACGGAGTTGTCGCGGATAAAAAACGTATCGACTTAAAAGCAGGCGAAAGCACCACCTTAAGCTTCAGGTTGGCTAGAAGTGAAGTAGGCAAGTATGTTGTTGAAATCGGCCCCAAGACAGGGACATTTGACGTAAAAGCATCCTTTTTTGCCTCTCTGCCCACCTTTGTCTGGGCAATCATTGGCGCTGTAGTCCTTATCATCATCATCATGGCGGCAATGGTACTCACCACACCTAAGAAAAAGAAGACAGCCCGAGTAGCAGGAAAACCAGGCAGAGCAATTAGAGGACAACCATCAACTATATCGGTGCAACCTATAGCAGTACAACCACCGTTCGGGCAACAAATGCCACCGTATCCCGGGCAGATACCACAATCACTGCCACAAGGGGGGATTCTACAATATCCTGGACAGCAACAACAGCAAATACCACCAAGACCGACAGCACCATTCCCTGGGCAGCAACAAATGCCGCAGCAGCCATTCGGGCAGCAGGCAGCGCCACAGCCATTTGCC
>JBBIPA010000017.1:0-27776 GCA_037443085.1 Chloroflexota bacterium | reverse complement strand
CACCTAGCACGCCGCAGTATTCCGGACAGCAACAGCAAACGCCACTAAGACCAACAGCACAATTCCCCGGGCAACAACAAATGCCGCAGCAGCCATTCGGGCAGCAGGCAGCGCCACAGCCATTTGCCCCACAGCAAACACCTCCATATCCAGGGCAAATGACACCAACACCACCTCCTCCATTCCCCAGACAACCACAAATGCCTCCGTCAAAACCAGAACAATTCGGAGCACCTCCTTCTTTCGCTCCAATGGCACAACAGCCTGGTTTTGCTCCACAACCTTTCGGCATGCCGCCAGTCAGGCATGTACCGCAATTCACCGTAAGCAACCTCACCATTACACCACAACAGGTGAAAGAAGGCGATACGGTTAATATCTCCGCTGTTGTCACCAATAACAGCACCGCAACGGGACATTACAGCATGGTACTTCGAATTGGAGGAGTTGTCGAAAATATCTCGGAGTTAACCCTTAATCCAGGTGCCAGCCAAACAGCTCTGTTCACTGTAATAAAGGATGCCCCCGGTGAGTACTACGTGGAAGTAGATGGTCAGCGCAGTATACTGACCGTTATTCATCGTTTACCCGCCGCCTTCTCAGTCAGCAATCTCACCATAACACCGGAAAGAGTTAAACAAGGAGAACCGATTGCCATCACTGCTATTATCACCAATAGCGGAGAAACTCCTGGCAATTACAGCGTAGTGCTGAGGATAAAAGGTATAGCCGAAAGCATTGAGGAGGTGGAGCTGGGTCCCGGCAGAAGTCAGAAGGTAGTATTTACCGTTACCAAAGACGCCGCGGGTTTTTATCCTGTTTCCCTGGAGAATTTGTCCGGACGATTTGTCGTAGAAATGGACTGGAAAGGATAGGGAGACCTGCTTCAGGACAAGACAGCACAACCCCCGGATTTATTTGAAGGCTAAATGCCTTCCCTGGTATCAATCTCTCGTTGTGATGATGCTTTCTGTAATTTTTCCGGGCTATCTAAGTGGTCTATATACAAGATACCGTTAAGATGGTCCATCTCATGCTCCAGCGCTTGAGCCAGCAATCCTTCTCCCTTAATACGAAATTCTTTGCCATTCCGGTCCAGGGCTTTCACCTTGACCCACTCCGACCGCTTGATCTCACCGTAGTACCCGGGAACACTGAGACACGCTTCAGTTAAAGAACGCTCGCCACCGCGCTTAACTATTTCCGGATTAATGAGCGCAATAATATCATTGCCGGGCACCTCAATTACAGCAATTCTGAGTGAAACACCTATTTGAGGAGCGGCTAAACCGACACCAGAAGCTGCCCTCATAGTCTCTATCATGTCATCGACGAGGCGCTGAATCGAGTCATCAACCTTGGGCACCTTTTTTGCTTTTCGCCTCAACACCGGGTTATTACTGGAACAAAAAGGAAGTACTGCCATGGCTGTATATTAAATCACACTGACTGGATCGACATCCACAACCCAGCCCTGTGGAAGAGGAATCTCAGATAAAAACTGCGATAGCGCACTGCCGCATAGAATTATCTGCCACTGGTATTGTCCTCGAATTCGTGGAACCTGGGCTGGAATAGGGCCAATAAATCTCAGTGCAGTTATACCCTTCCTGTCTTTTTCAGCCTTAAGAAGCTGACTCACTTTTTCAACCTCACGGCGACAGACAACAGGATTGGTGTGACTGAACATCAGACGAGCCAATTGACCGAAAGGCGGATAACCTAATGAACGACGATATTCTATCTCACGGGTATAGAAAGCCTGATAATCGTGCTGTGCTGCCGCCTGAATAGCATAATGCTCAGGGCAATAAGTCTGCACAATCACTCTGCCCGCTGCCAAACCACGCCCCGCCCTGCCAGCTATCTGGCAAACTAGCTGGAAAGTACGCTCCCCAGCTCTGAAATCAGGTATATTTAACCCGACATCAGCGCTGATTACACCAGCTAAAGTGACCCGAGGCAAATCCAGACCTTTCGCTATCATTTGCGTGCCGACAAGTACGTTAGCCTCACCTGCTCGAAGTTTAGCTAAGATCTCCTCGTGAATTCGGTGACTCTGTGTCACATCACTATCCCAGCGAATAGTTCGAGCCTCGAGAAAAAGTCGTTTGGTTTCTTCTTCAACTTTCTGTGTGCCTATGCCGAAATATTTAAGTCGAAGGCTCATACATTTAGAACAAGTCTGATACATCTGCAAAGAATAGTTACAGTGATGGCAGATTAACTTTCTTACGTCCGAATGGTAAGTAAGAGCTACCAGGCACCTGGGACAACTGGCTACATGGCCACAATCAAGACATTGAACAAAATTGGCAGTGCCACGTCGGTTAAGAAACAAGACCACCTGCTCGCCTCGAGCTAAAACCTCGTTCACTGCCTGAGCTAAAGAGCGGCTGAACAGGCTCTGATTTCCAGACTTTAGCTCGGTGCGCATGTCAACGATTTCCACTTCAGGCAAAGGAGAAATGCCACGGGGAGTAATACGCTCCTTCAATTCGACAAGTTGATAGTTCCCCTGCTGAGCTTTATAAAAAGTCTCCACATCAGGCGTGGCACTGCCCAGAATCACGGCAGCACCACTAAGTTCAGCCAATTTTATGGCTGCATCCCTGGCATGATAGCGAGGCGATTTATCCGCCTGCTTATATGCCCATTCATGCTCTTCGTCCAAAATAATCAAACCCAGAGCAGGTTGTGGCATAAACAGGGCACTCCTGGGACCAATCACCACATCACAATATCCACTTTGTATCCTATGCCACTCATCAAATTGCTCACCCAAAGACAATCCACTGTGAAATACAGCCACCCGCCCGGGAAAACGCGAGGCAAAACGTTCTATTGTCTGAGGGGTTAAGGCAATCTCCGGAACAAGACAAATACCTTTTCGACCCTGCGAAATAACTTCAGCCAGCGCTCTGAGGTAAATCTCAGTCTTGCCGCTGCCAGTAACACCCGCCAGGAGAAAAATCGAAGGTGTTTTATCTTTCTCTGGGAACATTAAACCATTACGTAACACCTGCCAGGCACTCTCTTGAAGCGGAGTAGGGAGAGGTGGTGATGACTGGGTAATATGAAATCGGGCCAAAGGGTCACGCCTGACCCGAGTCTGTACCAAACAAACCAGTTTGCGGGCGGCTAATGCCTCTATCACCACCTTGGGGCAGCTAACCTGCTTCCTCAACTCCGTCAATAAAACAGATTTGGGGTGTTTCGCCAGGAATTCAATAACTGCCGCCTGCGCAGTAGCTCTAGATTTCCTGAGTCCGTCAACTATCTCGGCTACCTCATTATTATCAATATTCAGTTTCAGATACTGCGCTATCTTGGGTTTTACCCTGACGTCCTCCAATCTCTCAATTTTGGCCAGCATATTGCGTCTAACCAGTTGCTCAATTATCCGTTCACTTTTCTTCTTCCCAAACTTTTTTTGCAACTCCATCAGCTTCACTCTGTCTCTCCCTGCAAAAAAGCCGACCAATTGCCTCTGCTCCAGGGTCAGCTCCGATACATTCAAAGAACTAGATAAAAGCTGCAGAAAGGCGGTTAACCGTCTTTCAAAGGCTGGAGGCAACATCAGGGCGACAGCGTCAAACAGAGGAGCAAGATAGTAATCGCTTAGCCACAAGGCAAGTTCAACCTGTGCCGTGGAAAGCAAAGGTTTCATCGAAATGGTGCTAACGATGTCCCTGGTGGCATCAACAGAAGGAGCTGGGCTCAGTTTCATGACAACGCCCTGCAGTACTCTGGTGCCAAAAGGTACCCATACTGCCTGTCCAACTGAAACCGACAAATGAGGAGGTATGGAATAACAAAAGCTGCGCCGCCGAGCGATAGGCGAATTTACCGCCACCTCAGCATATCTCATCAAGCTTCTTTAGTTGCTGTCGCTTCCCTCGTTGCCGGGGTTTCTGTAACCTCCTGAGGTTCTGGAGCCTCGACAATCTCTGGAGCAACCATCTCTACTGCAATCCCTTCCTTCTCCAGCTTCTCTCTCCTCTCCTTTAGGCGAGCTTCCTTGGCACTCAATCGCCGCATGTAATAAAGCTTGGCGCGACGGACCTTGCCATGTCGCACCACTTCGACTTTATCCAGCAGAGGAGAGGCGAATGGGAAGGTATGTTCCACGCCAACCCCTGAAGTAACTCGTCTTATGGTAAAGCTACCCCCACTCCTGGCCCTCTTAACCTTAATCACCAATCCCGGGAGAGTTTGTAGACGCTCTCGAGAAGCCTCTTTCACCTTAAAGGTCACTCTCACCGTATCACCGGGGCTTAATTTTGGCACATTGGAATTTGATTTCACTTGATACAGAGAATCAACATTCATTATTGTTATATCCCTTCCTTTTAGTTTTCGTAACTTCCAGCTTGGCTCAGGAATAGCTTATCCTCGTCAGAAAGAACAGCCTTTTCCAAAAGGTCTGGTCGCCGCCGCGCAGTACGCAATAAACTCTGCTGACGCCGCCAGCGAGCAATCTGAGCATGATTCCCAGAAAGCAGGACAGGCGGCACCACCCAATCTCGAAATTCGGCTGGACGCGTATATTGAGGATACTCTAAAAGTCCTTCAACATGCGAATCATCCGCTAAGGATGCCGCAGAGCCAACGACACCAGGTAATAATCTAACCACACTATCCACCACCACCATAGCGGCTACCTCACCACCACTTAGCACATAATCACCAACACTAATTTCATCACTAGCCAGATGTTCCGCCACACGCTCATCTACGCCCTCATAGCGACCACAGATAAGAATAAATTGGCGATAATCCGCCAACTGCTGGGCAACTTCCTGATTGAACAGACGACCCTGCGGACTCAGCAAAATCGTCGGAACTGTTGATATGTTCATTTCTTTTATAATAGCCTCTACTGCTTCAAAAATCGGCTCAGGCTTGAGCATCATTCCCTGACCACCACCAAAGGGATAGTCATCAACTACATGGTGCTTATCATGAGTATATTCCCGAATATCGTGCAGTCGTATATCAATCAAGCCATGTTCTCTAGCTCGCCCGATAATACTGTAACTAAATACACTATCAAAAATTTGTGGAAATAAGCTCAGAATGTCTATTCGCACCGCCACTACCTCACATGATGAGGACCTTCAAATACTCTGCCAGCAAGAGTTTCCAGCGCATGTGGTATCACTGGCAAGATCACCTCAAGACATTCCCTCACCCCACCAGGACTACCCGGCAAATTAACAATCAAGCATTTCCCTCGGCTGCCAGCCACTGCACGGCTTAGCACCGCTGTAGGTGAATCTTTTTTTGTCTCCATCCTCATAATCTCCGTCAAGCCAGGAATGAGCCGGTCAACTACTGTCATAGTTGCCTCAGGAGTGACATCTCTGGGGGCTAATCCCGTCCCCCCACTGGTAATAATGAGATCAAGCCCAGCATTATCTACCCATTCCTTAAGTCTATCAGCAATAACTTCTTTTTCATCAGGTACAATTTCGTATTTCATTATCTTAAAATCAGCCAGGCGTTTAATATAACGCTGAGCAACCTGTCCACTCTCATCTATACGTTCCCCCAACGACCCCTTATCACTTATAGTCAATACACCGGTCAAAAACACCCGCTTATTTTACCATACCAGAGGTAAGTCACCAAACATAAAAATATCCCACTGAAGCCCTGTTGTTTCCTTGAAAATCATCGTCAAGGCATAAAAAACAAGATGTTGGCATGTACATTAAGACAACCACTATATCTAGGAGATTTACTGCTTCGCACTATTGACTATTTGGGAAAAATCAAAATTTTTTTGTGTTATTTCCCTCAAAAGGTATTGACAAGTGGAGAAAAAGTGTTTAGTATGGTGGAAAAGGGTAAAAAGTGGTAAATAGTGGGAGGAAAATATGGTAATAGATTGCATTCAATATAGAGTAGCCAACAGCAAGCTATACGGTTTCCTCAAAGAGAATGATTTCACCAGAATGGAGCTCAAATTGCTCGCGTTCTGGGCACGTCACCCCAATGCCAAATTAAGCCTTTACACCATCGCCAGCGCCCTGGATACCGCCAAATTTAACTTGAGAGACGCCATATCCTCCCTGGTAAGAAAGAGTATCCTCGTCGAACAACACCCGAACAGCGATCTTATTACCTATTCCTTATGCAGTGACTGGAACACTCGCGAGTTCGTTGAGGAACTATCAAGAATGGACTGGAATCAACTCAAGGTCCTCGAGCAGCAACTAGAAGGAGTGGCAATATTATCTTAATCCCCCACAGCCAAAGAGAGTAACACATGCTTCTCGGCGAGTACGAATATAAGGTCGATAACAAAGGCAGATTACCATTACCACCTAAGTTCCGTCAGGAATTCAGCAATGGTCTGGTGTTAACGCGTGGCCTCGAGCCATGTATTGTCGTTTATACGAAGGAGAGATTCAAAAAAATAGCTGACCAATTGGCAACTAATCAAATAGTAGCCAGAAGCAAGACGAGAAGACTAAACAGATTTCTTTTTGGCAGCGCGTACGACCTTACACTAGATGGACAAGGCAGAATAGCATTGCCTCCATCTCTACGTAACCATGCACAAATAAAAGATGTTGCCATAATAGTCGGTGCGAACGAATCGATCGAGCTATGGAGTCCCGAGCTATGGAATAAAGAATGGGCTGCAGCCGAAGGACAGGCCTGGCCAACTATAGAAAGCTTTGAGGGGCAGCAATGACCTTAGCTATGTCGTTACCAACTCATATGCCAGTTCTCATCAATGAAGCAGTCGAAGCGTTACAGGTACAGCCAGGAAAACGCTATGTCGACTGCACATTAGGCCTTGGAGGTCATGCACGCGCTATATTGGAAAAATGCTCGCCTTCCGGTCAACTTCTAGGCATTGACGCAGACCCAGAAGCTATCAAGATAGCTAGAATAAAGCTAGTCCAGTATTCAGGATTGCTCACACTGGCTAATGACAACTTCACCGCTTTAGAAAAAATCTGCCGGGAAAATGACTTCTTCCCGGCAGATGGCATTCTGCTTGACCTTGGCATTTCATCAGCACAGCTCGAAGATGCCGAGCGCGGCTTTAGCTTCCAGCATGAGGCACAACCAGATATGCGTTTCAGTCCTAATCAGGTACTTACTGCCACTGATCTACTTAATATACTTCCTGAAGACAGGTTAGCCCAATTAATATATGAATATGGCGAAGAGCACCACAGCAGACAAATAGCCAAACTAATCGTTAAGAACCGCCCCGTTGTTAGCACGGTTGACTTAGCCCATCTAATAGAACAGGCAGTTGGTGGTCGGCAACAGAAGATTCATCCAGCGACAAAGACTTTCCAGGCATTGCGTATCGCCGTTAATCACGAGCTGGAGAATCTGGAGAATGCGCTCAAGCAGACCATCAACTGCCTTAACCGGCGAGGCAGACTGGTTGTCATCAGTTACCACTCTCTTGAAGACCGCATCGTAAAACAATTCATGAAGCGTGAAACTATGTCATGCCTTTGCCCTCCTCAAATTCCTGTTTGTACTTGCGGTCATGTACCTAGTTTTAAACTTATATCAAGAAAGGTAATTACCCCATCGCCAGAAGAAGTAGAAATGAACCCCCGAAGTCGTAGCGCAAAGCTTAGAGTGGTCGAACGACTTTGAATCATCCCCACAATCCAAAGGAGGTTAAACAAAGCAATAAAATCTAACTAGCTTTAAAAAGGAGGTTGATTATGAAAAAAATCATTACAGCAATTGATGTAGGTACCACAAAAATATGCACTATCGTAGCCACCTTAGATTCCGGTGGCGGCGTACAGGTGCTTGGGGTGGGCTTTGTCCCATCACGTGGCCTGCACAAGGGAATGGTGGTCAACGTGGAAGAAGCCAAGGACACCATCGCAGAATCGATAAGACGAGCGGAACAGGCTAGCGGTGTCAAGGTAGAATCTGCTTACGTGGGAGTCACCGGCAGACATATACACTCGACTAATACGCACGGTGTAGTAGCCATACCTCGTAACGACCGACTGGTAAGAGGTGATGACCTCAGAAGAGTTCTGGATTCTGCCCAGCATGTCAATCTTCCCGATGATCGTAAAATACTCCACGCCATCCCACGCCACTACAATCTGGATAACCAGGAAAGAATCAGGAATCCTGTAGGCATGCACGGCTTCAGGCTGGACGTAGAAACCCACGTCATTACAGCAGCAATTGCCTCAATACAAAACCTGGTGAAATGCATCCGCAGCATTGGGGTTGAAATTGCCGATCTTATTCTGGAACCCCTCGCCAGCGGCGAAGCAGTGCTGACTGCAGAAGAAAAAGAATTAGGGGTCATTTTGGCTGACATCGGCGGCGGCACAACCGACATAGCGGTATTCAAAGACGGTAGTATCTACCACACCTCTATTATTCCAGTGGCTGGTTATCAGTTCACCAGTGACCTCTCAATTGGATTAGGTCTACCTTTCGATATTGCCGAGGCAATGAAGAAAAAATATGGTAATGTCTCGCCAGAGTTAATCACCAAGTCTGAAGACTCTACTCTCAACATCGAGAATGGCCACAGTGTGTCATACCGTGATCTTTGCAAGATCATACAGGACCGCATGGAAGAACTACTGAGACTTATTCTTCTAGAAATGCCTGATTCCAACTACAACGCATTGGCTCCGGCAGGATTAGTGATTAGCGGCGGTGGCTCCAAACTGGCTGGACTTGAAGCATTATCCCGCACAATACTGCGCATCCCAACCAGAATTGGACAGCCAATGGGCGTCTATGGCATCACTGACATTCTCCACGATCCCGCTAATGCCACAGGCGTTGGACTGCTTCTCTGGGGAGTGAGAAATCAAGGGAAACCGGCCTGGGAGGCAAGCAAGAGGAGTGGCATCTTTGGCAGTTTCGTCACAGTAATGAAAAAGTTCTTCGGCGTTTAACAAAATAAGGAGGAAAATCAATGGCAAGGTCAGTTTTTTCAACATCACCAGCTCGAATTAAGGCAATTGGCATTGGTGGCGGTGGGTCCAATGCGATCACCCGCATGGTCCGGGAAGGCATCAAAGGAGTCGAGTTCATAGCAATGAACACCGATGCTCAGGCACTGGCTATGGCTGAGGTTCCTGTGCGCATCCAATTAGGTGAGAAGTTAACTCGAGGATTGGGTGCCGGCGGAGACCCCAGCGTTGGTACCAAGGCAGCTGAAGAAAGCCGTCAGGCTGTCCAGGAAATCGTCTCCGGTGCTGACATGGTGTTTATCACCGCTGGCATGGGCGGTGGTAGTGGTACCGGTGGTATCCCTGTCGTCGCTGATGTAGCTAAGCAATCGGGATCCCTTACTATTGCAATCGTAACCAAACCTTTCTCCTTCGAAGGAGCACGCCGTTCGAAAGTGGCAGAGGAAGGGATCCTTAAACTCATCGACAAAGTAGATACCCTAGTAATCATCCCTAATGACCGTATGCTGGAACTGTGCGATGCCAAGACTACGGTAGACAACGCCTTCAAATTAGCTGATGACGTACTGCGTCTCGGCGTACGAGCCATTGCAGAAGTGGTCACTGTCCCCGGTTTAATCAATCTTGACTTCGCCGATATCAGGTCAATCATGAGGGGTGCTGGCCCAGCGTGGATGTCCGTAGGCCGTGGTAAAGGACAAAACCGAGCCACTGACGCCGCCAAAGCCGCACTCGCCAGCCCCATGCTCGATGTCTCGATATCAGGAGCAAAAGGCGTGTTGTTCAATGTGACCGGTGGCAGCGATCTCACTCTATTTGAATGTAACGAAGCTGCTGAAATCATCGCCCAGTCTGTTGACCCCGAAGCAAACATCATCTTCGGCGTGGTCTTTGACCCACAGATGGAAGGTGAATTGCAACTTACAATCATTGCAACTGGCTTTACAGCCCAGTATGGTGCTGGAGCACCTACCGAACTTGAGCTGCGCCGACTGCTAAGAGGCGTTGGCGAAGAAAGCCTGGATGTACCATCATTCATGCGGCGATCAGCTAACTACCCATCAGCAAAAATGCCCAATATGCCCAGAATTTCCAGGTAGCACCTCCTGGTCAACCTCCTGCCTCCTCCTTTCCACAGAGCGGCGATTCAAAATCGCCGCTCTGTGTTTTTGTTATTGCTGCCCATTGCCGAAGAGACTGCCGCACAACTACCTATTGACAGCATCTATATGTTGTGGTAAAATCCGCCAAAACCACATGTTCTGGTGGTGCGATGAAGTGTCCTCACTGCGGTGGTATTGAATCAAAAGTCATTGATTCCCGAAGTATCGGTGAAGGCATCAGGCGTCGTCGCCAATGTCTGGAATGCGAAGCTCGTTTTACCACATACGAACGTGTTCAGCCCAAGAGCATCTTTGTTATCAAAAAAGATGGTAGGCTCGAGGAATTCAATCGAGAAAAGTTATCAGCCGGCATCCATAAAGCATGTGAGAAGCGCCCATTGCCAACTGGCTCCATTGATAAGGTAGTAGATAGCATCGAGGCCGAGCTATATCAGCTAGGCAAAAATGAAATACCTAGCTCCGCAATCGGCGATAAGGTAATAGATAGATTACAGGAGCTAGACCACATCGCCTACATTAGATTCGCCAGCATCTATCGAGACTTTACCGATATCGCAACACTCAAAGATGCAGTTGACCAACTATGCAATGCCAAGGAAGGAGCACCTCCAGCAGGCCAATTATTCCTGCTCTCACCAGCAGAACTGGACAAAATAGGAAAACGACGGAGAAGAGTTAAGTAAGATGGTAACAAATAATCCCAAAAATCTAAGTAAATCTTCTAACCAGACTCGTATAGCTCAAATTGTCTCTAGCTATACCGAACCTCTCGGCATCACTGGGCGGAAAAAGCTGGAGGAGATTACCAACGAAGCGATCCGCAGACTCGAAGGAGTCTTGCCGGGAATGGAGCGCTTCATTAAGCCTTCAGTGAGACACCCTCTACCCGATGAGCAAATTATGGCTGTAGTCAAAGAGATCGTAACTGAAAGGATGAAGATGGAGCCAGCTGCATCCGGGCCAAGCACAATCATAGAGAAGAAAACCAAGGTAAGCGAAAAGCCCGCCAAATTAATTGAGAAGCCAGCACCACAAGCGAAGACAGTACCTGAGCCCAAAATAGAACTTGCTGAAAACGCCATCGTGGTTCTGGAAAAAAGATATTTAAGAAAAGATAGCAAAGGTAACGTGGTAGAAACGCCGGAAGAAATGTTCCATCGCGTGGCAAAACACATCGCCTCGGCTGAGCTTCTTTACGACCAGAAAGCAAATGTTGCCCTATGGGAAAATAAATTCTATCAGCTTATGGCTTCATTGGAATTCCTGCCTAATTCACCTACCCTGATGAATGCCGGCAGAGAACTGGGACAGCTATCAGCTTGCTTTGTCATCCCTGTCGATGATTCTATGGAATCCATCTTCGATGCGGTAAAATATACAGCCCTGATTCACAAAAGTGGTGGGGGCACTGGTTTCTCCTTCTCACGCCTTCGCCCCACAAAAGATAGAGTTGGTTCCACAGGTGGAGTCGCCAGCGGCCCTATCTCTTTCATGAGAGCATTCGATACTGCCACTGATGTTATCAAACAAGGGGGGATGCGGCGTGGCGCCAATATGGCTATCTTAAACGTAAACCATCCTGATATTCTGGACTTTATCATTGCGAAAGAGGATCCAAAGGCCCTGACCAATTTCAACCTATCCGTAGCAGTCACTGCAGAGTTTATGAATGCCGTGGACAAAAACCTGGATTACAATCTGGTAAACCCTCACACTGACGAAGTCACCGGCAATCTAAATGCCCGAGAAGTTTTCAACAAAATAGTGGATATGACGTGGCGCACCGGTGACCCTGGCATCATCTTCATTGACAACATCAACAAGCACAACCCTACTCCACACCTAGGCAAAATAGAGAGCACCAATCCCTGTGGGGAACAACCTCTACTTCCCTTCGAATCATGCAACCTTGGCTCAATAAATCTCGCCAAGATGATTAAATATGTCGAGGAGCAACCTCAGATTGATTATGTCAAGCTGGCCGATACTGTAAAACTATGCGTGCGTTTCCTGGATAATGTTATCGATGTCAACCAATACCCCTTACCTCAAATAGCAGAAAAAACCAAAGCCACCAGAAAAATCGGGCTTGGTGTCATGGGTCTGGCTGACCTGTTGATTATACTTGGTATCCCTTATGACTCGGATAAGGCTCTGGAGGCTGCAGAAACTATAATGCGTTTCATATCAGAAGAAGCCAACAATGAATCTGAAAAATTGGGCAAGGATAGAGGTTTATTCCCCACCGTCACAGGGAGTATCTATGATACAGCCGATGGGTTGAAACCCCGAAATGCCTCGAGAACCACCATAGCGCCTACTGGCACGTTAAGTATCATCGCCGGCTGTTCCAGCGGCATCGAACCCCTCTTTGCTTTGAGCTACACCAGACACATACTGGACGGGGCTGAACTGATAGAGCTCAATCCTTATTTCGAGAAAGTGGCTAAACAGGAAAAATTCTATTCTCCAGAGTTGATAAAGCAGCTATCCGAGGGTAAAAAGCTAAAAGAGCTGAATCACAATATCCCTGATTGGGTTAAGAATATCTTCGTTACCTCTCACGATATCGCCCCTGAATGGCATGTCAAAATGCAAGCGGCCTTCCAGAAATACACCGACAGCGCCGTTTCTAAGACGGTCAACCTTCCCCATGAAGCTACCAGGGAAGATGTGGCCAAAATATATACTATGGCTTATAAAATGGGGCTGAAAGGATTAACGATTTACCGGGATCGAAGCCGTGAAACTCAAGTATTAAACCTTGGCCGCAAGGAAGAGTCTCCAATAGAAGCTAAACGAACTCCCAGACAGCGACCAAAGGTGACCAAGGGAATCACCGAGAGGGTAAACACCGGCTGCGGGTATATCTACGTTACTGTAAACTTCGATGACCAGGGCATTTGCGAAGTGTTCTCCAGCCTGGGGAAAGCTGGAGGTTGTGCTTCAGCACAGTTAGAAGCCACCAGTCGACTTATCTCATTGGCACTCAGGACAGGGATTGACATTTCTTCTATCACCAAACAACTACGCGCCATTCGCTGTCCTTCAGTTGCCTGGGAGCAGGGACGCCTCGTCCTCTCCTGTGCCGATGCTATCGGCAGTGTACTGGAAAAATACACTAACGGAGACCAGGAATCCAGCACACCGAAAAATGTCGCTGTTCATGCGGTCATGTCTAAAACCTGGACAGGATTGTGCCCAGACTGTGGGAGCTCTTTGGTTTACCAGGAAGGTTGCCATATCTGCCCCAGTTGTGGTTATACTAAATGTGGCTAATGCTAAATTCTTTCTTTGGTGCGGGGAGGAATGGAAACTACAGATCATAACTACACTCAAGCCCTCAAACAAATAATCAGGACTGCCAGCTCAGCTCTCCCTCCTAAAAAGTCGCTCAACTCAATCGCCAAAAGTTCAGCGAAGGCAATGAGGGCCGACGGCTGTTCTATCATGCTGCTCAGTCCCCAGAAAGAACATCTGGCAATCATCGCCGCCTTTGGACTTAGCGACCTGTACCTCCGCAAAGGAGCACTGAATGCTTATAAAAGCCTCCCTGATATCATGAAAGGTAAAATAGTATCAGTTACCGATATTTCCCAGGCTCAACATGCCCAGTACCCGGAGGCAGCCAAAATGGAGAACATCAGCTCAGTATTGGGTGTTCCTCTGTTGCAAAAAGGCGAAATCATCGGTGAAATGCGAGTCTATGCAGAGGATACTCGGCAGTTCTCATCAGCGGACAAGGATTTCCTATCGAACGCAGCGAGCATAGTCGCACTTGTCCTCGAACGCTCCAAACTTCTTCAGTTGCTACGAGCAAACCAGCAAGAAACAAAAATAAAACGAGCAAAATTAACCGAAACACCACAATTGCGATATCCCTCATTAAAACCATCAGATTTTAGTCATCCCAGCGAAGAGGAATTCGCTAAATTGCTTGATTTCTACCGTATTGAATGGCTTTATGAACCACGAGCTTTCCCTATAGCTTGGGAGGGCAACAAAATAACCGAAATGTTTACCCCCGATTTTTATCTTCCGGAGTTAAACCTTTACATCGAGCTTACCACCATGAAACAGAGCTTAATCACCGAAAAAAATCGAAAACTCCGCCGCCTGAAAGAGATGTACCCTGAAATAAACATTAGACTACTTAATAAAAGTGACTACGCTAAATTATTGGCTAAATATGGTTATGGTCCCCTCGGGGCCACCAAGGTGGTGGGAATAAACCGGGTGCTATTAAGTCACACTCAAGTACAAAGGAGAGTCAGAGCACTGGCGAAGCTTATTTCACGCGACTATGCGGAGAAACAACTGGTACTAGTGGGCGTCTTAAAAGGCGTCATCTGCTTCATGTCCGATTTAATGCAACATATTTCTATCCCGCTTACCACCGAGCTCATGGCTATTTCTTATTATGGAAGCAACACCGATGAGCCAGCAGTGAAGATAACCAAGGACATCGACACCAGTATATCAGGACTCCATGTACTCATGATTGAGGACGTGGTTGATACTGGAATGACTCTAAATTACGTGCTTAACCATCTCACAGCACATAACCCCGCCAGCCTGCGCGTCTGCACCCTGCTGGACAAGCGTGTCCGCCGCCTGGCCGATGTGCCCATTGATTATATAGGTTTTGAAATACCTGATGAATTTGTAGTGGGCTATGGGCTGGATTACCATGGGGAATACAGAAATCTTCCCTTTATCGGTGTGCTAAATCCAGAATTAATTGAAGAGGTACGCCCAAAATAAAATGCCCCAAGTAACCTTACCTCTCCGGTTCCTCTTCCTGCCTAACACTTTTCGGCCTTCGCCTACCTTGTGTCGGCCCCTCTGCCTCCCCGGTTTTGGTTTAATTACTTGGGACATTGCCACTATAACATACCATTTGCAATTTGTCAATAGCCAAATTTGTATTTCTCCGCAATACAAAAATCATAAAAATGCATCGTGCGCATCAAATTTTGAACCCGGAATACAATGTATAACACCATTATAATCGGCGCTGGCCCGGTAGGTAGCTATTTAGCTAACAAATTGACCCGACTTGGCTACAAAGTTCTCGTGCTGGAAAAGAAACAAGCTCCTGGTCAGAATATTTGCTGCACCGGTATTATCAGCAAAGAATGCTTTGATTTGCTGGGTGTAGCTGAAAGTATTATCCTCAGGCAATCTAATTCGGCTAAGTTTGTTGCTCCCTCCGGCAAATACCTCAGATTACGGCGTAAAGATGAAGTAGCAGTCATCACAGACCGCCCAGCACTGGAACAAGCATTGATAAACAAGGCGCTGTCAATTGGCACAGACTATAGCTTTTCCACACAGGTAACAGGTATAGAAAGTGCCCGTGAGCGCCTTTTAATAAGTGCAAACAATAACAATAGAGAGAAGGTTTTTGAAGCCCAAACAGCAGTTATCGCCACAGGCTATGGCTCAGATTTACCTAAGAATCTAGGCCTGGGCAAAATAAAGCATCTCAGCACAGGCGCACAGGCAGAAGTAAACATAAGTGAGATTGACGAGGTGGAGATTTACCTTGACCAGCAAGTAGCTCCGGGCGGATTTACCTGGTTAGTCCCTACTAAAGACAATAAAGGTTTAGCCGGACTGATGACTCGACAACAACCTGAATGGCATTTGAACCAGTTTCTGCTCACCCTGCAAACACAGGGGAAAATAACCTCGAGCGAAGTCGCCAAAAACTACGCTGCCATTCCACTCCAGCCATTACCCAAAACATATACTGACCGAATACTGGTGGTGGGTGAAGCTGCCGGTCAGGTGAAGCCAATTACAGGGGGAGGCATATACTACGGAATACTCTGTGCCAATATAGCTGCCTCCGTCCTGCACCAGGCACTAACATCAGACAACTTCTCCGCCTCTAATCTCTCAGCATATCAAACGCAATGGCAAAAAAAATTAAGGCGAGAGTTAACCACCGGCTATTGGGCACAATGCCTGTGGTCAAAGCTAAGCAATAACCACATTGAATATCTGTTTAACATCGCTCGAAAAAGACATGTACCAGAGCATATTAGCACTGCTGAGAACTTCTCTTTCGATTGGCACAACAAGCTATTGCTGCAAACAGCACTTTCCCTGCTCCCTTTCGCAAAGGCTCGAAAACAGCTATAATTACATCGCATTATGTTATGCGATTTAATGATTCCTTGAGGTGCAGGTAGTGAAAACCGCTAAAGTAGTCCTCATGTGTGGTGGGATCGGCAAGAGAATGACACCGATAACCACAGACAAGGCATTGCTCAAATTTATGGGCAAACCTCTAATCACTCACCAGATAAGTACAGCCAGAGAAGCCGGTATAGTTCAATTTATCATCATTGCTCATCCGGGAAACGATGCCGAGATTAGAGCATCGCTATCTGACATCAGAAACATCAAAGCAGATTTTATCATCCAGAAGAAGCCTCTGGGCATGGCAGATGCTATTCTGGCAGCATCTGATCTAATAGCTGGAGAACCATTCATCCTGGTGAGTTCAAATGACATCTTCGATACCACAGCATACACAAATCTACTTCACGAGTATCAGAAAAATGAAGACTACTCAGTTTATATCAGCGCCAGTCAAGTGCAAAGCTATTTTCCCGGCGGCTACTTAGTAGTAAACGAACATAATGAAATCAGCCATATCGTAGAAAAACCACCGATAGGACAGGAACCTTCAAACCTGATAAACATCGTGCTGCATCTTCATGCTCAACCAGAGAAACTACTTAAGTATTTGACTAGCACCACATCTACCGCAGACGACGTTTATGAAAAATCTCTCGATCGCATGATCAGCGACGGGCAGAAGGCAAAAGCTGTCCCCTATGGCGGAGCCTGGAAAGCAATCAAATACCCCTGGCATATTCTGGAAACTATGGATCATTTTTCCGTACAGCTTACCAGGCAGATTTCTCCAAAAGCCCATATTTCTGACAAGGCCGTCATCGACGGCTATGTCGTTATAGCAGACAACGCCAGGGTATTTGAAGGTGCCGTAATTCGAGGCCCCAGCTATATCGGACATAACACTATCATTGGTAACGGTGCCCTGGTCAGAGACTCCTTCATTGGCAATGATTGCGTCGTCGGTTATGGCACTGAGATCAAGCACTCATACGTAGGTAACAAATGCTGGTTTCACTCTAACTATATCGGTGATTCAGTGATAGAGGATGATTGCTCCTTCGGGGCAGGTGCCATCACTGCCAACTTTCGCCTCGACGAATCTACTATCAAAGTAAGAATAGGCAACGATAAAGTAGATACAGAAACTGATAAGCTAGGAGCTTTTGTCGGCAAGGGTTGCCGTATCGGCATTCACGCCAGCCTCATGCCTGGCATCAGAATTGGAGCCAACTCCTTAGTTGGGGCACAGGTATATCTGATCGACGATGTAGAGGCTAACAAAAAAGTCCTGGCTGAATCTCACTATCGTATCATGGCTAATGACGCGGAAAGAAGTGAAGATAAGAGAGAAGAACTGCTCAAAAAGTTGAGAGGGGAAAGTTCTGGGTAATAAGCTATTAAAACAGAAAAGGGGAAAGGTGCATTCATTATGAGAGTTTTCATTCCGGGTATTGATGGTTACTTGGGGTGGACACTAGCTCTATATCTTGCCGCTCGGCATCATGAAGTGGCTGGTTGCGACCTGTTTCTACGCCGCAAATGGGTCGAGGAGACAGGTTCCCACTCAGCAACTCCGATAAGACCAATGACAGAAAGACTTATGGCATTTAAGGAAAGGTTTAACAAAGAACTGCTCTTCAAGGAAGGAGACCTCAGAGACTATAACTTCGTCATGAGATTCTTCAAGTCATTCCAACCAGAAGCCATCGTGCACCTTGGCGAGATGCCTTCTGCTCCATACAGTATGATTGATGTGAACCACTGTGCTTTCACCCAGACAAATAACATCGTCGGCACCTTGAATATCCTTTACGCCATGAAAGAGGTCTGTCCTTCAGCCCATCTGGTTAAACTGGGCACTATGGGCGAATATGGTACACCCAATATTGATATCCCGGAGGGTTTCTTCGAAATCGAATACCGAGGACGCAAAGATAAGCTGCCTTTCCCCCGGCAGGCAGGGAGCTGGTATCACCAGACCAAAGTTCATGACTCGCACAACATCATGTTTGCCTGTAAAATCTGGGGCCTCAGGTCAACCGATATCATGCAAGGGGTAGTTTTTGGGACCAGGATAGATGAGATGGGTGGTGACGAAAGATTGTGTACCAGGTTCGACTTTGACCAGTGCTTCGGCACTTCATTAAACAGATTCTGCGCTGAAGCCGTCATCGGCCACCCACTTAGCCCATTCGGCGCAGGTAAGCAAAAGAGAGGCTTTCTACCCTTGCGAGACTCCATGCAATGCCTTGACATTGCTCTGAGTAATCCTCCACAGGACGGGCAATACAGGGTATTCAACCAGTTTGAAGAGGTATATTCGGTAACCCAGCTTGCCGAAAAGGTAAAGAAAGTTGGAGATGAATTAGGGCTGAACGTAAGGATTGCCAACATCGAAAATCCTCGCAAGGAAATGGAAGACCATTACTACAACCCGGACCACCGCCATCTTCTGGACCTGGGATATAAACCGACCCATGATGTTGAGCAAGAAATAAGGAGTATACTCAAAGATTTAATCAAGTATAAACACCGGATAGAAGAGAAAAAGGAGGTGCTTATCCCGGACATCAGGTGGGACGGCACCAGAAGAAAATCGCGATTCCTCTCTGAGGTGAGTAAATAGAGAAAAACTCCATTGAGCACCGCTGGAGTGTGCCTTTGAAAGTATGCGCAGTAATTCCAGCCTTTAACGAAGAGGCAACCATAGGCCTTATAGTGCAAGAGACCCAGAAATACGTTGATTTAGTGGTTGTCGTTGATGATGCATCGGCTGATAACACTGCTGAAATAGCACGGCAGAATGAGGCTCGTGTCATCCGCCGCCTTAAAAACCGGGGGCCAGGCACGGCACTACAAGCACTGCTCAATCCCGCAGAACGCGGTGACGTTGATTACACTACATTCGACTTTATCGTCCACATAGACTCAGACGGACAACACGACCCTAAATATATCCCTCGCCTGTTAGAGGTAGCGCAAAACTGCGATATGGTCATTGCTAGCAGATTTCTCAATTCCAGCTATAAAAATTATACGCCTGTCCGCAAAATAGGCATCTCCTTTTTCACCTTTCTGGTCAACTTTATAAATCACACCAATTTGACCGATGTCACCTCGGGATTTCGTGTCTATAGAACGAGCAGTCTAAAAAAATTAAGCCTCATTTCAACCAGACATTGGGCAATTGAACAAACCATGCAAGCGTTGAAAAGAGGCTTAATTATCAAAGAGGTTTCTGTGGAAATGCCGGTTCGTGCCAGCGGCGACTCACAATTTAACTTCAGCACTTATATCAGTTACCCGTTAAAAATGGTCTGGGTGATTATAAAAGTACTCCTGTTCAGGTAAATTGCGGACTGTCCTCATATCAAATGATTACCGAAAGGTTGCCAGTAAATGGCATTAATGGTCACCGAGCCAGACTTTATTGAAAACTATGAATGTCCTTTTTATTCATGAATCAGATTGGATTAACAAAGTAGTGCTCGACTTCCATAACCTCGCAGAGTCACTATCACTATTAGGACACAACGTCTTTGCGATTGACTACAATGCCAGGTGGGAAAAAGCTAATCTATGGGATTTCGGCAGCCTTAAAACCAGGGAATGCCCCGGTATTTCACGTGCCATTCCCGGCTCGTCGGTATGTTTAAGAAGTCCGGGCTTCATCAAGATACCCGGTCTAAGCCGCTTATCGGTCGCCTTCACACAGTACTTCGAAATCCAGAAAACCCTCCGTGAAAAGGATATCGACGTCATAGTGCTCTACTCGGCTCCCACCAACGGATTACAGGTGCTCTATCTGGCAAAGAGATTTGATATCCCGGTGGTATTCAGGTCTATAGACATCCTCAGCGAACTGGTGAGATATCCCGCTTTACGGCCCACCACCAGGTTGCTCGAAAATATAGTCTACTCAAAAGTCGATGAAATTTTAGCCATTACTCCCAACCATGCGCGCTATGTCATCAGCATGGGCGCTCCAGAATCCAGAGTGAGATTGCTGTTATTGCCCATAGATATGAAGATATTCCACCCATCTCAAGAGAACTCCGGGCTTCGTCAAAAATGGGGGCTAAGTGCCAAAGACACCATCATAGTATTTATTGGTACCCTGTTCGAATTCAGCGGGCTGGACTTATTCATCCGCCAATTCCCGCAAATTGCACAGCAAATACCTGAAGCAAAACTGCTTATCGTAGGCGACGGGCCTCAGCGCTTCAAACTCAAGCAAATCAGCGCCGAGCTGGGATTGGAGCAAAAGATCATCATGACAGGATTACAGCCGTATTCAACCATGCCCAGCTATATTAGCCTAGCTTCCGTCTGCATCAACCCATTTAATAACACCGAAGCCACCAGGGATATTTTCCCCGGCAAGATAATCCAGTATTTAGCCTGCGGTAAAGCCACGGTGGCCACTCCCCTGCTGGGAATTACTGCACTGTTACCCCGCGGTTCAAATGCCATTGTTTACGCAGACAACGTTCCAGAAATGGCAAAGGAAGTGATCAACCTGCTAAAATCGCCTGAACAGAGAAGGCAACTGGAACAAGCGGGCTTAAATTATGTCAAGCAGGCACACGACCAGCAAACCATAGCCCGCCAGCTCGAAAAAGAGCTTTTGGATATCATAAGCAAGAAAGCTGACGAGAATATGCCTACCAGAAGGAGCAAGGAACACCGGGAATGAAAGTCTTAATTCTGGGCAGCACCGGCATGCTTGGTCACAAGCTTTACCAGGTTCTGAGTAAGAAGTTCGACGTTGTTGGCACCATCAGGGGCAGTTATGACAGTGTCAGCAGATATGGTTTTTTCCATAAACCTGATATAATCCCTGACGTAAATGCTCAAAATATGGCAACTATTGAGGAGGCGGTTAAAAAAACTGAACCTGAGGTAGTAATCAACTGCATAGGGATACTGAAATCTACCAAAGAAGCACAGGATAGATTAACAAACATCTGGATAAATGCCTTGTTCCCACAACATCTCTATCAAATATGCCGCAAAAAAAATATACGACTTATTCACATGAGCACAGATTGTGTATTCTCCGGCACCAAAGGCAATTATAAAGAAACCGATACCCCTGACGCTGAAGACATGTACGGCAAGACCAAATATCTGGGTGAACTTACCGAAGAAGGAGCACTCACCATCAGAACCTCAATTATCGGCAGGGAACTAGCCACGAGCAATAACCTGGTGGAATGGTTTCTCAGCAATCAGGGCAAGAAAGTGAATGGCTACACCAATGCCATCTTCAGCGGCTTTCCCACCATTTCTTTCGCCCAGACCATAGTCAGCCTCATCGCCAAGGAACAAAAACTGAATGGCTTGTACCATATCTCCTCCGAGCCAATCAGCAAATACAAACTCCTTACCCTCATCCGTGACAAAATGAAACTCAACATTGATATCGAAGAATACCCCCACTATCGCTGTGACCGCAGCCTGGACTCATCCCTGTACCAGAATAACACTGGCTTCAAGCCCCAGGCATGGGAAGATATGATTGATGAATTTGTGCTTGATGCCCAACAATACCAGCAATGGAGAGCAACATGATTTTTGACAGCAAAACGGTTCTCATAACTGGCGGCACCGGCTCACTGGGCAAGGAGCTGGTTAAAAAAATAATGACCGGCAAATGGGGGACGCCTCAGAAAATAATTGTTCTCTCCCGAGATGAAGATAAACAATATAAAATGAAACTAGAATGGAAAAATATGAAGGTGGCTACGGATGATGTCTTCTATCACAACTTTGAAGAGCTGATTGACTTCCGCATCGGCGATGTCAGGGACTTTGAATCCGTAAACAGAAACATAAAGCAGGCTAACATCGTGATACATGCAGCAGCCCTGAAACAAATTCCCGTCTGCGAATATTTCCCACATGAATCAGTGAAAACGAATCTCCTGGGAGTGCAAAATATCATTCGCTCCATTATAGAAAACGAGAATTGCGTAGAAACAGTAATTGCCCTGTCTACCGATAAAGCCTGTAAACCAGTAAACGTCTACGGAATGTGCAAGGCGATTCAAGAGAGATTGGTTATAGAGGCAAATCTCAGATGCACCAATACTAAATTCATCTGTGCCAGGTATGGGAATGTCATGGCCTCAAGAGGCTCGGTCATTCCTCTCTTCCAGGAGCAAATTCAAAACGGTGGCCCAGTAACCATAACAGTAAGAGAGATGACCAGGTTCTTACTGACATTAGACCAGGCCACGCAAATCATCTTTGACGCCCTTCGCCATGGCAAAGCCGGCGAGACCTATATACCCAACCTTAATTCATGCAATGTTATGGACCTGGCAGAAATCCTGATAAGCAACAGGAAGATAGATATCAAGTTCATCGGCATACGTCCTGGTGAGAAAATCCATGAAATACTTATCTCCGAAGAGGAGATATCCAGGACGATTAAGAAGGGAAATTACTACATCATTAATCCCATCCTGCCGGAACTGCGACCATCTGAAGTAAGCAAACCAGCCCTCAATAAAGAGCTCTCCTCGGCTGATAGAACCCTGAGCAAGAAGGACTTGAGAGACTTTTTAGCAAAGGAAGGATTATTAAAGTTCTAACATGAAAGTAATGACTGTACTGGGCACCAGACCTGAAATAATCAGGCTTAGCCTGATTATGAAAAAGTTAGACAAATACTGTAACCATGTGCTTGTCCACACCGGTCAAAACTTTGATGAAAGCCTCAGCTCAATCTTCTTTAAAGAGCTGGGGCTGAAAGAGACGGATTACTACCTGGGAATACAGGCTGACAGCTTCGGCGAGCAAATAGGCAAGATAATGACCGAGACTGAGAAAGTCATGGCAAAGGAAAAACCAGACCGGATACTCATCCTGGGCGATACTAATAGCGGATTGACCAGCATTATCGCTAAAAGAATGAGAATACCCGTTTTCCACATGGAAGCAGGCAACCGGTGTTTCGACGACCACGTCCCCGAAGAGGTCAACCGAGTTATCATCGACCACTGCAGTACCGTATTCCTGCCTTACACCCACAGAAGCAAAGAGAATTTGCTCAGAGAAGGCATCAGCAATGAAATGATTCACGTTATCGGTAACCCTATCCATGAGGTTATTACCCACTATTCTAAAGAAATTGACAACAGCAAAATACTGGACAAATTCGGAGTAAAGCCACAGAAATATTTCGTAGTAACCATGCATCGGGCAGAAACTGTTGATGATGAATATCGGCTCAAAAGCGTGTTCACCGGCCTAGACCGGATAAACACTGAATACAATCTGCCGGTAATCTGCAGCATCCATCCCCGGACCAGAAATAAAATAGAAAATAGCAAACTACAGGTAACCAACAAAAACATCCATCTTTCCACACCGTTTGGCTTTTTTGACTTTGTCCATCTGGAAAAAAATGCCGCCTGTGTTATCACCGATAGCGGCACCGTTCAGGAAGAGTGCTGCATTCTGGGAATACCCAACATTACTATCAGGGATGTCACCGAAAGACCGGAGACCATCGACAGCGGCAGCAACATGCTTGCCAGCACTTCACCCAAAATAATGGTAAAAGCAGTTGAAATTGCCATGAATGAAAAATACCGCTGGCAACCGCCAGCGGAATATCTGGACCCAAATGTCTCATCAAAAGTAATCAAAATCCTGCTGGGCTACTGACAGGTGACTTACTCCAGCAAACCTTCAAATAGTTGTATACTGATACCGGAACAGGGTTTGCCAATATCATGAAGATCTTGCAGGTGTTCAGCTTCTTCTCCCTCCCTCTCGGCGGCGGCACTGTGGAGCGGGTATATAAAATCTCGCGCGCCTTGCATCAGAGGGGACATGATGTCACCATCTATACCAGTGACTTTGCCCTGGACCATGGATACCTGAACTCACTGGAAGGAGTCAAAACCCATCTCTTCCACAGCGTCCTCAACCTGCCGGGAATTCATATTACCCCTGGCTTAATTCCAGCAGCAGCCAGGAACCTCAAATACTTTGATATCATCCACCTTCACGTCCACAGGAGCTTTCAAAACATAGTGTTGCACCACTATGCCAGCAAATATAACATTCCCTTCATTATAGATGCTCATGGCTCCACACCCAAGCTGGGCAAACGGCGGATTAAGCAGCTCTATGACCTCCTCTTTGGCAATAGAATCAATAGAGACTGCAGCAAATTCATCGCCGACGGTGACCTGGGGGTAAAGCAGTACCGGGAGCTAGGCATACCGCCTGAAAAAATAGTCTTGATTCCCGCCGCCTTTCCGGTAGAAGACTTCGCTAATCTGCCGCCACGGGGACAATTCCGCGCCAGGTATAACATCCAGGAAAAGCATGTTGTCCTGTTTCTGGGAAGGCTGCACTGGATAAAAGGCATTGATTTCCTGGTGCAGGCATTCCGGGAGCTATACAATAGAAGAGACGATACCATTCTGGCCATCGTCGGCGCTGATGACGGCTATCAGGCAGCATTGGAAGCGCTGGTAAAACGACTACAGCTAACTCAAAAGATATTGTTCACCGGTTTTCTGGGCGGCACAGACAAGCTGGCAGCGCTGGTGGACGCCGACGTGTTTGTCCAGACCTCGCGATACGAGCACCACGCCTGGGCGCCGTTTGAAGCTGTCCTTTGCGGCACTCCCATCATCGTTTCCAGCCACACCGGCGCCGGCGAAGAAGTAAAAAAACTTGACGCAGGCTATACGGTAAAATTTGATGATAGCATAGACATAGCGGAGACAATCAACAGGATACTGGAAGCCCCCTCAGAAGCCATAGCAAAAACCAGACAGGCGGCAGCATATATTAGAGAAAAGCTGTCCCTTCACCAAAAAGTGGAGGAGTACGAGAGAGCTTATCTGGACTGTATTGTTAAAAAACACAGGTGACAAATAAGTCCAGGGTTACGAAGCGCACTTCCTTTTATCAGCAGCCACCCTCTCATACATAGCAATAACCTTGGGTGTGATAACAGCCTGGGCTAAACGCTCTTGAGCTACTTTCGCATTAATTTCAGCAGCACTGTCAACCAGTTCATCATCAGCCAGAGCCCGGCGAATGGCATTGGCCACAATCTCCGGGTCTTCCGGTGGAACAATGAATCCCGTCTGCCCGTCTACAATCCACTCATCGGCACAGGAGGTGCACGATTGAATTGGAAACGCCCCCATGACTAACGCCTCAAGAGATGTAATGGCAATGCCATCAGAAATAGCCAGCCCAATGTGGACTCTCGACTGACCATGCAAGCGCATAATTTCGTCGTGAGTGCAGTATGAATGCGCCACTATGGGAATACCGGTCTCATTGGCCAGAAGTTCCGCCGCGACCTTGACATCAGGATTCACTGAATGTAGTGCTACTCGAAAACCACCTCGACGTATTACGTCGGCACATAATGAAAGTGCACGTAATGCAACCAAAGCCCGGCCATGCCAATCTTGATAACCATTAACAAAGATTAAGCGTCTCGAAGAGGTGGGGCCAGACTCTCTAAGTAACGCCAACCGTTCCAGGTCAAAGCCTCCACAATTAGGCAGCACTGGGAGAACCTCACCTTTAAATCCCAATTCTCGGGCTAGTCGAATATCGCGATGGCATTCGCACGAGTAGTAATCACACCCTGATAAAACCTGTTGTATCTTGCTCTTATGCGCAGCTAATTGTCCAAAGAGATGAATGTCATTACCCCAGTTGTTGACAATCCATACTGGGAACTTGCCTTTAAACCTTTCTTTAGCTTCTAGAGTCAGATAGCCAGCATGTTGAATCTCCTTAGACTCCACAATGTCTGGCTTTAGCACCTGAATTAAATGTGTCAGACGATTCACCTGTTGTGCCCATGGTAACATTCGCGGAAAATACTGTAGAGCCATACGTGTCACGGGAAGGTATCTCTTGGGAAATGGCCAACAGAATCCTTTGATACGTACGGTAGTACTCAGGCCGGCGGGTCGTTGGTAGAGCAGTTCATGAACCGTCACCTCCTCCAATCCGACATGGGTGTCACCACCCGCTGAAGGAAACAAATGGACATCCCATCCCTGTCCCTTTAATTGATTGATCCAGCGACACGTATGAATGCTATTATGGAATGCCACAAAAAGTATACGCATTTATATGCTCCTTTACCTAAACTTTATACAGTGCGTCAACATAATGGCAAAAGAAACTCCTCATCAACTTGTAAAAATGTCGCGAACTGTTTCCTCAATGTGGATAGGGTGAGATATGTGTCAAAAGCAACACGTCCGCTATGTGTGAGATTTAAATACAACTCCCTGTCATTCACTAAAACAGATAGAGCATCGCGTATAGCTGAATACGAATTTGAACTACAAATGTATCCAGACTTATTTTTCGTAAGAAAGATAGCCGGGGCAGAATTTTCCGGTCCGTGAAAGAAAACGGGACGGCCTGCCGCTAGATACGTTGTCAATTTGGATGGAAAGCTCAAGCTCATTTCTGTCTCAAGAGTCTTATCAGTAGAATAGGGACAATACAGTATGTCGGTTTCTGACAATAACTTGATTGTGCTTTCCTGCGTATGCCAGCCAAGATACTCGATGTGCAACTGAGAGTCCGTATTAAAGGAAACCCACCTGCCTAGCAGGCGTATTCTTACGTTGCGCCCTGCTATTTTCCACCCTACACTATTAAGTGTGGTGAGCAGTGCCTGCCATTCATTGGTAGCATACAATTGCCCGGCAAGGCCGACGATTAAATCGTGGCTATCATGTATATTTCTTGCCGGTGGTAACGCTAGCTCCTGGTCGAGACTGGGCAAAAACGGTACGGTGTTAACGCCATACCATTTATGGTATTGCTCGGCCATGGGCAAAGAGGCAGTGGCACACATCCGGCTTCTATTCAGCACTGTCTTAAACTTCCGAAGTATCTTTTTTTGAAGAAAGCCCGGCGTTGAATAGGCTCGTAATATCCATGTCGGATGGTCATAGACTTGGGTAACCAGTGGTATATGCAATCCCTCCGAGACAGGTAATGCCAGTCTGATCTGCGTTTCACCTTGAAGCGGGCACCACAGGATATCAGCACCGACTTCACGACCGTACCCTACGACCTGGGATATGATTGATTTTAACCGGATGCCTTTGTAAAAGTAATGGAGACCGAGGTTAACCAAACTATGCATTGCGGGTAACATCTTAAATAACTGGAGTACCTCCCGTGGTCTATTCATGTAACGGATGGGTATCCAGTCCAGGTCCGGCGAGACCCTGGCGTTGAGCTCTGGCAGGCCAACACAAAAGCAGGCTATCGAACCGCGGGGTAAAAACCGGCATAACTGGTCCAAAACAAGCCCAGCGGTGAAATTTTTACAGGGAGGCATGTCTGTTAGCAAAAGTATTTTCATATTTTTAAAAGTCGGTCACCACGTCAATAGATAATCCGCTTATCACAAGCATTAGTATTTCCCAATCGTGCCTGCACAAATAAACGACGGAAGGCTCTACCTAAATACAGCAACAACTTACTCTTACAGAAAACACTAAAGAAACTCTGCGGTTGATACACCATCGCTTTA
>JBBIPA010000016.1:0-34848 GCA_037443085.1 Chloroflexota bacterium | reverse complement strand
CGGTTCGCCTTGCTTTACCACGAAGTAAATAAAGATGCCCAGCGCTGCCAGAGCCAGAATGCTACCCGTGGTGAAATTCAGCCACACCAGAATCAAGGAAAATTCTCCCATCGGGAAAAGCAGCTTCTCTGCCTCCTGTATTGTCTGTCTGGCACCGGTGGGCACGAGCACGGCAAAACTGGACAGCATGTTGGTTAACAGGTCAGGCTTAATCACATAGAAAATCACCAGCTCCACCACCCCCAGCCCAATAAGAATCAGGAAGAAGTAAACCGCCCGTACTCTGTATTTCCGCAGGAACTGCGACAGGATGCCCAGTGCCACCGTGGTAATCAGAGCAATGAATAGAGCAGCGATTTGTGTGGTGGCATGTGGAAATAAAAGCGTGACCACCAGCGTCACCAGGAAGGTCACCGCACCGATAACACATAGGTAGTCCGAATTGGCTGCCCGGGCATAGTCGATAATAAATTGAATGATGAGATAAAGAAACAGGATAAAAACGAAAAGCAGTGCCCCCAGCCATGAGTTCAGGTACACTCCCAGCATTATGCCAGCCAGAACGCTGTAAACCAGCGGCTTAACCAGGACAGCACTATTCCAGGACTTAAAGTGAAAGAAGGCTAACTGTTTCATCCTGGCGCTTTGTATCGCCAGGATGACAAAAAGCATAGCAGTGGTGGAACACAATACCTCAAGCACATGATGGTCAGCTTGCCCGATTATGGTTCTGCCCAGAAATTCACCGGGCAAAAAAGCTATCAGCCCAGCGGCAATAACGCCCACCCAGCGATTGATGAGCGCCTTGCCGATAAAATAGACTGGTATTACCACCAGCGCACCCAGTATCGCCGGCAGATAGACCCCGACCAGGTCAACAGCATGTTGCGTTGGTGTGCCCAAGCCGATAATCCAGGCAACCGCCGCCAGGAAATAATCGAAGAAGCGCTCCACGCCCAACCCCATGGGGGTAGGATAAAGCAGATAGGGGTCAATGGTATTCAAATGGGGGAAATTGTGAGCCAGACTATCCACAATGCGCATATGATACCAGGCATCTGTGCCAGTGAACTTTATCCAGTCACCCACGAAGACATGGCTATGGGGAAACACCGTGCGGAAGGACAGGGCAGCAATAAAAAACACCGCGACAAATATGCCGGCGAGCAGTCGTGGTGATAATTTACTGCCCGTTATCTGCGAGCCTCTCTGGACACTTGCTGATTGACGCAATGACACCTCTGAACTATTTTCACACAGAATAAATCAGTTTAAGCCTTTTTTCAAGTGCATATAGGTCTGGTTAGCTGTTAGTTAGCTAGATTAACAATGCGGGATATCATGGGACTCTCCTGCCCCCTGGAACTTCGCGTTTGTTGAACAAGGAAGCCTACTCCACCTTATGGCAGGCATATTGCCTTCGTGTCCAAACATGGTAATCAGCTTGAAATCTCGGTGATGGCCGCCGATGGGTTGAACATCAAAAGACTGACCGACAACCCTTCATTCGATGTGCCAAAAGGAATCAAGGGCAATTTAACTTTCGTGGGTGTGTAAAACATGATTGAGGCCCCCGGCGCTCTGCTTTCTTAACCACAATAACACCTCCCCTTCTGTTATACTTGTCTGTAAATGACCTGCTGCAATTTATTGATAACATTTTTTAGTTAAGCCACAAGAGCAATGGACTTGCCCGAAATATCATTGAAGATAGGGAGAGGATTATAACGAGATCAGGCCACACAGCTCATTGAAATGCCATGCCCTAATGGAGTATCCTTATACCGTGATGGGGTTCCCGTAGACGTCCATGCCATGACCAGGGGAAGGTCACCACAATTCGCCATCGATTTATTCATAATTCAAATCATCATAGCAAATATAATACACAAAGGGGAGTTGGTAGATGCGTATTTTGAAACCTTTCGATTACTTCGAACCTGGTACAGTTATGGAAGCGGTAAAGCTGCTATCTGTTCATGGTGAAAAGGCAAAGGTACTTGCCGGTGGCATTGACCTGATACCCAGGATGCGTAAAGGGGCGATTAAGGCTGATTACCTGATAAATATCCAGAATATTCCAGAGCTGGAATACATTAAGAGCAGTGATGCCAACGGCTTAAAGTTCGGTGCCATGACCAGGCTTCATTCCCTGGAGACTTCAAAGGAAATCCAAAGGAAATATCCCATTCTCTACGAAGCTATTCACCAGATAACCTCCGTTCAAACTAAGTATATGGGCACTGCCGTTGGCAATATCTGTGTTGGAACACCGGCATCTGATATGGCCACTGTCTTACTGGCACTAGATGCTGAACTGACGATTGCTGGAGCTAATGGCGAAAGAACAGAACCCATGCCCAAATTCTATGTAGATTACCTTCGCACCTCATTAAAACGCGGTGAGATGGTCACCGAAGTATCTCTACCCAATCCTGCAAAAGGTATGGGCACAGCCTTCATGAACCTGGTAAGAACCCATGCTGATATTGCCAAGGTTAGTGTAGCAGTAGCCATAATAGTCGAAGAAGATATTTGCCAGGAAGTAAAGATAGCCATAGGGGCAGCCGCTCCCGTGGTATTCCGGGCAACCAAAGCGGAGGCAGTGCTCAAAAGGCAAAGGGTCAGTTCTGAGGTAATTGCTAAAGGGGCAGAGACAGCGGCAGGGGAAACCAGGCCTATAACTGATTTACGTTCTACTGCTGAGTATAGAAAAGAGATGACCAGGGTACTGGTCAACAGAGCGTTAGAGAAAGCGTTAGAAAGAGCCAGGGATTAGGAAGATAAGGAGGGACAATAAAGTGAGGAAAGAGATTGCAACTTTTAAGATAAACGGCAGAGCCTATGAAGCCATAATTACTCCTAACATTACGCTAGCCGAGCTATTGAGAGAGAAGCTGGATCTGACGGGAACCAAATGCGCCTGTGGGGTTGGAGAGTGTGGGTCATGCACTATTCTGGTTGATGGTAAGCCAGCACTCTCCTGCTCGACATTAGCCATAGCAGTTCGCAACAGGGATATTCTTACCATCGAAGGATTAGCCAGGGGCACCGAGTTACATCCTATTCAGCAGGCATTTATTGATAATGGCGCCATACAATGTGGCTTTTGCTCGTCGGGCATGATAATGATGGCTAAAGCTCTATTGGCAGAGAATCCCCAGCCAACCAGAGAGGAAGTTAAAGAGGGTTTAGGTGGCAATCTTTGCCGATGTACTGGATATGTAAAAATAATTGATGCCGTAATGGCTGCTGCGGAGACGATGAGAAAAGGAGGCAAATAATTGAAAGAAGAGCTATCTGTTGTTGGGAAACGTCTACCCCGATGGGCAGCAGGAGAGAAAGCTACAGGAACTGCCAAGTATACAGTGGATATTAAGCTTCCGGGGATGCTGGTAGGGAAAGTATTGAGAAGCCCTTATCCCCATGCCCGCATTAAGAAGATAGACAAATCAAAAGCGGAGAAGCTACCTGGAGTTGAGGCAGTCATTACCTGGGATGACGTGCCTCATAAGCTATTCAATCCGAATAAGCTGGACTTGATAAATTATCATCCTGAAGGTGAACTGAAGGATATGTATGTTATAAGCAATAAGGCTCGATTTGTTGGTGATGCAATAGCCGCTGTAGCTGCGGTAGACGAGGCTACGGCGGAGGAGGCACTTTATTTAATTAAGGCAGACTATGAAATACTACCAGCGGTCTTTGACCCCTTAGAAGCTATGAAGCCGGGAGCCCCCATAGTGCATGACTTTGCCAAGAACAACATTTCACTGCATATGAAGTTCCCTGTAGCCTGGGGAAATGTGGAACAGGGGTTCAAAGATGCTGATGTCGTGGTGGAGGAGACATTCAGAACCGCTAAAAACCATATCTGTCAGCTTGAACCGTGCAGTTGTGTTGCCTCTTTCGATGCCTCTGGCAGATTGACAGTCTGGTCACCCAGCCAACATCCATTTCTCCACAGGAGAAAGATGGCTGAGCTATTCGATATGCCAGAAGGCATGGTACGCTGGATTACCCCACATGTAGGGGGTGCCTTTGGCAAGTATGGCAGCTTTTGCGCCGAGCCTATTTGTGTTGCCTTAGCTAAAAAGACTGGCAAACCTGTAAAAATAGAATACAGCAGAGAGGAAGATTTTTTTGCTACTGAACGCAGGCAGAGATATGTTGTCACAGGTAAAATAGGAGTCAAGAAAGATGGTACCATAACAGCACTTGAGGAGAACTTTATCGTAGATGGAGGCGCTTACTTCACGCATAACAACACGACTACAGGTGTACACATGGGTTCCTTTGTTGGGCTGTACCGGTGTCCCAATGTGGCTGCAGAAGGAGATTGCGTCTATACCAATGAGCCTCCAACTGGTGGTGTCCGTGGGTATGGTAACCACGAAGGGACTTGTATTTTAGAGCAACTGGTTGACCTGGCTGCCCATAAAATAAGGATGGACCCTGTTGATTTACGGTTAAAAAATGTAAAACATGCTGGAGACCCTAGCAGCACGGGTCTGCCCATGGAAACCTGCTCCTTTGAAGAGTGCATCAGGATAGGCATGGAAAGGATAGGCTGGAAAGAGAAGAGAGCACGCCATAAAAAGAATGGTAACAAAAGATATGGAATCGGAATGGCAATTATGATGGATGTCAGTGGCGCCAATCCCTTTAACCTGCAACGCAGAAATGTGTATCTAAAATTCAATGAAGATGGCTCTGTAAACCTAATAGTAGGCAGTGGTGAAATTGGGCAGAACCTTATGGGGACGCTTGCCCAAATTGCGGCTGAAACACTTGGAGTAACCTATGACGACATCCATATAGTCACTGGAGATACGGATAGCACTATGTTTGATCATGGGCACCACGCTAGTGGAGGTTGTTACCAGATAGGCAATGCAGTTGTTATGGCAGCTAAGGAAGCTAAAAAGCAGCTACTGGAAAGAGCAGCAAAGAAACTAGAGGTATCATCTGACGGTCTGGAGATAAAGAACAGGCAAATTTACGTGAAAACAGACCCTCAGAAAGGGGTATCCGTTGGTGAAATAACTAAGGATGCTATTTATAATTTTCAAGGTGAGCATCTGAATATCTCTGCCAAAGGCTCGTTTTCTCCGACAGAGAATCCTCCACCTTTTGCAGTTGTTTTTACTGAAGTAGAAGTGGATATCGAAACTGGAGTAGTCAGGGTACTAAAAGTGTTGTATGTCAATGACTCCGGCAAGGTGATAAATCCGACAACCCTAGAGGGGCAACTGGAAGGCGCGATAGTACAGAGCATAGGCTATGTTCTAACCGAGGATTATATTGTCAACAATAAGACAGGGGCATTGGAAAGTAACAACTATAATACCTATAAAATTCCCTCTGCGCTTGATATTCCAGATGTGGAAGTGCTGCTCTATGAAGAGCAGCCTGTTCCTTCAGGCCCGTTTGGCGCTAAGGGAGGAGCGCAGGGCGCTATGGTTGCTGTCACGCCAGCTATAGCTAACGCCATTTATGATGCTATTGGCGTGTGCATAACAGATATGCCAGCCACTCCAGAGAAAATCCTGGCAGCTTTAAAGCACAAATAGCTCAAAAGAAGCGATTATCAATAGAGAGATTGTTTAGATTCCATGAGGGACATTCAGCCGCTAAACTGCTTAGTTAAATCGAAGGCATAATTATTGTTAATGAAATGAAAGGAGTTATTATCCATGTCATACTTACTCAAATTGTATCATGATACTCTCCTGCCAAATTCAGAAGTTACCCCGCCACTGGAATCACAGCACACTATTTTTTATGTTTTTAAGGGTTCCGCCAATATAAGTGGTGCGTTGGTGAAGACGGATTCTGCGATCTACAGTCAGGACTTCGCCACCATTAAAGCAGGACCGAAAGGAACTGTGCTATGGCGATGGGAACTTGTTCCCGAAAGCGATCCACTTCATCTGCTCCATGGTAAGAGTGTGAATAGCATAATACGCCTGTCTCGCAAAATTAAAATGTTTGAAATGGTGCCTACATCAAAATGGCTGTTTCGCCTGGATTGTATCGTTGACAATGAAGGCTCGACGGGACTACATTCTCATCCAGGCTCCGGTATTCGCTGCATGATAAAGGGCCAATTGCGAGTGGTCTCAGATAAAGGCGAATGTTCTGATAATACCAAGCCCGGCGATGCCTGGTATGAAGAAGGCAGCTATCCTTTGATATCGACCACGGACAAAGGCTCGAAAGCAACATTCCTGCGTGGCATGGTATTACCACCGGAATTTAACCGATACCCCGATACTGCAATCTGGATTGAAGGTGTCAAATCGTGCAAGAGTAGCTGGAAAGGATATGTGCAGCAGGTCATAACTTTGCGATAGCTTCATTGACAGACTCAGAAACGTAGTCAGACCACACTGCTCATTGAAAGGTACCACCCCAAGGGAGTATGCTGGAATGGTGGTGGGATTCTAGTAGACGGTTATACTAAAATCGGTGGAAGGTCAATGACGATAACAACGGTCGTGCCACTGATATTTACAAATTAGATAGCTGCATGTATCACATTCTACAACTAAACTTTTGGGTCGCCGAGAGATATGAAGTCTGGTTGGTGTACAAAGCCATTGATCTCTTACTTGTATATAACTCAGGATTTGATATTAGATTTACTTCGCCTCTTTCAACACAAAGCCAAGACCCAGTGCATTTAACTTTTCCGGGGTTGGTTTGCCATCCGGAGTCCACCCTCTAATTTGATAATATTTGTCTAGGAACTTGTCAAGGTTTCTAACCATTTGTCCTTCCCCGGGTGCTCCGTTAGTATGGAGAGGTTCTGTCAGCATCCTTTTAGGCAAGGTATCATGTTCCCGACTGAAACCTTCACGTACATTAAAAGAGCGTTCCATGTTTATAACTCGCTCTGCCACCCGTTGAAGGTAATTAGGTTCAGCTATTTTTTCAAAACCAGTTGCGGCAACCAGCATCTTACCGTAAAGTTGGGGGATCCAGCCAAACATTGTGCAAAAAACACAAAGAATGCCCAACTCCTGCATAGCCCCGCTGTGCTGGTTGAAGACCACTATGTCAGCATTTTCTTCTTCAGCAAAACGGTCTACCGGCCGAGGAAAAGGATTACCAAAGACCTCCTGAGGAGCGTATCCGTAGCCATGGCTGCCGCCGATATTGCTGGTAGCATAATTCAAACCCAGGCATTTTGCGCCACGTGGCTCATAGGCAGGGAACTCCAACCCTTTTGACTGCATGGCATAATCCTCAGCACCTTTGCCAATAATATCTGCTGCCCGTTTTGTGCCCTCAGCCAACACGTTACCAATGCCCTCGCGCTTCGCTATCTTGTTGATGAGGGCTATCATGGCAGCATGATTGCCATAGGTAAGCTCCAGACCATCAGTATCGTTTTTAGTGAGGATACCCTTTTCATAGAGTTCATAAGCGAATCCGATAGTACTTCCAGTACTGATAGTATCCAGTCCATAGTCATCACAGATCTGGTCAGCGGCTATGGTAGCCTCTATGCTGGTGTTATCAACTGACCCTCTAAAAGCCCAGTTTGATTCATATTCTGGGCCATGGCTCCATACCCCAGCATAAGGACCAGTGGTGACCTTGTGTATTTTCCCGCAACGTGATGAGCAACTATAACAGCCAAAATCGCCTATCCGAAATTTGCGGTACTCCTCAGCAGATAACCTCTGATATCCCTGCTGCTGACCATAGCGAAAATTTCTGACAGGGAAAATCCCCAAAGGATTGGTAATATCGGATGTGTTGGTAGTGCCCACATCAGAATGATGATGATAGCCCTTGCTGGCTTGCATCAATTCAATTTGTTGCTTAACCAGTTCCTTAAAGGTTTCAGGATCATAAAGCTGCACATTTCTGGGCACATTAATGGCTATCGCCTTAAGGTTTTTAGCACCCATCACAGTGCCGGTGCCACAACGTGAGGCACTTCTCCGTTCTGAAAAAACGCCAGCAAATTTCACCAGCTTCTCTCCTGCCGTACCAATACAAGCTACCCGTGTGTTATCACCATGTTGTTGGCGTAGCCACTCCTGGCTTTCCGTAGTATTTTTTCCCCATAATCCGTCCGCCGCTTTTATCTGACAAGATTCCTGGGTTATCAATATATAAACGGGTTTTTCCGCTTTTCCCTCAACCATCAAAAAGTCATAGCCAGTGAATTTGAGCCATGCACCAAAATCTGCTCCACCCGCAGATTTCACAAAAGCACCGGTCAGAGGGCTCTTGGTGCATATCATCCATCGGGAAACCGCTTGAGCATTTGTTCCTGCCAAAGGCCCAGCAATTACCATCATTTTATTGTTTTCACTCAAAGGATCAATTTTGGGCTTCAGTTCCTGGTAGAGATGGTAAGCACCAAATCCCCTACCCCCGATGAAATCCAGTTCAACCTGCTCCGGAATGGGTTCAGATGTCACCTTCCCGTTTGAGAGATTTATCCGCAAGAACTTGCCGGCCTTTCCTTTCATTACTTACCCTCCTTAAACAAAATCTTCGTATATCACAGCAACTTACTTTGTTTATTAGAAAAAATAGTGCATCAAGAATAGGAAAGTAGCTAACAAATTTTTTCAGACCTTCGCCCACAGAATTGCCTTATGCATTTATTCCCCTCCATCAGCTATATGCTGCACTTTAATCGATAGTCGGAGAAATTTTAAATCAAGCAGCCCCTATCGGTACACCTGGCAGGATATTTCCTGCGCCTCTTTTCAAAAATCTCGTTTGATATTATCAGACATGTAAAACGAAATCAACAGTCGTCCCACAGCCCACAAAAACTTGACAAATAGCTACAATTATTATAATCTCGAGCTTGCGCTTTAAGTCTCTTTTTACTGTGCTGCCCAGATGTTATAGACAGGTTAAATCTCTGTTATTAAAGTAAATTAACTTGGCGAGTCTCCCTAAAGCAATCGACTCAGAATTCAATACCCTGGCCCTAGCTGAATCTATGAACATGGCAAAACACGACTTACCACTAAGTCCCTTTAGGGTTCTGGATTTGAGCAATGAGAGAGGCTATTATTGTGGCAAGATTTTGGCAGACCTGGGAGCGGATGTTATTAAAGTGGAACCGCCAGGAGGTGACCCAGGAAGAAACATTGGGCCTTTCTATCATGATATACCTGACAAGGGAAAAAGCCTTTATTTCTTTGCCTACAATACCAATAAAAAAAGCATAACTCTGAATATCGAGACAAATGATGGACGTGATATACTCAAAAAGTTAGTTAAAAATGCAGATTTCGCAATAGAGTCACACAATCCGGGTTACTTGGATGCAATTGGCTTGGGCTACTCGACGCTCAAAGATATTAACCAGCGCATCATAATGGTTTCTATAACTCCCTTCGGGCAAGATGGTCCCTATAAAAATTGGAAGGCTTCCGATATTACAATAACGGCGATGGGTGGTCTATCGCATATCACCGGCAGCCCTGATAGACCACCGGTAAGAGTAAGTATTGATCAGGTACACCTGGTTGCCGGGGTGCAAGCTGCCATGGGGGCAATGATTGCTCATTACTATCGTGAGACTTCTGGTAATGGCCAATATGTTGACGTTTCTATGCAGGAATGCGTGACCCTTTCAGCTTTGACGGTGCCACAAGCCTGGGACCTGCAGAGATTTATCTGGCCGAGAGAAGGTGCCTTTCTATCCCGCTCTGGAAAACGGGTGCGCCACCTCTGGCCATGTAAAGATGGCTACGTAGCCTGGAGAATATTTGGGGGTGGCTTAGGGATAAAAACACGGGCTCTGGTAGAATGGATGGAAAGCGAAGGACAAGCAGGTGAACTTGTTGATGTTAACTGGCAACAAATGGACTATCTCACAGTATCTCCAGAACAATTCTACCGCTGGCAAGAACTTTTTGGTAATTTCTTCAAAACCCATACAAAGGCTGAGCTGAGACGGGAGGCACTTAATAGAGGTATTGTTCTAATTCCAGCGAGTACGCCACAAGACTTACTATTAGACCCTCAGCTTAAAGCCAGAGGTTTCTGGGAAGCAATAGACCACGATGAATTAGATACCACCATCACCTATCCTGGACCATTATATCAATCGTCAGAGATTACATGGAACTTTCTGCGTGCTCCTTTGATCGGTGAGCATAACCAAAAGATTTACCAAGAGGAGTTGGGATTTACCAAGGAGGTACTGGCTACTCTTAAACAGGCTGGAGTTATCTGAGTTAATAATGCTATACATCCGCTACCATGCTTGAAGTTTAGTATGATGAAACAAGCACTAGATGGACTGAAAGTCGTTGATTTTTCCTGGTATATTGCTGGGCCCAGTATCACCATGTGGCTCGCCTATCACGGATCCCAAGTCATTCGAATCGAATCTTTAACCAGACCCGACGAACTCAGAAGTATTGAGCCATTCAAGGATGGTATAGCTGGTGTGAATCGCAGTGGCTGCTATGCCAATTACAACAGCAACAAATATGGACTATCGCTTAACCTGAATCATTCCAAAGGAGTAATGGTTGCCAGGAGGCTTATAGCCTGGGCAGATGTTGTAGTTGAGAATTTTACGCCTGGAACGATGGAGGCAAAGTGGGGATTGGGATACGATAGTGCCAGGAAGATGAAGCCAGATATTATCATGCTCAGCAGCAGCACGCAGGGACAGACAGGGCCTGAGGCAAAACAAGCAGGCTTCGGGCTAGAACTCGCCAGCCGGAGTGGCTTTACCAATTTTGTGGGATGGCCTGACCAAGATGCTACGGGGGTGGGTTATCCATACACCGATACAATCACACCACCTGTGGGGGTAATCGCCATAATGGCTGCTTTAGAATACCTACGAAGAACTGGGAAAGGACAATATATTGACCTTTCCCAGTTGGAAGTTGGTGTGAACCACCTGGGAGTAGCCTTATTAAACTATGCCGTAAACGGAACCCAAGGTGGCAGGATAGGTAATCGCCATCCATGTGCTGCCCCCCACGGAGCCTATCGTTGCCTGGGAAAGGATAGATGGTGCACGATTGCCGTTTTCACTGACCAAGAATGGGAAGCATTCTGCACAGCAATTGGTCAATCTTCTTTATGCAATAATCCGAAGTTCGCCACTATGCTCGCTCGAAAAACTAACGAGGAAGAACTAGGGAGACTGGTGGAGAATTGGACTCAACGATTTACCGCTGAAGAGGTAATGATGAAGATGCAAGCGGCAGGCATCGCGGCAGGTATAGTCCAAAGTGGAAAGGACCTCATTGAAGACCCTCAACTAAAACATCGCCATCATTTCTGGTATCTAAATCATCCCGAGATGGGATTGTGTGCCTATGATGGCCCACCATTCAGGTTATCAGCCACTCCAGCCGAACTGTACATGCCGGCACCTATCTTGGGTGAGCATAATGAATATGTATGTACTCAATTGCTCGGAATGTCCGACCAGGAATTCTTAGAATTACTGACCGAAGGTGTTTTTGAATAGCAGGCCATATCGGCAATCAGCAGAATAATCAAGGAGGAACTACAATGTCAGTGCTTATCTACGAAAAGAAAGATAAAATCGCCTACATTACCCTGAACCGACCAGATAAGATGAATGCCCTCAACAGCGAACTGATCAATGAGCTGGCAAAGGCGTGGGTAGATTTTAGAGATGACGACGATGCCTGGATAGCCATCTTATCTGGCGCAGGTAAAGCATTTTGCGTCGGAGCGGATTTCCAGAGTATTGGTGAGCCTGGAATACAGGTGGGATTCAATGTTTTACGCGAGAATCCTACCAACTACATGATTATGAAACCGATTATTGCCGCGATTAACGGGCATGTGATCGGGCGCGGTATATCTTTAATACTGTCCTGCGATCTCAGAATCGCCGCAGACACCGCCCAATTCAGCATACCGGAAGTGAAATTTGGTGTTATCCCCGGCGATACTGATTTTTTAGAACGCTCCATTCCCAGAAGCGTAGCATGCGAGATGCTCCTTACAGGTGACAGCATAAATGCACAGAGAGCATGCGAAATAGGCATGGTCAACAGAGTAGTACCGCAAGATAAAGTTATGCCAGAGGCAATAGCGCTAGCAGAGAAACTGCGAGGCAATTCTCCACTGGCTATGAGGGGAATCAAAGAAATGTTGGCCAGAACCAAAGACCTGAATTATCGAACTGCAGTTTCAATTTATGAAAGCGTAAATTCGAGAGTGCTCAACAGCAAAGATTATCCAGAAGGCATGCAAGCTTTACGCGAAAAACGAAAGCCTAACTGGCAGGCTAAGTAACTCCGAAATGTCTGCTACATTGACCAGACTGGGATACAACTACATACGTGTGGGCAAGATTATGGTCAAAACAGCAGTTTAAACTGTACACTTATAAATACGGCAAAGGGTACTTCTCAAAGGAACTGAACCGCATATTTCCTCTCTGGGAGAATCGGCAGATAACACAACACTAATATTAGAATCAAAGCAACCGTGCTCTGGCCCTGGCTTTTCAGGGAACCACCATCCATATGCAGCGTGGACAACACCTGGGGAAATGTCATTTGTGATATTGGCTTTAAATCTCACTCGTTCGCCTTCAACTTTTGGCGTTTCCACCCATACCCAATCCCCATCATTGATATTTAATCCCCTGGCAGTATCTGGATGTATATCCACTAGAGGATCAGGTACTTTTTCTCGCAACTGAGCTATCTGGCGTCCTTCGGAGCAAAAATATTCTATGTACCTCGACCCTGTCGTTAAAATAAGTGGATAGTCTTTTATGATTTGAGGGGTGCTTATCAGGCTTTCTATGGGTTCTCGATAGCTGGGCAAGGGGTCATACCCATTCTTTTCAAAAATAGTCGAATAAAGTTCCACTTTACCAGTAGGAGTGTTAAATCTATTCTCCTCGTATTTCTTGTACTCCCTTGGAATGACCAAATACCCTTTTCGTTTAAGCTCATCAAACTTAATCCCGAGTCCAGCTACTAAGTAATCATAACATTCGTTAACATCGTCCCAAGGAACAAGGTCTCGGTCAGCCCAGGGTATTCTCTTAATAAGTTCGATTATTATCTTGAGATCATCCCAGCACTCATAAAGGGGCTCTATTGCTTTCTGTCGAGCGCTAACTAAATTCATATAAGGGATATCACAGCACTCTTCTCTCTCCAGCCAGGTTGTTGCCGGAAGCACATAGTCCGCAAATTCAGCAGTCGGTGTCATAAAAAAGTCAACAACTACCAATAAATCTAGTTTTCGAAGCGCGTCCAGTACAAACCGGCTATTCTGCACATTAATCAGGGGATTAGCGCCAGCGCAGTATAAGGCTTTAATTGGATATGGCTTATCTGTTGCCATAGTTTCAAAGGCTAAAAATGACGGGACAAACGGGAAAAAGGCTTCCAATCCAGAGATAAGTGGAAATTCTTTGCTACCTATCCTTTTTTCCACAATCTTTCGATCAGGTGCCAGCATTTTGCCCTGACCTGTAAGCACGTGACTATAAATGTAACCTTCTAAAGTACCTGCAATCAAATTACCACCCTTAACATCAATGTTTCCAGTAATCGCAATTAGGCTGGCAATAGCACGGCCTGTTTGGGTAGAATTAATGGTCTGATCGATTCCAAGTCGGCGGTGAAGAGCGGCGGGCTTTGTCTTGGCATACATCCTGGCTACCTCGATGATTTTGTCAGGTGATATCTGTGTTATTTCAGCCACTCTGGTTGGTGTAAACTCTTTTACCCGTTCTCTGAGCTCATTAAAGCCATAACACCATTTACTAACAAACTCCTTCTCATACAAGCCTTCTTCAATAATAGTATTTATCATTCCCAGAGCCAAAGCTCCATCAGTTCCTGGCCTGATTTGAAGCCATAAGTCGGCGCGTGCGGCCAGTTGAGTTTTACGTGGATCGATAACAATTAGTTTCGCACCTCTTTCCAGTTGGGCATTGACTATCTCCACTCCTCGGGGCGGATGTGACATTAGTGGATTCCCCCCCCAAACCACAATGCAATCTGCAAACTCATAATCTGGACCCTTCTCCATTGAGATGGAATGGCCTATTGTGGATAGTTCAGCCACTATTGACGGGGCGTAGCAAATATGGAGGTCAACACTAATGCAATTTGGGCTTCCCAGGGCATATGGAATACGAGCTGAGAAAAGTGATTGTCGTGGACCAGTACCGTTGATTGAAGCGATTGATTCTGGGCCATACTTTTCTTTGATTTCAGTTAATTTTTGGGCGATAGCATCCAATGCTACGTCCCAGGATATTCTCTCCCACTTACCTTCTCCTCTCCCACCAACACGCCGAATTGGATATTTTAATCTATCAGGATGATAAGTACGATGTGGTTCCATTTGTCCCTTTACACATATAAACCCCTTATTCATATGATGCTTCGGGTCGCCAACTACTTTAGCAACCTTGTCATCTTCCACGTGGACAAGTACTCCACATTCGCAGTGACATGCCTGACAAATAGTTCTTACGATTTTTTTCATTATTGTTGCCTTCCTCGAATCGCGCTAAGTTATTAAAAGCGTCACATCTCTATATATTGTGCTTCAATAGCGCTTGTACACCTGACTTCCGAAAAAAGTAGCGTAGACAATTTCATAGTTCCATGATATCATAATCGCGAAGGGAGATTTGTCTTCGTAGCTTGACAAGCTCACATGGCTGGTGGTTTTTGCCGCTCAGCGATTTGCCCAAAATTGAAGGGAGGGTAATAATGCAGAAAAGAATATTGTATATTTTGGTTTCTCTTATACTTTTATTCACTATTATTATAGCAGGATGCGCAGCTCCGGCACCGAAACCTGCCCCTGCACCCACACCAGCACCAGCACCAACTCCACCACCTGAACCAAAAGTGCTTAAGCTGGTTTCGTTTAAAGACAAGACTGCTACATGGGATGAGACCACAGGTGGATTTCTCATAGACGATATTGTCAAGAGGTCTAAGGGTGAGCTAACCGTTACCTTTGCCGGAGGGCCAGAGGTAATAAAAGCCGCAGATATTGGTGGCGCAATCAAGAAAGGCGTGTTTGACATCGGTGTGGTACCTGCCAGCTTTTACGTCCCATTGGTACCAGGGGCAGAAATGATTGTGGCTTCACCGCTGACGCTGGCTGATGAGCGCAAGGCAGGAATTTTTGACCTGATGTCTGATATGCATAAGAAGGGCGGGCTGTTCCTTTTGGGGAGAGCTTCCGGTGGAACAGGAGTTCAAGATTTCTTAATTGGCACTGTCAAACCGGTGTCAAAGCTTGATGATCTGAAAGGCTTAAAGCTATCCGCAATGGGCCCAGCCATGGCTATACCCGTAAGAGCCGTGGGTGGTGTTTTTTCCATTACACCGCTCCCGGAAACCTATGCTGCTCTGGAAAGAGGTGTGGTTGATGGAAACCTGAACTCCAGGGCATCACTCGTAGGAGCGCGTTTGTATGAGGTGTTTAAGTGTATAATCGACCATCCATTCTTTTCAGCTCCCGGCGTCGCTATTATGAACGCAGACGCCTGGGATCGCCTGCCCAAGCACCTGCAAAATTGGTTGATAGAAAGCCAGAAAGAGGCTGAACTTAAGTGGATGGCAAAAGAGGTAAAATTGCAGGCGGAATACGATAAGAAAATGAAGGACGCCGGGGTAAAATATGTCAAGTTCACGCCGGATGAAGAAAAATTGTTTTATGATCGCCTCTATTCCCTATACTGGGAAGAGCAGAGCAAGACTTACGCCGAGCTTGCACCTAAGTTCAGAGACTTTCTGCGGAAGAAGTAGGGCACCTTTAAAGAATAACAAAACACCTCCCTCGTTCGGAGGGAGGTGTTTTGTTGGAGATTTTGTTAAGGCAAACATGCATCGCTTTAACGGGTTTTCGTGCTCAAGAGCATTTGTTGAATGATCGCCTTCTACTGCTAGCTTTTGCTAAGACTGGAAGAGTAAAGATCTTTTGAAGGACTTCGTATCTTCTATAAAATTTCTTAACAATATTTGTACCGATGAAGGAATGAAGCATGAAATTGGTCAGTAAAATTGCTGCTTTCTTTAACCGGGTAAATAGTTTTTTTGCCTTTTGGGCGATGGCACTGCTCGTCTTTCTGGTGTTATCGATCAGTGCCGATGCTATTCTCAGGTATTTTCTGAAGCAGCCACAAGTGTGGGTTTCTGAAGTGTCTGAGCTTTGCCTGCCGTTAATTACCTTCCTCGGCACTGCTTGGGCACTGAATAGGGACGCACACGTGAAAATGGACATGTTGATTAATCGCCTGAGACCAGAACCGCGGGATGTAGTTAGTATCATTACTTCCACTATTGGTGTAGTTGTCAGCTTGTTCTTTGTCTGGTATGGTGCCAAGGTTACCTGGGAACACTTCCAGGTAGGCTATTTCACCAGTCTTCTCAGGATTCCTCTCACTCCTTTTCTGGCGGTTATCCCGCTGGGCGGATTTCTACTGTTAATTCAGTTCCTGCTGAGAATTTTTGAATGCCTGCGGAGGCTGAAATGGTCATCGGTCGATAAATAGAGGTCGCTGAAAGCATAGGCTTGAGCATCGAGGGAGCACATTGTGATAGAATGGCAAATAGCACTCCTAATCATTCTGGGCAGCTTTATCCTGTTAATGTTTTTAGGGCTGCCTGTAGCCTTTTCCTTCACACTGGTGAATTTAGTAGCTGTATTCATCCTCTGGCATGGTGAAATTGGGCTAGAGCAACTTATCGTTAACATTTTTAGCTCGGTGGCTACTTTCACATTACTGCCTCTGCCCCTATTTATTATTATGGGCGAAGTGATGCTTCATTCAGGAGTGGTTCCCAGAATGATAGATGCTCTAGACAAATGGCTGGGACGTCTGCCCGGCAGGTTAAGTATATTGTCGGTACTTTCCGGGACACTGATAGCAACCGTAACCGGTGTTAGCATGGCTAGCGTAGCTATGCTGGGGAGCGCCCTGGTGCCTGAGATGGAAAGGCGAGGCTACAAAAAGCCGATGATGTTGGGGCCTATTCTGGGCAGTGGTGGTCTGGCTATGATGATTCCACCCAGTCTCCTTGCTGTCCTTTGTGGTGTCATCGCCAAAATATCCATCGGGAAGCTTTTAATCGCTATCATCATCCCTGGTTTGCTGCTGGCTGCCCTTTACATTGCCTATATTGTTATCAGATGCTATCTCCAGCCCTCCATCGCTCCTCCATACACAGTATCCCCAGTACCACCATTAACTGATAAGATTGCAGACGTTGTGCGGTATGTGCTACCACTGGGCTTCATTGTCTTTCTGGTGGTCGGAGTTATCTTCCTTGGTATTGCCAGCCCTACAGAGGCAGCCGCCCTGGGCGCTCTCGGTACCTTTATTCTGGCAGCCGCCTATAAAAAACTTAACTGGGAAGTAACGAAAAATCCCTGGTCAGTAGCGCTCAGCTTACAGTTGTACTACTAATGATTATCACGGGAGTAAAGGCATTTAGCGCCATTCTGTCTTACACTGGCGCCATAGAGGGATTGACCCAGTTGTTCCTGGGCTTTGCCACAGAACCCATTTACATCCTCATCGCCATGCAGGTTACATTACTTATTATGGGCACCTTTATAGACCCGATTTCCATGATGGTGATCACTCTCCCTATATACATGCCCATTATCCATCAGATTGGCTTTAATCCTGTCTGGTTTGGAGTGATAATACTCCTCAATCTGGAGGTGGCCGGGATTTCGCCACCCTATGGCTTGCTCTTATATACGATGAAAGGTGTAGTCAGCCCTGATGTCACAATGGGGGACATCATTAGAGCCAGTTTGCCTTTTTTTGGCCTTATGTTACTGGCGATGGCATTGGTTATTGCCTTCCCCGCGCTGGCGCTCTGGCTGCCGGGTATGATGCGCTAACATTGCCAGTAATTAATGCCATATAGACTTTGGCTGTCCTGGGGTTTCTTTCAGAAAGTGACGAATAGCCAACTATAATATGTCTTGAATCTGCCGTTCATCTGACGACTATACAAAGGGATGAACTCCCCTTGCATATATTGCCCTTCTACGATTCGCCGAGAAGGGCAGTATAACTTTTGAGATTTTGTTACAACCTTAGTTTAAATAAGTGTATAACTCAACGGTTTATGCTTGAAGGTCACTTATTAGTAGTCTCATAATAATGTAGTCTCGCTGCGTTGCATGCGAGCAGTTTCTAGAATTTCAGACTATTACGAGACTATTAGTAATTTCATGCCTGACTTGTCATTGACTTCAGTCCTGCCGAGTTAATTTGACACATTGTTAAATAGCCTGCTGGTGTAAATAATACCTTACCACTCGTCCCAACGATTTAAGCGCTCGAGTTATTGTAGGAAAAACTGGTACTCCATTTTGCTGGTAATAGTTGCGCAGCCTGCGTCTCTCAGCTTCACAGGCAAAACTATCTGGTTGGTCACCGCCTTCGCGCAGTACGACGACCACTGGGACTCCATAGTTTTTTCGAACCTGTACAGGAATCTCTTCAAACCATGGCTCTTCTTCCCAGCTCATTTGCTCGGCATAGCCCAGTAATTGGCGCATATTTGCAGACATCGCAATTTTGTCTATTATAATGCTACCAATAATGCCTGAAGTAGCAATGATTTCCAATATCTCACGAAATATTTTAGCCGGTGGAGAAAAGGGAGTACCAGTATCCACTGGATTTTTAGCGCTTGGCCCAATCGGAGGCAACATCGATTCTAACCTCTGCCGCAGCTCGCTGCTAAAATGTGGCATGGTCAAACCTTCTCGGTAGCAAATATCTGTGGCCGCTATACTGGTGCCCCCAGTGCCACAAACTATGGCCACTCTCGAATCAGCTAAAGGTGGCAGTTGATAGAAAGCTGTGACGGTATCCAGTAAATCCTGTAGGGTATCAACTGGTATTGCCAGCGACTGTCGAAATATCGCATTCCATATACTCTCACTTCCAGCAAGAGAAGCTGTGTGGCTTGCCGCCGCCCGTGCGCCTTCCGGCGTCAGACCCCCCTTCCACAAAATAACAGGTTTTATCTGTGTTATTCGCTGCAGTATCTGGAAAAATTCCCTACCATTTCTCACGCCCTCTATATACATGGCAACAAATTTAGTCTGGTCATCGGCTTCGAAATATCGTAATAAATCCGTTTCATTAACGTCACAGGCATTACCATAGCTCACTACTTTGCTAAATCGGAAACCATAATCTCGCCCAGCAAAACAAATATCCTCTGAGATACCGCCGCTCTGAGAAATAACACCCACAAAACCTGCTTCTCTAGGATAAGCCTGACCGGGGAAATGAGTAATACCACCTTCGGGACAATATACACCAAAGCAATTGGGGCCAATAATACGCAGCCCGTTACCCGCTATGCTTGCCAATGTTGACTCTAGCTTCCTACCTTCATCAGTACCTGTTTCCTTGAAGCCTCCGCTAATTATCTCAACCGCTGGCACACCTTTGGCTTTACACTCCTGCACTACATTCAAAACATATTGGGCAGGAACACAAATACGAACCAAATCTATCTGGCTGGGGACAGCAGATATAGAAGGAAAAACAGGTAGTCCGTATAGCTCAGTGATGCGCTGGCCAACTGGATATATTGCGCCGCCAAAGCCGAATCGCTGCATGCTCCTTAACATATTACTACCGACCTTTGTTGTGTCCTGTGAGACACCTGCAATGGCAACAGCTCTCGGATAAAAGAAGGGGCGCAACTCATCCAAGATCTTGGCATCTTTTAACTCGCGCATCAGTTAGTCCTCCAAACTTGTTTAGCTCACCTTATTGATCAAGGTATTTTGGCAATAAAACATTTTAATTGGTCAGCACGATCAGCTAAAAATATAATTTCGTTCAACTGCTATTATTTCCCTCGAAATTTGGGGGGTCTTTTTTCGGAAAAAGCTCTAATACCCTCCGCAAAGTCCTCAGAAACCACTACCCTTGGAGTCAACATAGTTTCTAGTTTTAGACCGTTTTCCAATCCCATACTCATACCCCTAACCATTGCCTCCTTGGCAGTTCGTATTGCTAATGGCCCCCCATCGCAGATACTTTTAGCTATTTCCATAGCAGCGGGCATTAGCTGTTCCAACAAAACAACTTTATTTACCAATCCTATATGAAATGCCTCATTAGCATCGATAATTTTCCCGGTAAATATCATTTCAGCGGCAACACCTGCAGAAACAATCCTGGGAAGACGCTGTGTACCACCTCCTGCCGGGAACATGCCAACTTTAACTTCGGGGAAACCGAACTTTGCGTTTTCGGAAGCTATCCGAATATCACAGGCAAGAGCTATTTCCAAACCTCCGTTAAACCATTAAGAGCAGCAATAAGTGGCTTCCAAATATCAAGTCCTCGCATAATAGTGGCAGGCTGTTGCCATGGTTTATCTGCCGTGCTTTTAATAAAAGGCAACATATCATTTATATCAACACCGCTACAGAATGCTTTGTCACCTGTACCGGTAATGATGCCCACAAGCAGATCTTCGTCATCACGGAAATCAACCAGAGCTTCTTCAAATTCATGATGTCCTTTAAGCGTCAATGCCCCCCTTGCCTCTGGACGGTTAATAGTGATTACAGCTATATTCCCCTCTTTTCTGTATTCAATCATACTTAATTTAAACCTCCCTTAGAACTTGATGTTCTCATATTCTCTAATGATGATGTTACAAATAAAATCCAAATATTAAAACCAAACTGGATAATTTATTATTTACCTAGTCTAATTCTTTATAAGCTCTCCACAACTGTCAATGACAAAAGCTTTGACCCCGCTTAGTCTTCTAACCAACTTGATACCCTCCGCCACTCCCAATACAAGTACAGATGTTGCTAAAATATCAGCATCAATTGCTTCTTCTGCAATTATCGTTGAACTCAGCATCCCCTGGACAGGTCTACCAACTTTCGGGTTTATTATATCGTTAAAAGGCCTTGGATATATTCCGCTGGTGGATACTGATTGATTATAAAGCTCAATGGAAGTAAAAATCCTCTTCCTATCTCTGGGATCGCGCAAACCAATTTTCCAGGGTAGCTCCTCTGTTTTTCCTCCGATAACCCTGATATCACCACCACCATTCACCAGGGCATGCTTAATATTACACATTTTTAAAACCTGAATGGCTTTATCAACAGCATATCCTTTGGCTATACCAGCTAAAGTAAGACTCATGCCACGTTTAGCCAAGGCAATATTATTGCCTTCAATAACTATACCTTTGTAATTAGCTAGCTCCAAAGACTCTTTGATCGCTTCTTCTGTTGGCAAAGTTTTTTCGCGGGCATTTCGTCTCCACAATTCTATGACCGGCAGGATGGTGATATCAAAAGCACCACCACTCAATTCAGAAACATAATTTGCCTTGCGAATTACATATATTGTATCAGCAGACATGCCGTTATAGTAACCGTTTCTATTTAAAATACTTACCTCGCTGTTGCATTGATGAATACTCATTAAATCGGCAACCCTACTAATTTCATCAAAAGCGAGTTGTATTGCCGCACTTGCCTCTGGCACCTCATGATGAATTACAGATATGGTAACAAATGTTCCCATTAGGAGGCGCGTAATTTTAACAGAATGAAGTTTTTCTCTAGTGACAGATACAAATTGCGACAACAATTGATTCACCGGTTTAGTGATATCGATTGGAATGAATATCGACTTTTAATCCGTATGCTGATTGAAGGGAATTAATACTGAAGCCTTAATGCAAACGATTACTGTTTTGTCTTGCTAACTATGTCTTTTACTTTCTCCCGTATGGCATCCGTAATCCATGTGGAAGAAAGAGTAGCCTCTGTAATTGCATCAATTTCCCCATCAGGAGACAAATTGATCTCTGCGGCAGTCAAGCCAATAAACTGCTTTTCGAATTGGGGTTCGGTGACGTCCAACGTCCATGGCTCTTGAGGCCCTTCTGGATGGACAATTATATCAAGGTTAATAATCTTATATTCATCGGGATCAACTATACCAAAAACCTGATACTTGTCCATTTCATCCGCACCCGGGATATTATCAATTCCCTCCGGTACATCTTTCGCAAATGCATATCCAAGCAATGTCCCCATTTCATCATAGGCCTCCCAACAAATTGTCTCATCATCACTGGCAAGTTGATTTATTCGAGCTATTTTGGGCAATAACCGCTTGAATACTTCCATACTGCGTCTTCGGTAGTTGCCTTAAGTAAACAAACTACCACGGTTTCTCCTTAATAGCATGCATACCTGCGATACGCCCGAAAGTCATTGCTGCCGATACCATCGTACCTGGTAAATAGGTAGAGTCATTTCCCCATAGCCCACCGGTCAACTCGCCAGCGGCATAAAGACCGGGTATCACTTCCCCATATTGATTTACTACCTGCATTTTAGTGTTAATTTTGATACCACCCTTAAATGAAGAGGTGGAACCTGTGCACTTGTAGCCATAGAACGGCGGTGTATCTAGTTTTATCGGTTTCCCTTCGCAACCTTCTTGGGTTCTTCTGTCAAATTCTGTATCGTAACCAAAAGTATCAATGTCACGATTATACTTATCTACCGTAGCTTTCAGCCCAGAAGGGTCTATCCCAAATTTGTTAGCCAGCTCTTCAAGAGTATCCGCCTGAACCGGCTTGGCTTTATGCATCATTGCAGTTCGCAGCGTGGTCCTTTTCATCTTGTCATCAATTATGGCAAACCAAACATGGCCTGGTTGTTTCATTCCTTCTTCAGAAACCAATCCGTAGAATTTAATCCGCATGCCCTCGTCAGCAAATCTCTTGCCATTAACGTTTACAAAAATGCCACCAGCATATCCCACAAAATCCATGATGCCAGACTTCGAATCGACATCAACCGCAAATGACCCTGAGACAGCACGACCAATATGCGCCGTAGCTGCACCTTGTTCTAATGTCATTTTCAATCCATCGCCAAGGTGTCCATGGCACATGGTAGGAAGCCAATTCAGAAAATAAGGACCATACTCAGCTACCAACTCTGGGTTCCTTCCGAAACCGCCAGTTGCAAGAATCACCGCTTTTCTCGCTTTAAAGTTCTGCTCTTCCTTATCCTTAACTTTAACCTTTAATCCCAGAACCCTGCGTGTCGGCGGGTCAACAATCAACCTTATTGCTCGATGCTGGTACTTTATATCAACGCCCCTCTCTTTAGCAGCCTTTAGTAAAGCACTGGTCATCTCCGTTCCTTTTTTCCAATAAGCCCTCATTATCCTGTGCCCTGGAGGGGAAAACATCCCGTCTTTTCCCAGTTCCATGCCAGATTTTTGACACCAATAAAACGTATCAAGCTGATTGTCAGCAAACACTCTCCATAGTTCCGGATCGCCTTTGCCCAGTTCTACGCCATCTTTATAGTACTCTTCTGGCGAGTCTTTAATTCCCAGCTTTTTCTGCACATCAGTGCCAGCAAACGATGGCCCAACATTTATAACCGAAAGACTTGGAGCTGTCATTGGTAAAAGCTCAAGTACACATACTGTATTCTTGACATCTGCAACCTCACAAGCAGCCGGTAACCCAGCAGTCCCCGCTCCTACAACAATGACATCGGCTTCATAATCCCATTTATTTGGCACTTCCACAACCATTTATACGACCTCCTTCTAAAATTATTATATTTTTTCTAAAGCCTTTAATATGGCCGATAATTGAATTGGATAACTACTACGAATGTTTTGCTTATAACTGAAAAAATGGTCCTGTCTTCGTCTCCACTTTATCGTTTTACGGCAATGAAAAAGATAGTACTAAAGTTATTTGCTGATATTATAATCAAAAATCGGCAGAAAATTCGGCGTTGATATTAGCACGCTAAGACATAATTGTCAACCCAAAACTAACACATATTGACAAGTCCAGTCATTTATTGTTAATCTATATGCCGTTTCCGCTCTGTAAAGCATGGTTTGAGAATTGCTTAGCCTTCAATCCATTTGAGTTATATTCGGGGGTGTTTCTATGCGCAGACAGGTAAGTACCACCAGAATTAGTGTTGATGCTAAGAAATGTAGCGGGTGTAGATTATGCGAGCAAGTTTGTACCTTTTTCCACGAAAAGGAATTTAACCCAAGAAGGGCCAGAATCAAAATCTTGATAAACGAGAAGGAAGGCGTAAATGCCCCTTTAATCTGTACCCAATGTAAGACATGCATATCTGCTTGTAGTCGCAGTGCACTTTCCTGGGATGAAAAATTAGGGATTATTAAAGTTGACGACAAGAAATGCAACGCTTGTGGTCTATGTATTGATGCCTGTCCTGAATGCGCTATATTTCTGGACCCAGTTTCTAATGTAGTAAATATTTGTGACCTCTGTAATGGCGACCCCGAATGCGTAAAGTGGTGTCCAGAAGACGTACTCCATTTTGTTGATGCTGGCAAACTAGGTATAGTGCCTGAAAGCCTGCCTGTTGCCCATTGATTTTATTAAACGACAAAGAATTTTGTTCAGGAGGTGCGATATGGCTAATTGGTATGGCTGGATGGGAACAATTCTTAGAATCGATCTTTCCAAAGGTAAAATAACGAAGGAACCTCTTTCTGAAGAATTAGCCCATAATTTTGTCGGCGGAAGGGGAATTAATTCAAAGATATTATATGCTGAAACTGGCCCGAATACGGACCCTCTCGGGCCGGAGAATGTCTTCATTATAGGCACTGGCCCTACGACAGGTACTCTAGCATTGGGAAACGGACGATTTACACTTACCTGTAAATCGCCACTGACCGGAATTCTGGGCGATGGTAGTGGCGGTGGGCATTTTGGCGCAGAGGTCAAATTCGCCGGATATGACCATGTAGTGATAAAGGGGAAAACGAAAAAACCTGTTTATCTTTGGATTAATGATGATGAAGTGACGATAAAAGATGCCAAGCATCTATGGGGCAAGACTACGTGGGAGACACAGGAACTGATCAGAAAAGAATTAGGCGACCCTGACATTAAAGTTTTGGCTATCGGACCAGCGGGCGAAAATATGGCTAATTATGCATTAGCTATTGCTAATGATGAAAGAGTAGCAGCCGAGACTGGAATGGGCGCAGTAATGGGGTCGAAAAACCTGAAAGCCATAGCAATCAGAGGCTCGAAATCTGTAAAAATTGCTGAACCAGACAAATATATGAAGCTAGTCCGGGAATGGCATGAAGATATTGAGAAACAGCATCTTTCTCATACTCACAGAGATTTTGGTAGCGCTTACTTAATAACCGTTTTCAACCAGGTTTATAATCTGGGAATTAAGAACTCACAGGAACTGCGTAAGCCTGATGAAGAAATTTCTCATTTTCTTGCACAAAACTATATGCCCAAAGTCCTTGTCAGAAGCATATCTTGCTTTTCTTGCCGTCATGGCTGTCAAAAATTTGTTGTTATTCCTGACGGACCATTCGCTGGCGAAAAAGGATTGAGGCCGGAATATGGCTGTATGGCTTCATTATGTACCCAGCTAGGTGTTTTTGATTTCGGCTTTGCCTTGAAAGTAACCAACTTGGCCAATCAGCTTGGAATAGACGCTCAGGAGGCTGGGCCAACGATTGCCATGGCTATGGAATGTTACCAGCGAGGCATCCTGACCAAAAAAGATACTGATGGATTAAGACTTGAATGGGGCAACAAAAAAGTAATACTGGAGCTTCTGGAGAAAATAGCAAAACGCGAGGGATTCGGCAATATCCTGGCAGAAGGCTGTCGGAAAGCCGCTTTAAAAATAGGTAAAGGGGCAGAAAAATATGCTTATCATATTAAAGGCAAGTCACATCCTGATCGCCTAACGGCTTATATACCGTGCGTGCTCGGTTTTGCTCTTGCTTCACGTGGTTGGGACCATCTTAGAGGTTCGGTATTTCCCCACATAACCCCATCGCTAGGCCCCCCAAAATTCTGGCACTATGACCCTATATATGCCAAGGTAGTATCGGATAGAGAACACATTGATGCCGCTGCTGACATGCTCGAAATTTGCAAGTGGCTAACTGAATTTGAACTCATGGAGGAAGGCAAGGGCGGTGTCCCTAGAATGGCACAACTCTTAAGTGCGATCACCGGAGTCGATTTTAGCGAGCAAAAGTTACATGACGCCTGTGAGAGAAACTATAACATAGAAAGAGCCTATCTGGTCAGGATGGGGCTTACCCGCGATGATGATGTGGCACCACACCATTTTTACGAAACTCCCATCCCAGATGGACCATCAAAGGGAAAAATACTAGATAGAGAACAATTTGAGAAGCTAAAGGATGCTTTCTATGAGTTAAAAGGTGGGGATGTTAAAACGGGTGCGCCCAAGAAAGAAACCCTGGAGAAACTAAACTTAGGGTATGTGGCCAGGGATTTGGAAAAAATAGGCATATACGCAAAGGTTTGATACGTACGTTAGAAGTTATGATCAAATTTCAGATAATTTGTTAAAGTTAGACGTATTTGCTGCAACTTAAAGGAGGTTTAACATGGCAGAAGTCCCGTTTAAAGAGGGTGCCCTTACTATACCCTTGGTTCCGTTCAAAGATGTTCGTCTTTTGGGCGTAAAATGTCTATCCTGTGGGGTCATTATCCTGGGAAAGAGAGACTACTGCATTAATTGTGCCAGCAAAGATTTAAAACAACATATTTTTACTAATCGAGGGAAGGTTTACATGCATACTATTATCCGCCATGCTCCACCACCACCCTATCCCCAAGAATCTTTCAGGCCATTCCCAGCAGCATGGATAGAGTTAGAAGACGGGTTGGTGATTATTTCTGAGTTAATGGACTGTGGCCTGGACGATGTAAAAACAGGAATGTCGGTCGAACTTGTCATAGGTCCGGGTTGGAAAGACGATAAAGGAAACGACGTCATTATGTACAAGTTCAAACCGATTAAATAAGAGAAGAGGAGATATATTAACCATGAGCAAAGAGGCAATAATTGCAGGTGCAGGAATCACCAAATTTGGTCGGTTTCCTGAAAAAACTGCAGAGGAATTAGCCAAAGACGCAATAGAGTTAGCATTAGCTGATGCCAACATGACCTTTAAGGATATGCAGGCTATGTTCCTATCTAACAGTGGAACTATATACCCTGGCATTGGTCCCAAAGCAGCTTTTATGTTTGGAAGAACAACCATACCAATAGTAAATGTAGAAGCAGCTTGCTCTGGTGGAGGCGCTTGTCTGCGTATGGCACAGATGGCGATAGGGCAGGGAGAATATGATTGTGTACTTGCTGTCGGAGTGGAGAAGCAGCCACGCGGTTTTCTCGCCCCTGCAGTTTCAGGCTACGAGCCTTGGCAGGCTATGGCCGGACTAGATGAAAACCCTATGTATTGGGCGATGAAAGCTCGCCGTCACATGGAAATCTATGGAACGACCATCGAGCAAATAGGAATGGTCTCGGTTAAAAACCACAAAAATGGCGTCCTGAATCCTAATGCCATGTACCAAAAAGCGATGACCCTGGAAGAAGTGCTGAATTCCAGGATAGTTTGTGACCCTCTTACCTTATATATGTTTTGTGCTCCCAATGATGGGGCTTCGGCAATAATACTTTGTAGCAAGAAAGTAGCCAAGAAATATACGTCAAAACCTGTGTTTTTAGCTTCCTGTGCTCATCGGCTCAGCCCTTATCCCGAATTAGATGTAGGTAACTACTTCGGCTACATAACAGGTAATAAAGAGGTGACTACCCTTGCCGCCCTGGATGCATATGAAAAAGCAGGAATCGGCCCCGAAGACTTATCTTTCGTAGAATTGCAGGACACTGATGCATCGGCAGAAATTATTTTCTCCGAACAATTGCTGCTATGCAAAGAGGGTGAAGGCGGACGTCTAGTAAGCGAGGGAATATCAGAGATCGATGGGAAACTGCCAATTAACATGGATGGTGGCATTATATCTAAGGGTGAACCGGTTGGCGCATCAGCTTTGGGTCAAGTATACGAAGCTGTTGTACAGCTCAGGGGACAGGCAGGGCAAAGGCAGGTGAAAAACGCTAAGGTCGGACTGTGCCATGTGAGAGGTGCTCTAGGGCATAGCTGTGTTACGATTTTGAAGGTCTAACCGCTGGACTTCTGCAGGTTACTACATTCTGCCAGACGCGCAATTTGCCACTTTAACAACAGACATATTGAGCGTTTTTAATAGGTGTAAAAAGAAGGAGAGCTGAATGAATTATACAACGCTGCTTCTGGAAAGAAAAGAGAGGATCGGCACAATTGTACTTAACCGCCCCGATATGCTTAATGCTTTCAGTGCCACATCATTTAAGGAATTCATTGAAGCACTCCATGATATGGATAACGATAGTTCAATAAGGGTAGTTACAATTACTGGAGCTGGTAAAGCTTTTTCCGGAGGTTTGGACCTTGAAGAAGCCAAAAAGGGACCAAGCGAGTTTGATTTGCAGGTAGTTCCCCTACAAGGAACACTTGCCTGGACTGCTCATATCATGAGAGCTATGAAAAAACCACTAATAGCTTCAGTAAACGGCGCGGCAATTGGTGCCGGTTTCACAATTGCACTCGCCTGTGATATTAGAATTGCATCAGAGCAAGCCAAATTCGGGGCGGCGTTTCTTCGGGTTGGGCTTGTTCCAGAGCTTGGGTCAACATACAATCTGCCGCGATTAATAGGAATAGCCAAAGCTTGCGAACTGGTATTCACCGCTAAAATCATTGACGCAAATGAAGCGAAGGCAATCGGACTAGTCAACGAAGTTGTTCCAGCGACCAGCTTGGCTGAAGCCACTAATAAAATGGCGACGGAAATAGCGGAAATGCCACCCATCGCACTTCAACTAGCGCGAAAAGCGCTCTACCAAGGACTTGACTCAGATCTTGATGCCCAAATACAATTCGAACAACTTTGTCAAAGCACTTGTTTTAGAACTGAAGATCACCGGGAAGGCATCAAAGCATTTCTGGAAAAAAGAAAGCCCGTTTTCCAAGGTAAATGATTAATATGGTAAGACTTAACATGACCTTCATTATTGATACTATCGCATTACCTGGAGAATAAGGAGAATCATCATGGATATTAAGAAAGTTGGTGTGGTGGGTGCCGGTGCTATGGGATCTGGCATTGCCCAAGTATGTGCACAATCAGGTTATAAAGTAGTTATTTCTGAAATAAGTGATGAGCCATTAAATAGAGGATTGGCATCGATCAATCGGTTCCTCATCAGTGCCGTAGAAAAAGGCAAGGCGACTCAGCAGGACAAAGAATCCACACTGGAACGCATCAGGGGCACGACTACTATCAAGGATTTTGCTGACTGCGATATAGTTATTGAAGCTGTTCCTGAAAAAATTGAGTTGAAACAGGGCATATTTGCTGAATTGGATAAAATCTGCCCAAAACATGCCATTCTGGCCAGCAATACATCAGGACTGTCAATTATAGAAATATCTCGAGTCACCAGCAAGCCGGATAAGGTGCTAGGATTACACTTTTTTAATCCAGCACCGATTATGAAGCTCTTAGAAGTAGTAAGAACACTGGTTACCAGTGATGAGACCATTGACACCTGCAAGACTTTTGGCAAGTCTTTGGGCAAGGTAGTTGTCGTGGCGAAGGATGTCCCCGGTTTCATCGTTAATCGCCTTTCTATACCTTACACACTTAATGCCATTCGCATGTTGGAAGCTGGGATTGCCAGTAAAGAGGATATCGATGCTGCCGCAACCGCCGGGTTGAATTACCCAATGGGTCCTCTAGCATTAGCCGACTTTCTTGGAATTGATGTTCTCTACAACGCAGCCTGTGACATGTATGAAAAAACCAAAGACTCCCAATTTGCACCGCCAGTGCTGCTCCAGCAAATGATTGCTGCTGGTTGGTTTGGGCGCAAGACAGGTAGGGGATTCTATACCTATAAATAGTAGTAGTGCTCTCATTTAAGCAATCTAATATAATTTGTGGCAGGTGACCTAATATGGCAGGAATTATAGCCTATGGTGCTTATGTTCCCAAATACCGGCTTAGCCGCGATCTGATCGCCCACGCCTGGAATTCTAGCTCAATAGGAGGAGAAAAGGCAGTAGCTGGTTATGACGAAGATACTGTCACCATGGCTATAGAAGCTGCCACTGATTGTCTGGCAACCAATCCATCCTCCCTCGTCGATGGTCTTTTTTTCGCTTCAACCACAGCACCCTATAAAGAGAAACTTTGTTCCACACTGATGGCAACAGTGCTGGATTTGCGCCGAGATATCATTACCTCAGATTTCTCTAATTCTTTGAGAGCAGGGACGAACGCCTTTAAGGCTGCCATCGACGCCATTGATAGTAAAACTGCAAAACAAATTTTAGTTGCCGCAACTGAAGCGCGACTGGGTGCAGCCCAGTCTGAATTCGAGCAAAATTCTGGTGATGCTGCGGCTGCCCTGTTATTTGGACATGCCAACACTATAGCTAATATCGTAGGAAGCTTCTCCGTGTCAGACGAATTTACCGACAACTGGAGGATGGAGCGTGACACATTTGTAAAATCTTGGGACAGCAGGTTTGCCAATGTATATGGATATACCAGCAGCATCTCCGGAGCAGTCTCCGTAGTTTTGGAAAAATATAACTTTACTCCAAAAGATTTCGCTAAGCTGGTGTTATATGCTAATAATCCCAGAGAGCAGGCCGATATGGCCAAAAAACTGGGCTTTGACACCAAAACACAATTAAGTGATCCCCTTTTCACTACGGTAGGTAATGCGGGAGCAGCACTTGCTCCTCTTATGCTAATAGCAGCTCTCGAGCAATCAAAAGCCGGCGACAGGATATTATGGGTCAGCTACGGTGAGGGCGCCCATGCTTTTATTCTTGAAGTTACTCCTGATATTGCCAAGATGAAAGGCAGGCGGGGTGTTAAATATTATATCGATTCCAAAACTATGCTACCCACTTATCAAAAATATGTGCAATTTCGCGAGTTAATGACAACCGAGGAAGCAAAGGTCTTCCCCAGCCCCAGTTCTATACCCTTATTCTGGCGCGATAAAAAATCTTTTTTGGCTTTTTACGGCAGCAAATGTAAGCGCTGTTCGCTCATCATGCACCCCGTCCAACGAATCTGTTACCGCTGCCACTCTAAAGATGAATACGAAGAAGTTAAATTGGCCCGAAGTGGCAAGGTGTTCACCTATGCCGAAGATTATCTGGCTGATGTGCCTGTGTTGCCACAAATATCAGCTACTATCGATTTAGATGATGGAACAAGGGTATTTCTTCGTTTGTCAGAGTGTGAGGCACAGAATCCTTCTGACCCACCTCGAAAAATCGGGATGCCGGTTGAAATGACCTTCAGAAAACTGAGTGATACCAGTGGTTTTCGCAATTATTATTGGAAGGCCAAACCGCCAAGAGGAGGGATTGCTTGAAAGGCGTTTTAGATAGAGTAGCTATTGTCGGTGCTGGCTGTTGTAAGTTCGGAGAGAACTTTCTACAAAGCCGCTATGATCTCATCATCGATGCTGTTTATGAAGCTCTTGAAGATGCGAGGATAGAGTTAAAGGATATACAAGCAGTGTGGGTAAGTACACAACATGAGATGGGCGGTGCATCAATTGTTTCCGACGCTTTGAAACTGGGCAACATCCCTATCAGCAGATGCGAGAATTTTTGTTCTTCGGGCACAGATACTTTCCGAAATGCTTGCTTTGCCGTTGCTGCTGGCATGTATGACAGAGTGCTCGTTGTGGGATATGAGAAAGTCAAAGACATGGCGGTTCGAGGGTTGCCAACACCGCCATTCGGTTGGGGGGGGCACCCAATTCTTTTCGCTGACGCCCCACCAGTTTCTTTTGCATTTGCAGCGACCAAGTATATGGAAAAATATGGTGTTGACAGGACACCGTTAGCAAAAGTGTCAGTGAAGAACCATCATAATGGCAGTTTGACTCCTAAGGCTTTTCTTCAGCGAGAGGTGACTTTGGAACAGGTACTCAGCGCCCCTCTGGTAGCATGGCCACTTGGTTTATTCGACTGTTGTGGCGTGGCTGACGGTGCCGCTGCGGTCATTATCACTAGGCGCGAAATAGCCAAGAGTTTTAGAGACAACTTTATTACAGTCAGAGGTATAGGACTTTCAATGTCTGTAGCCAGACCAATGGAACGCCCAGACTATGAATATATCGGATTTACTGAAACAGAGATAGCGGCTATGCAAGCCTATGAACAAGCTGGAATTACCAATCCTCGGAAGGAGATAGATTGTGCTGAAGTGCATGATTGTTTCTCTATTACGGAAATTATCAACTACGAAGATCTACACTTCTGTGAGCGCGGGCAAGGCTGGAGGTTTATTAATGATGGGATATCTACCCTGGAAGGGGAGTTACCAGTGAACATGGACGGTGGTTTAAAATGCTTTGGACACCCCGTTGGCGCTACCGGATTGAGAATGATCTACGAGATATACAAACAGCTTCAGGGTAAATGCGAGAGGCGACAAGTCAAGAATGCTCAAACTGGTCTGGCTCACACATTGGGAGGTGTTCCTAGAAACTCATGTGTTGTCATCCTAAGTAACTAACCACCGAGTCAAGTAATGAATTGAATTACTTACGCTTCTAATTTTGTATTTTCATTATTTATCCAGGTTTTCAAATAAGCAAAGTAATTTAAGGCTTAACTCAAGTTACTATTAAAAGGGAGTGGAGATGGTACGATTGAGCTCACCGTTAACCTTCGGAACGGGAATGATGGATTGGCAAGAACGCGTCAATACTACACGTTTAAGGGAAGAACGTGTTAATAAATTACGCGAGGTTATGAAAAAACATGGGGTTGCTGCTTTACTGCTGGAACGAGAGGATAACATTCGCTATGCTACTGGATTGCCAGGGGATGCTTTTATGCCTGGACTCAGATATTGTCTCTTCTTTGCAGAACATGAAACCATCATTTGGGAACACGCTGGAAGATATGAACGGCGAGATGAGTGGCCCTGGGTAAAACCAGAAAATTGGAGGGTGCCCCGATGCTGGTTGGGCGGAGTATGCGGCGTTGAAGCTACTGCTGAGACAGCAAAGCTATTTGCCTCTGAAATTGCAGACGAACTCAAGAAAAACGGGGTGAAAGGTGAGAAGTTAGGTGCAACTGCTCTGGATGGGCCTTCGCTTAAAGCATTAGGAGACTTGGGCATTCAAACATTCGACGCACAGTCACTATTGTTTGAAGCCAGGAAAGTTAAAATACAAGACGAAATAAATTGCCTGAAAATGATCGTAGCCATCACTGATAGAGCATGGTGCAAACTTTATGAAGCCATGAAACCGGGTATGAGAGACATAGACCTAACCGCAATAGGATATCAGGCAATGATCGAAGCAGGTGCAGAAATTGGCGGAGTTGTCCCGTTCTTTAGCGGGCCAAGTACCTTTGAGCGTGGATTGGCTATGACTGATAGAATAATTCAACCAGGTGATATCGTCTATGGCGATATTACTAACTTCGGCTATATGGGATACAAGACTTGCTTATACCGTACCTTTATCGTTGGCAGAAAGCCAAATCAAAGGGAAAAAGACCTGTATAAAAAGCTGGTAGACAATCAGAATGCTATTATAGATGCTATCAAGCCTGGAGCCACGACTGCAGATGCAGCCAAACATTTCAAGCCAGCGAGCACCTGGGGCTACGACGATGAAGACCGTGTATTCACTATTGAAATCGGACACGGGATAGGGCTATATCTTTACGAGCCACCCATAATTAATAGACTGTGGTCTCTGAAGCACCCGCAGACATTTGAAATTGGTAATGTCATGGCCATTGAAAGCAGAGACGGCGAGCCAGGCTTGGGCGTCAGGCTTGAAGATATGATCGTTGTTACTGAAAGGGGGGCTGAATTGCTCAGCCGTTTTCCAAGAGATGAGATCATTGTAGCTGGTGAAATTGGATAAATAACAAAAATATTTGGGTTTCATTGCAAAGGGACAAGTAAGATAGTATGAGAAACGCAGTGAAAGTTCCTGAAGTCTTGGCGGGGAAAATACAGCAATGTCCTTATCCCATGGAAGAGGTAAGGAAAGTTGATAAAATAACTACGAACATTGTTGGTGAGATTAAGAGACCTGATATCAGAAAAACAGGCTTTGCTATGGCTGCTGCTGGTGCTTTTGGCTCCACTGCTCAAAGGGAATTCCGTCGTCATGGTCCCAAGTTCCCCATAGCTGCAGCTATGATAGAAGACATTGGGCCTATTTTCAATCCAGTTGCAGATGGTCCTATAGCCTCAAACAAGGCGCCATTGCCCAGTGACCTGGAGGTGCTAAGCCGCCATTTGAAGAGTCTGGGATATTTTCTGGGTGCTGATATGGCCGGAATTTGCCAGCTACCTCAATGGGCTATATACAGCCATACCCGGGAAGGCAAAAACATCGACCTGAACCATCAGTATGCCATCATCTATGGTGTCGATATGGATTATGAAACAATGAGCGGGTCAACAGGTCACGACTGGATATCCACTTCGGAGAGTTTCCATGCCTACAATGCTTCGGCACACATCGCTTGCACAGTTGCCTCATATATTAGAAAACTGGGTTACTCCGCACGTGCCCATTTTATGGGTGGTGTTGCCAATTATCTGGTGACAGTTACGCCTTTAGCCATTCTGGCAGGTATCGGAGAATTGAGCAGAGCGGGCTGGGCGCTCAATCCGTTTATCGGTGGACGGTGGAAGGGTGCTGTTGTTACCACCGATCTGGCACTGACGGTGGACAAGCCCATTGACTTTGGTTTACAGAAATTTTGTCGTGTCTGTAAGAAGTGTGCTCTGGAATGTCCGCCTAAAGCTATATCCACGGCCAATGAAAAGATTGAGTGTAACGGTT
>JBBIPA010000015.1:0-35376 GCA_037443085.1 Chloroflexota bacterium | reverse complement strand
TACTTAATCTTTTTGAGAACATCGAACAGCGGAGTAATCCCTGGGGCATTGCCCCTACCGACCGGGTCAAGTGGGCTGCCGAAATCACCACCAGGCCTTTCGAGGCGGGCAAGACCGAGTATCTGTTCTACATCGGCTGCTTCGGCGCCTTCGATTCCCGCACCCGCCGCATAACCTTATCCATAGCCAGAATACTGGACGCCGCCGGCATCTCCTGGGGCATCCTGGGCAAGGATGAGCTGTGCTGCGGCGACAGCCTGCGGCGTCTGGGCAATGAGTATGTCTTCGACCGCCTGGCCAGGGATAATGTGAAGATGTTCCAGGACCGTGGTGTGAATAAGGTCATCACCGAGTGCCCCCATTGCTACAGCACCTTGAAGCATGACTATCGCCAGTACGGCGCCCAGTTTGAGGTTATCCACCACTCCGAGCTGATTAACGACCTGATTGGGAAAGGCAAGCTGAAGCTGAATCGAACCGCAGACCTGGGCAAGGTGGTATTTCACGACTCTTGCTACCTGGGACGTTACAATGCCATCTATGAAGCTCCCCGGAAAGCGGTGGCAGCAATCACCGGGCAGATGCCGCAGGAAATGGAGCGGCATCATGATAAATCCTTCTGCTGTGGCGCCGGCGGCGGGCGCATGTGGATGGAGGAAAGCGTGGGCACCCGCATCAACATCGCCCGAGTGGAAGAGGCACTGAAGCTTGACCCCAAAACGCTGTGCGTCTGCTGCCCCTACTGCATGACCATGTTCGAGGACGGGCTCAAGGACAAGAAAGCCACCGACAAGGTGCAGGTGCTGGATCTGGCAGAGATGGTGGCCGGGGCACTAAGCATTTAATCAATGACAGAGTATAAGCTGTTAGAATAACCAGCGGATGAAGAAAATTATTCTGGCTTCAGCCTCTCCGCAGAGAAAGAAATTGCTGGAACAAATCGGGCTGGAATTTGAAGTGGAGCCGAGCAATCATATTGAGGTTACCAGCTCCACCTTGAAACCTCATCAGCTCGCCAGGTTGTTATCATACGAGAAGGCAGTGGCGGTTGCCGGCAAGTGCCATAATGCCATTGTTATCGCTGCTGACACCTTTATTGTCTGCCAGGGGAAGATTATGGGCAAGCCACATACCGAAGCTGAAGCCAGGGGAATGCTGGCAGCTTTAAGTGGCAAAACGCACTCGGTCATCACCGGCTTCACCATCATTGATGCTGATAAAAACAAGATAGTCACTCAGTCAGTGGAAACAAAAGTATCTATGAAAAAGCTAACACCGGCTGAGATAGATGCCTATGTAACATCGGGAGAGCCACTGGACAGGGCAGGAGCTTATGCTATTCAGGGATTGGGCGCGGTGCTCGCAGAAAAAATCGAAGGCGACTATTTCAATGTGGTGGGCTTGCCGCTGAGTGCTTTGGCGGAGAGTTTAAAAGAATTTGGAGTACACATTCTATAACTGTAAAGAAATTTAGGGGCGATTCATGAATTGCCCCTAAACTGGGTAGCACAGAAAACGGCGGCATTTTCACCAGCGACGTAGCCGGTAGAAAACGCTGCCGTTAAGTTGTAGCCGCCGGTATCGGCATCGATATCCATCACCTCGCCGCAAAAATAAAGACCCGGCACCAGCTTCGACGCCAGGGTGCGCGGGTCGATTTCCTTAAGCGAAACGCCGCCGGCGGTGACCATAGCAGTGGAGAGGGGCAACGGTCTTTTAATATTGAAGCGAAACGATTTTAGCAAGTTCACCAGCCGCCTCCGCTCGGCAATGCTTATGTGGCTGACAGACTTTTCAGGGGCTACTCCGGTCAGTTCCAGAAAAGGCGCTATCATCTTCTGAGGCAGTAGCTCGCTTATAATACGCCGGCAGCTCCGCTTACCATGATGGTCGAATTCCTGTTGCAGCAGGTGGTGCAGTTGTTTTTCGTTAAGGTCAGGCTTGAGGTCAATGGCGACGCTGACCGCACCCTTTTCCAGAGCATCGACTATAGCCAGGCTCACCTGCAAGGTAATCGGCCCGCTGATGCCAAAGTGGGTCAGCATCATGTCGCCACGCCGGCTTTCGATTATGTGATGGGGAGGTCGTTCCTGTCCGGTGCCACGGCCGTAGTCACTGGTTGGTGGTGGAGAGGGAGGGATTTCCTCGGCACGGCACTGGTAGGCGGTCAGTCTCACCTGTTGCAGGCTGATGCCCTGCATGCTTCTGGCAAGCTGGGTCTCGTTGACAGCCAGCGGTACCAGGCTGGGTCGCAGCTTGACAATGGTATGTCCCAGCCCCTTAGCCATGTGGTAACCATCGCCTGTGGAGCCGGTGTCGGGATAGGAAGCCCCGCCGGTCGCCAGAACAACTGCTTTTGCCGGAAATGTATCCCGCTCTGTGTTTACCCCGATGACATATCCTTCAGAGACCTGTATTGCTGTTGCCCGGATGCCGGTGAATACCTTAACACCATGGTCAGCCAGATACCGTTTCAGGGCAGCCACTACCTCGCCGGCATCATCAGAGGCAGGGAATATCCGCCCGTCACCCTCGGTTTTGGTTTTTACGCCGTAGCGTTTCAGTAGTGCCAGCAGGTCATCTCGAAAGAAACGGCTGAAGGCATTGCGGAGGAAATGACCGTTAGGGCCGTACATAGCAATGAACTCATCCAGTTTCCTGGCATTGGCTAGATTGCAGCGCATCTTGCCGCTGATGAGCATCTTCTGGCCGGCTCGCTTCATCTTTTCCAGCAGCATAACTTCAGCGCCCATTTCCGCTGCTCGACCCGCTGCCATCATACCGCCGGCGCCGGCGCCGATGACGATGACACGTTTGTCAGTTGTGCTATACCCGGCCATAGACATGGTTATCATACCAAATATTGAGCCTGCTTTGATGGTGAGACTATTCGTGATAATGGAGTAACATTTTGCCTTAGCTCACAATACCAGCTAAAATGAAAGCTGCCAGGATGATTTGGATGAAATGCCCTTTATGTCATAGAGAATATCTCACCCAGGAAGAAGTGCTGAGCTGCATTGTCAATCATATGCGGGCTTCTCAGGAAGAAGCCAACAGGCAGATGCAGAAACAGAGCATCATGCTTATGGCCAGTCAGCTTACCATGGCTTCCCTGGCAACGCATTCATCAGCCCGCGATGTGGTGCAGCGGTTCGGCGAAATTTACGAGCTTCTGGAGAACATTCAACAAAAGCCGGACGTGGTCACCGAGATTGAGAAGTGGCTAAAGGATAGGGACGGCGGCAGCCAGCAGCAGAGCTAAAGGCTGCTTATTATCAACGCCTGAGTATTTACCAGAATCCTATTGGGATGCAGGGGGCGCCGGAGTTTTAAAGATTGAATTCTCCGATTTCCACTCCTTGCCATTCTTGTCTATTAACGTAATACGATAATTATAGCTGGTGGACATTCTTAGGTCAGGTAACGGAGCTACGTGGTCATTAACAAAATCTGATTCCAGCGCTGTCGTTTTTCCGTACTTGATGTCCTCACCATAATCCACCTTTCCCTTATAAGGGTCTTTTGTTTTCCACTTCATCTCCATCGTTGCCTTACCGGCGGCATTATCGGTTGACTTCACGAAGAAGAAAGGCCCTTCTATGATGGGAGTTGTCACAGTAATCCCTCCGCCCGGCAACGTAGTCTTGCCCCACGGGGGACTGTCGCTGAAAAAGGCGAAATAGGAGAAGGCGCCCAGCCCTATCAGTAGCACAATAAGCAACACTACCAGCCCACCAGCCCCCGACCTTCTGGGCATCGGTTGGTCCCAGGCACCAGGCGGTGGTCCCCAGCCACCGGGTTGTGGCGGCGGCGGTTGTCCCCAGGCTTGCTGCTGCGGAGGTGGCTGCCCCCAGGCGGGTTGCTGTGGCGGCGGTTGCCCCCAAGCACTCTGCTGCTGTTGTCCCCAGCCTCCAGCCTGCTGCGTCGGCGGCAGTTGTGCCCCGCAGTTACCACAAAACCGAGAGCCGGGATCAAGTCCAGCCCCACAATTAGGACAGCCAGTGGCTAAGGTATTACCGCAATGCCAGCAATATCTCTGACCCGGTTGATTCGCCTGACCGCATCGAGAGCATGTGATCATTTGCTGCATATAAACTCCTCTGGCCTGTTGCCTTTCTTCCTAAGACTCTCCTACGATAAGAAATCTATTTTCTACGATTATAATCCAGTAGTGCAAATAAAGCAATGGGCAAAAGCATCTTACTTTTTCACGGAAGTAATATTTTCGTATTCATTAAGCCTGTGCCAGAGATAGAAAACGACTTATGCCTCTCCAAAGAACCTGCCCGCTCTCATTGAAAAACGATTGCTTGAGGGAAAAAGTTTAGCCACACTCTATTGTGAAACACCAGGATAAAGGATACAATAGCAGCTACTATGAGTTGCAGCAATGTTGGGGATGGTTAAGCTACCATGTGGGTAGATGTAATTGTAATTGTGATACTTATCTTCAGCTTTCTCGGTGGAGTGAGGGCTGGGGCGGTGAGTGGTTTATTCAGCCTGCTCACCACAGCCATTGCCATACCGGTCACCGGTGCCCTCTACGGCTTTGTAGCCTCGTGGCTGTCCTTTCTGCCCGGCGAAGATTGGGAAAATTTCTTCGGCTTCCTCATCACCATGGTGGTGGTGAGCATCATCCTCTCATTAATTCTCTTGATACCGCGTCATCTCCTCAAGGCGGTGTGGAACGGCGGTTTCCTGTTCCATATCATCGGCGGCATCTTCGGGGTAATCAATTCAGCCATTGGAATAGTGGTCTTTGTCTTTTTAGTCCAAACCTACCCCATTATAGAGTGGCTCAGAAATGTCATTGCCGACTCCACGGCACTTACCTGGCTGGCAATGCACCTGGATATTATCCGTTTGCTGCTGCCTGAACCATTCCGAAGTTCACGGCCCACTTATTGATAGTTCATAAGAGGGGGAATTATTTAGCGGGAAAGGTTGACTCCACCGCTGTTGCATTGATAAGCTTACCAGGCAAAAAACGCTGTGCCCTCTGTGTAATCAGGTCTCTGAGCATAGTTCGGGGAAAGGCTGATGACCGATAAAGCTGTTGTCTTTCAAAAGATGGACGCGGTAGGAATAATCATGCTTTACCGTCCTAAAACCGGTAATGCCATCAACGAGCAGGTGGCTGCGGAGCTGGCTGATATTTGCCGTGAGATAAACATTGATGACACCACCCGCGTGGTCATTGTCACCGGCGCTGGTCGGCAGATATTCTCCGTCGGCACTGAGCCGAGAAAGCGAAAGGGAAAGGGTGCCCAATTCTTGTCTGTGGCTGCTTCCGTGGCAGCGCTGAAATGCCCGACCATTGCTGCCATCAATGGTGATGCCCTGGGGCAGGGGTTGGAGCTGGCATTAGCCTGCGATATCAGAATAGCGGTGGCTAAGGCAAAATTTGCCCTGCCTCATATTGCCTCGGGATTGATTCCCTGGGACGGCGCCACCCAGCGCCTGCTGCGTATTGTCGGCATCACCAAGGCTATGGAGATGGTGCTTACCGGTGAAACCATAGACGCCCGGGAGGCGCTTCGCATCGGACTGGTGAGCAAAGTAGTGCCGCCTGACGAGCTTATTCCGCTGGTAAAAAATATGGCGCAGACCATGGCTGCCCAGTCATCCCTGGCATTGAGCTTTGCCAAAGAGGCCATCAACAAGGGCATGGACTTAACGCTGGAGCAGGGACTGCGGCTGGAGGCAGACCTCTATTTCCTGCTTCATACCACCGAAGACCGCGCTGAGGGCATCAGGGCATTTTTAGAGAAGCGACCACCTCAATTCAAGGGGAAATAAGGCTGCCCCATCAGATAGCCATGAACGGATTCGAGACCATACTCTATGAAAAGCAGGGCGCCATCGCCTGCATCACACTCAACCGCCCCAAAGTTCTGAATGTGTATAACATCAGGATGCGTGACGAATTGTACCAGGTTCTGGGCGCTGTCCAGGATGATGCCGAGGTGCGGGTGGTGGTGCTCAAAGGGGCAGGGGAGAAGGCATTCTGTGGCGGTGCTGATTTGAGCGAGTTCCTCACCGCACCTAGTCCCATTGTTGCCCGGCAGGTGCGCTGGGAGCGTGATATCTGGGGGCGATTCCTGAACGTGCCGCAGCCCATTATCGCTGTGCTGCACGGCTATGTGCTGGGATCAGGAATTGAGATGGCTCTGTGCTGCGACCTGAGGATAGCTTCGGATGATGTCCAGTTCGGCTTGCCTGAGGTGAAGTTGGGCATTATCCCCGCTGCCGGTGCCACGCAAACCCTTCCCCGCACCGTCGGCCCAGCCGGAGCGCTGGAGATGCTGCTCAGCGGGCGCTGGCTCAATGCCCGCGAAGCTTATGATGCCAAACTGGTGAATCAGGTGGTGACCCGGGACAGTTTGCTGCCCACTGTGGAAAGCATCGCTGAACGTATAGCCTCCTGTAACCCGGTGGCAGTGAGGAGCGCCAAGCAGGCGCTGGTGAGAGGGCGGGACTTGCCTCTGGCTGAAGGGTTAGAACTGGAACGGAGGCTGGCGATAGCCGTGCGGAACTCCCCGGTCGTCAATAGCTGTTAGCCTGTTTCCTGATGGCAGAAAGATAAAGACGATTGTCACTATTTGCTAATCTCAAAGATAAGGTCTTCTATGGCTGGATTATCGTAGCCAGTTGTCTCATTGTTGCTGCCGTCATGCTCGGCGTGCGGCACTCTTTCGGTGTCTTTTTCAAACCGCTGGCCAGCGAGTTTGCCCTTAACCGCCTGGCGACATCGAGCATCAATTCACTGCTCATGGTCTTTTCTGCGGTGTTCGCTGTCATCGGCGGCTGGGCGGTGGATAAATTCGGCCCCCGGCGTGTCGTCCTGGTCATGGGTATCTGCATTGGCCTGGGTCTGTTGCTCACCAGTTTCACCAATGCCTTGTGGCAGCTATTTATTGTGTACAGCTTTTTGCTGGGCATCGGCACCGGCGCTGCTATACCGGTGCTGATGTCGGTGGTATCCCGCTGGTTCGATAAAAAGCGTGGGCTGGCGCTGGGCATCTCCACCTCGGGAATTGCCCTGGGCACTATTGTCTCGGCGCCGCTGTCTGCCTACCTCATTGCTGCCTTTTCCTGGCGCACCGCCTACATCATACTGGCTGTGATTGCTGCCAGCATTGTTATTCTCCTGTCCCGGCCGCTGCTCGGCAGCCCCCGTGACATCGGCGCCCTGCCTGACGGAGCCAGACCTAGCACCGACGCTGCTGTCACCAGCTCAAAAGGAAACAGTCTCAGGCCGGATGTACTGCCGCTGTCGCAGGCTCTCCAAACCAGGAGCTTCTGGTATATCTTCGCCACCTGGCTGTTTTTTGCCTTATCGTTGAACCTGGTACTAACGCATCTGGTTCCTCATGCTACCGATGCTGGCATGCCCACCATTGAGGCAGCCGCAGTCATCAGTGTCATCGCCGGCGTCAGCGCGGCATCCCGGTCATTAGTTGGCCTGATTTCCGATTTCATCGGCAGAAAGATACCGGCCATCATCGCAGTACTGATACAGGCGGTAGCCATGCTCTGGCTCATCTGGGCGCAGCAACCGTGGGCATTCTACCTGTTTGCTGTCTTCTTCGGTCTTGCCTGGGGAGGCTATGGCGTGCTGTCCATTGCTGTGGCTGTTGACACTTTTGGAGTGCGTAATGTGGGCACTATGATAGGAGCGCTTGACGTCGGCTTTGCCCTGGGCTCAGCCTTTGGCCCCCTCATCGGCGGCTATGTGTTTGATATGACCAATAGCTATGCCATGTCCTTTATCATCAGCGCTGTCCTCATGGTGCTCACCGCGATTCTGATTATGCTCATCAAAAAAGAAGTTAACACAAGCTAAAGAGTTACCCCTCTCTCCTTGCTCAAGGAGAGAGGGGCAAGGGGTGAGAGGTTGACCAACGAATACAAATACCAGCTTAATAAAAACCCTTCCCTCTCTCATTTATTCCTGTCATTTCTCCGCCTGGGTCTGACCTCCTTTGGCGGGCCGGCCATGGTGGCCTATATCCGCAAGATGGCAGTGGAGCAGCAGTGCTGGCTCGACTCGGAGTCCTTCCGCCACGGCGTTGCCCTGTGCCAGACTATCCCCGGCTCCACCGCCATACAGAATGCCGGTTACGTGGGATTAAAACTGCGGGGATTGCCTGGCGCTGCGGTAAGTTTTATTGCCTTCGGCTTACCTGCCTTTATCATCATGATAGTCCTTTCCGCACTGTATATATCTTTCCACAACCTGCCCCGTGTCGTATCCGCTTTTAACGGTCTTCAGGCTATTATCATTGCCATTGTGGCTAATGCTACTATCTCCTTCGGTCTCGTTTCCCTGAAAACGTACCGGGACATCATTATCACTGTGGTAGCGGCAGTCGCCTTCTACGCTGGACTGCATCCCGTCCTGGTAATTGTGGTAGCGGCTCTGCTGGGATTGGGGCTGTACAAAGCGGAGAGGGTAACTGCTGGAGACGGAGCACATCCTGGCAAGCCATATTCCCTGCGGCAAGTGGTGCTCATCGTAGTGGTGGCAGCAGTTTGCTACAGCATTCTCTTTTTAGTAGACCGGCAGCTTTTCGACCTTGCCGCCGTCATGTCATGGATCAACATCTTCGCCTTCGGCGGTGGCTTCTCCGCTATTCCTCTCATGTATCACGAGGTCGTTGATGTCCGTTCCTGGATGGATAGCAGCACGCTGATGAACGGCATCGCTCTGGGGCAGGTGACGCCGGGACCTGTGGTCATCACCTCAACCTTCATTGGCTACATCGTGCGTGGTCCGGTAGGGGCGATTATGGCTACTATCGCCATGTTCCTGCCCTCGTTCATCATCATGCTGGCTGCTTCCCCATACTATGACAGGCTGCGAGTGTCACCTTACTTCAACAAGGCGGTGGCCGGCATCGTCTGCTCTTTCGTGGGGCTGCTGCTATCGGTAGCGCTTCGCTTTGCCTTCGAAGTTCCCTGGGAACCTATCCGTATCAGCCTGGCCGCCGCCGCCCTGATAGCCCTGCTCTGCAAAGTGGATATATTTTACGTGGTGCTTGTGGGAACAGTAATTGCCATTTTTGTGTTATAAATGTCATCGTTCTGCGTGGTCACATCGGGAGGTGACTCCCACGAATAAACTGTTAGCCGGGGCGAGGTTTAGACCAGCGGCCTCAGTCAAGTTGACTTAAATCTGCTATCCAGCTATTATTTAGGGCTGGCTGTCAGCCAGACGCCATCTGCAATCAATCAGAGGGAATCATCCTCCTGAAAATAATGCGATAGGAGTGAGGTATGAACACAACAGATTTTCTGACTATATCTTCTGCCATTTGTCCCGATCGTGACGCCATCGTCTTTGAAGGGAAGCGCATCACCTACTCTCAAATCAATCAGCGGGTGAACAAGCTGGGCAATGCGCTGGCCAAGGCAGGCATTAAAAAAGGCGACCGTGTCGCCATGCTCCAGGTGAATTGCCCTGAGTGCCTGGAAACCTATTTTGCCGCTGCCAGGCTGGACGCCATCTACGTGCCGCTGAACTTCCGTGCCAAGGAGGATGAGCTGAGCTATATGCTGGAGCATTCCGAGGCACAGGTGCTGCTGGTGGGCAAGAGATATCTGGACATGGTGCGCGCCATTCTGCCCGGTTTACCCAAAATAAAGCAGTGCATCTCGCTTGAGGATAAAACGGCTGATATGCAGTTTTATGCCGATATAATTAACTCAGCCTCTGATGATGAAGTCGTTGCCGACATTGGCGATGAAGACGTGACCATACTGATGTATACCGCGGGCACCACCGGCAGGCCCAAGGGTGTGCCGCTGCGCCATAGCGGCTTCGTCAGCTATGTGATGAGCAATGTCGACCCCGCCAGTCCGGATATGGAGGAGAGAAACCTGCTCACCGTGCCTCTGTACCATGTGGCCGGCATCCAGGCGATGCTGGCAGCCATCTACGGCGGCAGGACGCTGGTGATGATGCGGCAGTTCGAGGTTAACGATTGGATGAAGGCGGTGCAACAGGAGCGCGCCACCCGCGCCATGCTGGTGCCCACCATGCTCAAGCAGGTGGTGGATAATCCCGATTTCGACAAATACGACCTGAAAAGCATGAAGGTTATCACCTACGGCGCTGCCTCCATGCCCTTCGAGGTTATCACCAAGGCAATGAAGATGCTGCCCTGGGTGCGGTTCATCAATGCCTTCGGGCAGACCGAAACCGCCTCCACCATCACCGCCCTGGGTCCCGAAGACCATGTCATCGAAGGTACCGAGGAGGAGAAGCAGAAGAAGCTGAAGCGACTGGCTTCATCCATCGGTAAACCGCTGCCCGATGTGGAAGTGAAGGTGCTGGGCGATAATGGCGAAACACTGCCTCCAGGACAGGTCGGCGATATCGTAGCCAAGGGGCCGCGCATTATGAGCGGCTACTGGCAGGACGAGGAAAAGACCAGGAAAGCGTTCACCCCTGACGGCTGGCTCATCACCAGCGATCGGGGCTGGATGGACGAGGATGGCTATATCTACCTGGCGGGACGCGGCGACGATATGATTATCCGCGGCGGCGAGAATATATCGCCGGAGGAAGTGGAGAATGCCCTGTACTCGCATCCCAAGGTGGAGGAAGCTGCCGTCATCGGCGTGACTGACCCGGAATGGGGGCAGATACCCAAGGCGGTCGTGGTGCTCAAGAAGGGACAGACTGCTACCGAGGAAGAGATTATGGAGCACTGCCGCGCCAAGCTGGCGAGCTTCAAGCGGCCACGGGCGGTGGTGTTTGTCAATGAGCTGCCGCGCAATACCATGGGCAAGGTGCTGCGTAAGAAGCTCCGCGAGACGTACGGGCAGGCGTAATCTCTATCCTGTCATTGCGAGCGAAGCGTGGCAATCCCGCGGGGTCAATGGGAACCCGCGAGTTCCTTGTGATTGTGATTTTGCGGATAGCCTGGATGAGGCAATCCTAATGGTGGAGTACCAGAAGTAAGTTTTTGCTTTTTTAGCGTTTTGAAGCTAAAATAATAGTTCGGAGGTTTACATAGAAACATGGCTAATGAAATGGGCAAACGCTACATCTGCAAGAAATGCAATTCTGAGTTTATTGTCACCAGGGCTGGTAACGGCACCATAAGCTGCTGCGGTCAGCCTATGGAGCTTAAGAAATAGTGCTGTCAAGCATGAATTGACTAGCCTACGATAAGGAGACAGCGTTATGAATCAATTAGGTAAACGATTTAAGTGTTCCGTCTGCGGCACCGAAGTGCTGTGCACCAAGGCTGGCGAAGGCGCCATCAACTGCTGCGGCAAACCGATGGACTCCCAGGAACCGCGCCCACTGCCTTCGTCCGATTAGTAAAGGAGCAATCTCTCACCCCTCTCTCCTTCGAAGTAGAGAGGGGCATGAAAATTATCGAAGGGGCTTGCGCCCCTTCAACCCCGTGTTTTTCATTGTAAGTGGGCTAAATGTCTTTTCTCCACACCACTTTCCCTCCAATTAGGGTCATTTTTGCCTGCAAGCTCATTATTTCTTCTGGAGGCACCCTGGTGGGGTCGTCGTTCAACACAACCAGGTCGGCGAACTTGCCTGAAGTTATCGAGCCTTTGATATTTTCCTCAAAGCAGGAGTAAGCAGAGTCTACCGTGTAAGCGTGGAGCGCTGCTGCTGCGGTGATGCCTGTTTCTGGGGCAATGGTCTGGCCTGTCTCGGTTATTCTTGACATGGCAGCATAGATGCCGCTGAGAGGATTTGCCGGCACCACTGGACAGTCCGAGCCAGCCGCCACCTTAAGACCGGCTTTGACCAGAGTACCCAGAGCGTAGAGATGGTCTATCTGGTCGGCGGGTACGGTCTTTAAGTATCTCTCGCCGTTGTAGTAGATAAACGCCGGCTGGGTCGCCACCACTATGCCGAGCTGGGCAAGCCGCTTTGCCATCGCTGGACGGCATACCGAGCAATGCTCAATACGATGGCGATGATTGGGACGGTTGAACTTATGAAGCGCCTGTTCCAGAGCCTGACAGGTAGCCTCGATGGTGACCTCCTCTACGGCGTGCAGGGCTGCCTGGAATCCCCGCCGGTGCAACAGCAGCACCCTCTCATTAAGTTCTTCCTGAGTGGGGTTTATCCGCCCGGTAGCTCGATGCACAATTATTTTCACCGCACCCAGCCGTAGCTGGTCATCGCCGGCTCCGGGTTCCAGCTCTTCCTTCTGGAATGTCTCCCAGGCTTCCGAGCCGATCATCATGATTACTCTGGGCAGGAAGCTGCCATTGCCTTTCCACTGCTGAAAGTTCCGCCAGCGCTGCCTGCCGTTGCGCACCGAGGCGTCCTGCACCGAGGTTATTCCCAGGGACACGAACTGCTCGCTGGCTAATCTCATGCCCCGTTCCATCTCGTCATCATTTAACGATGGTGTCACCTCGGCCAGATAGGCACCCATCTCATAGAGCACACCGTTGGGCTCGCCGGTTTCTAATTCACGGTCGATGATGCCGCCGGGCGGTTCGGGGGTCTCCCTGGTAATCCCTGCCAGTTTCAAGCCCAGGCTGTTGAGCACATGGGCATGGCCTGAGCGGTGGGTCAGCTTGATGGGGTGGGAGGTGGTGGCTTTATCCAGGTCCCATCGGTTAGGCTGGCGCTGCTCTGCCAGGTAAAACTCGCTGTAGCCTCTGGCTCTTATCCAGCTTCCTTCGGGGGTATTCCTGGCAGCTTCACGGATTTTGCCTTGAATGTCCACTATAGAGCGTGCTATGGGACGGCTCAGGTCGGGACAGACCAGGCTCTCGGCAAAACCGACGGGATGGCAGTGAGCATCATGAAAACCGGGCAGAACGGTCATCCCGTGGCAGTCGATGACTTCGGTGCCGGCGTCCTGGAACGCCTTCACATCATCAGTTGCTGATACTGCCAGTACCTTGCCGCCCTGGATAGCTACCATCTCGGCTCGGGGACGAGCCGCGTCCATGGTCAGCACATTGGCATTACAGAGAACGATATCGACTTTCGGCATTTCTTATAGCCCCGCCAGGCAGGCAATAACCCGTGGCATAATGTATGTTGCCAGCGCCCTCCCTGAGCCGCCGCAGAGAATGGCAACCAGCCTCCCCTGACACACCTCATCGGCGGCAGCTTTGATTATTTTAGCAAATTCCACATGGCAGTCCCTGGTCAATCCCTTATCGCCATACTCGCCACGGGTGGCATCATAGCCCAGTTCCCAGAAGATAAGCTCCGGTCGAAATTCGGCTACTGCCGGCACGAACACCTGCCGCATTTTTTGCAGGTACTGCTCATCGCTGGCGACATACGGAATAGCTACATCGATATTATGGTACTCGTCGCGGTAGTCCTGATAGCAGAAGCAAACGTGGAGCACATCTTTATCAGTGCGGAAGATATCCCGGGTGCCGTCGGCATGGTGGCTGTCGGTATCCACGATGGCAAAGCGCCTCATGCCCTTTTCCCTTAATGTCGAGATAGCCAGGGCAGCGCCATTGAAATAGCACCAGCCGCCAAAGAAGTCCCTGCCGGCATGATGGTCGCCGCTGCCGGTGAAGGCGAAGGCATTATCGATATTCCCATTGTATATTTCCTCGGCAGCCTGAACTGTGGCTCCCGCCGAGTACAACGCCGTCTCATAGTAGCCGGGCTGTTTTACCTCGGCTATCATCTCCGGGGAATGCACTCGCCGCAGCACCTCGTCAGGGACGGCATTGAGAAAAAAGGCATTGTTACCGCCCTGATACACACCGTCGTAGTAGGAGACATTCTCCTTGTCCAGGATGCCACTCAGAGCCTGGGGGAAATCCTTCAGCCGTTGACCTTCGAAGTAAGGCAGGAAGATGCCGGTTCGTTTATGTGGGGCCTTCATCATGCCCTCGACTTTTTACCCTCAACAGCTCCATCCAGGCGTTAAGGCCGTTATAGAAGGTTCTGGTAGTGTCAGTAAGCTCCTGTGCCTGAATCAAATCACCTTCACCGGGATAGTACACCTGCTCCTCGCCCACTGGCTTCACTGGCAGCAGGGTGTCGCTGATGCCGTCCCAGTCCTGGTTCACCGGCAGTCCTACAATAGCCAGTGACGGGTCCAGGGTAGCATCCACCAGCACCAGCTTGCCGTTGATGTCCACTTTACAGGCCAGGTGGTTGCCCAAAGGCATTTCCTCTGCCAGCTTCCGCAGCTGCGGCGGATATAGCGCGGCGAATTCATCCCACCGGTAGCGGTAGGCCACGTATAGCACCGGTAAACCCAGCTTCTGAAACATGGTGCACAGCAGGAAATGCTTGGGAGTGCAGGAGCCGCGGTTTAGCTCCAGCATCTTGATATAGTGCTGTGGGTGGTTAAGCTCAGGTATGACCGCGTAAGGTATGTCCCGTATCCGGTTGAAGATGGCGATTCGAGCCTCTCTGGGATTCTTTCCCTGCGTCCACTCTCGGAACCTGGCAGCAACGACATCAGACATAGCTTCAGGTGTTAAGCTTAACTGGTTTCCAGAGGCACAGTCAACATCATACGCAGGGGCGATTCCTGAATCGCCTCTACAGTATTTGTCATCCGTCGCCAATTGCCGATTTATTTTTTGCAAAATTAGAATTTATGATATTATACCCAATGTTCAAATGGGAGGTACGGGCATGAATATACGTTTATCATCGACTATGCTTACCTTGCTTTTAGTAGCTACGCTTATTTCTACAATCGCCTGCCAAGCATCAGCTCCGTCAACCACTCCTGCTACCCCGGCTCAACCTGCACCGCAACCTCCTGCAATTTCTCCACCTCCATCCAGCCCGCCACCACAACCTGCGCCTCCACTTCCTCCCCCTCCATCAGTTAAACTTACTGATACCACCAACGACCTCTTTGATAGGTCAGGCAATGCCGCCTCAGGCGAGCCTTATATGGATATACTGGTACGGTAAGAATGGCGGGTATTCATATAGGTGCTGATGATAGCGTGCCCAATGAGCATTCCACGTATACTTCTAGAGAGGGGGGAAGTGTTAGAGAGGTTGATTGGGGACAAATGGTCCCTCCTGCCGCTGGTTCAGCGACAAATCCAAGGTTAACTGGATGATACGGGTGGTAGGCACGGCCATGGTGCCGGAATAGAGAAGGTCTTGCCTTTTATACCTCTCTGGTTTTGTCATTGCGAGGAATTCGCCTTAGGCGGATGACGAAGCAATCTAATTGTGGGAGCAGGAGACGCCGCCCAACACCAGAGATTGCTTCGCTACGCTCGCAATGACAGAATGGTGATGTGGGGTGGGGAGAAAGCCCTCCCTACACTGCCGCTGGATAGCTTTGTTTCTGGTTAACCCTGGCCAGCAAAATAGTGAAGACCAGGGCCACAAGGCAAGCCCCGCCCATGGCATAGAAGCCGGCATCGAAGGAGCCGGTGGCATCTTTGAGCGCGCCGAGCAGCAGGGCAAAGGTGAAAGCGCCCAGGTTGGCAAAGAAGTTGCCTACGCCGGTGGTGGTGGCGGTCATATTCGGTCCCAAAACCTCCACAGGAATGGCAAACAGCGGCCCGAAGTAGAACTGCACAAAGATGGCGTTGAGCATGATGATAGCAATGAGCCATGCCATATTGTCCACTTCCACGATGAGCACCGTGGTTATCGCCATGAAAACCAGTGAAATGCCAATAATGAGGGTATGGTTCTTAATGCGGTCGGAGATATAGCTGCCCAGCATATTGGCCGGGCCCATAAAAACGTAACGGAGGGCAATGATAAGCCCGGTCACCTGCAATGCTATGCCTTTATCGCTGACCAGCAGGGTGGGCAGCCAGAAGGCAGTGCCCTGCAATAGAGCCAGCCGGACATACTGGATGATATTGCAGTACCACATTATCCTGTAACGCAGCAGGCGGAACATCTCCGATAGTTTAACCATGTGGGGGGAGGCGCTGGTGGCAGGTTCCTTGCCCAGCCAGAGATAGGCAGCGGAAATGACGATGCCTGCTGCCGAAAAGACGATGAAAGGCAACCGCCAGCTTGATATTGCTGCCAGCAGTGGCGCCACGCTGTAGAAGATTACCTGGCCGGAAAACATGCCTAGCGAATACAGCGCCATGGCGGTGGCACGCCGCTGCGGGCTGAACCAGCTTGCCAGCAGTGCCATTCCCGGTGCGAATAGCAGGGAGCGAAACAGCCCGTTGAGCGCCTGATTAGCCATCGCCTGTCCGTAGTTCTGCACCAGGCCGAAGGTCAGGCTTAACACGGTGACGCCCAGCATGCCCACCACGAACACCCTCTTGCGTCCGAAACGGTCGGCCAGAAAGCCTGCCGGAATTTGCATGAGGGCATAGACCAGCAGCAGTATCGCCGCCAGCGACCCTCCCTGGGTAAAGGAGGCGCCGAGGTCCTTCTGGATATCAGTGAGGAACAGGGCAACGCCAAAGGTAGCCAGATTTTGGGAAAACAGGCAGAGCACTACCAGCACTACGGCAGCGATCCTGGTTTTGTTGTCTACTGGGGTATTCGGTGCTGTGTCTGTGCTCATGGCAGGCAAAAGCGGTACTATGATACCACACTTCGAGGCTGGCCGTTCAGAAAATGTAGCTCGTCACCAGCAAGAAAAGAAGAGAATCAGATGTAGGGGCGGACCTTCAGGTCCGCCCCCTCCGACTGTGTCGGAGGAATTACATAGCCAGAGTTCCCATTACCAGAAGGCCTGCTGGCCTCGGACAGGTTTAAAAACCTGTCCCTACATTGTTCCCTGCAAAACACCTTCCTCGGTGGCCAGGTTTAGCATCTGTCCACACGGGCCGACCTTCAGGTCGGCCCCTGCGTTTTACTAACCGTCTCTCAGAGGTGACATGTAGCCGCCCGCGGTTCTCTGGGTTAATGGAGTCATGGCAGAAACTTCCCTGACAGTCACTTCTTGCTCGGCGATGAAATGCCCCAGTTGTTGCGCCCTGATGTAGATTTTTTCCAGTAGCCTGGCTGCCACCTTGCGGAACAGATGCAGTTTCATCACCGGCTTCGGCTTTTCTGCATAATCCCATATGCCGATGATTCTGCCATCGAGCAGGATAGTTGAAGTGACATTGCCGGTGCGGTCGAAAATGTTATTGTAGTCCTCGGAGTTGAGGTATCTCTGGCGCTGCTTGTATCCCATGAGGTAGGGGTCGAGCGTGGGCAGAAGGTTAACCTCCGGCTCAGCAGTACGCTGGCTATCCTTGATTCTTTCCAGGTCGGAGCGGAGGATAACAAAATCGCCGGCTGCATCCTTAATAGTGAGTGGTACTATTAGCTTCTTATTCTTTTCCAGAGACTCTCTCACCCTCGATTTGCTCGAACCAATCCACCAGGCGATATCTTCTTCGGTTGCCGGCCCGAATGATTGCAAGTATTGCTGCACCAGCAAGGCGGTGCTTTCTGACTCGCTGAATGCTGCCAGGTCGACATCTGGAAAATGCTCGTGGAATGGTGTGTAGCTATAGTTTCTTGTCCTCCAGCTGTTTCCCGATTGGATACGTATCAGCAGTCCCCGGTCGCACATCAGGTTTACCACGGCGGAAAGATTAAACTCCGTCTTCAGCTTCGCCTTGATTTGAGCCAGGGACTTGGTTTTGCCGGCGGTGATCGCCAGGATGGATTGGGCAATGCCGTCATAATCGCTCAGGGAAATCCCGCGAAGCTCCATAAACCGCACCGAGAGCTTCTCCGTCATTACGCTGGTGGCGGCATAGGCTATGGGGATCATTTTCTTGGTCAGGATGTAAAGCGTGCCCCGCATGCAGCGCACCTTGCCCAGCGTTTTGCTGATGTAAAGCTCGTGGTCTAGCTGCGCTTTGCTGAAATTGCTGGCCCTGGCGAAGAGAGCCAGATAAGGTTCTTTGCTTCCGGTGCCATGCAATCCGGCTATATCCTCAGTTATCTGGCAGATGTCATCAACGTGGGAATCATCAGCCAGGTGTTGCTTGCGCAGGAGCAGGTAGTTAACGCTGTTCAGGTCAATGGTGTTCATCTTGTTATGCGCTGGCGACAATTATACATTTATTCCAACTCAGATGTAGGGGCGGACCTTCAGGTCCGCCCCCTCCGACTGTGTCGGAGGAATTACATAGCCAGAGTTCCCATTACCAGAAGGCCTGCTGGCCTCGGACAGGTTTAAAAACTTTATTTGGGAAACCTCTCACCCTTGCCCCTCTCTCCTTCGGAAGGAGAGAGGGGATTAATATTTTCTCAAGAGGGGCATGCCCCTCTTGAACTCCCCTGCGCCTACCCTGTCCGTTTGACACACCTTGAGTTATAGGTGTACAATTTGGAGGTTTTGCGTGGCGGTAGTTACTAAACGCAAATGATAAATTGTTTCTCCTCGTTCTGTGGTAACTCAGTCCGGATTTCAGTCCAGCAGATTTTCCACTATTCCTGCTGGCTTGTCTAGTGAAAGCAAAGGAGGATACATGGCACAAGCAAAGGTCCAAGAAATCCCGGTGCTCTGGTTACAGGCAGGTACCTGCACTGGATGTTCCGTATCTATCCTCAATACACTCAGCCCCACCATCAAGAATGTCCTCATTGACGAAGTCGTCCCCGGCAAGCACATTGCCCTGAAGTACCAGGCGACGGTCATGGCAGGACAGGGAGAGCCGGTTCTCGAAGTGCTCGAGGACACCTCCCATAAAAACAAAGGTGGCTATGTGCTGGTCATTGAGGGCGCCGTACCTACCAGGGACAATGGTATGTATGGCACGCTGGGAGAGAAAGGTGGCAAAGCGCTGCCGATGGCTCCCCGCATCGAAGCGCTGGCGAAAGATTCCCTGGCAATTATTGCCCTGGGCACCTGCGCCACCTTCGGTGGCATCGCTGCCGGCAAGCCTAACCCCGGCGGTTATGTGGGCGCTGACGCCTTCTTGCAGTCCCGCGGCGTTAACAAGCCCCTTATCAATATCGCCGGCTGCCCGCCGCATCCCGACTGGTTCGTAGGCACCGTGGCGGCGATACTGCTGAAAGGCCTGCCTAAGCCCGAGGAGCTTGATGAGTTTAAGCGTCCCAAAGCATTCTACGGTCGCTTAATCCATGAGAACTGCCCGCGGCGCGCCTATTTTGATGAAGGCAAATTCGCCAGGAAATTCGGTGAACCTGGCTGTCTCAATGAGCTGGGCTGCAAAGGTCCGGTGACCTATGCTGACTGCTGGCTCAGGCTGTGGAATAGCGGCACCAACTGGTGCATCGGCGCTGGTTCGCCCTGCATCGGCTGCTGCGAGCCGGGATTTCCTGACTTACTCGCCCCCATGTACCAGAAGCTGGTGGATACTAATTTGCCTATGGTGGGCAAACTCCAGAAAAAGGAGGCAAAGTAATTGAGCAAGATTATTATTGACCCGATGACCCGTATCGAAGGGCATCTCAAAATCGAGGTGACCGTCGAGAATGGCGTGGTGAAGGATGCCGATAGCTCGGGTATGATGTTCCGCGGCATCGAGCTTATCCTTCAGGGGAGAGACCCCCGTGATGCCCAGCAGCACTGTCAGCGCATCTGCGGCGTCTGCCCCACCAGCCACTCCATAGCGGCTACCCTCAATCTGGACAGCGCGTTCGGCATCGCCGATAAGATACCGGATAACGGCAGGATAATACGCAACCTTATCCTGGGCGCTGCCCATATCTCTGACCATATCCTCCACTTCTATCACCTGGCAGCGCTGGACTATGTCGATGTCACCAGCGTCGCCGGCTATACCGGCAATGACCCGGCGCTGAACTCGGTGAAAGCATTCATCCAGAGAGGCGAGCTGGCGCCCTTTGTGCCCCGCTATGAAGGCGACTATCGCCTCAGCCCCCAGATGAACATTGAGGCCACCGCCCATTACGTCAAGGCGCTGGAGATGAGGCGCAAGGGGCAGGAAATGCTCACCATCTTCGGCGGTAAGATGCCCCATAACATTGGCGTCATCCCCGGCGGTGTTACCGAGACCGTCACCATAGATAAAATCGCCTCGTTCCTGTGGCGGTTGAATGAGCTGAGAGATTTCATTGATAGTGTCTATGTTCCCGATGTGCTCGCAGTGGCGGGCGCTTATGCCGATTACTTCGAGGTCGGCGCTGGCTGTGGCAACCTGCTTTCCTATGGCAGCTTTGACCTTGAAGGCAACGTTGCCGATTATACCAGGCGGAAACGACTGATGAAACAGGGATTAGTATCTGCTGCCGACCTGAAGCTGCAGCCGCTGGATACTGATAAAATCGTGGAGCATGTGAAACACTCCTGGTATGAAGATTCCAGCAGCGGCAAGCATCCTCAGGAAGGCATGACCAGGCCTGCGCTGGGCAAGAAGGGCGCTTATTCCTGGTCCAAGGCACCACGTTACGACGGCAAGGTCTATGAGGTCGGCCCGCTGGCCCGCGTGGTGGCCACCTACGCTGGCGGTGATGCCACCGTCAAACAGATGGTGGACTCTGTGCTGGCCAGGTTCAAAGCCAGCCCCAAGGCGCTATTCTCCGTCCTCGGCCGCCATGCTGCCAGAGCGCTGTACTGCAAGCTCGTTGCCGATACCATGCCGAGCTGGCTGCTCCAGCTTAAGCCCGGCGAGCCGGCATACGTCGATTATGAGATACCCGATGAATCCCATGGCATGGGGCTGGTCGATGGCGCCAGAGGTGCGCTGGGACACTGGATTCATGTCAAGGACAAGAAGATTGCCAACTACCAGGCAGTGGTGCCCAGCACCTGGAACTTCGGCCCCAAGGATGATAAGGGGCAGCCGAGCGCGGTAGAGCAGGCACTCATCGGCACCAAAGTCAAGGACGAAAAGAATCCCTTTGAAATTGTCAGAATCGTACGCTCTATGGACCCGTGCCTGGCCTGTGCCATTCACGTGATTACACCGAAGGGGAAAGAGATTGGCAGGTTCAGAGTCAGCTAAGGCTGAGCTTCTCCACTCCTTTGGCGAAGAGGTCACCGGTCATCGCCCCAGAGTTACCGTGCTGGGGATAGGCAATTTGCTGCTCAGAGATGAGGGCGTGGGCGTTCACCTTATCCAGCGACTGGCGGAGAAAATGAATAACCCCGCTGTGAACCTCATCGACGGTGGCACTGCTCCCGATGTCCTATCGCTGGTGGATGGCAACATCGACAAATTGATTGTCGTTGATGCTGCCATGGTTGGTGACCAGCCGGGCGCTATCTATCGCTTCAATGTCGAAGACCTGGACTCCGCTTCGCCGGCTCCGGTATCGCTGCATGAAATGGGAGTGGTGGACAGCCTGAAGCTGATGAACGCCTTCGGCAATCGCCCTAAAAAAGTCACCATTTTCGGCATCGAGCCTAAAGTCATCGACTACGGGCTGGAGCTTTCCCCGGAGCTGGAAGAAACCATGCCACGGCTGATAGAGCTGGTGCTGGAAGAGATCACTGAAACGAATAACTCTATGGAGGTAGCTAGATGATAGTATCTGAATTAAAGCCTTTTGCCGAAGTGTTAGGATACCTGCAGGGAGAGAACCAAATCTTCCTGGTCGGCTGCAAAGGCTGCGCTGAAGTGTGCCATACCGGCGATGAGTCTCAGGTGCTCGATATGAAACAGAAGCTGGAGAAAGAAGGCAAGAAGGTCACCGGCTATTGCGTGGTTGACTTTCTCTGCGAGAAGGCGCTGGTGAAAGCCAGGCTGCTGCCCCATGAAGCTGAGATCGATGCTGCCGATTCCCTTTTGGTGATGACCTGCGGCATCGGCGTCCAGGCAACGGCAGCAGTGGTTAATAAGCTGGTGCATCCCGCCGCCAATACCATCAACCTCGGCGGTAGCCGTGGTGAATGGAAGGGCAGCGAGCGCTGCCGCGAATGCGGCGAGTGTGTGCTCGATTATACCGGCGGCTTGTGCCCGCTGACCGTGTGCACCAAGCAGTTAATCAACGGTCAGTGCGGTGGCGCTAAGGACGGCAGGTGCGAGGTCGAGCCTGAAGTCAGACCCTGCGGCTGGCAGTTGATTTATGAGAGGCTGGAGCGGCTGGGACGGCTGGACAAGATGACGGCCATGACCCCCATCAAGGACTACAACAAGATGCAGCCACCGAAGGCGATCCGGGGTACCATCCTCTTTGCTCTGGAAACACAGGAGCCCAAAAAACAGCAGGCGAAGGCCTAGGCATCAGGAGGTAATGACAGAATGAGCAATTTAAGCGATGCATTCAAAAGTGGAAAATTTGTAGTCACTGCCGAGGTCGGCCCGGCAAAAGGTATAGATACTCACGAATACCTGGAAAATACCAGGTTGATGAAGGGCAGGGTCACTGCGGTCAATGTCACTGACCAGCAGAGCGCGGTGATGAGAACCGGCTCGCTCGCCGGCTGCATGCTGCTCAAGCAAAACGGGCTGGAGCCGATTATGCAGATGACCTGCCGTGACCGCAACCGTATTGCCCTGCAATCCGACCTGCTTGCCGGTGCCGTGCTGGGCATCGAGAATGTCCTCTGCCTCACCGGCGACTATGTTACCCTCGGCGACCATCCCCAGGCGAAGCCGGTATTTGACCTTGACTCCGTTTCCCTGCTCCAGGCAGCCAAGATGCTGGAGTCAGGTAAAGACCTGGCGGGCAAAGAGCTGAAGGGCACACCCAAGTATTTTCTCGGCGCCTGCGTCACTCCCGGCGCTGACCCGCTGGCACCTCAACTGCTCAAGCTGGAGAAAAAGGTCAGGGCTGGCGCCCAGTTTATTCAAACGCAGGCTATCTATGAGCCGAAACGGTTTGAGGCTTTTATGAAAGAAGCCGAGAAGTTCGGCATTCCCATTATGGTGGGCATCGTGTTGCTCCGCTCCGCCGCTATGGCGCGGTTCATGAATAAAAACGTCGCCGGTATCCATGTCCCCAATGCCTTGATTGATGAGATCGACAAGTCTGAAGATAAAGCCAAGAAGGGCATCGAGATTGCTGCCCGGCTTATCACCGAGATGAAGGGCATGTGCCAGGGCGCTCATATCATGGCTATCGGCCTGGAGCACCGCGTTCCCGCCATCCTCGACGCCGCCAAATTATAAGAATATAACCTGTCTCCCTCCCTTTCCCCGCTCTCCTATGAGGAGAGCGGGGTTTTTGTTTTTTACAGTCTTCAGAATTTCAAGGTTGTCCGAAAAAAATAAATATGTCATCGTGAGTCCGCCGCAGGCGGACGTGACGATCCCGCGGGCTCAATGGGAACCCGCGAGTTCCTGCAATTGTAGTTTTCGGACAACCTCGGTTTTTTGGCTTGGATTTCCTCTCGAATGCCGATTAGTATATAATTTTGGGAATGGCTATGGCATTGAACTATGCAGCAGACTACAAGGCGTTGATTATTCCTGTCGCTGCCTGGCTGGTCGCCCAGGTCATCAAGGTTATCATTTACTCAATCTATGACCGTCGACTGCGGCTTTCTTATCTGGCCAGCATGGGGGGCATGCCCAGCGCTCATAGCGCTACTGTCTGTTCCCTGGCGATGACCATAGGCATTATCGAAGGCTTCAATTCAGCGCTTTTTGCTATGGCTGCCTTCTTTGCCCTTATCGTGATGTATGATGCTGCCGGGGTGCGCAAGACGGTAAGCGTGCATTCTGATTTGCTCAACCGCATGCTTGATGAGCTGTTTAAGGAGCATCCGGAATTCGAGCTGCGCTTCCGGGACTGGATTGGGCATACCCGACTTGAGATTATGGCGGGAGCCATACTGGGGGTATTAATGGCACTATGGTGGGCATGAAAAAGGGAATTTTCGCCGTACTCTTCGCCGTGGTGATAGCGGTGGCTTTATTGCTGCTGCCAGCCTGTGACAGCGTGCAGTCACGCCTTGCCAAAGGTGATGCTTTTGCCAGGCAAAGCCAGTGGGATAGTGCCATTGCTGAATACACCCAGGCTATCAAGCTTGCCCCCAAGCAAGCCTTACCCTATTACAAGCGAGGCATTGCCTATAAGGGCAAGGGACAGTTTGACCTGGCTATTGCCGATTTTACCAGGGCAATCGAGATCGCTCCCAATATGGCTGAAGCGCTCAGCGAGCGTGCCGTTGCCTATGGCAATACCGGTCAGCTTCAGGCGGCTCTGGCCGACCTGGATAATGCCATCAAGATTAACCCTCGCCTGGCTATCGCCTACAGCAATCGAGGCGCAGCTTATATCAGCCTGAGAAAGTACGAGCTGGCAATAGCCGACCTGTCTTCAGCCATCGGTCTCGACCCCTATATGGCGCAAGCCTACAGCAACCGTGGTTGGGCATACTATAATGTGGAGTACTATGAATCAGCCCTGAAGGACCTGGATGCGGCAATCACTCTTGACCCCAAAATGGCAATTGCCTACTGCAATCGGGGCTGGGTGAACTACGCCAAGAAGAAGTATGAGCTGGCCCTGGCTGACTTTCAAAAGACGCTGGAATTGACCCGGGACCCCGTGCTGAAACAGGCGGCGGAGTTCGGCATCCAGGGCATCAAAGCCGCCGAGCAGGGCGTGCCAGACACAACCAGCAAGTAGCCCCCCTCCCTCATCCTCCCTCCCGCTACGGGAGGGAGGATGAGAACAGTGATAAAGGAAATCCTTTATCACTGTAGCGCAGGTAAGCGATCGCCCTGCACGCCTATAGTTACATCGTTTAGAGGCACGTTTTTGCCGCTGGCTTTTATGGCTTCTTTTGCCATATAGACCAGCCCGGTGCAGCAGGGCACTTCCATGTGCAGCACGGTAATGCTATTCAGTCCTGCCTGCCGTATGATCTGGGTCAGCTTCTCCAGATGAGCATCAAATTCATCCAGCTTGGGACAGGCTACCAGCAAGGCGCGGTCCTTGAGAAAGTCAGCATGAAAATTGGCATAGGCAAAGGGCACGCAGTCTGCTGTGAGCAGCAAATCGGCACCCTGCAGGAACGGCGCGGTGGGTGGCACCAGCTTCAGTTGCACCGGCCAGTGACCCAGTGCTGACTGCTGTCGGGCTACCTGACCCTGAGTCGTTGCCCTGGCCTCGTGCTTTCCAAAGTCGGTAACCGTGGTTGAGGGACAACCGCAGGGCAGCGTCGCCTCGGCTTTCTGGTCTTTCCTTAAATCAGTTACTGTGGTTGAGGGACAGCTGCAGGGTAGATTTGCCTCGGCTTTTCTCTGCTCCGCCAGGTGATGCTCCACCGCTGCCTCGTCGAATTCCTCGGCTTCGCGCTCTTCGATTTTGATGGCACCCTGGGGGCATTCGCCGAGACATGCGCCCAGTCCATCGCAGTATTTGTCGCTGACCAGCTTCGCCTTGCCATCGATAATCTTCAGCGCTCCCTCGGCACAACTTATGATGCACAGCCCGCAACCGTTACATTTTTCTTCGTCGATGTGCACGATTTTTCTTTTGGTTTTAGTTGTGGTTTTTCCCATTTTATACTTTCTCCTTTGCCTTTTCTTTTTCCTTGTCTGCTGCTGCCTGCTCTTTCATCAACCTGTCATACAGCTCCTCGCCGACACACTCCCTAGCATACTCGCAGTACTGCAGGCATGAAGCCAGGTTGTGGTACATGGTAAAGCCGCACTTGGGACAATCTATCTTCATGTCGGTGGACAGATACTCCACCTCCTCACCGCACCTGGGACAGCTCTTCAGCTTGATTGTCGGCTGCAATATCGTCTTGGTTCCCGGGCATTTCTCTAACATGGTTACACCTCCTTCTGTTATTTCTTAGTTTTCCCCACACATTCCTGGGCGGAAACGCACCAGTCAATGCAGGGAGACGCTTTCTGATTAAATAATAAACCTGAAACACGAGTAAGAATATGATTTAAGTCATGTAAAGGGGGAAGCAACGGCGTTTTAGACCTAAAACCTTCTTGACAGGGGGGGGGCAAGTTGTACGATGAAATTAAGCTTCAGGAAAACACACTTTTTGAGGAGGGAGAGAAATATGAGGAGAAAGTCTTACCTGGTGTTTTCTTGCATTTTTCTTGCAGTTCTAGTGATTAGTTCTTGTACTGTACCAGCAGCCACTCCCAGTCCAGCAGCCCCGCCGTCTCAACCTGCTCCAGCACCTCCGCCTGCTCAGCCACCTGCTCCTACTCCGCCTCCGCAGCCTCAGCCACCCGCTCAACCTCCGGTTAAGTATACGCTGAAACAATATGCAAAGGATGAGAAGGCTAATATTGCAGACTATTATTGGACATTCGGGGACGGTCGAACCTTATTGATTCACTTTAAATCACCTGTTGTCCCTTTCACAATACAGAAGATGTCATTCCTGGGCTTAATACTGGGCAATGATATAAGGAACTGGGAAAGCGGGAAATTCACATTGAAAATCTGGGAGAAATATGGAGACAAAGAGTTGTGGAGCAAAATCTATCCCTATACGGATTTTAGCCCGACTGCAAGCAAGTGGGGTGAATATCAGGTTCCCAATATAAAAGTGGGCGAAGCTTTTTCGGTAGAATTTAGTCCAGATGCAGAATTTACAACTGTTGGTTATGGTATGGAAGAAAGACGGGTATTTAAATGCGGTCTCTGTATGGGCGTAGATATTAATGTTGAAGGAGCAAGCTCAGATAGAACTTACAGGGGCGTCATATTGCCCTGGGAGAGCTCTTGGCTCAATAGGGTGCCCAGGGAAAGAAATGGCTGGATGATAAAGATAGAAGGCGAAGGAGCGACGCCTAAATAAAAAGAGGTGGGGGGGGACGGTCTTTTTGGGTTTGAAGATTGGGATTTTGAATTTGTGATTTGGGGTTGAGTGGTGGAGAGATGAATGGTGGCTACACCTGCGGTGGCCCCTGGCTGAGCAGTCGGAGCCTTTTCTCATCCAGAATCACCATCTTGCCCCGGCCGGATTTAATAATGCCACCAGAACCCAGACGGCTGATTACCCTGATAGTGGTCTCGGTGGTGGTGCCCGCCATATCGGCAATCTCCTGCCTGGTGAAGGGCAGTTCCGTGCCTATTTTGGAGTGAAGCATCAGCAGTATCCGGGCAATCCGCTGCTCCACTCGCTCCCCGGCAAAGTCGGAGAGACGGCTGGCGGCTTCCCTGAGCCGCCCTCCCAGCACGTTGATAATTCTCAATGCCACCTGGGGGCGGCTGGCTAAAAACGACAGGAAGTCTGCCCTCTTGATGCCCAGCACCCTGGTCTCCATCATCGTTTGAGACGAAGCAGGATAAGGTTTATTATCAAACACCGCCACCTCGCCAAACATTTCACCCTGCCCGAAAAAGGCGACGATGAACTCTTTTCCTGAGGTGGCATGCTTGATAACCTTGATGCGGCCCTCAGCGATGATATAGAACCAGTCGGGCGCATCTCCTTCCCAGAAGATATACTCGCCAGTATGGAAGCTGCGCTCGATGGCCAGCTCAGCCAGCCCCGCCAGCTCATCGTCCTTGAGGCTGGAGAAGATAAGCGAGCCTTTTAGAATAGCCGACTTGGCGCTGTGTTCCACGTCCTATGCACCTCCTGCACCAGTATGCAGAGATTTGGTGCCGGCCCTTTTATTAAACACGAAAATACCGGCGTTGACCACTGCCAGCACAATGAAGCCCGCCAGACCGGTGATGCCGATAAGCAAATCGCTGCCACCGGCCACCAGCATAATCGCCAGACCGGCGGTGGCATTGAGTGAGCCGTGAATGATGGCGGCGGCAATCACCGACTTCGCCTTCAGTCGCACGAAACTGAAAATGGGCGCGAGAAGCAGGCAGAAGACCACCATCATGAATACTCCAGGGACGGGATTCTGGGGATAGTTGTGCCCCTGCAGAATCAGCGGCGCATGCCAGATTCCCCAGATAGCGCCGATTAGCGCTGATGATTTCCAGAAGCCCAGGTAGCCCAGCTCGTTCTGGAGAAAGCCCCGCCATCCCAGCTCCTCGCCAAAGCCGGCCACCGCATTGATGGTGATGCCAGCAACAAGCCCTTGAAGTAAACCAATCCAGATGGGATGCACCGGGAAAGCTGCTACCTGCTCCTGCATCTGCTCATTTGCTCTGGTGGCAGCATGCCGCGGAACCGCTCCATCAGCCCCGCCATCTCCGGCGAATAGCTGACTCCGGGGAGGAGCAGGCTGACTCCAAAGGAGGCAAAGGCAGTAATTGGAGGCAGAAACCAGGCTACCAGCCACCAGCGGTTAAACTTCCAGGATATGCCCAGCGGCTCTTTCAAAGGTTCACCGTATATTCCCTTCTGCACCAGAATGGCGATGAGCATGGGGATGAACATATACGCCGTGCCAATGATAAGTGAGGAGGACATGCCCCATTGACCGCCCAGCGCAAGAAACAGGAAGACCATCAGCCAGTTGCAAAGAAAGGTTAGCCCGATAAAGATTAGTGATTTCTTAATGTTTCGGATCATAGCACCATCGACATTCTCTGGTATTTGCAGGTGCAAAACAGGTTGTGTGTATTTTACTTGAATTCATTCAATATGGAAACTTCGTCGCAGTGACGAGCGCTTCCTGTACCTAGCCAGCCCAGGTATTGACAGCCTGCATATAATAATGTTCGAGAGGATATATGTGCTGATACGTTCAGGCAAAGATACTCTGTCTCCAGTAAATGGACTGATTGTGATAACTCGGGTATAATATCAACCGCCTCATGACGAAACTGCCAGTGTCCCCTCACCAATTGTGAGCGGGCAAACGACAATTCTCTGATGAACAGGATGGAATTCTAATTTATGAAAATTTGTGTTATCTCTGATACTCACGCTCGCCATATCAAGGATTTACCGCCAGCGCTGGTCAGCGTGATGAAAAAAGTAGATATCATCGTCCATCTGGGCGATTACGATACCATAGAGCTGGTTAATGAGCTAAAAAAACTGGGTAACTTCTGGGGTGTCACCGGCAACCATGACTTTGCCAAAATCAGGGCAGTGTTGCCGACCAGGGATATCCTGGAAGTGCACGGAAAGAAGCTGGGACTGGTCCACGGGCATGGCTGCTCCATGCCGGCAGGGCTAAAATCCGGACTGAAATCCCGTTTCAATGGGGAAAAGCTGGATGCCATTCTCTACGGGCATACCCATGTCACCAGGAACAGGATGTTGGATGATATCCTCTATTTCAACCCCGGCAGCGCCGCCGGCAGATTCCCCGCCTACCGTCGCAGCTATGGCGTGCTCACCGTTGACGGCACTATTAAAGCAGAGATATTCCCCATTATCTCGCAGCATAATCCTGGTACGCAGATGAGCAAAGCCGCTGCTGCTCTGGCTCGCCAATTAGCCGTACCCCGGAGAGCCATCTACCGCGCCGTGGCAATGTGGTAATTGTTTCAACCTCTCACCCCTGCCCCTCTCTCCTTGTCAAGGAGAGAGGGAGTATTTTTTCTTAAAGGGGCTAAAGCCCTTTGAATCCCCTCTTTCTTTCCTTCGCAAGGGGAGAGGGGAGATCCGTCAGCTAATCTTTACAGCAAAACGGGCTTTTGTTAAACTGCAATTGTTAATCCAATACTAGATTGGAGGTGATTTACTATGGGCAGCAGGGATTTCCGACATCGCGAAGCGAAAAAGGCCAAGAAGGACGCCAAGAAAAAGCCAGCTTCCATCACCTTCGAGCAGCCAGCAGAGGTTGAGGTCATCAGGAAAGGCAAGAAGCCCCGGGAGGGAGAAGAGGAATAAGCCAGTTGTGGCAGCCTACCTGGAGCTTCATGGTAACGACGGATTATCCCGGCGGATAGCAGCAGCCTTAGTCATGCTGCAAAGCTGCCGGGCATGCCCCCGCAATTGCGGTGTCGACCGCCTGGCTGGGGAAACCGGTAAATGCCAGACAGGGCGGCTGGCGCTGGTTTCCAGCTACAGCCCACATTTTGGTGAAGAATCACCGCTGGTGGGCAAACATGGCTCGGGCACCATCTTCTTCACCAACTGCAATCTGCAATGTATCTACTGTCAGAACTACTCCATCAGCCAGCTTGGCGAGGGAAGTGAAGTTACCAGAGAAGAGCTGGCCAGGATGATGCTCTCCCTTCAGGATGTGGGCTGCCATAATATCAATTTAGTCTCGCCAACGCATGTGGTGCCTCAAATCCTGGAGGCGGTGGAATTTGCCGTCAACCTCGGCTTGAAACTGCCGCTGGTGTACAATAGCGGCGGCTACGACTCAGTGGAGACCTTGAAAATCCTCGATGGCATCGTTGATATTTACATGCCCGATATGAAATACGCTGATGCCTGGGTGGCGCTGAAGTTGTCGGGCATCGAAAACTACCCGGCGGTAAACCGGGCTGCGGTTAAGGAAATGCACCGCCAGGTAGGCGATCTGCAGGTGAATCGCAATGGCGTGGCAACCAGGGGATTGCTCATCCGCCACCTGGTACTGCCTCACCAGATGGCTGGCACCGGGGGAACAATGCGTTTTATTGCTGAAGAGCTTTCACCCAATAGCTATGTGAACGTGATGGACCAGTACCGGCCCTGCTATAAGGCTTCGGAAAACCCCGGGCTCACCAGGGCGGTGTCCCGGCAGGAGTTTGCTGAGGCAGTGGCATCGGCTCGTAAAGCCGGATTGACCCGGCTGGATGAAAAGCATCCGGTTTTTCTGAAAATGATATACTAACATTTCAGAGAACCTTTTTTATGGAAATATAAGGAAACGAGGTCAATAGATATCATGGCTGAATTAGCTCATATGAAAGCGATAGTAACCGGTCAGGTGCAGGGAGTTTTCTACCGGGCGTTCACTTCCCGGATAGCCAAGCAGCTCGGTTTAAGAGGCTATGTGCGCAACCTGCCGCCGCAGACACAGTCGGTGGAGGTGGTTGCCGAGGGCGAGAAAGCCAAGCTGGAAGAGCTCATCACGCAGCTCGAGGGGGGACCTCCTGAAGCGCTGGTGGACAAGGTGGAGGTGAAGTGGTCTGACTTCACCGGCGAACACGTCAACTTCGAAGTTCGGCAGTAGACCTTGTTCTACGACTCCACCACGCCGTCAGGGTCATGCCCTTTCATGGTTTTGACCTTCTGGGGCAGGATGCATTCTTTATAGACGCATTCCAGCTGGTCGAGCAGGCGGTCGGGGTCTGAGCTATAGCATATCCTGGCGCCGGTCTCTTTATTCACCATGCCGATTATTTGTTCTAAGTGCTCGGTGATGCCGCCGCTGCCTTGTAACACGCCAATAACCTTTCCTTCGTCATAGGCGATGGCGAATTCTCCCAGCGTTCCCGAGCGCCCGCCGGCGAAGATGACCACGTCGCAGGTCCTGATATTCTCAATTTCGCGCCCCATGAGGCCGCTGCCGGTGTAGATGATAGTGTCATAGTACCGGGTGGGGCACTGGTATTTTTTCACATGCTCCTCGAAGTTAAGGGCGGGCGAGATGCCCACCACTATTCCCTGCTCGGCCCTGGCGCCAATGACTGCCTCGTGAGGCAGGCCGGGACAGGCGCCGGTGATGAGCACATAGCCGCGTCTGGCAATGCAGCCACCCAGACACCGTACCATCAGTTGGACTTTTCTAGCCAGTTTACCCCCCGCCGACCCCATCAACCCCACCGTCATCCTGGGGAAGGGGTAGTCATGTTGCTGTTTTGTTTTGGCCAATATAGTGCTCCTTTCCGGGCATGGTGTGTGGGGCCCTGATATCTCTGTGGGGTGTGAGGTGCTTTTAGAGCAGGCGCAGTGCCGCCTCAACCACGTGCTGAGGCGTTAAGCCCCATTTCTGGTAAATCACATTGCCCGGCGCTGATGTGCCGAAGTGGGGCAGGCCGATGGCCACACCATTTGCCCCCACATACTTTTCCCACCCCAGCGGCACGCCGGCTTCAATAGAGACGCGTGCCTTTATCCCTGGAGGCAGCACAGCATTGCAGTATTCCACTGGCTGTGCATCGAATAATGCCCATGAGGGTAGCGAGACCACGCGAGCCTTAATGCCCTTGGCCTCCAGCAGCCTGCCTGCTTCAAGGGCGATATGCACCTCCGAGCCGGTGCCGATGAGGATAACCTCAGGCTGTTTGCCGTCTTCCCATAATACGTAACCGCCGCGCTGCACGCCGCTGGCTGGTGCCAGGGCTGTTCTGTCCAGTATGGGCAGGTTCTGCCGGCTGAGTATTAACGCCGTAGGGCCATTACAGCGCTCCAGCGCCAGCTTCCACGCCTCCACTGTCTCGGTGGCATCGGCAGGGCGGATGGTCACCAGGTTGGGTATTGCCCGCAGGCACAGCAGGTGCTCGACGGGTTGATGGGTGGGACCATCCTCGCCTAATGCCACTGAGTCGTGACTGAACACATAAATTACCCTGAGCCTGGTCAGCGCTGCCAGTCGAATAGCCGGCCGCATGTAGTCGGAGAACACCAGGAACGTTCCCGCATAGGGTATGATGCCCTGGTGCAAAGCCAGACCATTGCAGATGGCGCCCATGGCGTGCTCGCGTACGCCGAAGTGAATATTCCGCCCGCAGTAATCCTTGCAGTCATAGTCGCCGCCTCCCTTGAGGGTGGTCTTGGTGGAAGGCGCTAAATCAGCCGAGCCGCCGGCCAGGGAGTGGATTTTGCCGGCAAGGGCATTCAATATCCTGCCCGAGGCCTCTCTGGTGGCCACAGGCTTGTCACCACTGTTAAACAAGGTCGCCAGCTCACCGTCCCAGCCCTCGGGCATTTTTCCCTCCAGGCTGTCTGCCAATCGCTGCGCTTCCTGCGGATATGCCTGGCGATAAGCCGTCATCAGGCTTTGCCATTTTTCCTGCTGCTTTTGGCCGCGCTCCACTGCCTGGCGGAAATGCGATAGCGCTTCCGTTGGAACGGTGAACGGCTCTTTATAGTTCCAGCCCAGACGCTCTTTGGCCAGACGTGTCTCCTCTTCGCCCAGGGGCTCGCCGTGAACTGAGGCAGTGCCAGCTTTATTGGGGCTGCCATAACCGATAATGGTGCGGCAGATGATAAGGCTGGGGCGTGCCGTCTCCGCCTGCGCCATGCGGATAGCCTGCTCTACCGCTCCTGTGTTCATGCCGTCAATAGGTCCCACCACATGCCAGCCATAAGCCTCAAACCGCTGCCCTACATTTTCGGTGAAGGTGATATCAGTATGGCCTTCGATGGAGACATCATTATCATCATATAAGTAGATAATCTTGCCCAGCCGTAGCGTGCCGGCTAGCGAAGCAGCTTCTGACGCCACTCCCTCCTGCAGGTCGCCATCGGAGACGATGGCGTAGGTATAATGGTTGATAACCTCGTGGCCGGGCTTATTGTAGTGCTGCGCCAGCCAGCGCTCCGCCATGGCCATGCCCACGCCATTGCCAAAGCCCTGTCCCAGCGGCCCCGTGGTGGCTTCCACGCCCGGGGTAAGCCCGTGCTCGGGATGCCCCGCCGTCTTGCTGCCCCACTGGCGGAACTGCTTGATGTCATCGAGGGAGACATCATAGCCGGTAAGGTGCAGCAGGGCATAGAGCATGGCTGAGGCATGGCCGGCTGACAGGATAAAGCGGTCACGGTCGGGCCACTGCGGGTCGCGGGGATTATGTTTCAGGAAGCGGTCCCAGAGAGTGTATGCCATGGTGGCGGCGCCCATGGGCGCTCCAGGATGGCCGGACTTCGCCTTCTCTACAGCATCAACCGCCAGGAAACGCATGGTATTGATGCAGAGTTCATCGAGCACTGGATTATTGCTGGACATGAGCTTATATATATTACCACGCTTGCTGTTCTGGTTGAAGTGGTTTGGGTGGTTAAACTACTTTCTTGACAGTTTCAAAATAGCTATCGATGAGGGTAATTCTTGGCTTTGCTCTGTAACTCAGCTCCAAGCTCGACTGGTAGCACAGCTTTCCCCGTAAATATGTGGCTTAGATAATTCAAGAGGTGACGCAAACCCAAAGGATCGGTAGCAAATGCGCGTCCAGAAGTGCTTACAATAAGTTGGGGACAAAAGACCACCATTCCCTGTTTGCGCAGGCGCTGACACAGGTCAACGTCTTCATAGATCTTTATTCCAGGATTAAAACCCCCGATAGCACGAAACACTGTCGATTTGACGGCAAAGTCTGAGCCTGGGAAATTCCAAAGCCTGGGGAAAAATTTAATAATTGCAGGTATCACGATTAAGCTAAACTTGAGTACCAGGCGTACTACTATAGGCCCATCCATAAGCGAATAGTGACCTGCGACGACTACTGCATCTGGATGTTTGGTGAACAGCGACTCAATTTGAGAAAGCCAATTAGCGGGTAAAATAGTATCAGCATCTGTGCTGGCAATAATTTCACCTTGCGCAGCCTTGAAACCTTTCGCTCTAGCGAAAGCAACCCCGGTCCTGGCCTCACTGACAACTTTAACCCCATAACTATTTGCCACAGCAACGGTGCCATCGCTGCTGCCGTTATCAACCACAATAATCTCGAAGCTACCCTGATAATCCTGGCGGGCCAGGGATTCGAGACATCTACCTAAATACTTTTGCTCATTAAGGGCAGGAATAACCACCGATATCATCATAATAAAAAATTAGCACAGTAAATAAGAACCTTCAACTGTTTTGAAATTATGACATGGCAAGACACTCCCGTCGGTAATTATAGCAGGAGGTTTCCCTTTTCGTCCTCACAGAACTCATGGTTTCTTGACAGTGATTCAACAATCGGGTAAAGCGTTAACTATGCTTCAACGTCCGCTTGATGAAAAGGACGACGACGAAAACTATGACCATAAAAGTCAAGAAGCCAACTACAATCCAGATAGTATGTTTGGGGTCCAGACCCTTAAACCCGATGGCGGCCAAATACCCCAGGATAATCAATGCCCCATCGTATATAATCGAGGAAAGTGCAATCGCTAATACCACCTGATAGAAACGAATGTGTAGCGAGCCAGCAGTTACTGACGATACCTGCATCAGTCCCGGTGTCAATCTGGCAATTGCTATTGCCGGTATGCACCATCTACCTAACCGGCTCTTAAATTGCTCGAAATTGCGCCGCGGGAATTGGGGGAGTCTGCTTATCCAGTTTATAAATTTAGCTCCTACCAGGCGACTTAGCCAATAAATAATACCCGTTCCCAGTATTCTACCGCCCAGCATCATGATAACGATAAGAAACACTGGCCATGAGAGGGGTCCCTCCTGGTAGGCAGTATAAAACAGAATGGTATCAAGTAAGAAAGGAAACGGAAAACCAACATCTGCCAATGCCGTAAAAAAAAATATCGCTGCCAGTCCTGCAGGATTATCAACGCTTATGGAAGCAACCAGTTTAGAAAGTGCTTCGCTCATCCACTCTATCATAATGCGATTCAGGCTAATGTTAACATATCATGTCTGGGTCGTCTATTTTTACCCCGGCAGAACCTTCTCATTAACAAGCACCACGATACTTCTGGTTGAAGCGGTTTAGGTACTATAGAAGATGGGACTGCGCCCGCAGTCCCATCTTCTATATTCAATTGTTCTCGGGTTGTTATTACGTCAGCGGGATATCGCCGAGGTTCACATCCTTCTCGGTGCTGAGGTTGGCGAAGG
>JBBIPA010000014.1:0-36047 GCA_037443085.1 Chloroflexota bacterium | reverse complement strand
GGCGTGCAATTCTAACGGCACTATTGAGCCGTCTTTGCGAATGTGTGCAGTTTCAAAGGTCAATTCACCTTTTTCCAGTATTTCTTTGGTTCGAGTCTCGATGAGCGGAACAAACTCAGTACTGACTATCTGGCGGAGGTTCATACCCATCATCTCGTCCCTGCTGTAGCCCAGAGATTTGCAGGTTCTGTCGTTGATATAGATTATATTCCCCTCGAGGTCAATTACATTGATGGAGTCGGTAGCGCTATCCAGGATTTGAGCGCTGAGATTCGGCGCCTGCCACTTTTCCTTCAGCTCCGCCGGCAAACCGCCAGCCCGCTGAACGTCAGCAGTTTTGCGGCGAGATGACTGTTTTATTTTCCCTGTCCCCGGCATGATGGGATGCCTCCCTGCGAGCAAAAAGCTCTAATGCGATATTATACCAAGAATTGGGCATAAAAGGGATAGTAATATGTCTCCACTTGCGTAAATTACTCCAGGTTTTGAACACGGGGTTTATCGATAGGGCGTTTTCCCTTATACTTTTATAGTCTGCTATCATGTCAAAAATGCCCGATGTTACCGGGATAGGAAGTTGCCTGTCCCGAATTACCGTCCTTGACCTTACCAATGAGTCAGGCTATTACTGTGGCAAGATGCTGGCTGACCTTGGTGCCAGTGTCATCAAGGTGGAGTCGCCATCAGTCGGTCCCCCATCTGTTTTCTCCAGCCGGGATGGACAAAACACCGATGCCGAAGGCTGGCAAGCGTGGCATCACCCTCAACCTTGACCTGGAAGAAGGCAGAGACCTGTTCCGCAAGCTGGTGGCGAAAGCCGATGTTGTCATTGAAAGCTTTCCGCCGGGTATCATGGCGCAGTGGCACCTGGACTATGAAGACCTTTCCCGAATAAAACCAGGGCTTATCTATACCTCCATCACACCATATGGGAGAACCGGCCCTTATAGAGATTATAAAATTACCGACCTGACCGCACTGGCTATGGGGGGATTGCTCTATCTGACTGGTGATGCCGACAGGCCTCCGGTCCGTATCAGCAGCCCCCAGGCATATCTTCATGCCGGAGCCGAGGCATGTCTGGGCACCCTGACGGCGCTATATCATCAGACAGAAACCGGGGAGGGCCAACTGGTGGATGTGTCCATACAGGAATCTATATTGGGCACCACATTCAACGTAATTCCGATGTGGGTCACCGAGGGAACCATAGTTCCCCGCATGGGTGCTTCCAGAATGGTGAGCACCAGCCTGGAAATATCCATGACCTGGCCCTGTAAAGACGGCTATGTGAGCTTCTCTGTATTCGGCGGGCAAAGCGGTGGCAGAAGCATGAAAAACCTGGGACAGTGGATGGAAGAGACCGGTATGGGAGATGATATGGTGAGCCACACCGACTGGGGCTCCTTCGATTTCTACGGACTGACTACCGAGATGATCGAGAAGGTGTCACAGCCTATAGCGCGTTTCTTTGCCCAATTCACCAGTGCGGAGCTGTTCGAGGGAGCCATGAGCAGGGGAATAATATTGTTTCCCGTGGTCAACGCCGACTATATAGTTAATGACCCTCACCTCGCTGCCAAGGGGTTCTGGCAGGAGCTGGAGTATCCAGGGAAAGAAGATAAAATCGCCTTCCCTCGACCTCCCTATAATATCAATGGCGAATATCTTTCGGTGAAATCAGGAGCGCCGCGCAAGGGCGAACACAACGTAGAAGTTTATGGTGAGCTTATCGGTCTCACTCCGCAAGAGCTTGAAGCTCTAAAAGCCAGGGGAATAGTATGAGCGGTATATTCCAGGGCATTAAAATTATCGACCTGAGCTGGGTCATTGTCGGCCCCAGGACCACCAAATACTTCGCTGACCAGGGCGCCACCGTCATCAGGGTGGAGAACATCGAGCACCCCTGCGCCATCCGTCAGTCTCCGCCGTACAAGGATGGCAAGAGCGGAGTTAACACCAGCACCTATTTTGCCATTTATAACACCAACAAGATGAGCTTCGGCGTAGATTTATCACATCCTGAAGGCATCAAGCTGGTCAAACGCCTGGTCGCCTGGGCTGATATTGTTACTGAGAGCTTCGCTCCCGGTGTCATCGAGAAACTCGGCCTGGACTACGAGGAACTGAAGAAGATAAAGCCAGACATCATTTTTCTCAGGACCAGCATGCTGGGCTCAAGCGGGCCGCGCGCTCAGGTCCGCGGCTATGGCTTTCAACTGGTGGGCTATGCTGGATTTTCCTACATCACCGGCTGGCCTGACAAAATGCCGATTCCTCCGTTTGGTCCATATACCGATTCCATTGCCTCTCGTTTCACTGCCTCCGTCCTCATCCTGGCGCTGCTGCATCGCAAAAGGACGGGCAGGGGAACGTATATCGACCTCTCCCAGCATGAAGCGGGTATCCAGTTCCTGGCGCCTGTCCTGCTTAACAAAGAAATAAACGGGAAGACCAAAGGCAGAGAGGGCAACGCCCATCCCGCCTTTTACCCTCACGGGGTTTATCCCTGCCGGGGACATGACCGCTGGATAGCCATAAGCATAACCAGTGATGAGGAATGGAGAGCATTTGCTGCCGTCATCAATCAGGCATGGGCTAACGACCCCGTGTTTTCCTCTGCCACCGGCAGGAAACAGCGCGAAGAACAGATCAATTCTCTGATAGCCCAATGGACAGCGACACATGCTGCCGAAGAGCTATTCACACTGCTTCAGGGCAAGGGTATAGCCGCCGGCATAGTTCAGAATGGGCAGGACATCGTTAATGACCCACAGCTTGCCCACCGAAATGCCCTGTGGTATCTCGATGCCGAACATCTGGGAAGACACGCTGTTTTTGGTCAGGGGTTTATCCTGTCCCGAAGCCCGCCTCCCCCTCCCCGACCCACCCCACGAATTGGAGAGCACACCTTTCAGATTTGCAAGGAGATATTGAACATGACGGATGAAGAGGTGGCTAACTTTATCGGTGAGGGCATACTGCAGATATCGGTGTGAGCAATGAAGAAGTCTTTGTTTTGGGACAGTCCAGAGACATATCTTTAACCGAGAAGGCGCTCCGGGCTACCGAATCAGGCTTGGTAGAAAAGTGACAATTGGTGGCAAAGCTATCATAATTCCCAGAGCCAAGATGTTACATAGGATAAAGGGGGTGGCAGCGCTATAGACGTCTGCCATAGTAGTTCCTTCAGGGGCTACTCCTTTCATGATAAAGAGCAATAAGCCGAATGGTGGAGTTGTAAAACCTATCTCCAGACTTACCAGCATTAATATGCCAAACCAGACGGGGTCAATACCTAGAGCAGTCGCCACTGGCATATAAATGGGCAGAGTAATCATCATCATGGATACCTGTTCCATAAAGGTGCCCAGGAACAGTAGAACCAGCTGCATCCCAATAACGATGAGTACTGGCGTGACATTCAGTTTCGCTACGAGTGTAGCCAACTCGCGGGTAACCCCACTGAATGCTATTAACTGACTGAAAGCCATAGAACCAGCAATAATCATAAATGCCATTACAGTAACTTCAAGGCAGGTTATAATTGACTTTTTAATAACGTCAAAGTTGAGCTTCCCATAAAGTACAGCCAAGATAAATGAGGCGAAAGATCCCAAAGCAGCCGCTTCAGTCGGAGTAGCCACTCCAATAAATATGGTGCCGAGAACGCAAAAAATAATCAGTACCAAGGGGAGAGCATGTTTAAGCAAAGAGGCCACCTTCTCAGACATGGGTGTGGAAACCACATCATAGGCAGGGGCTAGATTAGGTTGAAGGCTACACCTGATTATTATGTAGCTGATATAAAGGGCTGCCATTAGCAAGCCGGGAAGTATACCACCAATCAAGAGCTTAGCGATAGAGATGCCAGCCAGACCACCCAGAATGACTCCCAAAGCACTGGGGGGGATGATCATAGCTAGCCCACCACTCCCTACAATAGGTCCCAGCGACATAGTCTTGCTATAACCACGCCGGCTCATTTCTGGAATCAGCAATGTCCCCAACATAGCAGTATTAGCCATGGTGGAACCGGTTAGAGTTGAAAAGGTAACACTGGCAGCGACTGCAAGTATGCTGAGCCTGCCAGGTAAGCGCCCTAACCATTTATCCAGAATATCGAGAACCCGAAACGCCATTCCTGACTGAAATATCACCGCTCCCATGAGGACAAAAAATGGTACTGGTGCTAGTGTAAATACGGTAAGAGAATTGAAAATACTGAGAATCAGTTGGCTGAAGCCGGCTGTCCCCATAAAAAGATAAATGCCAACGAAATTAATTAACATGAAGGCAAAGGCAACCGGAATGCCTGTTAACATCATGAATACCAGTGAACCAATTATCAGTAGCAGAATCAGCCACCATTCCATTTCTATATTACCTCGTAACTACTGGACTTCAATATGTTTCATTTACGAATTTTGATAAGTCGATACTGGTTGATTATTTTCTTTATTGACTCTATGAAGAGTAGCAGACTTCCCAATGGAATTACTGCCAGGAAAATAAATTTGGGCACTTCATAATACTTTACGGAAAGAATGCCTCGTTTAAAATTATCTATTGTAACTTGTGTGCCATACCAGAAGAGCATAAAACAAATACCAGCAAGGATAAGGAAGGTAATTATTTCCAGGATTAATCGAGGCTGAGGCGATAAACGATTTAGAACCACATCCACCCTTACATGACCATCGCGCCTCAGTAGCCAGGCAGCACCGAGAAAAGTAATGTAAAGTAAACCATATTCCGTGGACTCAAAAACCCAGGATATGGGGCTTTTAAATAAGTATCTTGCTGTGACATCGGCAGAAATGCATACCATTAAACCAATAACCAAAGCCCCAGCTACAATGGCCATTGAATTAAGGCAACCGTTGTATATGATGTCCAGAACAGTAATTAGTTTACTTATCGATCTGATACCACACCTCCCTAAGTAATTGGCTGGCGGCACCTGTTCAGCCAGGACGCAGAAGGATATTGATGGCGGTATCAAGCTCCTCTGCGTCCCAGGCGAATAAGCCCAAAGTTAAACCACAATTATCGGTTCGGCTACTAAGGCTTCTTTGGGTCTGATAATGCTTTCAGTTTTGCACCAATATCAGGGGACTTAGCAATTATGCCTTCCCAGCCAGCACCAGAGGCAGTGTCAAGAAAATACTTTTCATCCGCTGGCGAAAATTTTACCCATTCCAGCTTTGCTTGCTCGACGAAGTATTTCATGGCACTGTTATAAGCATCTTTCCATACCCTAGCGGAATCCTTTTCAATTTCAACTGATATTGCCGTTAGAAGGTCGCGCTGAGCCGGATGAAGCTTATTCCATTTATCCGCATTCATTAGCTGCACCGTGGGGCTAGCGTAAAACGGAGGACCCCAAATATATTTAGTAATTCCTTCCATCTTGCGGAATTTCACCTCAAGCGGAGGGAATCCATAACCTTGAACCACACCTCGCTCAACAGCACTGTATGCCTCAGGTCCTGCTGTGGCTACGGGAACGCCACCAAGAGCTTTGATAAAGCTGTCATAGGCAGGTGTAGAACGCAATCTTAATCCGCTTAAATCAGGCTTATCACGCTTAACATTAAGCCATAGATGGAAGAAATCGTTAATATCGACACGGTGCATAACGGTTAAATTAAGTTTCTTTCGGTGCACATCGTCCAATATTGCCCTAGCCCCATTGGCGCGTTCCACTTCAGGTGTAACACGGAAGAGCTTCCAGGCTTCTGCTTCCGGTATTATGCCGGTATAATACACTGAAGCAAGATAGCCGATGTCAGCCAAGCCCTTGCCTACCGCTTCTGCACCTTCGAAAGCAGGGAAAATCTCGGGGCCGCCCAGAAACTTAACTTTGAGACCAACGTTACCTCCCCTTTGATTAACACGGTCGATGAACCAGTCCACAAACGGTGCCGTGGTCATTTCCATGTCCTTTGGCCAAGCTGCCCACATGGTAAGCTCCATTGGCGTAGGTGCCGGTGTCGGTGCAGGTGTAGGTGTGGGTACAGGTGCCGGCGCAGGTGCAGCACAGCCGCCAAGTATTATGACAATGATAGAAAGTATAAAAAACGGAACTACAGATAACCTCTTCATATTTATGCCTCCTTTCCATGGAATTGAAATGCTGACATACCGCTAACAATTACATAGCACACCTCCCTGTTAGAATTCAGCTTCCAGTATCTCTACGCTTGGTATCTTTGAGGTTTAACAAACAGCCCGGCAATTCTAGCTAAACTTCCCGTGTATTGTCAGTACTTTGAATGACTGAGTTCCGGTGGTGTTGCAATTGTATTTAATCGTTGGCTCTTTGTCAATACAGTTAAGGGTGTTGTCAGGCAGAACGTGGCCTGGCACAATCCCTTTCGTGCCTGATGCCTCCTTGCGTTTGATAGTGGGGCAATTTGGGACACGATATAAAAAGGTTTTTTCTGCGTTTGACACTGTAGCTATGTTTTGTTAAACTCACCTGTTGTGTCGGACGAGATGTCTCGCATGCCACCTGCCCGCTCCCTGACCAGAGGATGCCTGGAGGTTTTCACTGGTGACGGCAGGGGAAAAACATCGTCATCTCTGGGCATCGCTCTCCGCGCTGCCGGGCATGACCTTCGTGTCTACATCGTTTTCTTTATGAAGGGCGCATTCCCCTACGGAGAGCAAAAGATACTGGCAACACTGCCCAATATCACCTTTGCCAGATTTGGCTTTGAGGAGTTCGTTGACCCGGCCAATGTCAAGCCCGAGGAAAAGGAGGAAGCCCGCAAGGCGCTGGATGCTGCCCGCACCGCCATGCTCAGCCTCAACTACAATGTGGTTATCCTCGACGAGGTTAATGTGGCAGCATCGTGGAAGCTGATTGATATCGAAGAGGTATTGAAGCTGATTGACCAGCGCCCTGATAACGTGGAGCTTATTCTCACCGGCCGCAATGCTGACCCCAGGGTAATTGAAAAAGCAGATGTGGTGACCATGATGGTGAAGGTAAAGCATCCCTATGACAGGGGGATGCTCGCCCGCAAGGGTATCGACTATTGATAGCTCAGCCAAGATATTGAAGGAGGCATATTAGAACATGAAAATAACTCTGAGCGTGATCAAAGCTGATATCGGTGGCTACGTTGGCCATTCCAGTTCTCATCCTGAGATACTGCAGACCGCCAGGGAAAGCATGTCCGGAGCTAAGAAACGTGGACTGGTCATGGACTATCATGTGACCAGGTGTGGCGATGACCTGCAGTTGATTATGACCCATACGCATGGCATTAACTACGGCGATATCCATGAAATGGCCTGGAATATTTTTGTGGAATGCACAGCGGTGGCTAAGAAGTTGAAGCTCCACGGCGCCGGCCAGGACCTGCTCGCCGATGCTTTCTCGGGTAATGTGAAGGGCATGGGTCCCGGCGTTGCCGAGGCCGAGTTCGAGGAGCGGGAAGCAGAAACGGTGATTATCTTCATGGCGGATAAAACCGCTTCCGGAGCTTGGAATTTGCCGCTCTACAAAATGTTCGCCGACCCGTTTAATACCGTCGGGCTGGTGATTGCTGCCAATATGCATAACGGCTTTACCTTTGAAGTGCATGATGTCAAGGAAAGCAAGAAGATAATGTTCAAAGCTCCTGAAGAAATCTACGATATGCTGGTGTTCCTGGGCGCACCCACTCGCTTTGCGGTCAAGGCGGTGTACCATAAAGATAGTGGTGAAGTAGCTGCCGTCTCATCCACCCAGCGCCTCTGCCTGATAGCAGGCAGGTATGTGGGAAAGGATGACCCGGTATGTATTGTCAGGTCGCAGGGCATATTCCCGGCGGTGGGCGAGGTGCTGGAGCCATTCGCCAATCCCAACATCGTGGAAGGCTGGATGCGGGGTTCCCATCATGGTCCGCTGATGCCGGTGGGGGTGGATGATAGCAACTGCACCCGCTTCGACGGTCCGCCGCGGGTGATTGCTGCCGGTTTCCAGATTGCTAAAGGTATGCTGGTGGGCCCGTGCGATTTGTTTGCCGATATTGCCTTCGATAATGCCCGCAAGCAGGCGCTAATGATTGCCGATATGTTACGCTCGATGGGACCTTTCGAGCCGCATCGCCTGCCTCTGGAGGAAATGGAATACACCACCATGCCGCAGGTGATGAAGAAGCTGAAGACCAGATTCGAGGATATCGGCTAAGAAGATGCCAAAGCTGCTGCTGGCGACCACTAACCAGGGCAAGGTTGCCGAGTATCGCTATCTATTCCGGGGATTGCCTTTCGATATGGTAACCCTGGTTGACCAGGGGATTACGGTGGAGGTGGAGGAGGGTGATATCAGCATGGAACAGAACGCCATTCATAAGGCAATACGCTATGCTGAGATGAGCGGACTGTTCACCGTGGCGGACGATTCCGGGGTGGAGGTGGATGCGCTGGGTGGCGAGCCGGGCATACGGTCGGCTCGTTACGCTGGAGAACATGCCAGCGATAGGGATAGAATAGAATATTTGCTGGGCAAATTACAGGGTGTGCCCCGCGAACAACGCACGGCGCTCTTTCGCTGCGTAATCGCCGTGGCCACACCGCAGGGAATTGTGGAAACCTGCGAAGGCTTGTGTCATGGGGTGATTGTCTTTGAGCCGAAAGGGGAGAACGGCTTTGGCTACGACCCCATTTTTTATTTCCCTGAACTGGATAAGACTATGGCTGAGCTGTCACCGGAAGTAAAGAACCAGATTAGCCACCGCGCCCGCGCGGCGCAGCAGGCTTACCGGGTGCTGGAGCAACTGGCAGGGAAGGGCACGTCATGACCAAGCTGATGGACTCCTGCCATCGCACTATCAACTATCTGCGCATCTCCATTACCGACCGCTGCAACCTCAGTTGCCTGTACTGTACCCCGGCCAACGGCGTCCACTGGCTGCCCAAAGACGAGCTGCTCACCTATGAAGAAATTACCGCCATCGCCAAGATGGCTGCGGAGCTGGGCATTACCAGGGTCAGGCTAACCGGCGGTGAGCCGCTGATGAGAACCGACCTGCCGGACCTGGTGGCCGGCCTGGCACAGATGCCCACTATCAGAGACATTGCGCTGACCACCAACGGCATTTTATTGAAGCAATATGCCCGGCAGCTGAAGAAGGCTGGATTAAAGCGGGTCAATATCAGCCTGGACACGTTAGACTGCGCCAAATTCCAGCGCATTACCCGCCATGACCGGTTAAACGATGTATTGCTGGGTATTGAAGCTGCCAGGAAGGCAGGACTGGAACCGGTGAAAATCAATGTGGTGGCGATGCGGGGCGTCAACGATGATGAAATCCTGGATTTCGCCAGATTGACCATTAACGATGGCTGGCATGTGCGTTTTATTGAGCTGATGCCCTTTGTAACTGATATTTGTCTGGAGGGTTGTGCTGGAGAAGGCAGCGACCGCTCGCAGAGCCAGTTCATCGCCGTGAATGAAATCAAGGAAAAATTGAGCAGCCTGGGCACGCTGGAGCCGGCGGCCTATATGAAGGGCAATGGGCCGGCCAAGTACTTCCGCCTGCCACAGGCTACCGGCACCATCGGCTTCATCAGCCCGGTGAGCCAGCATTTCTGTGAGAACTGCAACCGGCTGCGCTTGACCGCTGACGGCAAGCTGCGGCTATGCCTGTTCAGCGATGATGAGATTGACCTGCGCACGCCGCTTCGTGCTGGTATTACACCGGGAAAGTTGAGGGAGACTATCATCGAAGCGGTGAAAGTGAAACCAAGCCGTCACCAGCTCTCTCAAGGTGCAGTGCCCAAGAAACGCTCCATGTCCCAGGTAGGAGGCTAGCCATGGAAGAATTCTCCAGAATTAGAATGGTGGATGTGGGTGACAAGCAGGTGACTGCCCGGCAGGCTGTGGCCAAAGGCAGAATAACGATGCAGGACGCCACCTTCAATATGGTCAGGGAGGGCACTCTGCCCAAAGGCGATGCACTGGCTACCGCCAAGGTCGCCGGCATCATGGCGGCGAAGAAAACCCCGGCTCTTTTACCGCTATGCCATCCATTGCTCATCGAGGATATTTCTGTGGAGTATGCCCTGGATAAAAAGACGACGGCAGTGGAGATTACTGCCACGGCCAAGGGCAGCGGCAAGACCGGATATGAGATGGAGGCACTGGTGGCGGTCACCATCGCTGCCCTCACCATCTATGACATGTGCAAGGGCGTGGATGCCAGGCTGAAAATCGATAACATCCGCCTGGTGAGCAAAAGCGGTGGCAAAAGCGGCGCAGTAGTGCTGGAGTAGGCAACCTTATTTGACCCAGGCACGAAATCGTAAACCGGCGGAAGGGTTATACTCCCTCTGGAATGCTTGGGGATACTTCTTTCTCAATTCGTATAAGTTCACGCCTTCGACTTCGACCAGGAAGCCGCTTACCGCCATGCCCGTGGCATTCTTCGAGGTGGTGTTATGAGGCGTGATAGTGTTAATCGCTCCTCCTCTATCAAGCTCTCCGGGAACTATGGGGTCATACCGGGCACCATGATCCATGTAGACCACGCCGGGCATTATCCGCTCGGTTACCCGGGCACCTCCGAGTACAGCACCTCGCTCGTTAAACACCTTGACAATGTCCCCATCCTCTACGTTTCGTGCCGCAGCGTCTGAGGGATTAATCCACAAAGGTTCATAGAGGTATCCATCCGGACCCCTGACCTTGCACGTGGAGATTTCCCTCGTCCAGGTTATATCGTCATGATTGGCATGTACCCTCCACCTGCCGTGGTTCGACATAATGAGTAAAGGATACTGCTCTGCCCTTTTGCTGGAGAGCCTTTCATCATGGCTTTCTCCCTTCTCAATCCAATGTGGCACCGGTGGTCTTTCCTTGTCGTCAGGGAAGTACCTGGCCAGGTTCTGCGCGTAGAACTCTATCTTGCCAGAAGGCGTCTTCAACGGATACCGCTCGGGGTCCTCGTAAAAATTGGTTAAACGGGGTTTGCGTTTCTGCCACTCCGGGTCAGTGGGCACCACCCAGTAGCCGTTTTTCTCAAGCTTTTCATAGGCAACCATATCCTGGATTTGTGAAGTTTCAAACCCGAATCGTATCCATTCTTCGATAGTCTTACCGCTGGTGTATTCGTCGAGGAGTCCGAGCTTCTCGGCTATCAGGCACACTATTTCATAGTCGCTTTTGGACTCTCCTATGGGCTCGATGCACTTTTTCTGGCGTAGAACCGTGCAAAATTGCCCGCCCATAGGGTCTACTGATATATCTTCCTGCTCGAATTTGGTGTTAACCGGCAGGATAATGTCGGCAAACAGGCAATCATTTTCCAGCCATGGGTGCTGGGCTAAAATGAATTCTATCTTCGGGCTTCTCAGTGCCTTAATGTAGGAATTGCTATCATTCCAGCATGTTATCCAGCAGGGAGTATCAGTCCATATCATATGGACTTCAGAGCATCCTTCTGCCGGATAAGTGTATTTGATGAATTGGTTCTCCACCGGGGCATCTAATAAGGTGGTGCCATACCAGCTAATCGGCGCATTGAGGATGGCTTCGTGAATGAGACACTTGGGAATAAATTGTTTTACCTTGCTAACATCCGAGGAGAACATGCCTCCCCTGAAAGCAGGTATAACGTTGGGATTTCTCACGCCTACGGGCATGGGATTTGTCGTCCCTTTCTCAAAAATACCCCACTCAATCATTTTAAGCTGATGAACGCCTGGTTTTCCCAGCCCTTGCATCGCCAGCAGCAGCACCTCCAACCTGCCAAATTCAGTAGCATAAGCTCCTCTAACGCCCGGACCTCCATTGCCATGTACTATGGTGGTTCTTTTCGATGACCACTCTCTGGCAAGCGCGGTAATAGTCATTTCCGGCACGCCTGTCTTCCCGGCAGCCCATTCGGGCGTCTTAGGAATACCATCTTCCTCCCCCATGACATATTCCTTGAACTTCTCGAAGCCGTACGTGTGTGTGGCAACATACTCTTTATCATAGCTATCTTCGGTGATCCAGACATAGGCAATCCCTAACTGCAATGCGGCATCAGTGTTTGGCTTTATTGGAATCCATTTATCTGCATGCACTGCTGCTCCGTAGTTCAAATCCGGGGAGATATAAATGGACTTTATACCCAGTTCTGTAAACCAGTAGCATACCCGGCTTGCCATCTGTCCATCGAATCCCCAGGGGGTTGTCTCAGGGTCACATCCCCAGAACAGAAGAAGCTCAGTATTCCTGGCGATGTCAGGTATTATATTGTCTCCATCGCCTTCGAGGGATGCTGCCTGTTGCCCCACCGGCTCCATACCCCAGACATGTTTTGCCCCCCAATACCATCCTTCCCAGCTATCCGGGTTCCGGGTCTGCAGGGTATAGCCACCCAGCAGATTAAGCAGCCTCCTGGCGCAACCATGGGGGCCGTGAACAGTCTTGGTCTCGCCATGTCCGTCTGACTGGGACAGGATGGCATATGGTCCATAGCTTTTTATCACCCGCTTTATCTCGGCCACCACCAGTTCCAGAGCCTCATCCCATGAGATTCTGACGTATCGGCTTGAGCCTCTATTGCCAGTATTCCTCTCGCCATTGGGGTCCCAGTCAACTCGCCTCAAGGGATAGAGTATCCTGTTCGGGGAATACACACGCTTTTTATAGGCCAGGCTGAAGGGAGGTATCAATGACTTCAAAAGCGGCTGGAAAAGAGTGCCTCTTACCTCCATCTTCCAGGGCTTGAATTCCTCAGGACGGTATTTCCAATCAAAGTGCAACGGCCTGATCCTGACCAGCCTGCCATTGTTGACATCAGCTACCGAGGCATTGGCATCACAGAAATGCCCGATAAAACCAAGACCGATGGGTAACGATTTTCCCTTGCCGTTTCTCTTTCTCGCTTTACTTTCTTGTGCCATTATCATCGCCTCCGATTTAGCCTGGCTTACCAATTCTGGTACTCTCAGTGATTTTTGCCAGCTTTATCACTCCCAGGTAGACATCACTCTGCGTTTTGGCGCGCAGTCTTCGTACTCGGTATCCTTTCGCCTCAATTTGCACCGCAAACGCGGTATTATCAGGTAAACCTTCGAACTCGAAGTCGCCGAAATTATCGGTTGTGGTTTTCGCATTTGCGCCTGGGCCACTCAGAATGATTGCCACGTCTCCAGCACATTCATCCGTGTCACCATATGCCACGGTACCGGCGATAAACTTTTTGGGGACACCGACATATGCAACATTCTCCCGGAGATCATATTCAGGATGCAGCACCTCAGTCTTGCCCGAAGCGACAAGTTTGGACGCTTCGCTCTCAGGGTCATCCAGGTCACCGAAAGTAAGGGCACCAGCGGGGCAGAGCTCGACGCAGCGCGGCTCCTTCCAGCCCTGGTCCAGAAGGTGAGCGCAGAAGGTACATTTCTGAGGCAGGTTTTTCTCTTCGTTCCAGTAAATAACGCGGTAGGGACAGGACGATACGAGCTGCTTCTGTCCCTTCGCTTTTACCGGGTCAATAATGACGATTCCATCGGGGCGACGGTATACTGCTCCATTCTCCGCCATCTTGATGCAGGTTGCCTCCCTGCACTGCATGCAGGGCACTGCAGTGTAGGCCACCTTCACCTTGGGATACCTGCCTCTTTCTTTCTCGACGAGCCTTATCCAGAACTGCCCGGTCACGGGCTGTGCTGCTGCATAGCCAGGGTACTCCTGCCCGCAGTGCTCGTCTTTGCATGCCAGGGTACAGTTATAGCACCCACTGCATTTGGTGACGTCTATTACCATTCCGTATCTAGCCATGTTATCGTTATGCCTCCCATCTGCAGATTTCTACCAGACAAGAATTATTTGCCATTCCTGAAGCATGCTTTGATACCATGCGCGAGGGAGTCAGCAGGTTAACGCATCCACCCTTGTCCACACTGCCCGGCTTACCCGGTTCAAGGGGATCGTATTTAGCTCCAGCCTGATATGAGTGGATTACTCCTGGTCTGACGCGCTCGGTAACGTGGGCGATACCCAGCACAGCGCCACGGTCGTTATACATTTTGACGGTATCCCCATGACGGATACCACGTGGCCTGGCATCTGACGGATGTATTCGCATAGGCCACCAGGCATATCCATTCTTGATAATACGATGTACCGGAATTTCATCCAGCCAGGGGCTTTTATTATCGTGGTGAGTGTGAAAGGAGAAACGCACATGACTTGAAATAAGCTGGAGCGGATATTTCTTCGCCAGCTTGGAGTTATGTCCTTCCCAGCTAGGGATATACCGTGGCATCGGTGGTCTCTCTTCGTCATCGGGGAAATGCTTGAGCAAGCTCTGCGAGACGAATTCTATCTTCCCGCTGTAGGTGCCCAGCTTATCTGCCTTATCAGTACCTATTAGAGGGTTAAAAGGGTCAGGCGAATTGCAGGGTCGTCCCTCGTAAAACCAGCGGTTGGAAACGGTGCGCTTGTAATCTCCCTGGGGTGGCGGAACGACAAAATAACCTTTCCTCTTGAATTCTTCATAGGTTATGTATCTTGGCAGCGAGGTGGAGTGGAACAGCTTCTTAATCCAATCTTCCCTGGAGTTGCCTTCGGTATACTCTTCTTTGAAACCAAGACGTTCCGCCAGGTCGCAATATATATCCCAATCAGGCCTCGATTCCCACAACGGCTCAATACATTTTTTCTGATAGATAATGATTCTAAAATTGCTCCCACTCTTATTGGCAGCATAGCCGCCGGGGGCGCCCCATTCTGAGATATCACTCTGCTCAAAGCCAGTACTTGCCGGCAAAATGATATCGGCAAAGTGCGTTTCGCTCTGCCAATGGCAATCTTGATTGACCACGCACTCTATTTTGGGACTCTGATACATTTTCACAAACCGGTTTGTTTCGGTCATAGTAGAAATATACGAGCCACCATGTCGGTAAATCATTTTGATTTCAGGGCTACCGGGTTCCGGATAGGTATACTGGATAAACTGTTGCTCCAGAAACTGGCCACAGAAGCCTTCACCCGTCCAGGTTACCGGTGGATTCAAGATAGACTCAGGGAGTAGCAATCGGTAAAGTTTCTGAGTAACCTGGTTGCCCATGGGGAAAGCTGGTTTTTTCGCCACCAGTCCAAACGCATCCCATCCCGCCGAGGAATACCCCGGAAACTGGAAGGAAAAATCTGTTGGTGCTGCCATGGCAGCACCACCCCAAACATTGACGCCGGGTTTGCCTATCCCCTGCATTGCTATGAGCAATACCATGAGCCTTGCCCATTCGGTGCTATAAGCACTACGGCACGCTCCTCCCAGGCCGAACATGGCGCCACAGCCAAGCATAGTGCGCTTTGCTGCCCATTCTCGGGCAAGCGCAGTAATATCACGCGTAGGCACATCGGTTATTTCCGACGCCCAGCCCGGAGTCCGCGGAGTCCCATCCTCCTCGCCCAGGATATGTTTTTTGAACTGGTCAAATCCTACCGTCCGATTTTCCACGAACTGCTTATCATAGGTTCCTTCCTTAATCCACACATAGGCGATAGCTTCTGCCAGGGCAGCATCGGTGCCTGGTCGCGGTGCTATCCACTTGTCACCCAGCGTGGCGGCGGTGAAATTACACCAGGGGTCGATAAATATCAATTTGATACCGAGCTCCTTCAACCAGATACGCCAGATGAGGGAGTCCTGGCCCGGATAGCCTGTAGTTGTGTTAGGGTCAACCGACCACATAATTACCTGGTCAGTGTTTTTCAAAGCATCCTCGAGCAGGTCGAAATTGTCAGTAATGCCCAGCTTCCAGTGATAGCCCCAGGTATGCATGGCACCCCAGTGCCAGCCTTCCCAGCTATCAGGATTGTCATGCAAGGTGGTAAAACCCAGCATGTTGAAGAACCTGCCGAAAGGTCCCATTTTGTAAAAAAGCAAGCCCCAGTTGTGGTGGGACGAGGTGCTGCCGGTGATAGCAGCCGGCCCATATGTCTCCCGTATCCTTTTCATCTCGCCTGCGACCATATCCAGTGCTTCATTCCAGCCGATACGCTCGTAGCCCGATTTTCCCCTGTTCTGGGGGTTCCTGTTGCCTTTGGGGTCGAAATCAACTCGCTTGAAGGGGTATTTGATCCTGTTCTCAGAATAGATGCGGGCTTTCTCAGTTACGATGTAAGGCTGCAAGGTGGTTTTTCTGGGTGGGGTGAACTTTCTCCCCCTGGCTTCAATAGTCCATGATTTCGGGTCTGCTTCGTCAAGGACGATAGGGCGGATCTTGGTTATGACGCCATCCTTGACGTGAACCCAGACAGCCCCACCGGAAGTACACTGGGTTAAAATTTGTTCGGACATAACATCTCTCCTCCTCTGAAATTATTGAACAGCGAGTGCAGGCTAGTGGCTACTGCGTGACAGCACAATATCACCCAGGTAGACATCGATTTTAGTGCGCGTTTTCAGTTTTTTGGGCTTATAGCCCCGATGCTCAATCTGGACAGTATAGTCCTTATCCTTGGCGAGACCTTCAAACTCAAAATCACCATAATTGTTGGTTTTGGTTGTTTTTTGCTCCCCTTCGCCAGTGAGGGTCACGGTCACATTGGCAGCACACTTATCGGTATCGCCAAAGACCACGCTGCCGGCAACAAATCGCCGCGGCAGACCGAGGTACAATACCTTCTCCTGCATACCGTACTCGGGATGCAGCACCTCAGCTTTACCCGCAGCTAACCGCTGTGCAATCTCACTATCGGGGTCATCGAGGTCACCAAAAATAAGGGCATTGGTGGGACATATCTCCACGCATCGGGGCTCTTTCCAGCCCTGGTCGAGCAGATGAGCGCAGAAGGTGCATTTCTGAGGTAACTGTTTCTCTTCATTCCAGTAAATAACCCGGTAGGGACAGGAGTTGACGATTTCCCTGTGTCCCCTGGCTTTAACCGGATCGATAATGACTATGCCATCCGGGCGCTTGTAGACAGCACTGTTCGGCCCCTGTTTGGCACAGGCAGCATCATCGCAGTGCATGCAGGGGATGCGGATATAGGCCATTTTAACCTTGGGGAAAGCACCGCGCTCGCGTTCCACGATGCGCATCCAGAAGTGACCGGAATAGGGTTGTGCCGCAGAATGGGGCAGATAGTCATTGCCGCAGAACTCATCCCGGCAGGCTAAAAAACAGCCGTAGCAGCCGTTACACCTGTTCATATCAATCAGTAAACCGTATCTTGCCATTTTGCTCATGCCTCCCACTTTTCAATTTCAATAAGACAGGAGTTTGGCGCCATGCCTGGTGCATTCTTCGACATCAGCCGGTCGGAAGTAAGCAGGTTCACACAGCCGCCTCTATCCAGGGTATACGCTTTACCAGGTTCAGAGGGATCATACTTTCCGCTGGAGCAGTAGCTATGAATCACACCAGGCCTTACCCTCTCGGTGATCAGCGCGGCACAGAGGACTGAAGCCCGGTCATTATAAAGCCTGACCACGTCTCCATGCTTGATGCCTCGTGCCTCGGCATCCCTGGGATGAATACGCACCGACCAGTAGTAGTATCCGTCCTTAAACTGGCGGTGAGCCGGAATATCGTTAACCCAGGAACCGTCTTTGTCAAAATGGCTATGGAAGGAATACCGGGGGTGTGGCGATATCATCTGCAAGGGATATTTTTTAGCGAGCGGAGAGCTATGCCCCTCCCAGCTCGGGATATAGTGAGGTACTGGCGGTCTTTCCTTATCATCAGGTGTATGTTTCTTCAAATCTTCAGAGGAAAATTCTATCTTACCGCTGTAGGTGCCCAGTTCATGAGCTTTATCCGTGCCCAACTTGGGGTTAAGGGTATCAGGAGTGTCACATGTTCTGCCCTCGTAGTACCAGCGGAACGCCGGCTTGAACTCATAAGGCTCGGGAAGCGGCACCACATAGTAGCTTCTCTTCTGAAACTCTTCTCAGGAGATATACTTCGGCAGGTCGGATATGTCGAAGTATGCTTTAATCCAATCATCTTCCGACTTGCCACCATCGGAGAAGTCTTCCCAGACACCAAGCCCTCTGGCTAGCTGAGAGAAAATCCAGTAATCTGACTTTGATTCGCCCAGCGGCTCAATGCACTTCTTCTGATAAACAATAACCCGGTAATTAGAACCGCTGACTCCCCATTTGAGGTATCCGCCAGCCTCCCCGAATTCCGCAATATCATTGCGCTCCAGATTAGTGCAGGCAGGTAGGATAATATCGGCAAATCTGGTTTCGGTATGCCACCAGCAGTCCTGCGTAATGACTGTTTCAAGTTTGGGGCTCTGGAACATTTTCACCCACTTATTGCCCTCGGTCATAGTTCCCAGAGAGGCACCACCATAGCGGTAGAGCATCTTTATTTCCGAACATCCCGGCATGGGGTAGATGAACTTCTTAAACTGTTGCTCTAACTGCATACCGCAGAACCCCTCTCCCATCCATTCGACCGGCGGATTCAAGATGGAATCAGCCAGAAGAAGCCGGTAGAGACGTTGCTCGACAGGATTAAAGGCCTTTTTCTGGGCTGCCCGTGAGAAGCTCATCATACCATCGAGGTCAGCATATCCAGGAAAAAATACGTTATAGTTTGTGGGCGCTCCGTCAGCATTACCCCACAGGTTGACACCGGGCTTGCCCAGTCCCTGCATTGCCTGGAGCAATAGCACTATTCTCGCCCATTCATGGGCATAGGCCGTTCGGCAGGCTCCACCCATGCCGGCACCTACAATCATAGTCCTTTTAGCGGCCCATTCCTGAGCCAGCGCCTCTATAGTTCGTGCTGGAACCCCACTGACCTCTTCAGCCCATTTAGGTGTCTTCGGCACCCCGTCTTCCTTGCCCAGAACATACTGTTTGAATTCGTCGAAACCGACGGTGCGGTCGGCGACGTACTTCCTGTCGAAGGTGTTCTCCTTTATCCAGACATAGGCTATCGCCAGGGCCAGGGCAACATCGGTCCCCGGCCTCGGCGCTATCCATTTATCAGCCATGATGGAAGCAGTATAGTTACAAAACGGGTCAATGAATACCTGCGTCTTCCCCGATTCCTTTAGCCACTGGAACCAGATTGCTGATTCCTGGCCGTTATAGGCGGCGCGGATATAATCAGGGTCGACCGCCCAGTAGACTAGCATATCAGAATATTTCAGCGTCTCCTCGAGCAGGTCAAATTGCTCTGGCATACCCAGTCTCCACCAGAAACCATAGGCATGGGGAGCACCCCAGTGCCAGCCTTCCCAGCTATCCGGATTGTGGAGAACCTCGGTAAAGCCGATGGTATTGAAGAATCTGAAATAGGGGCCGAATCGGTAGCCGGCTATACCCCAATTATGATGGTCCTGGTCCAATGCCCCAATGGCTGATGGGCCATATGTTGTTCTGATTCTCTTCATCTCGCCGATGACTATGTCGAGCGCCTGCTCCCAGCTTATCCGCTCGAAACCAACCCTTCCCCTTGTCTCAGGATGCCTGTCGCCCCTGGGGTCAAAGCCAATTCGTTTCATGGGATAAAGGAGCCTGTCCTGGCTATAAATTTGTGTTCTGGCAGCCATAGCACAAGAACCGACTTTCAGCTTCGCTGGAGGGGAGTACGTCTTACCATCAGACTCGATTGTCCAGGGTTTCAAATCGCTCTTGGCAACGACCAGTGGTCTGATTCTGGCTATCTTGCCATCTCTTACATACACCAGTACTGGCCCGACAATGGTGGCATTCATAAAAACTTGCTCCGGCATAAATGTAACTCCTTTCTTCCCAGTGGCAGGATTCAAATGTGCCACAGCCCGTGAAAACTCAGAATATCTAATAGCTCAGGCAATCAGGATTGCAGGATGCCATATTTTTATCCACCCAGGAATGATTTACACATGATTTCATGATTCATAAGCTCGTTCGTCTTACCTCCTAGAGTTATTTCACCTACTTCCAGCACATACATTGTTTCCGTGAGGTCAAAGGCTAATCCGGCATTTTGCTCCACCAGAAGAATGCTGATTCCCTCGGCATTTATCTCCTTTATCACAGTGGCGACACTTTCCACCACCAGGGGAGCCAGCCCCAGTGAAGGCTCATCCATGAGCATCAGCTTTGGCTTAGCCATGAGTGCCCGGCCAATTGCCAGCATCTGTTGTTCACCCCCGCTTAGAGTCTCGGCACGCTGGTTACGCCTCTCGCCTAGTATTGGAAAACGCTGTAAGGCTTTATCCAGGTCTTTCTTTATACCAGACGTATCTTTTCTTAAATAGGCACCTAACTTAATATTTTGCAGAACAGTCATGGTAGGGAAAAGCCTCCGGCGTTCCGGGACCTGAATAATTCCCAGCCTGACAATGTCATGGCTTGCCAGATTGTCTATCCTTTTGTTTTGAAACCAGATTTTACCGGCACTTATCGGTACCAGCCGGGATATGGCACGCATAATAGTGCTTTTGCCAGCCCCGTTAGCGCCCACCAGACCGGTGATAGTTCCCTCGGCAACCTGCATGGTAACACCCTTTATTACCTCAGCTTTCCCGTAGTGAACCTTAACGTTTTCCAGTTTAAGCAGCACGCTTCCCGACTCCGAGATAACACTGTATAACGTCAGTGTTTTGCCTCACTTTTTCAGGTGACCCTCTGGCAACCTCTGTGCCGAAATTCAGCACTACTATTCGGTCACATACGTTCATAACCGCCCGCATGTTATGCTCAATCAGCATAATGGATTTTCCCCCTGCCCTGATGGCTCGAACCAGCTCAAGTGCGGCATCAAGTTCTCTGGGATTCATACCAGCGAAAGGCTCATCAAGTAAGAGTAATTTGGGATTAGCCGCCAGAGCTATGGCCATGCCCAGCATCTTTTGATGCCCGTGAGCCAGGTTGCGAGCAAGCTCATCTTTCTTATCATCCAACCCGATAAATTGCAGGATTTTCAGGGCGTAATCCCAGGTATTAACGTGTTTTCTACGATATCCGGAGGTATTAAATATTGCTTCCCAGAAGCCGATTCCTGCATGCAAACGTGATGCGACCACCACGTTCTGAAGGACGGTAAAATCATGGAATATCCTGTCTAGCTGGAACGTGCGTGCCACGCCAAGCTCAGCGATAGTGTGAGGCTTGTTGCCCGCTATATTTTTGCCCTCAAACAATACTTCACCACCTGTAGGCTGCAAGAAACCCGTTATCAGATTAAACAAGGTTGTCTTTCCAGCGCCATTGGGCCCGATAATGCCCAGGATTTCCCCGGCGGTAACAGTCAGGTTAATATCATTGATAGCTCGCAAGCCACCAAAATTCTTGGTTAAGCCTCTGGTTTCAAGCATTATTTTGTGCTCTACCTTTGGAAATTCTTTTTATTTCTGCCCTTACTCGCTCGGGCAAACCTGCCAGCCCCTCTGGAAGGAAAAAGATTACCAGAAACAATACCCCTACAAAAACAAATGGCTGGAATTCTTTTACTACACGGAATATCTCGGGAACCACGGTTAAAACGAGAGCACCAATGATGGCGCCTGAGAATTTCTTTCCCCCTCCTACTATCACGTGCACAATGATATAAATGCTGCTGAAGATATCAAACGTACCAGGAGTCAAAACAGAGTTATAATGAGCATAGAAACTGCCGGCTAAACCCGCACAAAAGCAACCTACGCAAAATATAATAGCTTTAAAGTTGGCGACGTTGGTACCTATACTGGCAGCCAGGAATTCATCCTGTGCTATAGATTTCAAGGTCATGCCAAGATAAGAGCGTTCAATACGATACAGAAATAAAAGGATGAGTAATGCCAGGAATAAAATAAAATAGCAATGTGGGAACTTGGTAGAAAAGTCGATAGTAAAAAGACCAGGAATGGAGATGGTTCCCAAGGGGGGGATATCTAAAATGCCATAACTACCGCCCGTCATATCTCTCCACTCTAGAGCTATCAGCATGATAACTATACCGAGAAACAGGGTAAGCATGGCGAAATATACAGTTTTGACCCTGGTAATTGGATAGGCAATCGCCGCCGCTACAGCTATAGCTACCAAACCGCCCATGAAAAAAGCACCGTAAACTGGAAAACCGAACTTCATTGTAAGTACAGCTGAAGTATAAGCTCCTATGCACATAAAACCACCATGTCCCAGAGAAACCTGGCCGGTGGTGGTTATAGCACGGAGACTGCTGGCTAGAATAACGTTGATCCCACATATGATGAATATGTGCAGATAATATTGATTACCCTGGAGAAACAGTGGTAGCAGAATAAAGAGCAGAATCGGGGCTAAGTATCGTAAAATCCTGTCCGATTTCATTTACTTTTTCCCTGTAGTTTATATGAGCTGTTCCTAATACGCCTTTGAAAAAGTCCCTGGTAGCTCTTTAATCACGGCCAAGCAATCCTCTTGGCCTGATAATTAGTATCAAGATTATGAGGACAAAGCCAACGATGGAAGCAACGTGTGTGCTCGCATAAAGAGGTACTATACCAGCGATGAAACCCAGTATTAGACCACCGATAACGGCACCAGCAACACTTCCTAATCCTCCTAAAATTATGACAGCGATACCATTTGCCATGGCAAACCCACCCATTGATGGTGACACGGTGAAGATAGCTCCCATCAGCGCACCTGCAACCGCAGCCAGGGCACAACCTATGGCCATACTGAGAGCCGAGATGCGGTCGACATTGATTCCCTGTAACGCAGCCCCTTCCAGGTCCTGCGCAACAGCCACCATAGCCTGTCCTGACTTGGTCTTTTGAATAAACAGGAACAATGCCAGTGTCAGGATAATTCCGATTAACACAGCTGACGCTCTTTCCCAGGGGAGCCTGATGTTCCCGACAGTAATAATCTCGGTAACCACACTTGGTATCCATTTATCTTGGCTGCCGAAGCTAACTACCACTATGGTCTGGAGAAGTAAAATGAGCCCGACGGCAACAATGATACTGCTCTCGACCTGGCCACGGAACCGTCTGAAGAAAAACCGCTCTAGAGCTATTCCCACAAGACCTAACACAATGGCAGCTATTACAAAGGCGATAAAGACATTTATACCGAGCACCACGGATAAGTAGTAAACGATGAAAGCGCCAAGCATGTATATCTCGCCATGCGCAAACTGCACAATACGCATGATGCTGAAAACAATGGTAAGCCCCAGAGCAACCAGCACGTATATCCAGCCGATAACGAATCCATTTACTATGCTCTGTAACAAGGCATCCATGTTCTGGCGTACTCCTACAACCTGTGTTAGCAGGCAGCTACTTTGCCGATATATAATTGGACGATTCCGATGCTCCGTTGGGGTCAAATGTCTTCTTGATCTTCCTTAGCCACACATGGTAATTGGATATATGCGGCCCGAACAGGTCATGAACGGGGTCACTGAACACATGATGAGGCAAGCCAAAGTGGCCCTTTATGGCCGCTTGATTTGCCCTGTCCACAAATTCCCAGATGCCTTCCATGGTCTCCGCACTGGGTCGGTATCTGAGGAGCACTTCCGAATGTCCGAAATGCCCGTGTTCCAGTGAGGTGACAAACGGGATGGTGCTGTCAGCATGCACTAAGCCCTTTTTGATCAATTTTGCCTTCGCCTCGATTGAATCCTGGATAAAATTAGACTGAATGGAATAGGCGTCGGTGCCGAAAACCTCACCACCAAACACTCCGTTTGCCCGGCAGGTTTCCCTGATGGACGCGGTAATCCGTATGCAACGCCACAGGAACCCACCCTCTACCTCAGGGTCCTCCATTTCTTTTAAGGACTTGCCATCGGTTTCCCTTAGAATTTGCTGTAATACCCGCTTCTTATAGTCGAAATCACCCGGGGAGTTGCCAGCTATAATGAGGAAAAAGCTTGGCCCCGTCTCCCATTTTTTGAATTTTTCCCAGTATCCCATTTCTTCCTCATTACTTGTAGCCATATTGGCTGCTATCATGCCAGTATTGAAGCCCATTAATACGAACCCTATTTCACTTTCACCAATTTTCTTGACCGCCTCACCTCTTTTGTCTTCCGATGGGAAACAGAGGAATCGCGCCATGAATCCCGGTAGTATCTGGCTCGGAATATAACGTGGTGACACTCCTTCAACAGGGAATACTGGCGGTCCCGGCCAGTGATATAGCTTGGTGGCGGCTTTGGTATATACTCCCAATCCCCCCAGTGGTACTACATTGCCTCTGATAATGCCCCTTAATGATGGGCCCGGCCCATCCCCGCAGAACCATTCACCCAGCGAGCCCAGTGAGCCAAGGCTGACGATTTCGCCATCAGGTGTTACCCACTCCAGGGCTAGCTGGTTTCGTTCGCCGTAACTGGCATGTTGACTCATGTGGCCGATTCCTTCATGTGCAGCTATGACCAGAGCCGAGGTAACACCTCCAGCCCCATTGACATTACAATTCAAGCCCCTTTTCATGAGTTCAGCCTGCAACTGGGCGCTGACTACATAAGGCTCAACTACCGCATACATGTTCCTCTCGTTGATTTCTATGATGCGATTCATTCTTTTTAAATCTATCTTGATTACGCCGGGGCCGGTCGGGTCGCAATAAACTCCCCAGCTCGTGCTTGATGCCTTAAACTGAAGTTTGAATTTATTGCAGAGCCTGACAATAGATTGAACTTCACCGGTGTTCTGAGGCAGTACCACCGCCTCAAACCTGGGCATGAACTTATCCAGTCCTGCCATCTGGCATGACCGCCAGGCATAAGAATCCAGTATCACCGGGTCCTCAGAAATGCTTGCCGGTCCCAGCACATCCTCAAACGCTGTGTATTGGTCTCGTTTCAGCGCCATGTTTTACCCCCTTAGATCGTTTTCTCCAGTAGTTCCACAATATCGAAGACTTTCAGGCTGTCGCCATCTTGTTTCAAGGCATTAGTGAAGTTCTGCTCACAGCCAGGGCAGGCAGTGACAATTGCTCCGGCACCGGTAGACCTGGCTTCCTCCAGTCGTTCCTGGGCAGTCCAGATAGCAAAGTCCGGGTTGGTTTCCTTGACACCACCACCAGCACCACAACACCAGGCATATTCTTTTACCCGGTCCATTTCCACGAGTTTTAACCCGGGGATGCTCTTGAGAACATTTCTGGGGGGGGCGTAGATGCCATAGGTGCCCCTGCGGAATGTTTTCGGCGGGTCAAAGAGGCGCATATGCCCGGGAAGCTCTTTGCCTTTCCAGTGGATATAGGGCTCACCCAATCTGCCGAGGTGGCAGGGGTCATGGTAAGTGACCGTGGCTTTTACTGGCTGCTTCGGCTTGAGTTTACCTTCCTCGATGAGACGAGCGAAATACTCTGTGGTATGCAGTACTTCAATATCACTCTTGAGGCCAAATTTATCATAGAGCACCTTGAAGGTGTGGTAGCATTCGGCGCAGCCGGTCACCAGAAGCTCAGCGCCGGACTTTTTGAAGATATTCATATTATGTTTTGCCTGGCTGATAGCATCCTGCCGATAGCCCATGTGATACGCACGCCCGCCGCAGCACGGCTCACTGCTCCGGGCAATGCCAACGTCAACTCCGGCTTTCTGCAGCAGCGATACAGTTGCCTTAGCCACCTTCCACATTGCTTTATCATGGACCGTCCTGCAGCCGACATGGTAAATCACCTTTGCTTTCTGCTGCGTATAATCCTTTACCTCGAGTGATTGACACCAGTCCCCGCGCCTGGCTTTGCCACCCAGCACCATGGGACCCTGCTTGCGCAGGCTGGCGACAAGGCTATCAAGGACAGGAACGGTAAAACCATTATCCACGCAGCCCATTCTCATTTCATACATCGGCTCCAGTACTTCCATATCCATAGCATATTTACACGAGATATCACAGGCACCGCACATCTGGCAGTTATATACCACCTCCCGAAGCTTATCGGTATACTCCAGTCTCTTTTCCAGCAGGGCAATACCGAAGCCCATCCTGCCACCGCCGGCATACGCATGGAAGTTGTACCGGCTGACGCTGGGGCAGACATAAGCATGCTGGTACCCGGTCACCCGTTCTATGGGTATGAACTTACATGCCGAACACCGGCAGCACATTTCCATATCACGCTGATAATCTACTAATGCCATCTTTTTTCCTCCCTGGATTCATCAAATGAGAACGTCTAAAGGTAACACTGCTAAAAACAGAGTTTTCCCGGATTCATCACATTAAACGGGTCGAGCATGCCCTTCACCTTCTTCAAAGCTGATACAGTAGCAGCATCCCTGTTCATAATTATCCCGGTACTTTCACCGTATGGCCTGGAGAAAAACGCTCCCTTAGCCATCAATGCGTCAATGCTGCCTGTGGATAGTCCTCTAATTCGAGATACTTCTACGGGATTCTCCGGGTCATAGAACAGGTTAAATTCACAGTGGCAGCTCGTGCCCTGAGCTATTGGCTGAAGGTATACACCAATATCTGAAGCGGGATAGCCAGCTTTATCGGCCTCAACATGCATGACGTTGATTAACTCCGTAAGTCGGTCATATATAGTTAAAAAGAATATATCCTGGCAGCCTCCCCTGGAACGGAGTTTCCAGTAGGGCTCGTCGGAAGGGCGACGTACGGCCTCCAGCACGTCGAATGCCGAGACGCCGCCGATGGACTGTAGCGGTTCCACACCGGCGCGCTGGGCAACATCCTTCATATCCTTGACCTGACCACTTACCCTCTCTTCCGGCAGATAGTTATAGCCGGCTATATTGAAAAACAGTATCCACGGAGGTAACCTATCCTTCAACGAATAGTACTCATCTGGCCACTTCCTGGTGAACAGAGCTGCCAGATTGGCGCTATTGAGCACGAAGCACTCGTTGGCCAGCCGCAGCCGTATCAGCCAGTGCACTGCATCCAGAAGCCTTTCGAGCTGAGGAGAACCAGCCAGAAATGGCTCTTCCAACTTGGGAATAAGCTCACATCTGGCTGATGCCCAGGTGACAATACCCATGGTTCCCTGCGAACCCTGAATCACGCGATACCAGGAAGACGCCGAAGGGCCTGCCCCTTCCTTTTGTGCACCACCGGCTTTCCATTGCTCCTCTATTGTTCCCGACCCGGCTGCTGCCCCGGTACGAAAGAGGTCACCGGTGCCAAAGACTATTTCGGTACTGGCCATCGGGTCGGCGATATCCCAGTGATATTTGGGCATAATGACCGGTTCTCGCTCCAGCATGCTGGTCACCACTGACTTCGTCTTACGCGGCTGTAATGGCATATTGAGACGGAGACCTGCTTTGGCTACAGCGGGTATGAGTTCGCCAAAGGTTACACCTGGTTCAAACATGGCAACACGGTTGGCACGATCGACCCTGATTAGTCTCTTCATGCCGCTTAAATCGACAATAACAGCTCCGCCAGTGCTGGGGACAGTATCGCCCCGAAAATGTGGGGGACCTGAGCTTACCGGCACCAGCGGCGTCAGGGTTTCCCTGGCGAGACTAACTAACTTCTCGACGTCACTGGTATTCCTTACTTTGACCACATACTCTGGTTTGACTGCGTTGACAAAGCTCATGTCCCTGGCGTAGGCTTCCAGAGCTGCCGGCGCATTGCTCACATTGCCAGTACCCACTATCTTTGCCAGTTTTTCTTTGGTAACCATGTCTGCCTCCTTATACTATTGCCAGCGCCCGCACGCAGGCAGTCTGCAACACAATACAGAGTATATCTCTGGAAACGGTTGTGCACTCATTCAATTGAATACACCATGGCCTCTCTGGAAACAGGCTGGCATCGGGCAGATTAGCATCTCAAGCCCGAGTCTACATGCAAGAGCTCACCTGTCTAGCCATGCCTGACAGGACCGCCCCAATCGCCGCTTATCTCTATATTGTTATTTCTCTTAATAAGTCCAGTAGGCTCATCAAGCGGGATTTACGGCACCCACGAGTCGAACCACTTAATAAATTCTACTTTTCCATCCTTAAATCGACTCACTGGCAAAGGATTACACACCATGCGGTTGATACCGAAGACTTTTTCGCCACCCAGTCTGGCTTTTCCCCGCGCAGTGTCAAAATTCTCCATCTTTTCCCAGGCGTTCTTGACATCAGTGGGGTCGAGGCTTTGTGCTTTTTCTATGGCTTGTGCTAACACCCATACTGCATCCCAGCCCTCTGGCCCATCTGCATCCAACGGACTCTTGTATTTATTCTCCCAGCGCTTGGCTATTTCTTTTATCATAGGCGTGGCTTCGGGACCATATACATCTATAGCTGGGTAAATGAAGTCTGTGGCAAAGGCGGGGTTGCCTATCATCTTAATAATAACGTTGGGATCGCCGGGAATGGCAGCAAACATAGGACCCTTATAACCCAGCTCACGGCCTTGCTTGATACAAGCGGCTGTTGAGGGTGGCATCTTTAAGCCATTATCCACGGCATCTGGTTTGGCAGCGATAATCTTTGTCCATTGGGGATAATACTCAGGATGTTCCCAGGGGTGGATCTGCGGCTCCAGCACCATTTTAAGCCCGCGCTCTCCGGCTATTTTTCGAGATAAACCGGCGACAGCCTTGGCGCCAGCTTCATCCTCGACGATCTGAGCCAGTGTTTTAACCTGAGGATATTTCATGAGCAGGGCTTCATAAAGGAAGGGCATAGGGTTACCAAAGCCATAATTGGACGTGAAAGTATATGGGTTTTTAGCATCCACTTTGCTAGTTCTGGTTGCCACATATAAAACCTTTTCTTTCTCGGTAACAGAGGATATGGTATCAACAAGGTCAGGGACAACAGCTCCTATTACAAACGACACCTTGTGGTCATAAACAAGTTTAGTAGCTGCATCTTTGGCGCCGGCAGGAGACTGCTTGTTATCCTCAACGACTAATTGAATTTGATATTTATCTCCCTTAATCGGGATACCACCTTTCTCATTAATCCAGTCAGCACACAGTTGACTAATATTTCTCAGCATTATCTGGTGTTCAGAACCCGAGCCGGTCAGTCCATATGTGATACCGACTCTTAAGGCTTTGCCTGATGGTCCTGCCGGGGCGCAACCGCTGAGAACCAGCGCTGAAACTAATACCAGCATCAACGATATTACCAATACTTTTTTCACCGTTTATCCTCCTTCTCTAGTTCATGATAGGGTTAGCATTACGCCGTAAATATACCCTTTGGTTTTATGCTCTACCTGCGGACCCCTGATTGCTTGTGTCAAGCGATACTTACAATCAAATTCATCACCCCCTTACCCGGATTTGATATACTTTGTTATTCCCCGGTGTATCCCAGCTCTCTTGATATTTCCAGAGCGCAATTCTTCACCGCCGGCGCAATTTCGCTGATTCGGGCACGGGTCAGGCGGACGGACGGGCCGATGACACCAAAAGCGGCTATTGCCTTTCTGTCACTATTTTTGATGGCTGCGGAAACATTTCTCACACCCGGGAAATACTCTTCGTCATCGAAGGAAAGGCCTTCTTGCTTGACCAGCATAATATGTTTCTTCAAATCGTTGAGGTCAGTTATGGTATTAGGTGTATAGCGTTCCAGAGTTCTGTTCTTGAAGTATCGCTCGAACTCCTCCTCGGTCATATTAGCCAGAATAATTTTCCCCACACCGGTGCTATGCAGCGGAACTCTGGTGCCTTCATCGGGAACTACTCGCAATGGATAATTCGCATGAATCGTCTCACTAAGCACAGTTGCTTCTCCATCCCAGAGTGCCAGCAGCACAGATTCATTAACCTGCTGGCTTAATTTGATTAAATGAGGTATGGCTACATCCCTGATTTTGATTCTACTCTTAATTATTCCGCTGAAATCCAGAAATTTCATGCCGAGGGAATACTTCCCCCTTTTCTCTTTTTGTACCAGATAGCCGCGCTGTACCAGGGTCGAAGTGATTCGACTAACTGTGCTTTTGTTCAGCCCGGACTTGTCAGCCAGGTCAGACAGACTGATTTCGATTTCGCCGTTGATAAACAGCTCCAGAATATCAAGTGTTTTGTTAATCGATTTCATAATTCTGCTGATTTCACAATGGGAAACTCTATTTTACTATGACAAATTTGGGGGTGATTGGTACTAGTTTAGAATACCGACAGATGGTTGTCAAGACCTTAACAGTTTCACAATGAGAAATTATTAAATGATTAACTGGGTGACGGGCGATTTTCGCATTATTATTAAAATAAACGGCTCTGACGTATTGACAGCATGTTTTCAAGGAATTATAATCAGCTTATCTCATTAAGTGATATCAAGTTTCACATTGCGAAATAACCCGGGGAGAGGGCTTGGCACAGCAACAAATTATCTGTCACAGCAGCATCCACATTAGCCGAAACGGAGAAATAAAAGGAGGTTTAAATGTTCAAGGTCAAGGCAACGGTTGTCGGTTTCCTGGGAGACATTGAGAGGTATCCCTGCCACTTTAATCACAAGGTCGGCGACCAGGTCATCTGGGATGGAGAGAAGTTTGTGGGCAGGTTGTGTGGCAGCGTATGGCCTATGCTTGTCCCCAAGATGAATGCGCTGTGGTCGGCTGGACCCAGGTATGTAGACCCGGCTTATTATTACCCCTTCTGGTATTGCTCCTTGAGTGTGGATGACCCCAGCAAGAAAGTGTCTGATGGGCTGGGTTTTAAGTCGGTTCTGAAAACAATCGTTGAGCCTCCCTATCACCTGGCTCATTTGCAACCGCCCGGAGCGTTTCAATGGCCGCCGCTCAAGGAAAGAACAGTAGCCAAAGATATAACGGTGATTTGTCCTGACACCCGGAGCTCCATGCTCATGAAAGTCGAAGCTTTTGATTTAAGCGATAAGGGCTTTGACGTTCCTTACTTCAGAAGACAGATGACTATACTAAGCAAGGTGTCAGTGAAACCGGGAATTAATCCAGCTAAAATCTTGAACGAATTCACTAAAAAGCAAATAGAGGAGATATACCCACCGCTATCGCCGATGTTAGTGCAGTGTTTAGTTGAAGAGCTGGAGCTTCTGGGATTTCTCAAGATTCAGAATGGGAAGGCTTCGGTAACCAAAAAGGGACAGAAAAAACTCGAGGATTTCAAAGCGAGCCTGTCAGCGGAGGAGAAGAAAGCACTGGCGCTCTAGGTGCAGCGAATTTTCCTGCTGCATCCCTGCCGTGGCATCGCCCATTTGCTTCAGGAACAAGCATCTGGTACCTGTGAGCTCAGATGATGTTCATCGAGCATTAGCAAAGGAGGCATGTTATGCATGGTTGGGCTGGCAAAATTTTACGTGTAAATCTGAGCAAGACGGAAATCAAGCAGGTATCTACCCAGCAGTATGCCGAGCGATATCTCGGTGGACGCGGTATTGCTTCTCGGCTCTACTGGGAAACAGTAGCTCCTGAGGTGAAAGCGTACGACCCGGAGAATCGGCTTATTTTTATGACCGGTCCCCTGGTAGCCACCGGCACCCAGGCGGCTAACCGGTTATCTGTAGTGGGCAAATCACCTATGACCATACCCGAAAAATACTGCTACGGTAATATTGGGGGCTTCTCCGGCGCTGAGATTAAAAAAGCGGGATACGATGGTATTGTCATCGAAGGAAAGGCATCGAAGCCCGTTTACCTGTGGATACAGGATGATAAGGCTGAAATTCGTGATGCCGCCGAGCTCTGGGGGCAGGGTATTTACAAAGTTGGCGAAATCTTGCGGCAGCAGCATGGTAAGAATACTCATTTTCTCACCATTGGAGTAGCCGGGGAAAACAAAGTAAGAACCGCCACCATGGTGGGTTCTCATGAATCGGCCTCTTCTGCTGGTTTCGGAGCAGTGATGGGTTCCAAGAATCTCAAGGCTGTGGCGGTACAGGGTTCTGGAAAACCCTCGGTAGCAGACCCCGAGAAGCTTGCGGAGCTAAATAGGTATACAGCCAAAATCAGTAAGCGCATCAGGCTCTCTATTCCTCCAACCACCGAGGCGACGGGACAGGGACATCTACTGGAGGTCATCGGGCAAGGCAAGTGCTATCAGTGCGGATTGGAATGTATCAGGGGACTATATAAGTATAGTAATGGCAGCGTCGGCAACCGCAAATGCCAGGCACAGGAGTATTACCTTCCCTGGTTATACTCCAAGAAAGATGAACCGGTGGATACGTTTTTTGAGGCACCGACTCTGGCCAATGATTATGCTATATGTACCTTTGAACTGGAAAACATGGTTCATTGGATTCATGCGTGTTATCAAGCAGGGTGTCTTACCGAACGGGAAACCGGACTGCCCTTATCCCAAATCGGCACCAGGGAATTCCTGGTAAAACTATTGCACTCCATATCGTACCGTGAAGGCTTCGGTGATGTACTTGCCGAGGGACTGGTACGGGCTATGGAGAAAGTACCGGCTAAGGCTCGCGCTATGCTCAGCCGGGACGTTGCCCCTATAGGCAGTGAGACTCATTGCTCGCCTCGAGCGTTTGTAGTCTATTCGCTGATTTATGGCATGGAACCAAGGTATCATCAGCCTATAGTCCATGATACCAACTTTCTCCATGTCGCCTGGGTGATAAACCAGTTCCATCCGGAGGTCAGCCCGGTTACTGCCAGGGTATTCCACGACGTAGCCAGGGTATTCTGGGGGAGTGAAGCTGCCGGTGACCTGTCCAGCTATGAGGGAAAGGCGCTGGCTGCGGTAAAGATACAGAATAGGACCTATATCAAGGACAGCCTCGGGTTATGCGATTTCGCGTGGCCTATAATGTATTCCTTCAACACCCCGGATCATGTAGGTGATCCCAATCTGGAAGCCAGGATTTTCTCTGCAGTGACCGGCATATCTGGAGAGAAATTTGGCCAGTACGCTGAAACCAATTTCAACATGCAAAGAGCCATCATGCTGCGAGAGGGTCACCAGCCCCCCCAGGCTGATTTTCCGGTGGAATATAACTTTACTGACCCTTTGCAGAAGGACCATTTCGGTCGGCCGGTAATGGTTCCCGGTCGCGGCGATAAACCAGTAGACGCCACAGGGAAAACACTCGATAGGGACAAGTTCAAAGCCATGTTGCAGGAATATTACCGCCTTCGTGGATGGGATGAGCCGACAGGTATTCCCAGCGCTAGAACACTGGCGGCACTGGGTTTAGAAGATGTTGCTGCGGTGCTGAAGAGTCGCTGAGTTCACCTGTAGCCTTAAAGCAATACTTCGACTCCCTTAAGAGAGGGCAGTAACTGTTGATTTGAATGGAGGTTAGATACTATGGACCTTCGCTTAAGTGAAGAACAGCTTATGCTCCAGGCAACTGCCAGGGAGTTTGCTCAAAAGGAACTGAAACCTGCTGCTGCGGAGCTGGACAAGCGTGTTGATCCGAAGGACCGATTTCCCATGGACCTGTGGAGGAAGGCTCATAGAATGGGATTATTAGCGCTTCCCCTGTCCCCGAAATGGGGCGGTGGTGGAGCCAGCATACTTACCATGGCCATGGTATGTGAAGAGCTGGGAGCCGGCGATGCTTCTTTCGGTAAAGGGTTTGCCACTCACCTGCAAAAATCCGGCGCCCTGGAAAGAATGCTGAATGAGGAGCAAAAGAAAGAGTTCATTCCGGAGTTCATGAATGATGACACCTATGTTATTTCACATGCCATGACCGAGCCCGAGCACGGCTCAGACTGTAATATTCCCTATGATGAACCAGGGGTAACCTTGAAGACCTTTGCTTATCAGGATGGAGAAGACTATGTGATAAACGGCATGAAGCGTTTTATCACCCATGCTGCGGTGGCCAAGCTGTTTTACGTCTGGGCAAGAACCGATAAGACCAGACCCATAAGCCAGGCAATAAAAACATTCCTGGTACGTGCTGGAACTCTTGGGCTTACCATCGGACACCTTGACGACGAGATGGGTGGCAGGATGGAGGCTCGGGCCGAAGTCATACTTGAGAATGTAAGAGTACCGGCACGTTATGCCGTAGGCGAGGCAGAAAAGATGTACGGAGAGCACTCGGCCAGCTTTCTCCTGGATTGCCTTTTCGTGGTTACCGCGGGGCTGGGAGAAGGCCGCACCTGCTATGAGGAAACCAGGGAGTTTGCCAGGACAAGAGTACAGGGAGGCAAACCTATTATTCAGCACATTAATGTGGGCACCCGGCTTGCCGACATGCATGTGGGGATAGAGGCTTCACGGGCGCTTATTCACAAGATTGCCTGGTGCTGGGATAATGACTATGAGTTCGACCCTAAGATGGTGTTCCTGGCCAAGGCGTTTGTATCAGACATGCTTTCGAAACTTTATATCGATACACTGGAAATCTGGGCAGGGTTGGGAGTGCAAAAAGAATTACCCATTGAACGGTATTTCCGCAACCATTTTTCCACCCTGCACGGCGGCGGCACCCCCGTCTTGGATAGAATCATGGCCATGAAGAGACTCTAAAACCAAAATCCCCCCCTTTTTTGTCATTGGTATTTTGAATTTAGATATTGTTTGGGATTTGTGGTTTTGGGCAGTGTTGTCCTGGGTGATGTTGATTGACTAACTTTTGCCAGCGGGGTATACTGTCTGCCACTGATTAACCGCTTGGGGGGTGTCCTATGAAGCTATCCTGTCTTCAGGAAAATCTCAACAAAGGCTTGAGCACTGTTGGCCGAGCTGTCGCCACCAGAACCACCTTGCCTATCACACAAAATATCCTGCTGGCTACTGACCAGTCGCGCCTGAAATTAGCTGCCACCAATCTGGAGATGGCGGTCAGCTGCTGGGTAGGCGCCAAGGTGGAGGGTGAGGGTGCTATCACCATTCCCGCCCGCATCCTTACCGACTTTGTCAGCTCCCTGCCCAACGATAAGATTGATTTAGTCCTGACCAAAGACACGCTGCATCTCAAGAGCGGCCGTTTTGAAGCCAAAATCAACGGCATGAAAGCCGATGATTTCCCGCCCATCCCCCAGGTGACCGATGGCATGGTCACCAAGATTGAGTCTGAAGCGCTCCGGCTGGGCATCAGCCAGACCACCTTTGCCGCTGCCTCTGAAGAGTCCCGCCCGGTGCTTACCGGCATCCATGCCGACTTCAATGACACCAGGCTGACACTGGCTGCCGCCGATGGCTTCCGCCTGGCAGTTCACAAGACCTCCGTCCTGTCCAAAGTAGCCAAGCAGACAGCTGTCATCATACCGGCCAGGGCGCTCAACGAGTTGAGCCGCTTCCTCGCCGAGCAGGAAGAGCCGGTGGAGATTACGGTCAACCAGCAGAAGACCCAGGCGCTGTTCCGCCTCAAAAATATCGAGTTGGTTTCCCAGCTTATCCAGGGAACCTTCCCCAACTACTCCCAGCTAATCCCGGGCAGCTACAATTCCCGTGCCGTCATCGATGTTGCTGACTTCCTGCGTGCCGTGAGGATGTCCTCCATCTTCGCCCGCGATGGCAGCGGCATCGTCCGACTCGTTGCTACACCGGGCGCTGAAGGCGCTGCCGGCAAGATATCCGTTTCCGCCCGTGCCGAGGAGATTGGCGAGAACACCGGCGAAATCGATGCCCTCATCGATGGCGAAAAGGCCCAGATTGCCTTCAACGTCAAATACCTCTCCGAGGCGCTCGGCGCTATCCACCAGAAACAGGTAGCTTTGGAGACCACCACCTCTTCCAGCCCCGGCGTCATCCGCCCCGTCGGCGTCGACAACTATGTCCATGTGGTCATGCCGATGTTCGTTCAATGGTAAGTAGGTTCGCTGGTATTACACCCTGAACTTCTACCTGACCATCGGCAACACTGACCTTGACCTCCAGGGCGTTTAATATTGCCTTCTTGTCGTTAACTATGAAGCGGTCTAAGTTCTTATGGACAAGTTCCTCAAATACTTCAAGCCTAATTTCCGCATTCTCAAAATCTCTCTGCCTTTGCTTCATAGCCTCTAATTGTGTTAGCCTTTCGGTATCTGCTAGTCGTTCTGTTTTCAATTGGTTCATTTCATCAAAGATACAGTCCTCTGGAATCTCTTTATGGCGAAACAGGCTGATTAAACGTCTTTGCTGCAAATCATATTTCTTAATCCTATTACGTATTTTCGATATCTCTCTATGCAAATCGTCAGGGAAAATGGGACAGTTAGAAGACATAACTTATGTACGTCGTCAGCGAAAGTGAGACAAACAAGACACCAAAGAAAGCGACACATT
>JBBIPA010000013.1:0-41055 GCA_037443085.1 Chloroflexota bacterium | reverse complement strand
TGGCGACCCCGATGGGATTCGAACCCACGATCTCCACCGTGACAGGGTGGCATGTTAAGCCGCTACACCACGGGGCCAAGAATGACGCTGGCATTACACCACAGGGTGAATTGCAACAGCTATTAAAGTCTAGCAACACAAGTTACATCGTGTCAAATCTCATACTCCACATATGAAGGCACTCCGAGTACAATTCATTGATTTTTTTTAGTAAATAAATTAAGCTAATACTGCTTTGGTACCTGCAAATTGAGGGGCTTTTTAATCTCATTGCTATGCAAACGAAGTCTTTTAATACAAAGGGCATATTAAATCTGCTGATTGTAATCACCAGTTTGTTTGCTTTGGTTCTTGCAATGTATCTACCTGCACCCGTTTATGCCGCTGCCAGCCTTATCTTAAATCCTGCCTCTGCTCCTGTGGGTTCAACAGTACAGGTCATCGGTAAGGGATTCTCCGGTCGGTTGGCCACAATCTACTGGGATGATAAAGTAGTGGCGAGCAACATACCTGTTTCTGATACCGGAGCCTTCAGTTATAACCTCACCATACCCAATACTTACAAGGGCATACACACTGTACGTGTTAACGACAATAGTAACTGGAGTGCCAGCAGCGCTACTACCGAGTTTGTGGTACTTCCTCAGGTAACAGTATTTCCCACGGTAGCTAAAGAATTTGTCGATATCACTATCACCGGCTATGGTTTTAGCAGCAGCGAAAAGGACATCAAAATAACCTGGGATGACAAGGTCATCTCATCCACCCCTATTACTGCCGACAGACTTGGTACCTGGAGCATAATTCTGCCAATTCCCAGGACCACAAAGGGAGAGCATTATGTTGGAGCTTTCAGCAGTGCCACCAGCGCCGCCGAGATAGGTAAAACAAAATTCATCGTTGCCCCCTATGTAAAAGTCACACCTCTATCAGGTCCAGTTGGCACACAACTGATGATCTACGGATGGGGATTTCGCCCCAATGAAGATGGGGTAAGCATGACGTGGGATGGTGAATTGTTCGTGTATAATATACGGGCTGAACTTGACGGCAGCCTGATAGTTGATGGCAGCAAGGTACCTTTTGTGAGTAGTTCTTACACAGGAGATACTCGAGAGTCCGTTTTTATCCCGCCCAGCACCCAGGGACGTCACGTACTGGGAGTCTACGGTAGTAGCTTTACACCAAAAGGAGTCTTTAATGACACGGTCATTGAAATTATACCGGATATAAAGGTTCAGACTGAACCGCACATTAAAGGCATACAGGTCACCATTAATGGGAATGGATTCGCCAGCAATGAGATTGTCAACATAACCGTCGATAAAACAACCAACACCACAGCGACATCGGATACAAAAGGAAGTTTTACTGCAGTTGCAGTAGTCCCAGTAGTCAAAGGTAAGGAATACAACATAATTGCCTCAGGAAACAAAGGTAACTCAGCCCAGGCCAGTTTCAGTATCAGCAGCACAGACAAAACAATGCCTGTATTACCCACTGAATTTGAATTTAAGCTATTATCCCCAGCACAGGGTACCAAGTTCACCACATTTGATTCAGTCGGAGATACATTGCTAGGAACTATTAAATATTTGTTTGGAGTATTTGATTACCTCAAGGGTTTACCATCAAAAGCTGCCAGTGCACCTGCGCTAAAGTTTAAATGGGACACAACCGGTGATTTCACCGGTACCATCTATGTGCTTCAGGTTGCCCTAGTGCGTAACTTTTCATCGCCAGTTATAGACAAAAAAATTTCTGGCCATCCCGAGTATACACTTTCCGAAAACGAGCGACTGGCCAGCGGTCACTACTATTGGAGAGTAAAAGCCATAGATTCTAATGGCCATGAAAGCCAGTGGGCACAGCCTTCAGAATTTGAAATCAGTCCGATGTCCACCAAAGTGGCTGTTTTAACAGCGGTCATTGTTGTCTTGATTGTAGCCGCCATAGTATTTGGAATACTGGTGGCTGTTGCCAACCTGAGACGATACTAGCTCCACTTATACCCAGTCAAAGAGCGCTGCAATCCACGTCTCAACACATTCGTCTTAGCTATGATATAATCTTTATTAGGATTGAATAATGTTCAATAGACTTGACACAATTGAAAAGCGATACGACGAACTATCCCAGTTGATGGCCCAATCGGAAATATCAACCGACCTATCGCGATTGCAACCGTTAGCACAGGAACAGGCCAGCCTTGATAACATAGTAACCAAGTATCGCAAGTACAAACAGCTTTCACAATCGGTCCAGGAAACCCAGACCATGCTTGATGACGGCCTCGATGCTGAAATGATGCGCCTGGCAAAAGAAGAACTGGAGAGACTGAAACAGACCCAAGACAAAGTGCTCGAGGAATTAAAACTATCACTACTACCTAAAGACGCTAATGAAGAAAAAGATGCCATCGTTGAGATTCGGGCAGGGACTGGCGGCGAAGAGGCAGCTCTTTTTGCCGCGGATTTATTCCGCATGTACAGTCGCTACGCCCAGAAAAAGGGCTGGCAAGTCGAGCTCATTGATTTCAATGCCACAGAAATTGGGGGGGCTAAGGAAATTGTCTTTGAAGTTAAAGGCAAGGGTGCTTTCAGCCATCTGAAATTTGAGCGTGGCGTTCATCGGGTGCAGCGCGTTCCTAAAACTGAGGCTTCAGGCCGAATTCATACCTCGACTGCCACTGTGGCGGTGCTGGCAGAAGCAGAAGAGATAGATATCACTATTAATCCAGACGACATTAAAATGGAATTTTTCCGCAGTGGTGGTGCTGGTGGGCAAAACGTGAATAAAGTGACTACCGCAGTTCGCATTACACACCTACCTACAGGGATAGTGGCAGCTTGCCAGGATGAGCGCTCTCAACTAAGAAATAGAATGAAAGCCATGGCAGTGCTGAGGGCTCGCCTTTACGACATAGAGCAGCAAAAACAATTAATGTCGACGACAGAGCAACGCCGTTCTCAAATAGGCAGCGCTGAGCGTGCAGAGAAGGTCCGTACCTACAATTTCCCTCAAGACCGTGTCACCGACCACCGCATCGGCTTAACGATCCATAACTTGCCTAAAATCCTTGATGGCGAGCTTGATGAGCTAATCGAGGCTTTGGCCACTAACGAGCGAACCAAACAATTGGAAGCAAGCTTGGCATGATCTCAGGTATTGCACTCCAACGCACTACTAGTACATTGAGCATCAATAATATCGAAGACGCTCATCTCGAGGCCAGAATCCTGTTGAGCCATGTACTACAACAATCACCAACCGACCTGTATTCCAAACCAGAATACAGTTTAAGCCCGGAACAGCAACAAAAGCTACAGGAACTCGTTAAGCGCCGCCTTCAGCGAGAACCTTCAGCATACCTCATTAATCACAAGGAATTTTTTGGATTGGATTTCCATGTCGACCACAGCGCTCTAATTCCCAGACCAGAAACAGAACTGCTAGTAGAGGAGACTTTGAAATTTGTCCAAAGCCATATCAACAATCTCGTTGATCTCGTAAAACCCCTGGTAATCGCTGATATCGGCACTGGCTGCGGCAATATTGCCATCAGTCTTGCCTTAAATAGTAATGATACCAAGATTTACGCTGTCGATATCTCGCCATCAGCACTGGAAGTAGCAAGCCTGAATTGCCACACTCATAATGTCACTGACCAAATCATCCTGCTTCAGGGCAATCTATTGGAACCTTTGACTGAAACCGTGGATGTAATAGTGGCGAACCTGCCCTACATCCCAACTCCGGAACTGGCAAAGCTGAGCCCGGAGATTCACAATTTCGAACCGATGATAGCATTAGATGGCGGCAGGCAAGGACTAGATCACATAGGTCAACTCCTGAGACAAGCTAAGGAAAAAATTCACCACTCATGTCGCATTCTACTAGAGATCGGGGCTGACCAAGAAAAATCAGTAGCAACCTTGATCACAGAGCACTTGCCCAATGCCACATTTGAATTTATACCAGATTGGAACGGCATAAAGCGAATAATCGGAATCAATATCTAATTTTTTCTCTTTAGTTTTTCTGCACCTATCCACCGAATTATGACACTACATTCGCATAAACATGCTGCAATACTTCATATTAAACATTTGACAAACCAGTTCATTTATCTTAAAGTATTTTCCCGGTCAGCTTAAAGTCCCAATCTTAATAGCCAAAATTTTTAGGAGGTAAATTTGCCTATGAACATGATTGTTTGTTGCAAGCAAGTACTTGACCCAGAAGCACCTCCAGCCAGTTTCAAAATTGATCCTGCAAGCAACAAGGTTGTGCCACCGCCAAATGTACCACCAGTTATTAGCCCCTTTGATGAAAATGCCGTAGAAGCTGCACTCAAAATCAAGGATAAGCAAGGCGGTAAAATCACCATTATCAGCATGGGCAATAATTTAACCCGCGATGTAGTGAAAAAACCACTGTCTATGGGAGCCGACGAGCTAGTACTTTTGGAAGATCCCGCTTTTGAAGGCGGTGATAGCTGGTCTAATGCTTATGCACTTGCCATGGCCATTAAAAAGATCGGACAATTCGACCTTATCTTTTGCGGACGTCAAGCGGCCGACTGGGACTCTGGTCAAGTTGGCTCAGGCATAGCTGAAATACTGGGAATCCCTAATGTAACACTCGCCAAGAAAGTAGAGGTTGCTGATGGTAAAGCAAGGGTAGAGCGAGTGCTTTCAGACGGCTATCAGGTTATTGAGGTAACCTTGCCCGCTCTCATTACTGTGAGCAACGAATTGGGTGAGCCACGTTACGCAACTCTGAAGGGCATCATGGCAGCGGCCAAAAAGCAGCCAACGGTATGGAAGCCATCAGATATCAGCGTGGAGCCATCGCAAATTGGCGCTGCCGGACGCAAAACCAAACTTATGAAACTATTCCAACCGGTTCGTGAAGGTAAATGTGAAATCGTCGAGGCAGATAGTCCCGCCGAAGCTGGCACCAAGCTAGCCAATAGACTCAGAGAAGCAAAGTTAATCTAGGCAAAGAAGAAATAAGTTCAGGAGGTTATCATGGCTGAACCTAAAGGTGTAATGATATATGGTGAAACTGTAGATGGGAAATTAAGTTCCATTACCACTGAGATTTTAGGGTGCGGGCGAAAACTGGCTGACAACTTACAAGAAGAGGTAATTTGTGTAATTATAGGAAACGAACTGGGCGAATCTCCCAAGAAAGCAATAGCTTACGGCGCTGACAAAGTCTTCACAGTTGATGCCCCCTTATTTAAAGATTATCAGACTGATTCCTGCGTTCCAGCAATGGACAAACTGATGAAAGACATCTCCCCTAGAATAGTTCTTTTCGGTCAAACAGCCATTGGCCGTGACCTGGCACCAAGGCTCGCTTTTAGGTTGGGCGTAAGTCTCTCCATGGATTGTCTGGAGCTTAACATCAATCCCAATGGCAAATTGCTCGAACAGACGAAACCAGTCTATGGTGGTAATGCACGAGCTGTCTATACTTCAGAGACCATGCCACAAATGGCAACAGTAAGACAAAAAGCAATGTCTCCGCTTGAGCCAGATGAATCAAGAAAAGGCGAGATTATTCCTTCCAAGGTTGAAATCGACCCATCGCAAATAAGAACCAAGTTGCTGGAGACCGTAAAAGAGCAGGTAGCGGGTATAAAACTCGAAGACGCTACAGTAGTAGTATCAGGCGGCAGAGGTATTGGTGGCCCCGACGGGTTCAAGCAGCTAGAAGAATTAGCCAAGATGCTCAAAGGCGCCGCAGGAGCCAGCAGACCCCCTTGTGACAATAAGTGGGTTACTGATACAGTACAGGTTGGTCTCACCGGCAAAATAGTAACACCAGAGGTTTATATCGCTGTCGCCATATCCGGTGCCAGCCAGCACTTGGCAGGATGCTCCGGCTCTAAGAACATAATAGCCATTAACAAAGACCCGGAAGCAAACATTTTCAAAGAAGCTCGCTTTGGCGTTGTGGGAGATTGGAAACAGGTAATGCCTGCGTTTACCCAGCGGGTTAAGGAACTTCTGGCTGGCTGAGTAACGCTAGTCAGAATAACTATTCTTTTTGCTGCTGGGTTTGGGCGATAATCTTCTGGGCTATTTGGGAAGGCACTTCCTCATAGTGGCTGAACTCGGTCGTGAAACTGCCACGCCCTTGAGTGATTGATCTCAGCGTAATAGCATAACGCTGTATTTCCGCAAGCGGCGCCTGTGCCTGAATGACATTAATACCACCTTCCGGTGACATCCCTAACACACGCGCTCGCTTGGAATTAAGGTCGCTCATTATATCACCAGTAAATGAGTCGGGTACTGTTATCGTCACATTCACTATCGGCTCCAATAACACTGGCTGGCCTTGTGATAGTCCCTTCTTGAATGCTTGTGATGCCGCAATCTTAAAGGACATTTCAGAGGAATCAACAGGGTGGGAGCTACCATCGTAAAGCGTCACCCTAATGTCAACCGTAGGATATTTAGCCAGGATTCCCTCGACCTTTGCCTCGTTAACGCCTTTCTCCACAGCGGGGATATAGTTCCTGGGAACTGCTCCACCAACCACCCTCTCGGTAAATTCAAAGCCGCTGCCCCTGGGTAACGGCTCCATCTCCAGAAGTACATGTCCGTACTGGCCATGACCACCTGTTTGTTTCTTATGTTTATATTCCGCGTCAACCTTGGCAGTGATGGTCTCCTTGTAAGGTACCCGGGGTAACTCTAACTTCACCTCAGCACCGAATTTGCGTGATAACCTCTCCGAAGCAACCTCCAAATGTGTGTCTCCCATCCCGCAAAGGAGCATCTCGCCAACATCAGCATCACGCTGGATCTTTAAAGTCAAATCCTCTTCAGTGAGTTTCGGCAACGCTGTGCTCATCTTATCCAGATCAACCTTCGACTTAGGATGAACTGCCAAACGTATCACCGGCTCAGGAAACTCAATGGAGGGGAGCTTTAGTGGGCGTTCACGCAATCCGAGTGTATCTCCTGTTCCGGTCACAGCCAATCTCACCACAGCACCAATATCTCCAGCGCGAATTTCAGTGGCTGTCTCCTGTGACTTACCACGCAAGGTAAAGAGCTGACCTATACGCTCATTCGCCCCCTTGACCACATTCCATACTTGCGAGTTACTGGCGAGAACCCCGGAATAGACCCGGAAATAGCTGAGTTTGCCCACATGAGGGTCAAGAATTGTCTTAAAAACCAGAGCAGTTAAAGGCGCTTCTGCAACCGGCTCCACAGTCTCTTCGGCTTTAGTCGAAGTATTGGTAACTTTTATGGCTCCTCTTTCCTTAGGCGAAGACAAGTAATTGTACATAGCATCCATAAGTGGAGTAATACAGGAATTGGTCAATGCTGAGCCAAGCAGGACTGGTGTTACTTTCCCAGTAATGGTAGCCTGCTTCACACAGTGGTAAACATCACTTTCGCTTATCTCCTGTCCATCGAGATATTTGGCGAGAAGGTCATCGTCAACTTCAACCACCGCCTCAACCAGCTTATCACGATATGAGTTAACTTCACTCAAGGCATTGGAAGGCACCTCCACCTCTTTAAGAGGGTTGCCACTGTAACCTTTCCGGGTTATCAAGTCAATAACACCCTGAAAATTGTTCTCTGAACCCAGAGGCAATTGGATAGTTACACACTTCATACCCAGTTTTGCCTGAATATCCTTCAACCTGGTATAGAAATTAACATTCTCCCGATCCATTTTGTTGACAAAAACGAGGCGTGGCAGAGAAAGCCTATTAGCATATTCCCACACCAGTTCAGTGCCTACCTCAACACCTGCAACAGCACACACTACGACAATAGCACCCTCGCTTACAGCCAAACCTGCTTTCACATCAGCAACAAAATCAAAATACCCCGGCGTATCAATGATATTAAGCTTGGCATCTTTCCATTGGCATGGGAGCAATGAAAGGTTAATGCTGATTTTGCGCTTTGTCTCTTCAGCATCATAGTCTGAAGTAGTAGTACCGTCAGCTACTTTCCCCAGACGGCTAATTGCTCCCGTATTAAAGAGCATCGTCTCAGCCAGCGAAGTCTTGCCAGCACCTGAATGAGCTATAAGTACAACATTGCGGATTTTATCTGATGTATACTGGGGCACTTAATTCACCTCTGCTCTAGTTTTCAAACAGCAAATTGTAACAGTGTCTAGCTGTGAACGTCAAGGTTTCACTGTGCTGTGGAGTGAACCCCTGAGGCAAAAAGGACGATGTAAGAAGACATCCGCCTATACCACGGGAAACGCGAAGAAATGGGAAAGGCTATACCGTTTACGCATGTCTGTAGAAAGGGTCAACAGCATGTTAAAAGAACTGTTGGGATTAGGCGGAATAACTGTGCGAGGGATGATGAAGGTACTCACACGGTCACTGCTAAGCCTCCCGGTAATGGTGGCTGCCTGTCTTTTTTCCTTATGTGTCAATCCGATTTGACCGTCTCGCGGTAGCCTCAAAAAACCGGCTGAAGGCAAAAGGGGAAGACAGGATTATGTCTTGGGCTAGAAAAGATTAGCTTATTTTAAACACGATGTGTCTTTGCCAATCTGGGGATGCATCAGGAAAATCTGTGCGAAAATGAGCTCCGCGGCTTTCCTCACGCATGAGTGCAGCCTCTGTAATTAGCCGTGCATTTAGTATCATATTTTTCAATTCATATGATGGGCGGTCGGCAGGTTGAGGCAGATAACAGTACCAGTAGTATAAAATATCAGCAGCTTTTGCCAAGTTCTTACCATTGCGAATGATGCCTACTTTTTCCCACATCAGTGATTGGAGATGAGCAAGGCTGGGTTGAGGGAATCTCTTCTTAAGAGTACAGCCATTGGAGAGAGTGCGGTTCTCAACTTTCATCGCGGATGGAGCAGCAACCTTCTTATCCTGTCTCGATCTTTCCACAATTCTTTTACTGAAAACGACCACCTCTAGCAATGAGTTTGATGCCAGACGATTGGCACCGTGCACACCGGTACAGGCAGTTTCACCAGCAGCAAACATACCATTGATATTGGTTTCCCCCCATACATTAACTTTCACCCCACCCATGAAATAATGTGCAGCAGGTGCCACTGGAATGGGTACTTTAGTTATGTCCAGTCCATGGTCTAAACAAAATCGATATATATGGGGAAAACGAGTGGTAAGTTGCTGAGGTGGTAAATGAGTAACATCCAAAAACACCCGGTCATTTCCTGTTTTTATCATCTGATGGAGAATGCTTCTGGCTACGATATCTCTGGGAGCCAAATCAGCATCGGGTGTGTAATCAAGCATAAAACGATGACCTTTCACATCACGCAACACTCCACCTTCTCCACGCACTGCCTCAGAGATAAGAAACGGCGGGACACCAGGCAGCCTGATGGCAGTAGGGTGAAATTGGAAAAATTCCATATCGGTCACCTCGGCACCAGCCTGAAAGGCTAATGCATTACCATCGCCAGTAGCTACATCAGAATTAGTGGTGTACTTATAGAGTCTCCCGGCACCACCGGTAGCCAAAATGACAAAACGGCACTCATAATCTTCAACCAAACCAGTGCGACAATCAATCGCTCTCACGCCTTTCACAGTGTCTTTGTCTACGCTAATCTCAGTAGCCAGGCAATATTCGAGCACTTTTATTGATGAAAAACGCACTCGTCGACTCAAGGTTACTTCAATATGTTCTCCAGTTGCATCTCCGCCAGCATGAAGAACCCGTGGAACACTATGGGCGGCTTCCCTGGTTAAGGCAATCTCGCCGTTCACTGTATCAAAGCGAACACCAAATTTGATAAGGTCGGCTATCCTGTCGGCAGCTTCCTCAGACAGAATGCGGACTGCCTCCGGGTCACATAAATCTTTACCTGCTACTAACGTATCCTTAAAATGCAATTCCGTCGAGTCTATTTTGCTTATGGGAGCGGCAATTCCACCCTGGGCATGTCTGGTGTTGCAGTCTTCTATACTTCCTTTAGTGATAATGAGAACACTGCCAGTATCCTTAGCCAGCAAAGCCGTGTAAAGTCCAGCAATACCACTACCAATAATAATGTAATCGTAGTAAATCATGCGTCCTTGCCACCATTATTTAATTTTTAACCTCGCCTTGTAAAGCCCATGGACTGGTTTTAGTAACAGAGATGTTTACCAGTTTTCCTAGACAATTCTCCCTGCCTTCAAAAAAAACTAGCTTGTCCTTTCTGGTGCGGCCATACCATTTGCTTTGTTTCTTTCCTTCCACTAACACTTCCACTACCGTGCCTTTAAGCGGTGCATTGATTTCATTAGCTATCTGAGTCTGGGTGGCTTCTATTTCTTGAACTCTTGCCCTTTTAACCTCAGCAGGCACATTATCTTCGAATTCCCTGCAGGCGACGGTGCCCTGGCGTGGGGAATAGGCGGCGATATGTACTGTGTCAAACCTGATTTGCTTAATTAAAGACATGGTCTGATCGAACTGCCCATCCGTCTCGCTAGGAAACCCAACTATAATATCTGTACTTATCGCTACACCCGGAATGTAGCTCCGGATAGTATCCACAAGATTGCAGTACTGTTTTGCTGTATAATCTCTCCGCATCGCTTTCAAAATTGCATCATCTCCTGACTGTAAAGGAATAGTTATATGTTCACAGACCCTATCCAGATGAGCCATGGTCTCAATAAGCTTCAAGCTCATATTCTTTGGATGATTAGTAAGAAAACGTATCCTTTCCAGTCCATCAATTGTGTGAATAGACTGAAGCAATACACTTAGATCAGTATTTTTTAACAAATCATGTCCATAAGAGTTGACATTCTGCCCCAGTAAAGTGACTTCCTTCACACCTTTACTTATCAGATTGGCTACTTCGATAACAATTTCTTCGATAGAGCGGCTTTGCTCTCTGCCACGCCTGTATGGGACAATGCAATATGAACAAAAATTGTTACAACCCTGAATAATAGGCACGAATGCTGTGGGCTTAATGCCATTACTATAGTGGATATTTTCTGGTATCGAGTGCTCAGGTATCGAATTTTGCCGAGCCCATTCAAGCAACTCTTGGTGAGCACCTGGTTTAAAGAAAAAAGAAACCTGGGGAAAACGCTTTTTAAGCTCTTGGGTTTGTGAATCTACAAGACAACCTGTCACGACAACACATTTATCAGGATTATCTCGCTTTGTGCCCCTCATGTATCCCAACATGCCCAGTGCCTTGTTCTCAGCACTCTGCCGAACTACACAGGTGTTGAGCACTACCAAGTCTGCTTTTTGAAGTATGGAAGTATATTCATAGCCAACTGCTTCCAGGCAATCAGCTATTTGCCTCGATTCAGCCTTATTCATCTGGCAACCGATAGTCCAAATAGTATATTTAGGCATAACGTCGTTTGTAATTCCCCTGAAATCGAAGGGTAAGATTCATACTAACTTAGCCTAGCTGATAAAGCAAATTCCGGAGGAATCCCATAAAGGCTATTGAAGGAGAAGTGACAAACTTTATTCTTACAACACCTTATGGATATGTGAACCCAGCTCATTAACGTGAGCCATCGCCTCCGTCTGAACTTCATTGATTCGTTTATTAGAATAACGAAGTAAATTTTTAAGCACGTCTTCTGTATGTTGTCCTAATATAGGCGGAGCCTTGTATTTCTTGTGATTTACGCCCTCCATTTTAATTGGATTGCCAGTAAGTTTTATCTGGCCGCCGAGAGCATGAGTAAGGCTCAAAAACATATCGTTGTTCAATATCTGTGGGTCATTTGCTGCCTCGTCGACATTTTGCACCAATCCTCCCGCTATGTCTTCAGACTCGAAAAGTTCCAGCCATTGTTGAGCATCAACCTGCAGAAAATACTCCTGCATAATCTTTTCCAGCTCCTCCTTGTGCTTTACTCTCCCTTCCATCGTTTTAAATCGATTATCTTCTGCCAACCACTCAGCATTAAGCACTCTGGTTATCCTGGGCCAGTTGATACCAGTGGCAATCCACCTGCCATCGCGAGTTTTAAAAATGCTGTAGGGCGACACACCCAGATGCCCAGACCCCTGAGGTCCAGGGACTTCTGCAGAGCAGAAGTAATAAGAGAAATAGTAGGCGAGCAAGGACACACAAGAATCCAACAGTGACGTCTCAACTTGTTCACCTTTGCCTGTCTTCTCTCTCCTTAGCACAGCAGCTAAAACACCCATGGCACCCATCATTCCTGCCACCAGGTCACCTACAGGAGGGCCACATCGTGCCGGCGGCCTGCCTGGTTCACCGGTTATACTCATAATCCCGCTAACCGCTTGACCAACTAAATCGTAAGAAAGCTGATTTTTCCTTGGCCCCGTTTGCCCATATCCGGTAATCGAACAGCATATTATCCTGGGATTCAGTCTCTTGACAGCATTGTAATTTACTTTAAGTCTTGTGGTTACTCCGGGTCTGAAATTATCCCAAACCACATCAGATATCTCGACCAGATCATAGAACGCCTGTTTATTAGAAGACACTGTAAGATTAAGCACAACGCTCTTCTTGTTTCTATTAAAGGCGAGATAATAGAAACCTTCTCCTTTATAGTCCGGCCCGGCGAAGCTCCGTGACAGGTCGCCGCTCGGAGGTTCTATTTTTATTACCTCAGCCCCCAGATCACCCAGTATCATTGACCCATATGGGCCAGCAATATAATTTTCCAACGCTAAAATCCGTAAGCCTTTAAGTGGACTGCTTTTCATCGCTATAAATCCTCTTTCAAATTGAAAGTGGAACTCTTTAGACTCGTGCTGACAACAGGCTAGAGTACTACACTAATATTGTGACCTGCTATTATGAAGATGGCGGAGGGAATGGGATTCGAACCCATGACCCCAATTTTACTCGGGGTAAGCGCTTAGCAGGCGCCCGCACTAGACCACTATGCGATCCCTCCGATGGTTAGCAGAATCGGGTGTAATTTCCATCAATATTATAAGTTTTTTTCTTACCTTCGTTCAACAATAATTAAGATTTCTGCACCACTAAAACCACAATAGCTAAGAGCCTGTCACAAATTGAATGGATGTGTATTACGTGCTATGATGCTGTACTTGACTGGCCATGAATAAGCATGAAATAAACGTTTATATCGAACCAAAACTCCAAATATCAATTAGGACAACATGGCTGAAAAGCGCAGTCAATAATATTTTGGATGCACTTGCTATCAAAAAGCCATTGGAAGTAGGTGTGGTTATTACCAGCAACGAAGTAATGCAACAGCTCAATAAACTATATAGAGGTAAAGATGAGCCAACCGATGTTCTTTCGTTCTATATGCTCCCTCAGCAAGATAAAGATACTGTCTTCATAACGCCTCCAGACGATGTTGCCCACCTGGGAGAAATCATCATTTCTTATTCTCAGGCACTGATTCAATCAAGAAACAAAGGATACGGCATCAAAAACGAGCTTCGCATTTTATTACTTCATGGTATACTTCATCTTCTAGGCTACGACCACGAGAAATCGCCAGAGGAAGAACAACGTATGCAGGCCAGAGAAAAAGAGGTACTGAAAAAGTTAATGTCCTAACGAATACAAAATGAAAGAACCATTCCCAGCAGTACGCGAGATGACCCCAAAATTAAAATTCAGAGACTTATTATTCTGTGATTAACGCGGCATTTCTCAGCAGTGATAATAGCATGTAGCTTGGAAACCGTGAGTCCGATGTTGTTTTTGTGGTTTACTACACAATAATCAAATAGAGATAAGCTCTCCATCTCCTTTTTGGCGTCGTTCAGCCGCAACTTTAGATCAGAAGAGGATTGATGGTCATTACGCTGCTTTAATCGCTCTTCCAATTCTTCCATGGACTCTGGCATAACGAAAACAAATATCGCCTCAGGTACCATATTCTTAATAGTAGCCGCTCCCTGCACATCCACTTTCACTACTACATCCTCCCCGCTTTCTAATGCTTTCTTAATCTCGCCTTTGGGTACACCATAATAATTACTATACACTTTTGCCCATTCAAGTAGCTTTTTTGTTTTTACCATCTTCTGAAATTGCTCATCAGAAATAAACCGATAATGAACACGATCTACCTCCCCTGCCCGCTTGGGGCGTGTGGTCACAGTGACTATATAGTGGAATCGATAGCCCCATTCCCGCATTTTGGCTATAGCGGTATCTTTCCCGGCGCCGGATGGACCGGAAATAACAATGAGCAGAGGAGACGATTGCGGCGCGATATCTTGCTTCTTTCTTGTCACTTTCATACCCCATGCCTCCTTAGCTTAATTACTACATTATCTGGCAAGTCTTTCCAATGTCTCCCAGAAATCGGGATATGATATCCCTACTGCTTGAGGCTGCAGAATATTAGTTTTGCCTTGCGTTATTAGGCCAGCAATAGCCAAACTCATTGCTAGCCTATGATCTGAATGGCTCTCAACTTCGGTGCCCACCAATGAACTGCCTCCATTGATTACCATGCCATCAGATAGGGCCTCAATCCTGGCACCCAGACGCGTCAGTTCTCTGACCGTGGTTGCTATTCTATCAGATTCTTTGGCTCGTAGCTCGCCAGCATCCCGGATTATAGTAGTACCTCTGGCAGAACAAGCGGCTACAGCCAAAACAGGGATTTCATCTATCAGCCTGGGGATTACAGAACCTTTGATTTCAACAGCCTTTAGCTCACTTGACTCCACATAGAGATCAGCGACTGGCTCATTACACTCTAGTCTCTGGTTTTCCAACTTTATTCGAGCACCCATAGCTAAAAGCACATCGATAATGCCAGTCCTCGTTGGATTAACGCCACAGTTCACTATTTTTATGTTGGCATTGGGATGGATTGACCCAGCGACTAACCAGTATGCCGCTGAGCTAATATCACCAGGTACAAAAAGATTGAGCGAATTTAATGGTTTCACCATTGGTGTTACAGAAGTATAACTGCTTCCTGACTCTACATTAACCCCCATTTGCTTGAGCAATCTCTCAGTATGGTCACGTGACATCTCTTTCTGTGCTACAGTAGTTTTCCCTGAAGCAAAAAGACCAGCGAGTAGGATGGCCGACTTTATCTGGGCACTGGGCACAGGCAGGGGGTAGGTGATTCCATGAAGTTTATTGCCTTTGATAACCAGCGGAGCCAGCGAATTATCATTACGCCCATAGATTTTAGCACCCATCAATTGTAGTGGCGTTATCAATCTTTTCATAGGGCGGGCACGGAGAGATGCATCGCCGCTGATTACAGAGAGAAATGGTTGTGCAGCGAGGACACCACTCAACAATCGCATCGTCGTGCCACTGTTACCAGCATCGAGCACATCTTCAGCCTCTTTATATCCGTTGAGACCAACCCCGTAAACGTGCACCACGCTGGCTTTACGGATGATGCGAATCCCCAGACTCTTGAGACAATTAAGCGTAGATAAACAGTCTTTGCCCGGTGAGTAGTTGCTTATCTTGCTGATTCCAGAAGCTATGCTACCCAGAATTGCTCCCCGATGGGAAATAGATTTATCCCCAGGCACAATTATTTCTCCAGCCAGTCGCTTAGCCCGCTGTATTGTCCTGACTAGTGTTTTTCCAGCCACTTCCTTCTTGCCTCGTTTGCTATGGTTAAAGCCATTTGTATCTCACTACTATCACTGTTTATCAGATTCCTTAATCTTCTCAACTCCTTACTGAATTCATCTATCCAGCGAACTATGGCAGTTCGATTACTGAGACAGATGCTGGCATTTACCTCCGGATTTCCTGATGCTAAACGGCTGAGGTCACGATAACCGGTTGATGCCAGAGGGGACATTTGTGTCCAGTAAGGGCTTCTTGTCGTTGACAGAGTAAGTGCCACTGAAAGCAATAATGGAAGATGACTTATGCCAGCAACCAGATTATCGTGCTCCTGAGCATCGATTAATAGTGGATTAGCTCCAATAGCAGCTACCATATCCTCAACAATTTGCATCGCAGTTGAAGTAGTTTTACTGCCTCGCACCAAACAATACACACTACCATTGAACAAATTGGCATCAACAGCCTCAACACCAAACGTCTCTTTGCCTGCCATAGGATGACCTCCGATAAAATTTGTGTCAAAGGGAAGTAATTCTTGAGCCCATTCCATAACCTGTGATTTAGTACTGGCAGTATCAGTCACTATACACCCCGCAGGCAAATGAGGAGCAATCCGATTAAAAATATCCCTTACAACCAATACAGGCGTTGATATTATGACAATGTTGGCATTCTCCACCACCCTATCTAAACTTAACTCAAATTTATCAAGGACACCCATCTCTAGTGCCATTTGCCCTGTTTCCGGTCTCCGCACATAGCCGGTAACCTCTGCCTTCCGCCACTTTCTCTTCTTAAGGACTAAGCCTAAAGAGCCACCTATTAGCCCTAATCCAATAATAGCAATTTGCATGGTCACTATTATAGCATTTAGCCTGTTTCATTAGCTCAATCACCCGACAACTAAGGATTGCCATTATAAATATTGAATGTGTTGATTTTGCTTTCAACATTAGATATACTCATGCCACAACCAGAGAAACAGAAGCGACTCCCAGACTTGAAATCCTGGTTTTGTGGCAATTGTCCAAGAATCATGAAATTAGCTATCACAGGCAAAGGCGGCGTCGGCAAAACCACAACCTCAAGCCTTCTAGCACGGATTTTTGCCGCCGAAGGTAAGAAGGTCATAGCCATCGATGCCAACCCGGATGCAAATCTGGCCATAGCTCTAGGTTTTACTGCCGAGGAAGCCAGCCGTATCACTCCTATTGCAGAGCTCAAAGACCTGATAGAAGAACGCACTGGAGCTAAAGCCGGGAGCTACGGTGCCTTCTTCAAAGCCAATCCTAAAGTCAATGATATCCCCGAACGATTTTCACTGCAAAAAGACAGCATCAAACTTCTAGTTATGGGCACTGTAAAGAAGGGGGGCAGTGGCTGCTTATGCCCAGAAGGAGCTTTGATCAAGAGCCTGCTCAGTCACCTAGTATTGAGTCGGGCTGAAGTAGTGGTTATAGATATGGATGCTGGCGTAGAAAATTTGGGTCGGGGGACTGCCAAAGCCGTGGATGCCTTCATCATCATAGTAGAACCCGGTCAGAGGAGCTTCCAAACAGCCAGAGCCATCAGGGATTTAGCCAAAGACCTGGGTGTCACCAAGTGTTATATAGTAGGTTCAAAATGCCGCGATAATGATGACCGTCAGTTTATTATCAATAGTCTCTCCGACTTTGAAGTACTGGGCTTTATTAACTATCATCCGGAAATAGCCGAGGCTGATAGACTGGGGAAAAACGTGTTCGAAATGGCTCCTCAAGCAGTGAATGAAGCAAGGGAAATTAAAGATAGATTGGAGCAATTAATCGTAAAGAGGAGTAAGAGTGGCAAAGAGAACCATTAAAGACACCAATGTCAAAGGAAAAAGGGTCCTGGTTCGGGTTGACTTCAATGTGCCCATGGATGTCAAGACAGGGGCGATCACTGATGACAGCCGTATCAAAGCCACCTTGCCTACCATCAAATATTTAATTGACCACAAGGCAAAAGTTATTTTGTGCTCTCATTTAGGGCGTCCCGACGGCAAAGTAGTCGAAGGATTACGCCTTAAACCAGTGGCAGCGAGGCTTTCTCAGCTTATTAGTTTACCCGTAACAAGTACTTCGGATTGCGTAGGCACCGAAGTCAAAAAAACAGTGGGCAATCTCAAGGATGGCGAATTGTTGCTTCTGGAAAACGTTCGTTTTCATTCTGAAGAAGAAGCCAATGACCCCAATTTCGCCAGGGCTCTGGCTGAACTGGCAGATCTCTATGTAAATGATGCCTTCGGTACGGCTCACAGAGCCCATGCTTCTACAGTAGGAATAGCTAAATACCTCCCCGCATTCTCCGGATTTCTCATGGAAAAGGAACTGGTAACTCTAGGGAAAATCTTAGCCAATCCTGAACACCCCTTTGCTGCTTTGCTGGGAGGTGCCAAGGTCAGTGATAAGATAGGTCTTATTGAAAACATTCTGAGCAAAATTGACATGCTGCTCATCGGAGGTGGCATGGCTGCTAATTTTCTCAAGGCAAAAGGCTACCATGTAGGGCTTTCCAAGGTAGAGGCAGATAAGCTGGAGTCTGCCCGGAAAATAATCAGTAGTATTGACCAAAATGGCGTTTCTCTATTCCTACCGGTTGACGTCGTGGTAACTGATAACATTGGCAATCAGGCTACAGGCAAAACTGTACTAGTCACAGAGATGCCACACGCCGAATATATCGTGGACATCGGTCCTAAAACGGTGGAACTTTTCTCTCAGCAACTGAAAAAATGTCGGGTGGTTTTTTGGAATGGCCCCATGGGAATCCATGAGATTCCTCAATTTGCCAGTGGAACCAAGGCTATGGTAAAGCTCTTAGCCGGTGTCAGGGCGACAACTGTAGTCGGTGGTGGTTCCACCGCTGAAATTGTGGAAGAACTGAACATGACCAGCAAAATGACCCACGTTTCCACAGGCGGCGGTGCCAGCCTGGAGTTTCTAGAAGGGAAAACTCTCCCCGGCGTAGCAGTTCTTCAGGACAAATAACATGATATCACTGGAACAACTGCAGCAAATTAGCCTGCCCTCGGAATCGAAGATAGTGATGCTGGTCATCGATGGATTGGGTGGATTGGCCGACCCCAAAACTGGCAAAACTGAACTGGAAACAGCCGCTACTCCCAATCTAAGCTGCTTGGCTAAAAATGGTATTTGTGGTTTAAGCATTCCGGTAAGCCCCGGCATTACTCCGGGAAGCGGGGCCGGGCATTTATCCCTTTTCGGCTATGACCCTCTGAAATTTGACATTGGCCGAGGTGTTTTAGAGGCTTTGGGAGTAGATTTCGAACTTACTGAGCATGATGTTGCCGCGCGGGGTAACTTCTGTACAGTCGACGACAGAGGAGCCATCACTGACCGGAGGGCTGGTCGTATTGATACCAAGAAATGTACCGAGCTCTGCCAGATACTGGGCCGGATTAAGCTGGAAGACGCTGAATGTTTTGTCTGGCCAGTAAGGGAGCACAGGTTCCTGTTCGTGCTTCGTGGCAGTGGATTATCTGAGAAAATCGGTGATACTGACCCCCAGAAGATCAGTCTGGCTCCTATCAAAAGCGTGGCAAGGGAAAAATCTGCAGCCAAAACAGCCGCCGCAGTAAATAAATTCGTAGACCAAGCGGCTAAACTCTTGGCTAATCATCACCCGGCCAATATGATTTTGCTCCGCGGCTTCTCCCAGAAACCAGATATTCCCTCCATGAATGTAGTCTATAAACTTAATCCGGCAGCTATCGCTGTGTATCCCATGTATCGGGGACTTGCCAGGCTAGTAGGAATGAAGATACATAAGGTTGACGGCGGCATCAACGAGGAACTTGCTGTTTTGAGAGAGCATTATTCGGAGCATGACTTCTTTTTTATCCATGTTAAGAAACCCGACAGCGCTGGCGAAGATGGTGATTTTCTGAGAAAAGTACAGGCTCTCGAGGAGATCGACTCGGCACTGCCCCAACTGCTCAATCTCAAGCCAGACGTTATTATTGTCGCTGGCGACCACTCAACACCTGCTCTGCTGAAAGGACATAGCTGGCATCCTGTTCCTTTTTCGCTCTATTCCCAATGGTGCCGACCTGACACAGTAGAGCAGTTTTCTGAAGCAGCCTGTGCTGCTGGCGGACTGGGCACGTTTCCTGCCATAAATATCATGCCTCTGGCTATGGCAAATGCCTTGAAACTAACTAAGTATGGAGCTTGACCATGAGAACACCGCTCATTACCGGTAACTGGAAGATGAACACCACTGTCGCTCAGGCAGTCAGCCTTGTCACCACAATGTTGTCTGACCTCGATAACGTTCCCAATGTGGAAAAAGTTCTCTGTCCGCCTTTTGTCTCTTTAAGTGCTGCCCGGGAACTTATTAGAGGCACTTCCATTAAACTGGGAGCGCAAAACATGTATTATAAGGACAAAGGTGCCTATACCGGTGAAATCTCCCCGCTCATGCTCGTCGAGCTTTGTGATTTCGTTATCCTGGGACATTCGGAGCGCAGACAATATTTTGCCGAAACCGACGAGCTAGTTAACAAAAAAGTGCAGGTTGCTCTGGAATCAAGACTCCGTCCTATCTTATGCGTTGGCGAAAGCCAGGAACAAAATGAGTCAGGCAAAACTGAGGAAATTATTACCAGGCAGGTCAGGGCAGGATTGTCAGGAATAACAGCCACAGATAAGTTGGTAATTGCCTACGAGCCAGTCTGGGCTATAGGTACTGGCAAAACCGCCACTGGCAAACAGGCCAACACCACCATCAATCTCATCCGGAGCACAGTTGCCAGCGTGTGGAATCACGAGGCAGCCAGCAAGATTCGCTTACTCTATGGAGGCAGTGTCACCGGTGACAATATCGCCGAATTCATCGCCGAACCAGAAATCGACGGCGCACTGGTTGGTGGTGCCAGCCTTAAAGCCGATGACTTCGTGAGCATTGTGAGCCAGACTTCACAAATTAAAGCAACAAAATGAACTGCCTCATTGCTGTTATCGGCCCAACAGCGGTAGGTAAATCCAAACTAGCAATACGCCTGGCCCAGGATTTCAACGGTGAAATAATCAATGCCGATAGCCGCCAGATCTACCGTTTCATGGATATCGGTACTGCCAAACCCAGCAAAGCTGACAGGTCCATTGTGACTCATCACCTCATTGATATCATCGACCCAGACGAACCCTTTAGCCTGGCTTTACATAAAGATTTAGCCGAAAAAGTAATTGCTGACGTTCATCAGCGGGGCAAACTTCCAATATTGGTTGGCGGCAGCGGTCTGTACATCTGGTCAATAGTAGAAGGATGGCTGATACCAGCAGTACCTCCTGATATCGATTTCAGACAACGCTTAGAGCAAAAGGCTAAAGAGAAAGGTGCCAGCGCTCTTTTTGAGGAATTAAGGAAAATAGACCCTGTTGCGTCCACCAGAATCATGCCTACCAATCTGAGGCGAATCATTAGAGCGCTGGAGATACATCAGGCTACAGGAAAACTCCCTTCACAGCTCTGGCACAAACAACCGCCGTCTTTCCCAGTTTTACTTATCGGCTTAACCACCGATAGACAGGCTTTGTATACCATGATCGATGCCCGGGTCGATGAGATGATAGCAAGCGGCCTGGTCAACGAGGTAACAGAGCTGATATACAGGGGATACAATCTTGTTTTACCTTCGATGTCGGGCATTGGCTACCGCCAGATAGGCTTATTTCTCCAGGGCAAGATAGCTTTACCTCAAGCCGTGCAACAGATAAAATATGAGACACATCAATTTGCGCGTCGACAGTATGCCTGGTTTCATCTTAAGGATACCAGAATCAACTGGTTTGACGTTTATGGTAATATACAGGAACCCATAAATAGCCTGGTGGAAACATTTCTTAACCAGACTGGCTAGGAAAATAAATGGCAATTAGTTTTACCAAGCTTCAAGCTACAGGTAACGACTTCATCCTGATAGATGCTCGCAATATGAAGCGTGGCTGGCATAAATTGGCCCGGGAGATGTGCCCTCGCCATTTCGGCATTGGCTCTGACGGATTAATACTGCTTAGAAATTCGAAAAAAGCCGATTTCGAAATGCGAATGCTCAATCCCGATGGCTCCGAGGCTCAAGTCTGCGGCAATGGGTTGAGATGTTTTGCCAAATACGTTGTCGATAACGGCTTTTTTTCTGGAAAACGGCTCACCGTATCCACTCTGGCTGGCATTAAACCAATACAGGTTTTTACATCCCGCGGCAAGGTCAGCAAAGCAAAAGTGAATATGGGAACGCCATGCTTTCGTGCGGAGAAAATACCAATACTTGCCAAGAAAGTGGCAAAGAGCAGGGGAGTACTTGACATAATACCAATACTGGACTATCCAGTGAATGTGTCAGGGAGAAATTTAGCTCTTTCCTTCGTGTCCATGGGCAATCCTCATGCCGTGCATTTCCTGAACGGCTCGGTACAGGATTTCCCGCTTGCTGATATTGGTCCCAAAGTGGAACATCACCAAATGTTCCCGGAGCGGATAAACTTTGAGATTGTCAGAGTGCTCAATCGCCAGAAGATAGAGGCCAGGGTCTGGGAACGCGGAGCGAATGAAACATTAGCCTGTGGCAGTGGTGCCTGTGCTATAGCTGTGATCGCCAGGTTGAAAGGCTACACTGACGACGAAGTTGACATAATGTTACCAGGGGGGAAATTGACCCTGAGCTGGGATGGGGCGGGGGATGTCTTCCTTACCGGAACGGTAGAGGAAGTTTTTCGTGGCGAGTGGCCGAAGTAATCTGGCAAACATTTTATTAAATATCCCTTCAGGAGGTAACTGACTGTATGAGAATATCAGGGCGAATGGATAAGCTACCTCCTTATCTTTTTGTTGAGATCAACAAGAAAATCGCTGAAAAAAGAGCCAAGGGCATCGATATCATCAGCTTTGCCATCGGTGACCCTGACATGCCCACCCCCAAACATATCATCGACAAAATATGCGTGGAGGCCCGCAACCCGGTTAACCATCGTTATCCTGAGACCGCCGGGCTTCCTGAGCTTTGTAAAGCTATCGCTCAGTGGTATCAGGGACGATTCGGCGTGGACATTGACCCGACTAAAGAGGTACTACCTCTGCTTGGCTCCAAGGAAGGTATCGGCCATATCTCCTTCTGCTTTGTTGACCCCGGTGACCTCGTCCTGATAACTGACCCTGGCTATCCAGTGTATTCCACCAGCACCATTCTGGCTGGTGGTGAGCCTTACTTTATCAAACTGACTGAGGAAACTGGTTTTTTGCCTGACCTGGAATTTATTCCTCAGAAAGTCATCCAGAAAGCCAAGATTCTCTGGCTTAACTATCCCAATAATCCCACCGGCGCGGTTGCTGGTCTCGATTTCTTTGAAAGAGCGGTGCATTTTGCCAGGAAGAACGACCTGGCGATATGCCACGATGCTCCTTATACCGAGGTAGCCTTCGATGGCTACCGCCCGCATAGCTTAATGGAAGTGCCTGGTGCCAGAGATGTTGCCATTGAATTTCACTCGCTGTCAAAGACGTACAACATGACCGGCTGGCGTATTGGTATGGCTGTAGGTAATCACAAAATGATAGATGCGCTATTCCGCTTTAAGTCGAACTTGGATTCAGGTATACCACAGGCAATCCAATTTGCTGCCATAGCGGGGTTAACTGGCACCCAAGAGTCTATTGCCGAACGCAATGTTATTTACCAGTGTCGAAGAGACCGGCTAGTTCAAGTTTTGAATGAAATAGGCGTCAAACCTTTTGTACCCAAGGCCACCTTCTACATCTGGGCAAAAGCCCCTGAGGGATACACGTCAGTGGGCTTAACCACCGAGTTGCTGGAAAAGGCGAATGTAGCCGTCACACCGGGAACCGGCTATGGCAAGGCTGGTGAAGGTTACATCAGGCTATCCATCACTCTGCCTGATAACCGGCTCGAAGAAGGCGTCAAGCGGCTACTGACCTGGCGCAAATAGGAGGATGAACTAACTTCGCCACGTTGAGAACCAGGCAACGAACCTTCCTCACCACACAGACTGAAAAAGAGCGAGCTTTCTTAGTCGGAGTGGAGGCCAAGTCTGATGCCAATGGCTGGACTATTGACAGCGCGCTGGAAGAATTATCAGCCTTAGCCCATGCCGCTGGCGCTGAAGTGGTCGGCAAACTATCCCAAAAGCTGGAAATGGCTTCTCCCACCCTCTACCTAGGCAAGGGAAAACTAGAACGACTCATCAACCTCAAAGAGCGTTACCAGTACACCGTAGCTATCTTCAATGATGAGCTGTCGCCAAGGCAGCAGCGTAACCTGGAAGAAGCTTTGAAAGTGAAAGTTATTGACCGCACTGCGCTGATACTGGATATCTTTGCCCGAAGGGCTCAGACCCGCGAAGGACAGTTACAGGTGGAACTGGCACAGCATCAATACCTCTTGCCCCGGCTGGCCGGTCAATGGAGCCACCTGGAAAGGCTGGGGGGTGGTATCGGCACCAGGGGGCCCGGTGAGTCACAGTTGGAAACTGACCGCAGGCTGGTACGACGGCGGATACAGCGCCTGCAGGCACAACTGGAAGCAGTTAGAAGACACCGGACGCTTTATCGGGCCAAAAGAAAGAAGGGACATATTCCTGTGGTCGCCCTGGTGGGCTATACCAACGCCGGCAAGAGCACTCTGCTCAATGCCCTTAGCAGGGCAGGGGTAGTAGCCGAAGACAAGCTCTTTAGCACGCTCGACCCGGTTACTCGCCGCATCAGCTTGCCGGACAATCGGCAGATTCTGTTGACCGATACTGTTGGTTTTATCCATAAGCTGCCGCCGACTATCGTAGAAGCGTTTAGAGCTACGCTCGAAGAGCTGGAAGAAGCTGATTTGCTGCTTCATTTAGTTGACATAACTCATAAAGATGCTGCCAGGCAATGCCAGACAGTGGAAAACGTGCTCACCGACCTGCATCTTAACGCCAAGCCCCGGCTCACGGTTTTGAACAAAGTGGATTTAGCCGCTAACAGCATGGAGGATTTGGCGCAAATGACCGCCCATCTTAGTGTACCCAGCGATGTCATTGTGCCGATTTCAGCGCTAAAAGGCTGGGGGCTGGGCAAACTTTTACATAAAATTATTGACTTTCTTGACCGTAATGCAGGTTATTCTTCAAAACAGAATGCTTGCGATAGGGAATAAGGAAAAATCGCAAAAAGATGCCATATCCTCGAGCCATAATCGACTATAACAAATGCCAGCCTAATAAATGCAGTGCCAGCGACATCTGCGCCGCTGCTGCGGTATGTCCCCAGGCAGTGCTCAGGCAGGAAGCGACTGCCGAATTTCCTATGTCGCATCCCTCTAAATTCTGCAAAGGCTGCGCCAAGTGCAACGATGCCTGTCCTTTCAAAGCGATTAGCATTGCTTAATTTGGCTTTTTGCTGAGCCGCCAAGCCGTTGACCTTGACATAACAGGACATCAATGTTAAGATGAATGCATTTCGGAAAATGTACCTTTTCCGAAATGAAAGGAAATGAAAGAATACGTTATGAGTCTTGAATCGCTGGTCACCGATTTTCTGGGGCACATGCAAATCGAAAAAGGCTTCTCGCCTCTAACTATCAAGGAGTATGCTCACTACCTGAGGCGCTTCTCCACCTGGCTCAGCCAGAATCACCCTAATGCCCAGCCCGAAGATATTAACCTGGAAATCATCAGAAGGTACCGTATTCACCTAGCGCAATTGCGTAGCCGCGATGGCACGCTCATCAGGCAGATTACCCAGAGCTACCACATCGTCGCCCTCCGGGCTTTCCTCAGGTATCTGCTGGTGCAACGCAGCATCAACACGCTCTCCCCTGATAAGATAGACCTGCCCAAGCAGAAAACACGCTCGGTAAGCTTTCTTACTGCCGACCAGGTAGAACGCTTGCTCGGCAGTCCACGCATTACGGATGAAATCGGTCTCAGGGACCGTACCATCTTGGAGACCCTGTTCAGCACCGGTTTACGTGTTTCTGAACTGGTGAAGCTAAATCGCGACCATGTAGACCTGGAGCGCCAGGAATTCGGCGTCAGAGGCAAAGGTGGCAAGCTACGTGTCGTTTTCCTGTCGGAAACCGCTGCAGGCTGGATTAAACGCTACCTGCAAACACGCCAGGATAGCTATAAGCCCCTATTTATACGTTATACTGGTGCTCCCGACCCTCAAAAAGGTGGAGAAAAGATGAGACTTACCGCACGCTCAGTGGAAAATATTGTAGCCAAATATGCCAAAAGAAGCGGCTTGCCCATAGACGTTAGCCCCCATACCCTGAGACATTCTTTCGCCACTGACCTGCTCATTGCCGGTGCTGACCTCCGCTCGGTACAGGAAATGCTGGGACACGAAAGCATTCGCACCACCCAGGTCTATACCCACGTCACCAACCGCCACCTCAAAGAGGTACACAAGGCTTTTCACAGCAGAAAGTAACGATTCTAATATTATAAGATTATGTCAACTACATTATTGCCCTGATGCTGTTATATATTGCTCCTTTTACCTTTATTCTGTCATAAGAGTATAATGGCATCCAAATTTTTGCAGATTTTCCACGCACCATGCACGAGGAACATTATGGTCAAAAAGAAAGAAGCAGCCAACCCTGCCGGCATCTCAGCTTTGAGTGATTCGACTAGTAGCTCAAACCCCAGAACTGGCAAGGAACGATTCTACTACGGCTGGGTGATAGTGGTACTGTGTCTTCTCCTCGTCACTAATACCTATGGCATACGGTTCTCATTCGGTGTGTTTTTCAAATCCCTGGAGCAGGACTTTGATTTAACCAGGGCACTCACCTCGGGGATTTTTTCCGTTTACATGCTGCTCGGCTCTGTGTTTGCACTTGCCGGCGGTTGGATGGCAGACCGATATGGTCCCAGAATAGTGTTACTGATAATGAGTGGCCTTACCTTTTTAGGGCTGGTGCTGAGCAGTCAGGTAACTGCGCTCTGGCATCTCTTCTTAAGCTACAGCCTGCTAGTGGGTATCGGCACCGGCCCCACCTACGTGATAGCTACCTCAACAGCCACCAGATGGTTCCAGAAACAGCGCGGGCTTGCATTGGCCATCGTCACCTGCGGAGTCGGACTTGGCTCAATTTTAATGGCGCCGGTGGCCGCCTATCTCATTGAAAATTACCAGTGGCGTTTCTCATTCATCATCATCGGCTTGATAGCGCTGATCATTTTGATACCCTGTTCCTTGTTTTTCAAAAAACCTTCAGGCGAGGTGATAGTTTCTTCAGAAACAAAAGGCACGGCAGCTGTTTCCCCCAATTCTTCTGAAGTATCAAAGGACACGACAGAGTTCTCCCTTTCCCATGCCCTCAGGAGCCGGAATTTCTGGCTTATCGGGTCTATCTGGTTCTGTTATTCCTTCTGTTTATTCACCATCATGACGCATATCGTGCCCTATGCTACTGACTCCGGCATCACTCCCCTGCAGGCCGCATCTATACTCAGCGTCCTTGGTTTTGCCAGCATGCCTAGCAGAATAGTGATGGGCATAGTATCCGATAGGTTTGGCAGAAAACCGGCTGGCTTGATAGGTGCAGGACTCATGGTAGTAGCCATGGTTTTGCTGATTCAATCACCGAATCCGTGGCTGCTCTACGTTTTTGCTGTCATTTTCGGAGTGGCTTACGGTGGATTAACTCCTTCCACTACCGCCATAGTCGGAGATACTTTCGGAGTGCGCCATATAGGAACCATTATAGGTACACTGGAAATCGGCTGGATGCTGGGTGCTGCCATCGGCCCAGCCCTGGCTGGTTACATCTTTGATAATACCAGCAACTACTTCCTTGCCTTCCTGGTGGGCATAGTGCTCTCGCTTATTATCGTAGTATTGTTCCTGTTGATAAAAACACCCGCAGTTAAAACGAAAGAGCTATCCAGGCGCTAATCGGCAACCCGAACTAGGCGGTATTCCTTCTGACCTTTGCGCAGGATGAAGACCTGCCCGTCAATACTATCTATCAGGGATACGGCACGCTGGGCATCAGCCACCCTGATATTATTAAGGTAGATTCCGCCGCCCTGGATAAGTCGCCTGGCTTCACCTTTGGACTGAGCCAAACCGGCAGAGGTCAGCAGGTCAACCATAGCCATGCCATCACCACCTAATCGGGACTTGCTCACCTGGCTAGAAGGCACGTCGGCAAAGATATCCAGCACATCCTGCAAGCCCAGGTTACTGATTTCCTCGCCGAACAGCACCCGGGTGGCCCGCTCTGCCTTATTGAGCGCATCGTCTCCGTGAACCAGCCGGGTTGCCTCCTGTGCCAGCTTTCTCTGCGCCTCCCGCTTTTCCGGAGAGGCAGCCAATGCCTCCTCCATCTTCTGAACCTCTGATTGTGGCAGCAGGGTAAAAAACTTCAGGTAGGTAACGGCATCTTTATCATCGGTGTTGATCCAGAACTGGTAGAAGCGGAAAGGCGAGGTGCGTTGAGCATCCAGCCATACCGTGCCCAGCTCTGTCTTGCCGAACTTGGTGCCGCCGGTAGTGGTCACCAGCGGGAAGACCAGCCCATGCGTCCTGCCGCCGCGCAAACGCCGGATGAGGTCGATGCCGGCGGTGATATTCCCCCACTGGTCACTCCCCCCCATCTGCAGAACACACTTATAGCGGTCGTAGAGCACCAGGAAATCATAAGATTGCAGCATGAGGTAGCTGAACTCAGTAAAAGAAATGCCGTCTTCCTGCTCCAGCCGGCGCTTTACCGATTCCTTAGCCATCATGTAGTTGACGGTGAAGTACTTCCCCACATCCCTGAGAAAGTCGAGCATACTTATGGTGCACAGCCAGTCGGCATTATTGACCATCATGGCCGGGTTGGTCTTAGAGTTGAAGTCCAGGAAACGGCTTAGCTGCTCTCTAATACCCCGTAAATTGGCCTCGACCTCGTCCCTGGTCATCAGCGGTCTTTCCTGAGCCTTGCCGCTGGGGTCGCCTATCAGTCCAGTGCCCCCACCAACTATGGCTATGGGAGTATGCCCATGCCGCTGCAGATGTACCAGCCCCATAATGGGCAATAACGTCCCCACGTGTAGGCTTGATGCTGATGGGTCGAAGCCTATATAGGCAGTAATTTTCTCTTTAGCCAGAACCTGGGGCAAGCCCTCGGTAGAATCATAAACCATGCCTCTCCAGGCAAATTCGTCGAAAACATTCATAGCTGATAGCCTCGCCAGTCTTTTTGAAAACAGTCGCTCAAATCTAGCATCTGCCACAGCATCTGTCAAGCTTTGCCGTTAACAGGCATTTCCAATATTCCCCTTGATTAGTTACAATCTATCCAGCTAAATCGGGAGGGTTACTATGTCCAAATCTGAAGTCATCATTATCGGCGGTGGGCCTGGCGGGCTTACCACTGGCTTATATGCAGCGCGGGCCGGTCTCAAAACAATGCTCCTGGAACGGGGCATGTTCGGCGGCCAGATTGTCAATGCCCACAAGGTGGAAAACTATCCCGGCTTTCCCGATGGCATTTCAGGCTTTGACCTGGTATCTCTGATGCACCAGCAGGCGACAAAATACGGGCTGGAAATTACTAATGCCGAAGCTACCGGCATCAAGACAGGAAAGCCACATGTCGTCCTCACTGCCGACGGCAGTTTTGAAGCCGATGCCGTGATTATCGCCGCCGGTTCCGAATATACCAGGCTGGGAGTTGCCGGCGAGAAGGAATTTGTCGGCCGCGGTGTTTCCTACTGCGCCACCTGCGATGGCGCCTTCTTCAAAGACGTGGAGGTGGCGGTAGTTGGGGGTGGTGACACCGCCGTCACCGATTCTCTGGAGCTGACCCAGCACGCCTCCAAAATTTATGTCATCCACCGCCGCGACCAGCTCCGCGCCAGCCAGATTCTTCAGCAGCGAGCCTTTGCCCAGCCCAAGCTGAACTTCATCTGGGATTCTGTCGTAGAAAAGGTTAGCGGCGAAGCGATGGTGCAAGAACTCAAACTCAAAAACGTTAAAACCGGCGAGAGTTCCACCCTGCCGGTATCCGGCGTCTTTGTTGCCATTGGAGTAAAACCGAACAGCCAGTCCTTCGCCAATGCCGTGAAAGTTGCTGGGAACGGACAAGTCATTGTAGACCAATCGATGGCCACCTCGGTACCCGGCATCTATGCCATCGGTGATATCCGCCAGAACTCAGCACGCCAGGTAGCCACCGCCGTCGGCGACGGCGCTACCGCCGCCATTGCCGCCTTTAAATATATCAGGGAACAGAACTAGACACCTATAAGTGCGAATTGGAGGACACCAGCTGCTGCTGCATCCGCCGCAACTTCGAGCCGCCAAAAGAATTGGGATTGCCTGTAATCCCCACCGGCATCCACATAAACCTGCTTCAATGCTACGGCAGCATTCTCAAGATAATGAAGTCAAATTGATTTTAGTATTTCCAAGATCTCGCTGATCTCGCTAAGACTACGAAATGAACCTTTTTCTTTGACAACAACACCATCGGTATTGATAAAGAAGTATCTAGGACATGTCTTTACAGAATATTGCTTGGATACTTTCGCATCAGGGTCGAGTAAAATATTAACGCTGCATTTTCTACCCAGTAGCCAATTCTGTATTTTAGTCTGACTGTCTTTAATATTTATCGCAAGTACTACTATTTCTTTACTACCTCGCCAATTATCGAGCAATTCCTATAATAGCCATATCCCTGGTATGCAAGGCGGACAGTCTACAAACCAGAAATCTAATATCACTATTTTGCCCCTAAAATCCTTCAGTGATACTTCTTTCCCTTGAAGATTTTTCAGGGTAAAATCAGACGCTCGCATGCCCTCATTAGAACCTACGTGAGCATCGATAACAGGGACTTCAGAAATTATTGATGAAGTTGTATCAGTAATAGCTTCAGTAAGATTTATGTCCATCAAGGTGTAGTGTTTTTCAAATGTAGCTTCGTTATTGCTTGCATCTATTGATTTTATTACAAATTTGTAATCTACATTTTTCTTGATGTTTTTTACTATCATCAGGTGGTTCTTGACCATAGTCTTATCTTGTTCTCCCCATCTGCAAGCACCATCAGGTTCACAAATACTAATGTCACTGGTTGTGGGCTTATCAGTTACCCATTTCACTTCAACATCAGTGCCTGATATAAATGTTATTGAAACATCTGATATTTGTGGGGACTTATCATCCTTTGGTGAGGTAACACAAGAGAAGAAGAACAATATAGCAATTGAAAACACTCCTGCGACAAAAAGGGCAGAGACGTTAAAGTATCTCTTTTTTACTCCGTAGTTCCTTTTCTCCATAATAATTAACCATCCATCCCTTATTTTACAATGAGTTCAAATATAAAAACAATGACTAGAACTCTGATTAGACTGAGTTAGGTGGTGGGCTCGGCAGGTTTCGAACCTGCGACCAATCGGTTATGAGCCGACCGCTCTGCCCCTGAGCTACGAGCCCAAAAAGTCTGAGGATAATTAGTATATCATAGCTTCATACTGACTGTTAAGCTATTACAGGAACAGCTTTCACCAACCGGTAAAATTGTTGTGGATATGTGTTGCAAAAAGAAAGAGAGACCTCGAAAATTGGACTGCATCCACCATCTATTACCCGGAGAGAAGATTGCTAAAGCAGTGGTTACCAACCTTGTTGAGATTATTGCAGAAATAGTTGTTCGGAAGTGAACGCTAAGAGCCAGGCTTCTCTCTAGAGTCCTTTTATCAGTTCCAAACTGTGCTTATTCGCCAGAGAGAATAATTGCGCTACTGCCTGTGATGGAGCCAGCACTGTCCCCAGATTATCCTCCCTGCCATCTTCAAAGTGATGATAGTCGGTGCCGCCCGTGGTAACCAGCCTGTACTGCTGCGCTCTGGTAAGCAATCGGCTAATTGTCTCCGCAGTGTACTTGGTATAGAAGACTTCCATGCCCACCAGCCCGGCTTTCACCAGCTCCGGCAGTAATGTATCCAAGTCTTCAATATCAGCAGGATGAGCCAGCACCGGCAAACCACGAGCACTTACTATTAGCCTTACTGACTCCACAGGAGTCATCTTCTCCCGCTCGGCATAAGCAGGGCCATTTCTGCCGATATACTTATCGAAAGCCTCGGCCAGTGAAGCTACGTGGCCGGCTTCTAACATTGCCTGTGCGATATGCGGACGACCGACAGTACCACCCTGTGCCAACTCCTCCACACGTCCCCATGAAACCTCCATGCCCAGTTCCCGCAGCTTGGCAAGCATCCTCAAGGCTCGCCCCCTCCGCGAGTCCCGAAGTCCATCCAGAGTCACCACCAGATTGCGGTCGGTATAATCAATGAAATAGCCCAGCACATGCACCTCACCACGGGGCACATCAGTGCTCAGTTCGACACCCGGAATCACCGTGAGAGAGGGATAATAGCGGGCAGATGCCAGAGCTGGAGCGATACCATCGACAGAATCATGGTCGGTAATGGCGATAACATCGAGCCCTTTTTTTACCGCCAGGCTGACCAGTTCTTCGGGTTCCAATCTGCCATCGGAGGCGGTAGTGTGCAAATGGAGGTCAGCTTTCAAACACCTCTCCCTCCTCACGCTGAATTCGCTCGATGCTCAATGCCCTGCCACTGACTTTATCCACCTCAACCAGCATGGCATTGAACACAGCCTTACCCTTGCCTACCGAAAGACGGTGTGGCATCCTGGTTAAGAAACTATGTAGCACCGAGTCAGCATCGTCACCGATGACGGAATCAGTGGGACCAGTCATCCCGATATCAGTCACATAAGCAGTCCCCCGGGGCAAAACACTGGCATCAATGGTGCCCACATGGGTATGCGTACCCAGCAGGGCGCTGACCCGTCCATCCAGATATCTGCCCATGGCAATCTTCTCCGAAGTAGCTTCAGCATGAAAATCAACGATGATAACCTTGACATCATGCTTAACTTCAGCCAGCAACGAGTCCATTGCCCGGAAAGGACAGTCCAGTTCACCCATAAAAACACGCCCCATCAGGTTGACCACCAGGACTTTATGTTTCAATAAGAAACCGCGGCCGGGAGCGCCCGGAGGAAAGTTCACCGGCCTGATAATAGGCAGCTCTCCACCGTCAAGATAAGGGATAATCTCCTTTTTAGCCCAGACATGATTGCCTGTGGTGATGGCATCCACACCGCAGTCCAGCAGCTCCTGTGTAGTCGCTACGGTAATGCCCAGGCCGCCGGCAGCGTTCTCGCCGTTTGCCACCACCATATCCAGTCTGTATTCATGACGTAAGCCTGGTAGAAACTCCTGCACCGCCCTTCTACCAGGCTTACCAACAATATCTCCAATCACCAATATGCGCAATGCTTTTCCTTTGCTATTTATTTGGCATAATCCACTGCTCTCGTTTCCCTCACTACAGTTACTTTTATTTGACCAGGATATTCCAGCGTCTCCTGTATCTTTTTCACAATATCTCGGACGAGTCTCATGGCACCCAAATCATCTATCTCCTCCGGCTTAACCATGATACGCACCTCGCGCCCTGCCTGTATGGCAAAAGCCTTTTCCACGCCGGGGAAACTGGTAGCCACGTTTTCCAGAGATTCAATGCGCTTCAGGTACTGCTCCAACGATTCCCGCCTGGCGCCAAGCCTTGAGCCGCTGATAGCATCGGCAGTAGCTACAATGAAACCGAGAGTGCTGGTAGTAGTAGCTTCACCATGATGCTCAGATATCGCCTGAGATACCTCTTTGAATTTCTCCCACTGACGCGCCAGATTAGCACCGATCAAAGCATGAGTGCCTTCTACCTCGTGGTCTACCGCCTTACCGATATCGTGGAGCAGGCCAGCCCTTTTGGACAACATGACATCAGCGCCAATCTCAGCAGCCAGCATTCCCGCCAGATGCGCCACCTCAAGGCTGTGTATTAGTACATTTTGACCATAGCTACTCCTGAACTTCAGCCTGCCTAGCAGTTTAATAAGCTCAGGATGCACACCCTGCACACCAGCTTCTCGTGCTGCCTTTTCACCTTCAATCTTAATAGCAGCTTCAACCTCATTCCTGGCTTTATCCACCACCTCCTCAATCCGCGCAGGGTGAATACGACCATCGAGAATAAGGTTGGTCAAGGCTACTCTGGCTATTTCTCGCCGCAGCGGGTCAAAGCTGGATATAGTAACCGCTTCCGGAGTGTCATCAATAATCAGATCGACGCCAGTCGCCTGCTCCATCGCCCGGATGTTACGTCCCTCACGGCCGATGAGACGCCCCTTCATCTCGTCACTGGGAAGAGCCACCACGGAAACCGTGGTCTCAGAAGTGACATCAGTAGCACAACGCTGAATGGCGGTAGCCAGGATATCGCGGGCCTTCTCATCAATCTCTTCTTTAATGCGCGTCTCGGCATCACGAACACGTCTTGATGCCTCCTCCCGGATCTCACCCTCAACTGATTGCAGTAGCCTCTGCTTCGCTTCATCACTGGACATACCCGAAATGACTTCCAGCTCATGCAGCTGCTTATTTCGCATTTCGTCCAGTTGGGATCTAATAGTATCAAGCCCTTTTTCTTTATTGACCAGGTCACGTTCACGGCGCTCCACAAATTCCAGCTTGCGGTCCAGCTTTTCTTCTTTCTGAGTGAAGCGCCTTTCCAGCCTCAGCAGTTCGGCGCGGCGCTGGCGACTTTCGTTCTCAGCAGCAGCCCTGACCCTGACCGCCTCTTCCCGTGCTTCCTGAAGCATTTTTTCATGCTTTACAGTTGCCTCCTCAAGTAACCTCTTCGCCTCGCCCTGAGCGCTACGGACCTGCTGATTGGCTATTAACTGCCGGGCAAAGTAGCCGATGACCAGACCTAAGACAAGGAGCAGTCCGAAAAGAAGTACGTAGATATTTGGTACATCTGGAATCAAGGATGGTATATTGAAACCCATGGAATTGCCTCGCTTTCAAAGTAAGAAACAACACAACAATAATCATTAGTTTACTAACTTTTAATAAGTTTTTAATAAATACTAAACCTTCATGGGATTTATGTCAACAATTAAATGCAGGCTATTTCACTAAATTTTCTTTTTCCTGCCACAAACGTTCCGTAACCGAATCTATCACCTGGTAACTGAAGCCTCGCCATTTCAGATAGCTTGACAGGCGTTGGCGAAACCCATCATGTTCCAGAGAAGACAAAAGGCGGGCCTTTTTCGTGCCCGCCTTATAGGCATTTTCAATATCATCCACATCTCCAATTGCCTTATCTACCGCATCACCGGCTATACCCTTTCTCATTAGCTCATACTTAATCAGACTCCGGCTTTTAGGATTGGAGGCAAGACGGCTGTCCTTCCAGAATTGAGCAAATCCGGCATCATTAATCAGGTTCTGTTCCCTTAATCTGGCTAAAACCCTAGTGATAACATCATCACGAAAACCACGCCGATACAGCCGCTGTTTTGTCTCCATTTCACTTCGGGGGCGACAGGCAAGAAAACGCAGTGCCGCCTCAAAACAGCGATGAGACAGGTCAGCCTCAATCAATGCTCGCATCTTCTCCATGGAAAGATCTGTTCCTTTCCGCAACTTTGCCTCTTCTGCCACTGTCCTGTCTACAGTGAAAGAAGACGAGTCATCGAGGAAAACGCTTACTCTTCTCTTGGACTTGTTTAATTGCAATGCCGTGATCTTACCCACTGTCGTTACTTGCCAGCAACTACTGCCCTGATTTTGGCTTCAATCTCGGTCGCTATATCGGGATGCTGAACTAGATATTCCTTGGCATTCTCCCGCCCCTGCCCCATTTTAACGTCCCCGTAGGCAAAAAAAGCGCCAGCCTTTTTCACAATATCAAAGCTGACACCCAGGTCAACAAGGTCCCCTTCTTTACTAATGCCGCTCTTAAACATGAGGTCAAATTCAGCCGAGCGGAACGGCGGAGCTACCTTATTCTTCACCACTTTAGCCCGTATTCGGGTGCCCACAATATCAGCACCCTGCTTGATGGCTTCACCGCGCCGCAAATCAATCCTCACCGAACTGTAGAATTTTAATGCTCGTCCCCCCGGCGTAATCTCAGGGCTACCGAAAACGACCCCCACCTTTTCCCTGAGCTGATTGATAAATATCACCGCAGTATGCGACTTGCTCATAACGCCTACCAGCTTTCGCAAAGCCTGTGACATCAGTCTGGCCTGCAAGCCAACATGAGCATCACCCATCTCACCATCTATTTCAGCCCGCGGCACCAGAGCCGGCACACTATCAATTACAATTAAATCCACAGCCTCGCTTCTCACCAGTCGCTCCGTTATCTCCAGTGCCTCTTCACCAGAGCTGGGCTGTGAAATGGTCAAGTCCTCCCAATTAACCCCACAACTGGCAGCATACTCGCTGCTGAAAGCATGTTCCGCATCTATGTACACAGCCTTGCCGCCAAGCTTCTGCGCCTGGGCAATGATGTGCAAAGCCAGAGTAGTTTTTCCCGACGACTCTGCACCAAAGATTTCGGTAACGCGCCCTCTGGGGATACCCCCCACCCCCAGGGCAATATCCAACGCCGGTGAGCCTGTAGGAATCACCTCTACAGCAAGCTTCTCTGACAGCTCGCCTAGCTTCATAATCGAACCTTCGCCATACTGTTTCCTGATCTGACTTATGGCTAACTCCAGCGCTTTTTCCCTCTCGCTTTTCATCCTTTCCCTCCTTCAATATCTTGAAGCATCATAGCACAGGCACTATAGGGACACAAGCATCTACTGACATTCCCTAACCTAAAATGGCGGAACCGGCGGCAGACGGCGTTTATGCTCGCTCTTTTTTGACAATGACTCTATCCTTCGTTTTACCTCTTCCCCAACTTCACCGGTCAACAGATACTGATCAAGTTCTTTATAGGTCAAACCCATCTCCACCTCGTCGGTCTGGCCACTCCATAAACCTGCTGAAGGCGGCTTATCAATAATCTCCCCAGGCACGCCCAGGTGAACCGCCAGCTCTTTTACCTGGCTTTTCACCAGGTTGCCCAAGGGCATAATATCTATACCACCATCGCCATACTTAGTGAAATAACCAATGAATAGCTCACATCTATTGCTCGAACCGACAACTATATAATCAAGGCGATTGGCAAAGTAATATAGAGTGAGCATTCGTAATCTGGGCTTCACATTGGCTTCACTCATCTTTTTTGTAGCCGCATCATAGCCATTATCAAGTAGCACTCTGAGCAAACTATCAAAGACACCGTCCAGCAACACAACCTGTGTCGGAATATGGAATTTGCTCGCCAGAAGCTCAGCATGTTCCTGGTCTGTCTTGGTGCTATGACAGGGCATGATAACTCCCAGAGAAGTATCAGGGAAGGCTTTCTGGCACAGCACCGCTATCACCGAGGAGTCGATACCACCACTCAACCCGAAGACCACCCCTTTACCTCCAGCAGCTACAACAGTCTCCTTAATCCACAAGGTAATCTTTCGAGCCAGATCTCCAATTGGCATAGAACCAATAATCCTTTGCAGAACCCTGCTCCCCCCTATGGGCACTCTCACTTGCGAAGCTATTTCGCGGCGGAACAGAAAAAATAATGGCTACATCTAACAAACAACTGAGCGTCGGTTCGAATTCGACCTCCATCTCCACAGATTCAAAAAAATTACCTTAAATATTGCCCGTTATTTTATGTCTTATAAATGTTACTTTTTCTCTAACAATTGACTTTTACATCAAGCTGGGCAGGAAAGTAGCTATTTGCGGGAAGGCGATCAGGAGAATCGCACAGGCTATCATGGCAATCCAGAGCGGGATAACACCGCGGAATATTGTCATCAGCGGCACGTCTTTAGCCACCCCGGCGGTGACATAGACATTGATGCCAACCGGGGGTGTGACCATGCCAATATTCAACATCACGACCATAAGCACGCCGAACCATATGGGATCGAATCCCAGCTGTACTATCAGGGGATAAAGAATCGGGATGGTCAGCACCATGAGAGAAATGCCTTCTATAAAGCATCCCAGTATAATCATAACTAACAAGATAGCACCCATGACAACATATCGGGAAACGCCTAGTCCGGCGATAAAAGCAGAAAGCTCGAAGGGAATTCTGGTTACCGCCAGAAAGCGGCTGAAAGCAATCGCACCGATGAGAATGAGAAACAGCATTGCCGTAGTCCTGGCACTCTGGTCAAGAGAATCCGTCATGACGCGCCAGCTAAAGCGTCTTGATATTATGGATATAATCAGAGCTATAAAAGCGCCACTCGCCGCTGCTTCCGTGGGGGTAAACACACCAAGGTAGATTCCACCCATGACCATAAGAAATATCACCAGCACCGGCCATACAGGTTTCAAAGAAACCATTTTCTCTCTAAAACTCACTTCAGGCTGAATGGGCGCCAGGCCAGGATTGTGCTTCACCACTATATATATAGTTATCATGAACAGAACAGCCTGAAGGATACCGGGCAGGATGCCGGCTATCAGTAGCTTGCCGATGGACTGCTCTACCAGTATGCCGTAGAGAATGAGTATGGAGCTGGGGGGAATGAGGATGCCCAGGGTACCTCCTGCGGCAACACAGGCAGTAGCCAGGGAACTATTGTAACCATAGCGCTTCATTTCCGGTAGAGCCACAGCACCAATAGTGGCGGCGGTGGCTGTGGCTGAACCAGAAACGGCGGCAAAGGCAGCGCAGGTGCCGATGGTAGCCATAGCCATGCCACCCCGCAGGTGTCTCATCCAGGCATCTACCACTTTAAAAACGTCACTGCCGAGCCCACTGTAAGAAAGGAACATACCCATCAAGACAAACAACGGTATAACGCTCAGAGAATAAGTACCGGCCGTGGCATAAGGTACTATACCCAGCATGGACTGGCTGGCTGTGGTATTAGTCAAATAGGTGTACCCGAGAAAGCCTACGATAAGCATGGACAGTCCTACCTGCATCCGGAGAACAAAAAGGATGAGCAGTAGAACAATCCCCAGAATGCCGACTTGTTCAGGGCTCATGTTTCACTACCTTTCGCAGAGAATGGACGAAGCTTACCAGCATCGCCAGGCAGAATATGAAACTGCCGATGGATACCACGATTAAAAAGGGATAAACCGGCAGCTTTAACACCCCTGATACATCTTGAGCCGAGAATAGATGGCGAGCATATACTACTGCCCGCCACGTTACCAGGGAAAACATGGCCAGGCTGAGAAAATTAGTGATGCAACCGATAATGCCCTGAATCCGCGGTGATAACCGGGAAACCATAATCTCAATACTGATATGGTCTCCCCGTATTTGAGCGTAACCGATTGCAGCGAAGACGATAATTACCAGCATGAACTCGGTCAACTCAAAGGTACCTGGTATCGGCTGGAAGAAGGGAAGCCGCCCCACCAGGTAACGGCCGATGACATCCCCCACAGTAAGGAACATCAACAGCATAAGGACAACCATCGCCACACTGTGCAACATTTTGCTGGGTGGCAGGGCTAACCTCTCCACCCAGCGGACAATCTTGTCTATTTTCATTTTATATTGTTAACTTGTATTTACTTGTACTGTTGTGCCAGCTTGTTAGCTTCATCGAAAACTGCCTGAGCGGGAAGCCCCTTGGCTTTCATGTCGTTTATCCACTGCTGATATATCCCACTGACAGTTCGCTTCCACTTATCCATCTCGGCTGCGGGCAGCTGGATAATCTCCACACGGGCGCCACTCGCTGCGTCGAACCCCGCTTTAGCTTCTCTTTCGAAGCTTTTGCCGGTTGTTTCCGCCATCTTTCGGCCGCTGATATCCTCGATTATCTTCTGGTCTCTAGCCGGTATTTTAGCCCATGAGTTTGAATTTATCGCCACGCCCTGAGCATTAATGAAGAAGTGACCTACAGTCATGTACTTTATGACATCATGAAGCTTGAATGTATTGACGGCGGATGTCCCGAGAAGGGTACCATCAACAACGCCTTTCTGCAAAGCATCGTAAAGCTCGCCAATGGGCATGAGCACCGGTACCGCTCCTAGGGCTTCGGTCATCGGGTTCTGGGTGGCCGAGCCGACTCTCAGTTTTAAGCCCTTCATATCATCAACAACACGTACCGCCTTTTTAGTCGTCATCAGTTGGCCGGTGTCCACAGTCCATAGCCACAGTACCTTGACGCCGGCATATTCAGCCTTGAGCTCAGGGAACTTCTCGTACAGACCCCACGTGACCTGGCTGGCCTGAGTTGCTGAGGTGGCCATAAACGGCAGCTCGATGACCGAAGATAAAGGAAACTTACCTGGGGTCATGCCCTGGAGAAACCATGCCAGGTCGACAGCACCTGTGGAAACGGCGTCATATAATTGAACCGCGCCGGCGAGGGTGCCGCCGGGATAAATGGTTATTTTCACTCTCCCCTCAGTTGCTTTTTCCACCTCCTTTGTCCAAGCATCAATAACCACATGTACGTGATGGGTTGTTGCCCAGCCATGGGCAAACCTGAGCTCAACAGGTCGAGCCGGTGGGGTTGGTGCTGGTGCTGGAGCCGGGGCTGGAGATGGGGTGGGAGCTGGTGCCGGCGCACAGCCAGCAATCACCAGGCTTACTACCAGCACACATGCCAGTACGGCTAAAACGATTCCCTTCTTCATTTGTCACCTCCGTCTAAACATAATTAACAAATATAGATAATTTTAATATTGCTGTCAAGCATTCCGTGTTCGGAAGCGACATAAGGTGTTGCTGGAGGGAGTTGTGGATAGTAAAATGACACCATCAAGGTGCTGAGATAATTGGACTGCTTATATAAGCTCACCAAAGGCATTTATCCCATCTGGCTGATACTGGTAGCCGCTTTCTTTATCCACATGGCAATGTACAGCACACGCCATTCTTTCGGCGTGTTCTTTAAATCGCTGGAGAGTGAGTTCGGACTGACACGTGCTGTTACCTCGAGTGTATTCTCCCTCCATATGTTGTTGTGCGCGGCCATTTCGCTGCTGGGAGGTTGGGCATTAGATAAATACGGCGCAAGAAAAGCTGTGGCACTTATGGGTTTGTTGATCATGCTGAGCTTTATATTGACGAGTCAGACAAGGGAATCATGGCAGTTATTTTTAACATACAGTCTTCTCCTGGCATTAGGAGTTAGTGCGGGGCATATAGTACTTATGTCCACTGTTTCCAGGGCATTTGAGCATAAGCGTGGATTTGCTCTAGGCATTGCCAGTGCCGGTGGTGGGGTAGGAACGCTATTCATATCTCCGTTAAGTGCTTACCTTATTGCCAACTTTGGCTGGCGGTTTGCTTCTATCATTATTGGCCTCGTTGCTGGCTTGGTTGTTATCCTGCTGTCACCCTTATTGTGGCAAGGCTCGTCCGCTGGGAATACACCAGATTACGAATACACGATAAAAGCGGATACCGATGGCTTCCCCCCCAGTGTAACTACCAAGGAGACGCATTCACCGGATTATACTTTTGCTGAAGCGACCAGATTGGCTAGCTTCTGGCTTTTATGTATTGCCTA
>JBBIPA010000012.1:0-44486 GCA_037443085.1 Chloroflexota bacterium | reverse complement strand
TTGAGCCTGCCAGGGGAGCATATGGCTAGAATCGGTCGTTGCTAAACGACCTCTAAATTGGCAATAGCAGCAAATGGGGGGCAAAGGGAGTAAATTGACGAGGTGTATCTATGTTTTTATGCCTCGTTGTCTATACTTTTGCTGGGGTTTGGCAATTTTGCTCGCCATTCTATCCCCACGATAATCAGGGACCTTAATATTGAAGACCAGACTAAGACTGGGGTCCATCAGCCGAGAACTAATGCGGCTTTCGATTTCATCCAGCGTATTACAAGTCGTGATTACCGTAGCCAACCTGGCATTATAACGGTAGTTTACGAGCTGGTAGATTTTTTCCTGTGCCCAAAGGGTGGCGGACTGTTCGCCAAAATCGTCAAGGATGAGCACAGGCACTTTTTTGACCTTCTCAAACAGGTCATCATACGATACCCTGCTCTCAGGGCTAAAGGCAGACCGTAGATGGTCGAGCAAATCGGGGACAACAATAAACAGAACTGATTTGCCGGCTTGGCGGAGATGATTTGCAATAGCTGCCGCTAAGTGAGTCTTGCCACAGCCATTATCGCCTAGCAACACCAGCCAACCTTGTGGAGACTGAGCAAAATTAAGAGCAACACGATAGGCCTGCTCCAAGTGTTGACGTTGCTCAGCAGTCAATTCCAACCGTTTGTAATCGAAGTTTTTAAAGGACATCTCCTTTAAAAGCTCCAGCTCCAGTCCTTCCAGATGTTCCACCTTCAATGACATCACAGGTTGAATTATCTGTATGCGGCAAAAGTCAGTGTCGGTAAGATGACCTTGCAGGTTCTCATCAAGTTCTTCAATTGGTACTCGTGTCGTTATTGCCGTGGGGAGCTGAGTGTTGAAACGATGGTTGAGCAATTGCTCCAACTTTCCTTTTGCCCATGGGGTAGTAACGGTCATGGTCAAATCGTCCAGAATCAGAAGCGGTGTATTCTTCACACGCTCAAATAGGTCATCATAAGCAATGTCGCTGTCTGGATGGAAAGCAGAGCGGAGGTGATCCAGCAGGTCAGCGACTCCTATATAGAGAGCAGGTTGAGAAAGGCTAATCCGGTGGTTGGCAATAGCACAGGCGAGATGCGTCTTACCGCACCCGTTCGGTCCTATAAAAACCAGCCAGCCCTTAGGATCTGCCGCAAAGGCTGTTGCCGCCTCGTAAGCCTGAGTGAAATTAAACTGTGGTTTGCCTCCTTTTTGTCTTCCCGCAGGTGAAAGGTTATCGAAAGTAAGGCGAGATAATGCACCCAAGTTGCTATATTTCAGCAACTGGGCTTGCTTTTCCTTTTCTATTTCCGCCTGGGCACACTGGCATGGCACAATCCTGCCGAAATCGGGTTTGCCAGAATCTGATAGGGGATGAATAAAACGAGCACCCTTACAGATAGGACAGGGGAGCCCGGAGTCCCTCTCTTCTTCCGGTTTATCGTTGAACCATGTGCCCGTACTTCCCTTTGATGTACCTGTCAGGGTCCTTTTCTTTCTTAATATTTCGCCTAAGCGCTCCATCATCTTTACCTTCTGCAGCCCATCGCTCCAGAATACGTGCGATGTATCTCCAATTACGTTTGTTTAATGAAACTGCTTCTTTGAAAGCGTCTTCTATCCACTCTGCAGGATAACATGCTTCGGCTTCCTGCAACTGTTCGGCTACTAATGGTGTAAGTATACCAATATTTTGTTCATAGAGAGTAAAAATATCGGCTATTCTCGTGGGGCTCTCCAAAGTTTGTTTTGTCGGAGTTGGAAGTCCTGAGAGTACCAGCTCGCCTCGCTCAATCCTTTCGACTGTTTTCTTTTCCGTTTCAGTATTAATCAGATAGATGTCTTCAGACTCACCTCCACGCTCGAGTTTCACATGCAATAAAATACCGTGCTGCACAGCAAGTTCCAAGGCATGGTAAAGCATTGCATTAAGCTCATCTAGATTGCTATCTCCCATACTTTCTAGTATGGGGGCACCATGTGATAACTCTGTGAATGTGACAAACCGTGGAAAGCCACGCCGGCGGCTGAGCAATCTAAAAACGTGCAACACTGTTTTTAGCTCGGTAATATCATCGAGATGTGGCATGACGGAAGTAAAAAAAGCGGTCGGTATCGGAGTGACCTCCGCTTTCGCAGAAAAGCCAGAGAAAGATTTAACGGACATGTTTTATTATGTGCCCCCTGTTGAAAGTGGAATAATTATGTTAAGTCGGGAGTGGCATCGTTTCCAGATTTTTGAATTTCGTTGTCTTGGCGATAAACTGTAACTTTACCTCATCTGTGGGGCCATTACGGTTCTTGGCTATGATAACATCAGCAATACCTCGCGGATAAGGTTCGGAACTGTGTTTTGCCCATTCCTCCTCATCGTAGTATCTTTCTTCTCGATTTATGAAGAGCACTACATCGGCATCCTGCTCAATACTACCGCTATCCCGGAGGTCTGAAAGCTGCGGCTTATGTGAAATACGCATTTCAACAGCTCGACTAAGCTGTGATACAGCCAGTACCGGAACATTAAGTTCTTTGGCAAGGGCTTTCAGAGAACGTGTTATTTCACTGAGCTCTTGCACCCGGTTCTCAGTTCTTCCTTCACCTCTAATTAGCTGCAGATAATCAACGACGATGAGGTCTATGGGATGCTCGAAATGGAGACGTCGTGCCTTGCTCCTTATCTCTATTACCCGCAACTGAGGCGAGTCGTCCACATAGACCGGTGCTTCAGAAAGAATACCACTTGCTTCCAGGATTCTTCTCTCCTCGTCTTCAGTAAAATTTCCCAGTTGAACTCGTTGAGAACTTATATTGGATTCACTGGACAAAAGACGATGCGCCACTTCAGCCTGGGACATTTCTAGGCTGAACAGTGCGACACAAGCCTTCTGGTTGAGGGCAGCATTCCTGGTGATATTGAGAGCCAGACTGGTTTTACCTACGCTTGGTCTAGCCGCCAGAACAATAAGTGCTGAACGTTGCAACCCTATTATGATATTGTCCAGAACAGTAAAGCCCGTTAATATATATGGTTTGTGCTCTTTACCTTCTTCCCTTTCCTCTTTAGCAGAGGCGAGCTCAGTCTCTTCGAAATACCTTGCCAGGACACTACGCAAGGGTACTAAGTCACCACGAGTATGCCTTTCGACAATTTTGAAAAGAACATCTTCGGCATCATTAATAGCCTTATCTACATCTGGTCCTGCTTCGTAACCAATAGCAGCAATATGGCTGGCAGCACGAATCAGTCTACGCATCACCGAAAGCCGGGATACGATATCGGCGTAATCTTTGATATGGACCGAAGTGGGGACCCGAGCAATAAGCTGGCTAAGGTATGCCGCTCCTCCTATCTCCTCCAACTTTCCCCGTTGGGCCAACTCATGTGCCACAGTTATCTGGTTAATGCTTTCATGTCGCTCATAAACACTAAGACAAGCCTCGTAGACCCATTTATTCTGCTGGGTAAAAAAATCATCTGGTTTGAGGGAAGCATTAACCTCTAAAATAGCATCACTGTCGATAAGCAGTGAACCAACAACAGCTTCTTCGGCTTCGACGTCATGGGGAGGTAATTTCTCGTTTATCATTATTTAGGTTTTTCTTCCTCGATAATAACTTTGACTTTTGCCTCTGCGTCTTTGGAAAAGATTACTTCCACCTCATGGTCACCGATCTGCCGCAATGGCTCGTCTATGGCGATTTTTTTCTTATCTATTTCGACATTAGTGAGATTAGAGAGTTCTTCAGCTATTTGAGCAGAGGTAATAGAACCATGAAGTCGTCCTTTATCTCCAGCACGGGCTTTAAAGTGTAGCTCCTTTCCGTCGATGAGCTTTGCTAACTCACTCAGTTCTTCCTTCAGACGTACCTGGCGACGGGCTTTTCCTTCAGCCTGTACCTGAGCTGTTTTCAAAGCGTCTGCGGTTGCCGGCCGAGCTAACCCTTTTGGAAAAAGAAAGTTTCTGGCATAGCCATCGGCTACCTCCCTTATTTCCCCTGCCCTTCCTTTTGACGAGACATCTTTAAGAAAGACCACTTTCATTTTAACTCTCCTCACAGTTCATTGGTTGATTAACAACTTATTTCAGCGTGGCTCAGTAGATTAACTCAAAATTAGCCCGGGTGATGCCTGGTGTCAACTCCTCTGCTCTCCTGCTAAGAACTCCTCTTTGACCTTGGGCAGAATTCCCTTGTCCACGAGAAGGTCGGCAACTGTCATGGCTTGGGCTTTAGCCGCATCCAGCATGCCACCATGGCCTGACTCAGAGGCTGCAGCGATAGCAAAATCTTTTGAGTGCAACAATGTACCGGGTGGAGCTATGGCAACTTCCGGATGAACAGATGGCACAACTTGACTTACATTTCCCATATCGGTGCTGCCGAAACCGTAGCGGAATTCAAAAGGTTCTACCTTACGCCCCAGTGATTCCAAATTTTGTGCAAAAAGCTCAGCCAGAGTCAAATTATTGTTCATTGGAGCATAGTAATCTTCAGCCCATTTGTATTCCACCCTGGCTCCAGTGGCTATTGAAGCCCCAGCGAAACAACTTAAAACCTTCTGCTTCAGTTCCTCAAGATAAGCAATATCTGCAGTGCGGACCATGGCTTCTGCTCTGGTATAAGCAGGTACTATGTTGGGCGCATCCCCACCATGAGTAATTATACCATGAATGCGAGCCCTTTCCTTTATGTGCTGCCGTAACGAGTTTACGGCATTGAAGGATAATATCATGGCTTCCAGGGCATTTATTCCCTGCTCCGGATAGGCAGCAGCATGAGCTGCTTTACCATAAAATTCAACCGTAAGGTTAATGCAGGCTAAGGCTTCAACCGTAACCATATTTCGCACGCCGGGATGCACTATCATAGCCACATCAATTCCATCAAAAGCCCCGTTTTTAAGCAGTGTTAATTTGCCTCCAAAAACTTCTTCCGCCGGTGTACCCATCACCATCACTGTCCCCCCCCGACTATCAATGATACATTTACTGGCTACACCAGCTCCAACCGCCGAAGCCGCTATGATATTATGCCCGCAGGCATGTCCCACACCTGGCAAGGCATCATACTCAGCAAGTAAGGCGATTACAGGTTCGCCACTGCCGTAAGTGGCTCTGAAAGCAGTAGGCAAATTCCCTGCACCCCGCTCTATCTTAAAGCCATTTTTCTCAAGATAGCTTGTTATCCATATCGAAGCCTGCTCTTCTTTGAAACCTTGTTCGGGATTGGAGTGAATTTTGAGGCTCAAATCAATAAGCTCGTGACGGTGCGAATCCGCCGCTTTCTTAACTTCTGCCTTAAGTTGCGCCTTGCTCAAAGACATATTCATTCCTTAATTTACTCTTATGGAAGACCGGCTTTCCATACCTTTATTATGTCAAGTACATTCGGTATAGTAAGTTCTCAAGTTGCCTTATAGACTCTGCAGAGTATACCTCGCAAGGTAGCCGAACCCATCTCACGGGCAAAAGGTTTTTTATTATTGGTGAGAATATTAAGGTTTGACTCCGCCCATCCGTATAGCTCTGCCTCTTTTCTTTCCGGAAACCACCAGCCGTGTTCCAGCATCACTACTCTCGGGTCAATATTTGATGACAATGTCGCTTTTTGCTTGATCCTACCCCGCTTTGTCTCGATGTATACCCAATTTCCTTCTTTTATCCCCATCACTTTAGCTGTTGCGCTATTAATGATAGCCAGCGGCTCAGGATGGGTTTTCCGCAAACTCTTTATCTGGCGTCCTGCTGAGTGCTGGAAAGAAGCTAATTTCCCATTGGTAAAAACCAGCGGATATTCCTTAGCCAGTTCCGGTTCACTTAAAGGCGATTCAGGTGGCTCGTGATAGACAGGCAATGGGTCAAAGCCCCATTCCTGCAGCCGACTTGAATACAATTCCACTTTCCCTGACGGTGTACTGAAGCCGCTTTTCTCATGTTTCCGATACTGCTTGCTGCCAGTTATCATTCCAACTTTCCTGAATTCAGCGAATGTTAGGCCGGCAGGTTTCAAAATAAAATCGAGAGCCTGTTTATCACTTTCCCAGAAATATTTACCCAGCCCCATGCATTTTGCCAGTTCACTGTATATTTTAAGGTCTGACCAGCATTCCTCGCCATCAATCACCTTTTGAATAACATTCACTATCGGAGCATATTCAGACTCATGCAGACTGTCAAGCTCCAGGTATGTTGCCACGGGCAGCACTATATCAGCTAACGCCGCCGTCGGCGTCATAAAGAAATCAGTCACTGTGAGAAAATCTAAATTCTTTAGAGCTTCATACACTTCCTGGGCATTGGAGTACGTATGCAATAAACTACCGCCCTGGATGAAAGCTGCCCGGACCGGATATGGGTCAGCTTCCAGCATAGCCATTACCAGATCTTGGGGTAATGCATAGAAAACTGTAGGCAGTAGACCTTCCCTGGCACTCAACCTTTTATTGCGCATTTCCACTGTTAGTGCATTCTGTTGCAGTAGTTCCGGCGAGCTCTTAGGTATTATTCCTGCAGACGACCATTCTACGTCGCCACCCGGTCTGCCAATATTGCCGGTAATTGCCCGCAAAATTGCAATAGCCCGCGCAGTCTGGACATTGTTTATGTTATTGTCGATGCCATTCCCCCAGGCAATACAAGCAGGTTTGTGGGCAGCATAGAATCTGGCTACCTCGCTAATTCTCTCTGCTGGCACCCAGGTTATTGCCGAAACCTTTTCGGGGGCATAATCCTGAACATGGACTTTGAGCTGGTCGAATCCTACCGTCCAGTTTTCCACGAATTCTTTGTCGAATAGCTCTTCATTTATTATCACGTTCATCATGCCCAGGGCTAATGCCAGGTCAGTGCAAGGCCTTGGTTTTACCCAGATGTTTGCCTTTCTGGAAAATATCGTTTCGCCGGGGTCTATAACCACCAACCTGGAGCCTTTCTCCAAAGCATCATTAGTTTTTTTGCAATCACCGATTGCTGACGTGCAGGCATTGACTCCCCAAAGCACGGTACAGGCAGGTGGATATTCGTAATCAGGAAGAGCCATGAAGCCATAGGTGAACATGGACCCGTTGACTCTGGGAACATGACAGATATAAGCCATGGAAGCTACATTGGGAGTACCGAAGACATTGGCAAGCCGAGCCATATAACTATCCTGATAGCCTTTAGCACCTCCGCGAATAAAGGTGACCGCCTCGGCACCGTATTTCTCCTTAATTCTGTTCAGTTCAGACGAGATAGCAGTGAGAGCCTCATCCCAGGAAACCATCTTCCATCTACCCTGTCCTCGCTCTCCCTTTCTTTTCAGAGGATGTCGCAGTCGTTCTGGATGGAATACATAGTCCAATGAGTTCCTGCCCCTGATACAGATCGCCCCTTTATTGACTGGATTATCGGGGTCACCCTCCACTCTCACTGGTTTACCATCCTTGAGGTATACCAGAACACCACACCCCGCATTACACAACTCGCAGGCACTCTTGACTACTGTTTCTGTAGACATTTCTGCTAGACTCCCATCGTATTGGAAAAATAACTGGCGCTAAGTGAGAAATTTGTTATTACAAGGCAACTGCTCATTGTCACTTCGCTACCTATTTTATGATATTAACGTCCTGGAACAAAGCCGATGGCGTCTATTTCAATCATCATCTTAGGTGATGCCAGACTGAGTGGCTGAATCAGAGTGCTCGCCGGTGGCTCCTCGACCAATCTCGGCGCATATTTCTGGTAGTATTCAAGCTCTAGTTTGCGCATAGTGCCATAATACTTTGTCTCGGGCATCAGTATATAAGTCTTCACCAGATTATTAAGTGAACTACCTGTTTCCTCAATCGCTGCTCTCAGGTTATCAAAGGCTACCCGCAATTGGTCTTCGAAAGCATCTGTCTCGATTCTGCCGGTAAACTTGTCAGTGGGAGTTTGTCCCGAGATGAAAACCAAGCTGCCAACCACCACCGTGTTAGCATAATACTTTTTTATCTCGCCGATATGTCTGGGGAAGCCCCGTTTACCATAATAGAGAGGATATTTTACTACCTTCCAGCCTGGTTCGTCTGGAGAAAGCACGCCGATGACATCAATTTCCGCCATAGAATCAGGGGCTTCCAGCATTGGCAGTTTCAAAAAAGTGCTTCCCGGGAAATCATCAAGCAGTACCGGGGCATACATTTCATAGTGCTCCAGCTCTCTCTTCCAGAATCGGTCTGAAGCAGGGCTGTGTGATACGCCAGTGTCTCGTGAAGGTGCCAAGAGTGAATTTACCCCTGCCAGAAGATGCAAGGTCTTGATGATATTACTAACCGAACTGCCCTGTCTGTCAAAAGCATTCCTGATCTTGTCAAACCCGATATCCATCTGTGCTTCGAAATCTTTCGTCTCTATCTTGCCGCTATGGGGATCCTGCCCTGCCATACCTGAAAGGAACAACAAATTGCCAACGGCAACTGATTCCGAGAACATCGGCAGTCCTTGAGCTACAGTTGTATAGTTATGAGCGGTACTGCGGTATGATGCTGGATATTTTTTCACCTCACAGCCAGGGGCATTCTTTGATATGACAGCTATTGAATCTATTTCTATCAGACATTCTGGCTCTAGAAATGATTTGACCGGTATAACGGTGACGGCCGGCGGCTCTTTAACAAGAGCGGGGGCATGATTTTGATAGTAATCCGCCATCGTTTTCCACATGACCGGACAATCTTTAATGTTCTTAACCAGAATTGTGAGCTTAACCAGATTATCCACTGAGCTTCCCACTTCCTCGAGGGCATCATTAAGGTTATCCAGGCAGTCAATCATTTGACTGTCGAATTTGGTCGACGCTAATCGTCCAGTCTTGAAGTCAATGCCCGTTAGTCCGGAAAGAAAGATGAGATTGCCCACTATAGAGCACATAGATAAAAAAGGCATTCCTGGCTTTATATGAGGAGAAACCTGTTTTATACCGCCGATATGCATTGGGTATTTCTTTATTTCCCATTTCATGGATAGTCCTCCAGTAGTGCCCTGAAATTGACCGCGTTGACTTGTGGACTCAATGAATTCAGCCACAATTCTAATCTTTACTTTGGCTGGTTTCAAGTGCTGGGTATATGTTGCTGGCATATCGGAATACATATCTTGCCAAGATTGTTAAAATAAGGCAAAATTGCATTGTTTTTCAAGAAAGTGGAGGGTTTTATCATGAGAAATACCGCACCAAAGTCACCGCCAACTATTGCCTCTTTAAAGAAGATGACTATGGAACAGAGACAAAACTATTTGAATAAAAGCTTACAGGAATTAGTGGCCTACACTTACAAAAACGCCCCTACAATCAAGGCAAGGCTTGACCAGGCCGGCATTAATCCTGCCAGAGTGCGTAACATCGATGACCTGCAGGCCTTACCCATATTACGGAAGGATAATCTGGTAGAGTTATACAAGGCTAATCCTCCTTTCGGCGGACTGGTAACAACCCCGCTGCAACATTTGGCTAGGGTCTATGTTTCCCCGGGACCTATCTATGACCCTCACCACGAGAGCAAAAGTTACTGGCGGCGCCATGCGCAGCTTATGAGGGAACTGGGTTTCCGCAAAAATGACATCGTTATCAATGCCTGGTCGTATCACTTGGTGCCGGCGGGGCTGCTTGTTGATGAATCACTAAGGCGAATCGGGGTTACTGTGGTGCCTATGGGAACCGGCAACACTGAGCTTCAGGTGCAGGTGATGAGTCATCTTGGGGTTACTGGCTTCTTTGGTGCCGCCAGTTTCTTTATGAATGTAGTTACCAAGGCAGAGGAAATGGGCTATGACATCCGACGTGATTTCAGGCTACGGGTTGCCTGTATTGGCGGGGAAATGGGTGGCGGTCCCATGCGCCGGCTGGTTGAAGAGAAATATGGCATATACACTGCCGACGTTTATGGCACAGCCGATGTGGGCTTGATGGCCTATGAATGTAAACAAAAATCAGGATTGCACATCGGTGAGGACGTCATGGTGGAAGTGCTTGACCCTGAAACTGGCAAGCCGGTTGCTCCAGACGGGGTCGGCGAGCTGGTGGTAACACCGATAGATGAGACTTACCCACTCCTGCGCTTTGGTACTGGAGACCTGGTGGGCTGGATCAAGGAACCCTGCACTTGCGGTAGCACTTCCTTACGTATTACACGGATCTTAGGGAGAATAGGAGATGCCGTCAGAACCAGAGGCATGTTTATCCATCCCAGACAAATGGAGCCAGCGCTGGCGTCACTCACCGAGATAGCAAAATACCAGGCTGTGGTTACCAGAGAAGGCTATCGTGACGTGCTCACACTGAAGGTTGAACTTAAAGATGATACGAGTGCTGAAAAGGAAAAACTAGCCGAGCTATTAATCAAAGAGGTAACTGAGGCAGTAAGAGTGAAGCTTGACAAAGTTGACTATGTAGCTAAAGGTACTATTCCGGAAGGTCACAAACTGATAGTTGATGAGCGAGTCTATTAAATTATGGTGGAGCTAAGTGGACGATATTCAGAACTTTTGAACTGGCTTTTAGTTTGAGTGCATAGCATTGGCCCCAGCCATCAAAAGACAAGTCTAACATAAATGGCTACTTCTATCGTCGGCTGGGTTTGCCACCGATGTCAAATTGTGCGCTATCGCTATGGTGATTGCACCAAACGATGAAATGTGTACAGCGTTTGGCTGGGCTGTAGCAGATAGACCCGCCGATAGCGATTCGTTGACATCGGACCCGTCAAGCACCACATTGCCAGCCACGTCGGGCTTATCTATTCTTCGTCCACTGTAAATCTCGGGACTGTGCCTGTACCGCCTGTGGTATACCCACAATACTAGCTCCAGCAGCATCACATTGACCATAAGATTAATAATACCCGGTGGCTCACTGAACCATATCTCGGTGTAAGCTTGAACATCTGCATCGGTTATTACTTTAGAGGTAGCTGTATTTGAGACCATCGAGCCAGCGGTTGTGAGCACCACCTTTTGCGGTAACCGTAATCTTCCTTTTCCTGTCCTGTTTTACGTTTATATTTGAGGGATGTTAAGAAATAATTAACGGCCGGTCTCGATGGTGATAATAAGGCAATCTTACCACCACCCCGCGGCATTTGACAAAAATGTACCATCCGGTTTATATTTCGTTTGTACCAGCAATCCATCTCCCTCTGCCATCTCTGATTAATAACACTGGGAAAAAAGATAGCCTGAGCAAGGCAGCATAAATTCACTAAGGGGGTGTTCTATGGTGAAGAAAATCGCTATACTCGTTTCATTGCTACTGGTACTGGCAGTTATCGGCTCATCATGTACCCCGCGTATAAACCAGACAGAGTTAAAAGTAAAGGAGCTGGAATCACGGGTACAGGCGCTGAGCACCTCGCTGGAGTGGACACAGCAACAGCTGCTGGCAGCAGAAGCAGCCATCAGGAACGTTCAGTAGCAGAACCTGAGGCTACAAAATGAACTGGAACAGTCCCTGGCCAGCACCGCCAGCATGGTGGCTACACCGGGCATCCAGCAGGTCGCCTGTGATATTTATACCTGCCTGTCACAGTACCCGGCATACTACCAGTATGTACCTGCTTACCGCTGGTATACACTTCCCCTGCGGTATTCGCTTCCCTACGGCTGCCGTCCCCCCAAGCCCGTATATTACCCTTATTATTACCAGCCTTATTGCCCCTACCCCTGCTATAGTCCCTGTCCACCACCAGCCCCATACTCTCGGTGGCACTCTGGCAAAACCTCAGCAAAATCGCCTTCCTCTACACTGTCGGACAACAGTTCCCCCAGGTTTCCCTGGCAACCACGTTCAGCCCCGTTCGCCACCATGGAGTCACCGGCTGAGGCATATAGTCCTGAGCCGGAACTGATGGCAGCGTTGGAAGAACCAATCGAAATGCAGGCAGCCAGCTCGATATCTCCCTCTGCTGCCCCGGAGGCGCTATCTCAGCCCTCAGCCACAGAGCCGCCGGCCCAGGCGGACAATACCCAGCCGGAACTGATGACAGCCACCGAAGATCCCGCCGAAGTGTTGATAGCCAGCCCGGTAACTCCTGCTGCTCTTCCCGAGCCACCATCTCCACCCAGAGCCATGACACCTCCGGCTCTGATGGACAAGCCCAAACCCAAACCCGAATCTGCCTCAGCACCGCTGGCAAAGCCCGCTAGTGACCGTACCAGGCCTGAACAGGTGCCCAAACCAGCGCCAGCGAACGTAGCAGCTCCGGAACCGCTGGGAGCAGTGGCGTCAGCACCGCCGCTGGTGGTGGCCGCCAGTCAATTACCCGGACCTGAAGCCAAGGGAGTGCCTCAACAGGCAGCTTCCGGTGCACCCTCTACCGTCTCCGTCCAGCCGCCCCGACCAGGGCTGATCACCAGGAACGAGGCGTCTCCGCCGGCGCCGCTGCCATTGCCTCCCCAGATACCGGCGAACAACAACAAACCGTCAGTGATTAATTCGGCGCCATCCGTTCTCCAATTGCCTTCGCCAGAAAACCCGGCTATCGGTGCCACTGATAATCCGCCTGAAGTCAAACCACCACCGTCTCCCACGGTGCCATCACCTGAACCATCACGGTCGCCTAGAGCACTGGAAAATGCCAACAGGGCTACCGCCACCGTAATAGGACCCGAGCCGGCGCCAACGCCCCTTTCGCCGGGCAAAGATGCTCCGTCGCTAACCTCGAAACCGGCACCGGCCACACCGCCCCGTCAGGCTGCTATCCAATCTGTCCCGCCTCAACCCCACACCCCCTCGGTATCGGCACCGGTAAAGGCACCACCTCCCAGGAATGACTTTAGGGCAAGTGCCGACGAGCTGGAGGAGGAAATAGTGAAATAAACCGGCAGGATAGTCCCTGCGCCTCTTATTCAGGTATCAGCCGGGCACAGGCAGCTTTTACAGATCTAGCCTGGCGCTAGTTTGCGTAGCTGCTTTACCTCGGTTGATCGGTAGTCCTCGCCGGCAAGGTGATGGAAAGCCCCATCACATCGTCATTCACCCTGAAATCACTGTTCATATCAGCGGCCTCACTGAACGATCTGGCTTTTGTTAACAGGATGAATCTATAGATTCGGAATTGCTCTTTTTGAGAAAAGTGCCTGTCGTCTATAATAAATCGGTGTATTGTTAGTAGCCAGAGGAGATTGCTCAATGCGTATTATTCTTATAGGGCAGGCATTATTTGGTGAGAAAGTCCTTCAGACCTTGGTAGATAATGGTGAGGAAGTCGTGGCAGTTTATACGCCTCCTGATATTCCAGGAAAAGATGACCGGTTGAAACAATTAGCCCTCCACTTGGGGATACCTCACTTCCAGCCAAAGCAAATGCGGGCCCCAGAAGTCTATCATGCCTACACCGATTTGAATCCGGACCTGAACATCATGGCTTTTGTGACTAGCATTTTACCTGATTCCATTTTACAGTACCCTAAACTAGGGACAGTACAGTACCATCCATCACTGCTTCCCAAACACCGGGGAGGTAGCGCTATCAATTGGGCTATTATCAAGGGCGAGACTAAGACAGGTATTACTATCTTCTGGCCTGATAAAGGAATAGATACTGGTCCTATCTTGTTACAGAAGGAAGTAGAGATTTCTCCCGATGACACCGTTGGCTCTCTCTATTTCAATGTACTCTTTCCTATAGGAGTTAGGGCAATAGTGGAAAGCATTGAGTTAATTAAGAAAGGGATAGCTCCCAGAATTCCTCAGGATGAATCTCAGGCTACTTATGAGGGTTTGTGCACTGAAGAAGATGCGCTGATCGATTGGTCAGAGCCTGTGGCCACAGTGTATAACCTAATACGAGGCACTAACCCTCAACCAGGAGCAATAACGTATTTTCAAGGAAAGAAGTTAAAAATCTTTGATTCATCATTGCAAACTGGCAATTTGGGTAGCTGTGCTGGTGAGGTTATTGATAATACCTCAGACGGATTCATGGTTGTAGCCGCAGGCGGAGCTATATTGGTGAAAAGAGTTCAGATAGAAGGGTCTCCCAAGATAAGAGCTGCCGAATTTGCCAGACAATTCAGTTTGAAAGTGGGGGATAGATTCGGCGTCTAGTATGCCCCGTTAGCTTTCAACCGTGATGACTGGTGGAAATACCGACAAATAATAATGCAGGAACAATGTGACGTAAAGTTCAGCTAATACAAACAAGTATGGAGGACGAGATTACAACAACAAGGTATTGACCACCTAGCTATCTACATGTATGATATGGCATAGGCACCGAGGTCGGCTGCCGGCAAAGAGGGTATGTCAACAGAGCAGGAGCAGGGAAATTGCCGCAGGTCGTTATCGAAAACCCCATTCTCAACTCTCCCTACGAGGAGCCCAAACGTCACTTTCGCTTCAATGATGATGGTATTACCAATGAAATCGTCGAGTCCCGCCGAGTCAGCTCTGCAAATCGTCAGGGAAAATGGGACAGTTAGAAGACATAACTTAATAGACACTTTGGTGGCTTGTTTGTCTCACTTTTGCTGCCGACGTACAATTCTGACGGAAGAGAATCTGAGGGAGTTGGTACGCATGGTGAATGAGGAGATGGATGCCGCTGCCAGTGATTACAGGGAGCGATTAGATGCTGTTCTGGAAGAAATGTCAGACGTCAATCAAAGGTTAGACAGGCTCTACGATGCCGTTGAAACAGGCAAGCTGACTCTCGATGACTTATCTCCCCGAATCAAGCAGTTGAGAGAGAGAAAAGAACGATTGGAAGCTCAGAAATGGGAACTGGAATGGCAGTTAAAGGAGAGAAAGGTTGAGCTAGCAGATGTGGAAACGGTGACTCGCTATGTAGAGGATTTACGTAACTTGCTTGATGAGAGCACCATTGCCGAGAGAAAATCATTCATCAGAAGCTTTGTAAGGGAAATAGAGGTTACCGGAGACAAAGTGCTTCTGAAATATACATTACCTATGACAACAGCAGGTTTGACCGAGGAGAGTATTGGAGTTCCCCATATTGTACATTATGGTGGGCAGTACTGGACTCGAACCAGTGACCTCTGCGATGTCAACGCAACGCTCTAACCAGCTGAGCTAACCGCCCCCATTTCGCATTTTATCAATGCGGCGAGGGTCAGTCAACTTTATTCCTGATTCTTGCCAACGAGCTTTACACTACCCGTCAGCATAACTCTTATAGTGCTACCACACTTTGGGCAAACACAATCGAGGCTCATCGGCTGATGCATCACCCTTTCTACCAAATTCGTTACCACCGAATCAATATTATCCAAACGTTGGTCTAACATCTCTACCTGATTCTCTATCTTATCCTTATCTTTATCCATAGTACCAACCTTTTTTGTTATTTGCGCGATCCACTGTGAAACAAACGAGGAGAGGTATACCTGAAACCTCTCCCCATTATACAAGTCGCTATGGCATTATGCCAACCTTAAATAGTTTTTTCCACAACTCCCATCGAACTTAGCTCAGCCTTATCCGTCCTGATGAAACCATCAATCTGCTCGCCAACGGTTCCTTCCAAATACCGCCGATAAGCTTCGCGCGCATTCGGTGAATTTTTCACCGCCTCTTTCGCCCTTAACCATTCATCTTTAGTTATCTCGTTGGTCTTTTCAGGGCCTAATGGGAATTCAATATCCATCATTGATTCTGCCCTGTCGAGAACCCTGCTCATAACTGCCCGCTTGAGACGATCAAAAGAAAGTAACTCTTGGTCCGTATACGGCCTTGGTGACCAGTTTTCACTTGGCATCTTGTAACCTCCAACCGTTACCTTATCTTAATACTGTTATAATATGCCCACCACACCACCATGTCAAGCCCCAATCTCTCCCAAAACAGGCTTTGCGCGGACTTGACGAAAAATCAGGACGGAATTAAAATATACACTTAGCACTCTTGAAGAGAGAGTGCTAAGTGTTGTATCAAGACTAGAAATGAATAGAAATATGGCTATTCCTTCTAATACCACGGAGGTATAGTATGCCCATATACCAGTATGTATGCCAGAGCTGCAATCATAAGTTTGAGGTCAGACAAGGCTTTAACGACGAAGGCAAAGCCCACTGTCCGAAATGCAAGAACGGGGCACGGCGCCTGTTCATTCCGGTCCCCATAATCTTCAAGGGGTCTGGCTTCTACGTAACTGATAGTGCCAAGAAAAGCGACATCCAGGATAGCCCCAAGGAAACTTCCACGGAAACCAAGGAACCTAAGGCAGAGAAAAAAGAGGAGCCCACCTCTACTCCTAAAGCGTCATAATTTATTAGGGTTTGCCCAGCTTTTTTAATCAGTATTGCTAACCATTAAGCAGCGCTTGCTTAATGGTCATTTCCTGTGCTACACTCAAAACCGCGTCCCTGTAGCTCAGCAGGACAGAGCAGCTGCCTTCTAAGCAGCGGGTCGTGGGTTCGAATCCCACCAGGGACTCCAGCACTAAATCCTTTTCGCCCTCCGCCAGGTTTCACTTCATTTTACCACTGGCAGGCTATCATTCTGCCAGCCAATAATCCCGGGTAAGAGATGATAGACTTCCTTAAAATCCAGCTTTGCCATTACTTCCAACGCTCCACGGCTCCTGTTGCCGCTTCGGCAATAAACAAGATAGGTTTTATTCCTGTCAAGCTTGCTTATTTCGGCTTCGAAGGAAGCGGCACGAAAATCTATGTTGATGGCGTTCTCAATATGACCCTCCGCAAATTCCTGCGGAGTCCTGACATCAATAATGATGAATTTGGGATTAGTCTTGTTCTTCTGCATCAATTCATTGGCTTCCTTCGGGCTGATATCTTTGATTAGCTGAGCTTTAGTAACTTGCTTCGCTTCCCCAACTGCAGTAGCGCAACCACCAGCTATTGCACCGCCGAGTACCAGTATTATAACTGCTACCAGACCTACTAAATAACTACGATTCATTTCCTTTCCTTTTCGGGAAGTCTACCACCTGTCACTGATAGAGTATGTGACTTTAGTAGCACTACCTCAGAAGATGTGAAAGAAGTCATTTTACTTTTCGAATTATCATTTTATATACTTAACCTGCTAGTTCTTTATCAAAACAGTTGTGAGGAATAATCTATGCCCAAGATTTATATTATCGATGTGACCAACCGAGACGGCGTGCAGACGGCCAAGCTGGGACTATCCAAGCTGGCTAAAACGATGATTAACCGGTATCTTAATGATATGGGGGTGTTCCAGTCGGAGTTTGGCTTCCCTACCACCAGGCACGAGTCGAACTATTTGCAGGCTAATCTGGAGCTGGCCGAGATGGGAGTTTTGAAGCCCATACGGCTGGGCGGCTGGATACGAGCCGAAGCCAATGATGTGAAAACAGCCTTCAAGCTTGTCCCCAGCATAAAACACCTCAATTTGTCCATTTCCACTTCCAGGCAAATGATAGAGGGGAAATTTCAGGGCAGGAAAACTATGGATGATATCATCAAGATGATGACTGACGCTGTTGATGCTGCCCTGTCGCTGGGCACTGAAAGCATTGGCGTCAACGCTGAAGACGCTTCCCGGACAGACCTGGACTATCTCATCAAGTTCGCCTCAGCAGCCAAAGCGCACGGCGCCCACAGAATCCGATATTGCGATACCCTGGGCTATGATAACCCTTTCACTATATATGAAGCGGTGAAAGCCCTGGCGGAAGACATAGCCCTGCCCGTTGAGCTTCACTGCCACGGCGACCTAGGCATGGCAGTAGCCAATTCCATTGCTGGAGCCAAAGCAGCTATAGACAGCGGGCAGGATGCCTATATCAACACTACCATCAACGGCATCGGCGAAAGGGCTGGAAACGCCGACCTGGTAGCCACCGTCCTGGCGGCACTTAAATCCAAAGGCTTTGCGGATAAATATGAGCTTGGGATGCCCCTGGACCTGTCCAAAGCCTGGAAAATAGCCCGGTATGCCAGCTATGCCTTTGGTGTTCCTATCCCCATAAACCAGCCGGGTGTAGGAGCTAATGCCTTTGCCCATGCTTCCGGCATTCATGCCGACGGTGTATTAAAAGACCCCAGCAACTACGAGCTTTACAGCTTTGAGGAGGTAGGCAGAGGCGAACCAGCCATCGTGGATACGGGAAGAGAAATATGCTCTGGCGAGTATGGCGGTATATCTGGCTTCAGCCATATCATGGGTAAGATGGAAGTATCCTTTAAGAATGCCGCTGAAGCAGAGAGCATTCTGGAACTGGTGCGTTATGCTAACGTCGAAGCACAAAAACCTCTGGTAGAGGAAGAGCTGCTGTTCATTGCGCAGTATCCTCAAATCGTCAGGAAATTGCTGACGTTAACACCGCTGACCTAGTCGGTTCCATTAAAATCGCAGGCTTTGATTACAATGCCATGAAGATGACCATAGTGCCTATAGGCATGGTTAAGAACAGCGTCACCGAACCACCGGAAGATGAGTGGGAGGCAGTTATTTCCGAGATAGTAATCGACAAAGAGTATGAGCAGGCGCTGGGCCAGTTGGAAGGTTTTTCCCATGTTATCGTGCTTTATTGGATGAGCCGCATCACGCCAGCTAGACGCTCTACACTCAAAGTCCATCCCAGGAAACGAAGGGATTTGCCGTTGGTCGGCGTCTTTGCTTCTCGTAGCCCAGCACGCCCTAATCCCATCGGCTTAACTACGGTCAAAGTGCTGGGACGTCACGGTAACATACTAAAGGTTTCCGGGCTCGATGCCTTGGACGGGACTCCTGTCCTTGATATCAAACCTTATATCCCAGGATATGATTCCCCTGCCCGAGCCACAATCCCAGGCTGGATGAAGAAGTTACGCTAACTAACTTGACAGCAACCCTAGTAAGATATTATTATTATGCGATTTAATCAGGTGCCGTCATGAAGAAATTACTTTCCGGAAATGAAGCTATCGCACTGGGTGCTTATCACGCTGGCGTCAGCGTAGCCACTGCCTACCCGGGCACACCAAGCACCGAGATACTGGCATCTATCTCTCAATTCAACGATATCTACGCCGAGTGGTCGACTAATGAAAAAGTAGCCATGGAGGTGGGATTAGGCGCGGCCTATGCCGGCGTCCGCAGTATGATATCAATGAAACATGTGGGTTTGAACGTAGCCAGTGACCCTTTCATGTCTGCTGCTATAACCGGCATCAATGGTGGAATGGTAATTGTCTCTGCTGACGACCCGGGAGTTCACAGCTCGCAGGATGAGCAGGACAACCGACTCTATGCCAAATTCGCCAAGGTTCCCATGCTGGAGCCTTCTGACAGCCAGGAGGCATATGACCTCATAGCGATTGCTTTCGACCTCAGCGAGCAGTTCGATACGCCAGTGCTATTTCGCTCCACCACCCGTATTTCCCATTCCAAGTCGGTAGTGGATGTAAACAAAAACAGAACGGCGCCGAAGCAACCACTGTTCAAACCCGATATGCCAAAGTATGTGATGCTGCCGGCTTATGCCAGGATGAGACGCCCCCTGGTCGAAGAGCGACTGATGAAACTGGCAGCATATGCCGAGACATTTCCCTATAACCAGATTATGTGGGGAGAACGGAAGCTGGGCATCGTCAGCAGTGGCATCGCCTATCAATATGCCAGGGAAGTTTTCCCTGAGGCATCCTTTTTGAAGCTCGGCATGATTTATCCCCTGCCGCATAAGCTGATTCGCCAGTTCGCCGAGCAGGTAGATAGGCTCATTGTCATCGAAGAGCTTGAACCATTCCTCCAGGAGCATATCCAAGCCATGGGAATAAAAGTCAGTGGCAAGGAGTTTATACCGAGAATAGGTGAACTTAATACGCTGATCGTGAAGAATGCTGCCACGGGTACTGGCTTACTGGCCAAACCTCAACAGCAGAAGCCAACAGTTTCTCTGCCGCCATGGTTGCCGGCGCGTCCACCCCTGCTGTGCCCCGGTTGCCCTCACTCAGGCATGTACTTTGTGCTGAGCACTATGGGACAGAGGGCCAAGTTGCTGGATGCCGATGGCAGGGCACAAAAAGAACCTGGGTTGATTGTCAACGGTGATATCGGTTGCTATGCTCTGGGCACCAATCCACCGCTTCGTGTCCATGATACTACAACATGTATGGGCGCCGGCATAGGCCACGCCCAGGGAATGGAAAAGGCAGGTGTGGGAGCAAAAGTGGTGGCAGTTATCGGGGATTCCACATTCCTGCATTCCGGCATTACCGGCGCAGTAAACGCGGTATACACCCAGGCAGGAATAACCATTATTATCCTTGATAACAACACTACTGCCATGACCGGCCATCAGGAACATCCTGGCACCGGCATTTCAGCTCAGGGCAAAAAGACCAAAGCCGTAGATTTGGAGCAACTGGTCAAGGGTATTGGTGTCAGCGATGTCAAGGTTGTGGATGCATTCAACATGAAGGCGCTCAGGGCTGCGGCAAAAAGCTCAATAGATAATCCCGAGCTTTCTGTCATCATAGTTCGGGGAGCTTGCGTGGTGCAGGTAAAAAGACGTACCGCACCCAGCGCTATCGATGCTGAAAAATGCGACAAGTGCGGCGTTTGCCTCATGATCGGCTGCGGAGCCATTCAAAAGGACAATGATAGAATCTATATTGATACCACCTTATGCGTGGGGGATATTTGCACCATCTGCCAGCAGATTTGCCCCAAAGGAGCAATAAGTTCAATGCCGACTGCCGAGGCAAAGAAATGACGATTAAAAAACAAGACGTACTTATAATAGGGGTGGGCGGTCAGGGTATTATCCTGGCAAGCGATATACTGGGTGAAGTTGCTATCGCTGCTGGCTATGATGTTAAAAAGACCGACACCATCGGCATGGCACAGCGAGGAGGCAGTGTAGTAAGCCATGTCAGAATTGCCAGCCATGTTTGGTCGCCTTTAATTAAGGAAGGCGACGTGGATATACTGTTAGCCTTCGAAAAGCTGGAAGCCGCCAGATGGACTCCTTATCTTAAATCTGATGGTTTGGCGGTTATTAATAACCATGCCATACCTCCATTGTCGGTGAGCTTGGGAACAAGCCAGTATCCCACTAACCAGGAAGTAGCCAACATTCTAAGGCAGCGGACAGATAAAATTTATTTCATAGACGGAACTGACAAGGCAAAGGAACTGGGTGACATCAGGACGCTGAACATACTCATGCTGGGATATATCTCCTCTCTGCTGCCTATCAAGCTGGAAATATGGCAGGACTGCATCTCCAAAACCATGCCACCAAAGATTCTGGACATAAATGTTAGAGCCTTTGAGCAGGGACGGAAGGAGTCCACACGTGTCAATCTCTGAAAATGTCCGGAAACGGATGGTTCAGGGTTCGGCAGTGCGGAGGATGTTTGAGGAGGGGATCGCTCTTAAAAAGCGCTACGGCGAGGATAATGTTTTTGACCTTTCTCTGGGCAACCCTATTATAGAACCACCGCCGGAATTCAAAACAGCATTAAAGAAGCTGGCTACCAGTCCCCTGCCCGGCATGCATCGATATATGGAGAACGCCGGTTATGCGGATACCAGGGCTGCTGTGGCCACCCAGCTATCTTCGGAAACAGGCATAAAATTCTCCCTGAATGACATCATCATGACCTGCGGTGCTGCCGGCGCCATCAATGTGATATTAAAAACCATATTGAACCCGCATGAAGAGGTAATTGTTTTCGCTCCCTATTTTCTTCAGTTCGACGACTACATCGATAATCATGGCGGTATCAACATGGCGGCACCCTCAGATGAAAAATTCATTCCTAAACTTGATGCTCTGGAAAAAGCCATCACTGCCAGGACCAAGGCGGTATTAATAAATTCACCCAACAACCCCACTGGCGCAGTTTACAGCGCCGACTTCATTGACCAATTAAGTAAACTACTGCTGAAAAAGGAAATGGAATATTCCACAACTATTTTTCTTATCAGTGATGAGGCATACCGCAAAATTATTTTTGACGGGCTGACCTATCCCCAGGTTTTCCACTATTATCCTAATAGCATTGTTGCCTATTCTCACTCCAAGGACCTGGCGCTTCCCGGCGAACGCATCGGCTTTATTGCGGCACATCCCGAATGCGCTCATCATGAGGAATTAATATCAGGATTTATCTTCTGCAACAGAGTATTGGGATTTGTCAATGCGCCAGCCCTGATGCAACACATTGTCCGCAACCTGCAGGAAGTGACCGTATCCATAGCCGATTACCAGAAGAAAAGGGATTTCCTCTACAACAACCTCACCAAAATGGGCTATTCCCTGGTAAAACCACAGGGCGCGTTTTATATGTTTCCTAAATCACCAATTGAGGATGAGGTAGCATTCACCCGAGAGCTATTAGAGCATAATGTGCTGGTGGTGCCTGGCCGTAGCTTTGGTACTCCCGGCTATTTCCGCATTGCCTATTGTGTCACCGATAAAACTCTGGAAGGCTGCTTGACTGGTTTTAAAAAAGTTGCCCAGAAACATAAACTGGGTTAACCCTGCAATTGTAGACCGGTGGTGGATGAGGAGTAGTGACCCACATGCCCCAAAAAGAAGATGTCTCTACCGATAATGTAGCAGCATTGAAGGCAAAAGCAACTGGAGAGCCGATTGCTTCTTTCCTGAAGATGAGATTGGTGGAGCTATCTCCAAGCTATTCTAAAGTATCCATGACGCTAACTTCAGACCACATTAACTTCAATGGTCTAATTTTCGGCGGCATTATCATGGCATTAGCCGATGAAGCTTTCGCCTACGCTTCGAATTCAGTAATCACACCCAACGTAGCCACTCAGTTCAATATTCATTTTATTGCCGGGGCACAAGCAGGGGACGAACTCACCGCAGAGTGCCGGGTAGTCAAGAGCGGCAAACGGGTTTGCATTTCGGAGATGACGGTTACCAATCAGGAAGGCAAGCTTATAGCCAAAGCCACAGGTACTACAGTGCCCGTAATTTAACCCAATCGAACAATACCGTTTGACAGGCGTTTTTAGTTATGCTAAGATGCCGAACTAGAACGATTGAAATGAACTATCAGGCTACCATCAACAGGTTCTTCTTCTTTTTCTTTTTCGAGTTTACCATGCCTCCTTGCGAGCCTGGGAGGACACGAATCTAGCAAAGAAAAAACAAGAACAGAATTCCCAAAACCCTCCTAGGCAAGGAGGGTTTTTTGTTAACTATAAAAGAGAGAGTAACTAATCAACAGATTTAAGTGAAATGCCGGATAGAGATGATTATCTTATGACAGCAACGGTAACAGAAACGATTCCACAAATTATTAAAGGCAACTGTGAAAAATGGGGCCCCCGAGTTTCCATGTGCATGAAGAACCGCGGTATATGGCAACGGTATACCTGGCAGGACTACTATGAAAAGGTGAAATACTTCTCACTCGGACTGATAAGCTTGGGGCTTCAGCCTAGGGACGTAGTTTGTATTATTGGCGATAACGAGCCGGAATGGTTCTGGGGAGAATTCGCCACACAAGCAGCCGGCAGTATCGCTACCGGCATCTTCGTTGATTCCATCCCCTCAGAAGTGAAATACATCGCTGAGCATTCCGGCGCCAGATTCGCCATCATTAACGACCAGGAACAAGCCGACAAGTTTCTGGAGATCAAAAACGAGCTGCCACTGTTGCAAAAAATTATTTATTGGGACCCCAAAGGGCTGAAGAACTATGATGACCCTATGCTCATCAGCTTCGTCGATGTTATCAAGCTGGGTAGAGAATATGAGAAAACACACCCAAATCTATTCGAGGAGAACGTAGCAAAAGGCAAAGGAGAAGACCCTGCTTTTGTCTACTATACCTCTGGAACCACTGGGTTGCCCAAGGGAGCCATACTCACCCATAAAGCACTGGTCACTACAGCCAGAGGATTTGTCAGCATCTTTCCCCTCAATGAACGTGACGACCTGGTCTCCAATTTCCCGGCGGCATGGGTGGGCGACAGCTTCTTTGCCAGCATTCCCCATCTACTGACAGGAGCACGGCTTAACTTCGCCGAGGAGCCGGAGACCATAGCTGGGGATACCAGAGAAGTTGGGCCTGACTTTGCTATTTACGGGCCACGTCAGTGGGAAGGGCTGGTGAGCGAGATCCAGGTGAAAATTACCGATGCCCACCCATTGAAGCGCTTCTTCTACCGTCTCTTCATGCCGGTAGGCTATAGAATCGCCGATATGAAATTTGCCAATGAAAAACCTAACCTGTTCTGGCAGGCATTGCATGGAATTGGCAGAGCATTCTTATTCAGACCGTTGAAAGACAAGCTGGGACTGAGCGAGGTCAGATTTGCAGTAACTGGCAGTTCAGTACTGAGCCTTGATACCTTCCGGCTCATCCATGCCATCGGCATCGAGCTGAGACAGAGCTATGCCAGCACCGAGGCTGGTTTTATCTCATCGCACAGTAAAGGGGAAATTGATTTTCAAAGTGTTGGCCGGCCAGCTCTGCACACCGAAGTGAGGGTAACCAATGATGGTGAGCTTCACGTAAGAAGCGATTGCCTTTTTGAGGAATATTACAAGGACCCGGACAAGACAAAAACGGTGCTGGTCAATGGCTGGTGCCGCACTGGTGATGCCGTAAATATAAACGACGATGGGCATCTCATTTTCATGGACAGACTGGAGCATATGGGAGAACTGGCATCGGGAACCAAGTATGCTCCACAATATGTTGAAGGCAGGCTCAGATTCAGCCCATATATTAAAGACGCCATGGTTATTGGTGGCAAGCAAAGGAATTATGTCTCAGCAATAGTAAACATTGATTTTGCCATGGTGAGCAAGTGGGCGGAACGCCATCACATACCTTTCACCACCTTCGTTGATTTATCGCAAAAAGAGGAGGTGGCTCAATTGGTGCAAAAAGACCTGTTACGCGTTAACAGTTATTTGCCAGAGGGAGCCAGGGTGCATAAATTCGTGTTGATGCACAAAGAATTTGACCCCGATGAGGCTGAGCTTACTAGAACCAGAAAGCTCAGAAGGGAGTTCATGGAGCAGCGGTACAAGGATTTAATCGACGCCCTTTACAACAATAAATCGAATGTAACTGTAGAAGCACCGGTGACCTATCGAGACGGCAGAAAAGGTGTAGTGACCACCGATATTAAAATTAGAAGCATTAACAAGGAGTGAAACACAGGTGGCTGAATTACTTCAATACACAGTAACCGGCATTGCCGTAGGCATGGTATATGCTTTGATTGCACTTGGTTTTGCCCTGGTGTGGAAGTCCAGCAGCGTAGCTAATCTTGCCCTGGGACAGCTTGTTCTGGTTTCCTCATGGTTCACCTACGGGATGCTAGTTCAAGCAAACCTCCCTTTCTGGCTGGGATTCCCGATAACAATCCTTTTCGCGCTGTTTTTGGGCTGGGTCATCGAGAGATTCGCCCTCCGTCCGCTCATTGCTCAACCTATACTTTCATTGATCGCGGTTACTCTGGGAATAGCCTATTTTCTAGATGGTCTGGTGCACTTTATCTGGCCTATGAGCGTAGCTGCCTTACCTCGCCTTTTTCCCAAAGAACCAGTTAGTATCGGGCCAGCAGTAGTCTCTCAGGAATACATCTGGGCAGCAGTGATATCTCTGATTTTATTCGGACTTCTCTCGTTGTTCTTCAAATACCATAAGATGGGCATTGCTATGAGAGCAACTGCTGACGATCAGATGGCTGTGCAGGCATGTGCTATTCCGGTGACCAGTGTCTTTTCCCTGTCATGGATGTTCGCCTGCGTGGTAGCCGCCATTGGCGGTATCTTGCTGTCCAATATCGGCGGTATAACGTACGGATTGGCGGAGACAGGTCTAAAATCATTCTCGGTGGTGATACTGGGTGGGCTGGAATCATTCGTTGGCTGCATTGTAGCTGGCCCAATAATCGGTCTCTGCGAAAACATAGGAGCTGGTTATCTTACTCCAATCATTGGCCCTGGAATCAAGGATTTAATACCGTTCATCATCATAATAATCGTTATGGTCATCAAGCCATATGGACTATTCGGTGAAACGAGAATAGAAAGGATTTAGGTAATGGATCTGCCTTGTGGTACCCGCAATTATGATTATGCCAGGGATATGGCAGTTCTTCGAACCAAGACCCACTGGATACTTTTCATCGCATTCCTAGCCTTACTCTTTGTGGCACCACTATACTTCAGCAAGTACTGGTTAGGAGTTGTAAATTTAATTGGCATCACCATTATTGCTGCCACCGGACTTAATATCCTTATCGGCTACTGTGGACAACTATCCATCGGGCATGCTGGTTTTATGGCAATAGGCGCTTATACAGCTGCCATTTTGACCAATAAGTTAGGTTTCCCATTTCTGGCAAGTCTTATCTGCTCTGGTTTTAGCGCGGGACTTATCGGGCTTGTCTTTGGTATTCCTTCGGTACGGATAAAGGGTTTCTACCTGGCGATTACAACTATTGCCGCCCAGTTTATCATCATCTGGGTTATCAATCATTGGACTCCAGTTACCGGTGGTTTCAATGGCATAAGCGTTCCGTATGCCTCCATAGGCACTATTACATTCAAGGATGATGCCAGCCAGTTCTATCTTATCATGGCAATTACTGTAATTTGCATACTATTTGCTAAGAACTTAGCTAGAGGAAGAGTAGGCAGAGCCTTTGTAGCTATTAGGGACAACGACCTGGCTGCAGAGGTGATGGGCATTAACCTGCTGTATTACAAGCTTCTCGCTTTCTTCATCGGCTGTTTTCTGGCTGGCATAGCTGGGGCCTTATTCGCTCACTGGATTGGCTTCGTGACCGCAGAGAACTTCACTTTTGCCGACTCCATCCTCTTTGTGGGCATGGTAATCATCGGTGGTTTAGGCACGACCCTTGGCCCTATCCTGGGAGTAACTTTGATTCGTCTTCTACAGCAAGGCATTATGTTTATCTCCCCGGTTCTGGAAAATGCCCTCCCCGCGCTACCTGCCGGCTTCAGCACCGGCTTGGGACCCATGGTGTTTGGACTGGTAATTGTCTTGTTTCTGATACTTGAACCCAGGGGACTAGCACATCGCTGGATGTTATTTAAATCGGCCTACCGCTTGTGGCCATTTTCATATTAATAACCAGGAGGTAATCGGCTGATGTAGTGAGAGGAATAACGTTTCAACGAATTTATAACGCAAAAAATCTCAGGAGGAATGTAAATGACCAAAAAAACATCTATCGTTACTTTAATAATCTGCTTAGTGTTATTGGTAACAGTCATGCCCGTGGCTACTGGCTGTGCCGCAGCGCCTAAAGCCAGCCCAGGCCAAGTTCTGAAAATAGGAATGATCACTCCCACAACAGGTCCCGCAGCCGAAAAGGGAAGCCCTATGGGAAATGCCAATCTCGATGCCATTAATTACCTTAATGCAGAATTAGGGGGGGTGGAAGGATACCGCATTGAGGTTTCCTGGTATGACAGCTCCTATGATGCTGCTAAAGTAGTAACCATTGTAAAAAAGCTTATGGACGAGGGCTGTTTAATATTCACCACTTCCTCATCTAAGGAAATGCAGGCGGCAATGGAAACAGCCAACAGAGCTGAGTTTCCAGGCATGGCTTGTTTCACCTCTCCTATACTGTATCGACCACCAAAGCATATTTACGGTCAGACTCCAGACTACGGTGATAACTGGGGAGCTTTTGCTAACTACTACATGAAAAATATCTGGAAAGGGCCAGGGAAGCCCAAAATGGCTTTGCACCTGCTCAATAACCCCACAGGCTATGGCGCCAGAGATGCAGCTAAGGCTGCTGCAGATAAGATGGGTATTGAGATTATCTCTACGGATGAACACACCGCCACCACTACTTCAGAAATAGAATCCCTGACCAGACTTAAGGCAAAAAAACCTGATGTTTTGTTTATCTCCAGCACACCAGCGCCTACAGCAATCATTATTAAAAATGCTAAGGAACTTGGATTGTACCCTGGTATTACTATTGGCTGCGCCAGTGCTAGCTTTACCAAAGCACTTATCGACCTCGGAGGAGCCAGCACTGTAGAAGGTGTTTACGGTGTTTCAGCTACTGTAAGCTGGGGAGATAATGTGCCTGGCATGGCTAAGATGACTGAATATTGCCAGAAACTGCATCCTAAAGATTACGGCAATATGGACTACATTACTGCTTGGGCACAGAGCTTGGTAGTAGCCGAAATTCTAAAAACTGCTGTTAAGAATGCCGGTTATGAAGTGTTAGCCAAGGGGAATGTGGAATCATGGCGTGCCCTGGAGACAAAGGGTATCCAGAAGTTAAAGAATTATGACGTTGGTGGCCTGCACGGGCCGGCAAGCTATACCCCTGGTGACAACAGATTATCAAAATCACTTAGAATCTTCCAAATAAAAAATGGTGCCCTTACACCGATAAGCGGGTGGATTGAAGCCCCTGTGATAAAATATGAAGAATTCGGCTGGTTCGGTAAGTAATTGAAGCAAGTAGATGAGAGCCTCCTTGGGCAAAGGAGGCTCTCATCTAGGCTAGGTTGATATGCTTAAACTGAACAATATCGAAGTAGTCTACCTTAACGTGATAAAGGTATTACACGGTGTCTCCATCTCAGTGGATGACGGTGCTGTAGTTGCTGTTCTTGGTGCCAACGGAGCCGGTAAAACCACCACGCTCAAAGCAATATCCGGTTTATTGCAAATCGAGGAGGGAGAGGTAACGGACGGGAATATTGAGTGGAATAATGAGAGGATAGACAAGAAAAGTGCGGTCGAGATAGGTAAGCTTGGTATTGTTCAGTCATTGGAAGGACGAAGAGTTTTTGGCCATCTGACCACAGAGGAAAATCTACTGGTGGGTGCACACAATCGAAACGACCGCAGTTCTATCAAAGATGACCTCTCCATGGTTTATGACTACTTTCCTCGGCTTAAGCGTCTCCGACATAACATCGCTGGTTACCTCTCCGGTGGCGAGCAGCAAATGCTGGTTATAGGTCGCGCTATGATGGCGTCACCAAAGCTGATGATGCTCGACGAGCCTTCCCTGGGATTGGCACCAATGCTGGTTACTGAAATATACGACATCATCAAACGGTTTAATACCGAGAAAAAAACTTCGGTTTTACTCGTCGAGCAGAATGTGAGAATTGCACTCAGCATTGCACATTATGGATATGTCATGGAGAACGGCAGGGTAGTACTTGACGGTAGCGCTGAGTTCTTAAGAAACAACGAGGATGTAAAAGAGTTTTACATAGGGCTATCCGCAGTAGGCGCTAAGAAAAGCTACCGAACTGTCAAGCATTATAGACGACGCAAGAGATGGTTGTAGGCAGGCTATCCTGCCCCTTTTTAACCTGAGTTACGCCTCTTCTTTTCCCAGGTACGCTGATATCACCTGAGGATTAGTTCTGACCTCTGCCGGAGTGCCTTCAGCAATCTTGCGTCCGAAATCGAGAACCACGATTCTATCTGCAATATCCATCACCACACCCATGTCATGCTCAATTAGAACTATGCAACTTACCCCATTATTTAACACAGGCGTATCAGGATAAGTTGCTCCCTGTCCCTCAAATATATCGATAATAAATCTGGCAATATCCTCCTTTTCCTCCAGATTCATCCCTGCCATCGGCTCATCAAGCAATAAAACTTTAGGCTCAAGCGCCAGGGCTCGACCGAGTTCTACCCTTTTGCGCATCCCGTAAGGTAATGTGCCAACTACCTTCTTTCTGATCGGCTCAATTTCCAGAAAGTCAATAATATCTTCCACTGTTTTGCGATGACGTATTTCTTCGCTGTGCGCCCAGCCAAAATATAGAGCAGAGCTGAGAAAATTCTGCTTTATGAGGACATGTCGCGCCGCCATAATATTGTCCAGAGTGCTTAACCCGGAATATAGCTCTATATTCTGGAAGGTTCTGGCTAAACCAAGGCATGCTACTTTATCCGGCCGCATTCGGGTAATCCTTTTACCCTCAAAGTATATTTCACCCTTCTGTGGCTTGTAGAATCCATTAATACAATTCAGCACACACGTTTTACCAGCACCATTGGGACCGATGATAGCCAGTATCTCATTATCTCTGACGTCAATGTTAACACCTTTAAGTGCCTCTACTCCACCAAAAGATAGCGAAATATTTTCAATCTTTATTTTAGTATTGTTACCGTTTGACATACTTTTTGCACACTCCCCATTATGCAATGCCGCAGGTCATGTTACCATTGTTTCGACGGCAATTTCAATTCGGCGGAAATGAACTCCTCTCACAGGAGTCTAATCACTGCTGTTTCGCTGACCATCCAGCCATTTTTGCTTCTGGGTAATTCTAGCCGCTTCGTTGGTAGTTTTATATCTGCCCAGAAAATCCTTCTGGAAATCGAGGAAGGTGCCACTTTGTATCGCTGACCTTATCCCTTGCATCAGCCTGGAGATAAACCTGAGGTTATGAATGGTTGCCAGCCTGTAAGCTAGCAATTCTCCACATTTGAACAGATGATGCAAATAGGCTGCCGAGAAGGTTTGACAGGTGTAACAATCACAATTATCGTCAAGGGGTCCTTCTTTTGTCTTGAACATAGACTTATCTACATTTTGCCTTCCCTTCATCGTGAACAGAGCACCATTACGTGCCACCCTTGTGGGCAAGGCGCAATCAAACATATCAATACCCCGGCTGACACCTTCGACGATGTCCTCCGGAGAGCCAACTCCCATGAGATATCTCGGCTTGTTATGGGGCAGCTTTTCCGTGGTCGTTTGCACAATCTGCCAGGTCGTTTCTTTAGCTTCGCCCAAACTTAAACCACCAATAGCGTAGCCCGGGAAATCCATAGCAGCAAGAGTTTCCGCCGATTGCCTGCGTAATTCCGGGAATACCCCTCCCTGCACTATGGCAAAAAGAGGCTGCTTCTGATTAACATGCTTTTTTAAGCATCGTTCTGCCCAGCGATGTGTTCTCAACATTGCCTCGCGAACCCTCATTTTCTTTTCGCCAACCGAAGTACATTCGTCCAATACCATAATTACATCAACGCCAAGCCTCTCCTGAAACTCGATAGCCGCCTCAGGAGAGAAGCTGTGTTCACTACCATCGATGTGGGAACGGAAGATAACCCCATCATCATTTACTCTACACAGGGGTGATAGGCTAAAAACCTGATAGCCGCCACTGTCTGTTAATATAGGACCTGACCATGCCATGTAATTATGCAACCCGCCCATTTTTTCAATAATATCTATACCTGGCCTCAAATAAAGATGATAAGTATTGCCCAGTATCATGGTAATACCGATAGCTTGAAGCTCTTCAGGAGTCAAAGTTTTTACCGTACCCTGGCTGCCCACAGGCAAAAAGACGGGAGTTGAGACTGCGCCATGAAGCGTAGCGAGTTCTCCCAAACGCGCCTGGGTACCGTCACAAGTTTTAAGTACTTTAAAGACTTCCTTTATTTTGATGGTCATGGCAATAGACCTGTCAATCTAACAATTGATGGGCAGGATAGCGCTTTCATTGCAGTAGCAAAGTATCCAAACTCATAGCCAGAAACATAATCCCCAAGTAAGGGAAACTGGACAGTTTGTATACTTGCCATGCTGCCACTGATGTTGAGGAACAAAGCAGGCGTGCATTGGCCACAATCATCAGTATGCCAAGGATATTAGCTGCCGCCAGATATAGCAACTTCAAATTAGAGAGGAAATAAGGCAGAAGGGAAACGATATAAAGAAGCACAGATAAGGTCATAAGAATTATTACGGTATGCTTCACCTTTAAGTTCAAGGGGAAATAATTTAAGCCTGCCCCTAGATAATCTCCACGATTGGCAACCATAATACTCCAGATATGAATTGGAATCCAAAAAGCTACCAGCAGGCAAATAAATAATATCTTAATATCAAATACTGGCTTTAAGGCAAACCAGCCAATGAGCACCGGGCTGCAACCGGCAATAATACCCAGAAAAGTGCAGGAGACTGCTGTTTTGCGCCATAACGCCGAGGCCAGTGTTCCAATTAAGCCAAGGTAAAAACAAAGCGGATTTATGACATAAGCCAACGCCAGCGCCGTAACTATCAGACCAATGATAAGAGGCAATGCCCGTTGCGGGGGATAAATACGTCTTGAAGGCAAGGCGCGATTGCGAGTCCGTATTGCTTTGGCATCCACATCCCGATCCAGGTAGTTAGTAAGTCCATTACAGCCAGCGCTCCCCAGAGCAACAGCAACTATCGTCAGCAAAAAAGTCCAAACTGGCAGATTGCCATCGGCAGCAATGACTGCAGCACATGCCCCGATAAAAGCCAACAAGCCAGTCTCTCGAGGCTTCAATACTTCGATATAGTTCAGAATCGTCACCTGTCTATCCAGGGCAATTCTCAAGGTTTTATAACCTCTTCAAGAACGTTCTTGACTTCTTTTATTGGCACATCGGTACGCACTGTGGCTTTGCCAATATCTTCCAACAAAACCCATTGTATAGCCTTGTTTCTAACTTTTTTGTCGAGTGTCATAGCAGCGAGCACATTATCTAAATCCACTCCTGAACAATTTGTTGGCAAATGGAATCTCTTTAAAAGCGCCTGCTGACGCTGAACGATATCCTTGGATAGAAGCCCTAACCGCTGACTGAGCTTAGCATCTACCATCATGCCTATAGCTACCGCCTCACCATGGCGAAAAGTTGTATACCTGGTCGCTGCCTCAAGGCCATGAGCCGCTGTATGCCCATAGTTTAAAATGATACGCTTCCCGGTTTCCTTCTCATCTTCACTCACGATCTTGGCTTTAATACAAGCGCTGTGAGCAATCACTTGCGCAGTAATATCAGGTGCTAAATTGATTAACTTTTCAGCATCATTTTCAAGCATTTTAAAGAACTCAGCATCCATGATTAGGCCATGTTTAATAACCTCGGCCCATCCTGAAGTGAGATCACGTTGAGGTAAAGTGGATAAAATCTGAACATCAGCCAAGACAAAATGTGGTTGATAAAAAGCACCTACTAAATTTTTTCCTTGCGGATGGTCGACTGCTACCTTGCCTCCAATGCTGGCGTCTACCATACCTACCAGGCTGGTAGGCACCTGCACCCAGGGAATACCACGTAAGTATGTTGCTGCCACAAAGCCAGCCAGGTCACCAACCATGCCACCACCCAAAGCCACAACCACATCCTTTCTTTCCATACGTCGCCTGATAAGAAAATCATAGATCTCAACAGCTCTATTGATATTCTTAGAAGCTTCTCCAGGTGGCACCAGGAAAGAACTAACCTCGAAACCAGCTTTTCTCAATGCCCGCTCTGTTTGTTCACCGTAAGATGAACCGACTATCTCATCACTAATAATCACTGCCTTACCAGATAATCCGGCTTGGCACATTTTATCCCCGATTCTGGGCAACAAACCCCAACCAACGAAGACCGGATAGCTCCTGCTTGACATAGTTACCATGCAGGCAATATCAGTCTTTTTATCTTTCTCGGTATTGACAATTAAACGGTTTACATATTGCCAACCTCTTACTACCTCCATGCTTACTTCCTCAACAGTTAAGTTGTCAGTGTGAACAGTCCAGTCGGCAATAGCATAATATGGCTGTCGAAAGGCTTTGATCTGCTTTATTCGCGTCACAGGGTTCTTGCTGGAGAGGAGAGGTCTAACTACAGAATTTGAGGAATAAAGAGCGTCTCGCCGTAAACGCTGGTAAATTGTCTGTACTTTGGCTTCCAAACACACGATAATGCAAGTTTTTTGAAGCGTCTTTACATTCTCGGGACGGAGAATAGCTCCTCCACCGGTAGCAATGACTAGTTTCTCTCTCAGACAAGCTTTCTCCAATGCCTGGCGTTCCAGTTGTCTGAACTTATCCTCACCATCTTGTGAAAATATCTCAGGAATAGTCCTGCCACTGAGTTTGACAATCTCATCATCGGTATCGATTGCCTCCCAGTGAAGATATTCAGCTACCCTCTTTGCTACAGTTGACTTGCCAGTAGTCGAGAAACCTATGAGAGCTATATTCTTACTACTCTTAGCGGAGCGCATGGTATTCTCTCATTCAGAAATAGATTTAATATAATTGCGGTAATTGGCTAATGTTTCCTCTAAATGGTCGCCACCGAATTTCTCCAGCATGGCATTGGTCAGAACTATGGCCAGCATCGCTTCCCCAATCACACCGGCTGCAGGGACAGCACAAATATCACTTCTCTCATAATGTGCCTTCGCTGCTTTTCTGGTTTTCAGATCGATGGATGGTAGAGGTTTACCCAGCGTAGCAATCGGCTTCATCGCTGCTCTTACAGTAATTGGCTCACCATTGCTAATTCCGCCTTCGATACCTCCAGCACGGTTGGTCGGTCGTGACCAATAAAGTGGGCTGCCTTTACTCGGCTTTATTTCATCATGAGCTTGGGAACCTTCCAGATGTGCCAGGGCAAAGCCACTCCCGATCTCCACTCCTTTTACAGCATTAATACTCATTATCGCTTGGGCAATCCGTCCGTCAAGCCGTTTACTCCATTGCACATGACTGCCTAAACCAACAGGCACCCCAGTAGCTACCACTTCAAAAACCCCTCCCACGGTATCCCCATCGGCTTTAGCCTTATCTATCGCCGCCATCATGGTTCTTGCCACCTTGGGATCAATGCAGCGCACCGGTGAGTTTTCCACCTGCTGCCAGTTGACTGAGGTATTCTCCCCTATCCTGTGATTACCAATACTTATCGTATGACTATGAACAATGATACCAAACTCCTTAAGAAACTTCCTAGCTACAGCTCCCACAGCAACCCTGGCTGTTGTTTCCCGGGCACTGGCTCTTTCCAGAATTAGGCGGATATCCTTAATTCCATACTTAATAGCTCCAGCCAAATCAGTGTGCCCCGGACGAGGTACTGTTATCGGCTCTGCTTCTCTATCCACAGTACCTATGCTCATTGTCTCCTGCCAGTTCTCCCAATCACGATTCCATATGAGCAGGCTTATAGGACTGCCGATGGTAAAGCCATAGCGCACTCCCGCTATAATTTCCGCGCTATCATTTTCTATAGCCATGCGGCCACCACGTCCGTAGCCTGCCTGTCGTCGTTCGAGGTCACGAGCAATATAATCCTCGGTTAATGCTAATCCAGCAACCATACCCTCAACAACAGCTATCAAACCCCTCCCATGGGATTCACCAGCAGTAATAAAACAAAATTGCCCCATGCTATCCATCCTTATTATTGCACTCTGCCTAGCGCTGTCTTTGCTGCCGCTAACATTATGTCAACTGGAGCTTTCTTCCCCGTCCACAACTCAAAAGCGGCAGCCCCCTGGTAAACTAGCATCGGCAAACCGCCGAGAGTACGTGCCCCTGCTCTGGATGCTATTCTCAGTAAAGGTGTCTCTGACGGATTATACACTAAGTCATAAACTAAAGCACTGGAAGGGATTGAATCTTCCCTTAATGGAGATTCCCCTTCCTCGGCAGAATGTCTCATACCCATAGGGGTGCAATTAACTATCAACTGGCAATTCTTGATAGCCTCTTTAAGCTCAATGGTATTCCATGGCAACACGGAGAGCGCAGTATGCAATTTTTCATCACTTGCATGCCTCAATGCCAATACTAATTCCTCAGCACGTTTAGCTGTCCGGTTGGTAATAGCCATTGACGCAATATCTTCCCGGAGCAGAGCAAAGCTAACAGCCCGTGCCACTCCACCAGCACCAATAAGAACCACCCGTTTGCCACTGGGATTAAATTTGCCATCCTCCCGCAAAGCATGGATAAAACCATAGGCATCGGTGTTAAAACCCACCAGTCTGCCGCTCCTATTAACTATCGTGTTCACAGCACCGATGAGGCTTGCCTGCCCATCAATCTCGTCCAGAAAATCCATGATCTTTTCTTTATAAGGCACTGTCACATTCGCCCCGATGGTCTGGGGTTGCCTTAACGCTTCGGTTGCTACCGGCAATTTCTCAGCTTCAATCTCCCAGAGCTCATAGCGAATATCAAGCCCGTAGTAATTCAGGGCAGCTTGCTGGAAATCTGGAGAGATTGAATGCTTTAGAGGAAAACCGATGAGTCGAATATATCGTGTCATTGACTACAAGCTTTCAAACTGTCAAGGTACCCTTGGAGGACAAAGGCAGCGGCGGCAGCATCACGTTGTTCTTTTCTTTTCCTGCTTTTTTTGCCGGCTTCCACCAGCAAGCGGTCTACGGCTACAGTGGACAACCTCTCATCCCTGAGCTCAATATCTACTTTGGTATGCTGCGATAGCTTGTCCACAAAAGCCTGAACTTTACTGGCTTGGTTACCCACGCTGCCATTCAAGGAATAAGGGAAACCAATGATAATCCTTTGAACTTCGTATTTATTGACCAGAGCCACAACGGCTTCGATTGCCTTGTCGTCGTTATCACGAACTATGGTTGCGAGCGGGCTAGCCAGAATCTGCTCAGGGTCACTGATGGCAACCCCTATCCGCCTGTCCCCGATATCCAATCCTAAATTACGCATGTTCTCCGCGAGCCTTTTCCACTATGGCTTTTACCAATTTTAAGGCTTCGTCGAGTTTATTCTTATCTTTACCGCCGGCTTGAGCTACCTCCGCCTTACCACCACCACTGCCTCCAGTCACGCCGGCAACCTGCTTCACTATATCACCAGCGTGTATCCCTTTATCCACCAAGTCAGGAGTAACCATAGCCATAAAATTCGGTTTACCATCGTGGACTGTGCCCAGGACAATGACAGCGCTTTTCAGCCGCTCACGCAGTGAATCCCCAATCTCTCTTAAAATAGCCATCGAGGACGATGGCACATTTGCAGCTACCATTGTTATTCCATCCACACGCTCAGCGCTCTTTTCCAGCACTTCCACCACACCCTGGGAAAGTTTCCTTTCCAAAGTCGCTGTGCGCTTGCGCTCCTCAGTCAACTCAGCAATAAGAGCTTTTACCTTCTCTGGGGCATCAGAAGTCGAAGTTTTCATTTTTTCGGCTATCGACTCCAATGCCTCGAGGCGTTCTACAAGTAAATCATGAGCTGCCTTCCCTGTAACTGCTTCAATCCTGCGCAATCCAGTGCCAATGCTGCTCTCGCCAACAATATAGAATAAACCAATCTCTCCGGTTGCTTTTATATGAGTTCCACCGCAAAGCTCCGCACTGATCGGAGGCTTGCCAATTTTTAGCACCCTGACGGTGTCACTATATTTTTCCTCAAACAAAGCAATTGCTCCTTGCTCTATGGCTTGCTTGTAAGGAATCTCCTCGCTGATAACAGGCAAATTCTGCCGTATCTTCTCGTTAACAAAGCGTTGAATTTCACTGAGTTGTTGTTTACTAATTGCTGTTAAGTGGGAAAAATCAAAACGAAGCCGCTCTGGCTCCACCAGAGAACCTCTCTGTAAAACATGACTACCCAGCACCTGGCGCAGAGCTGCTTGAAGTAAATGTGTTGCAGTGTGATTACGAGCTATATCCAGACGGCGCTCCATATTCACTTCTGCTTCGACAATGTCGCCTATCGAGAGTTTCCCCTTGGTGACCGCTCCTAAATGAATAACTACGCCCTCGGCAATATTACCGAATGGAGACCAAACGGTATTTGTTATAGTGACCTCACCTGATGACGTGCGTATCGTGCCAATATCTCCAATTTGCCCACCCATTTCCCCATAAAATGGTGTTTTATCCAGGACAATTGCCACCTTTTGGCCCTTATTAACTGACGGCTGTTGCAGACCTGATTCCTGGCCCAGAATATGAACTATCTTGGAACTATCCGCTATCTTCTCATAACCATTAAATCGAGTCGGTGGAAGTATGACCTTCTCACCAGAACTATTAATATCGGCGCCACTACTAAACTTATGGCTGGCTCGTGCCTTTTCGCGCTGCTTTTCCATTTCAATTTCGAAGCTCTTCAGGTCAACAGACAGCCCTCGCTCCCGAGCTACTTCCGCAGTTAACTCGGGTGGGAAACCATAAGTGTCATACAGACGGAAAACCTCTTTGCCTTCAATATAATTTTTGCCTTTACTGGCAGCTTCGGCAATAGTCTTCTCGACTAAGTTAATTCCCGCATCAAGCGTATCAATAAACTTATCCTCTTCGGTTTTAATAACTTCCAATATGAAATTTCGACCGTTTTCCAGCTCAGGATATACATGCCCCATCTTGCTAATAACAATCTCCGCTATTTCACCAAGGAAAGGTCCCTCTATACCGAGCTTTCTGCCAAAGAAATTGGCCTTGCGTAATATTCGTCGCAAAACATAACCTCTGCCTTCATTTGATGGCAAGACGCCATCAGCGATCAGAAAAGCTGTACCCCTACCATGTTCAGACACTATCCTTATGGATTCATCAGCGGTCTCATCCTTCCCATATTTTCGATGAGTTAGCTCACAAATTTTATTGCGCAGAGGCAGAAAAAGGTCAGTATCGTATACCGAATACACACCCTGCATAACGGCAGCAGTCCTCTCTAACCCCATACCAGTATCTATATTAGGCTTGGGCAGAGGAGTACGTTTCCCATCACGGCTTTGGTCATATTGAGTAAATACTAGATTCCACACCTCCGAAAAACGACCGCAACCACATCCCGGGGTGCAATTAGATTTACCACAACCATACTTTTCGCCAAAATCATAGTGTATTTCGCTGCACGGTCCGCATGGGCCAGAATCACCTGCCGGCCCCCAAAAATTATCCTTTTCTCCAAGCCTAACTATCTTATTTTCAGGAAAACCAATCTTTCTCCAATAGCGAAACGCCTCATCATCGTCTAAAAAGATGGTCACCCACAGCCGTTCAAGGTCGAACTTCAGGCGCTCATGCACAAATTCCCAAGCCCAGGCAATCGCCTCCTGCTTGAAATAATCACCCACACTAAAATTCCCCAGCATCTCAAAGAAAGTCAAATGCTTGGCATCACCGACTGAATCTATATCGGTAGTACGAAAGCATTTCTGGCAGGAAGCTAAGCGGGGATTTGGTGGCACAGCTAAACCCAAGAAATAGGGCTTAATCTGCACCATGCCAGCGGTCGTCAACAGCAAAGTCGGGTCACCATAGGGTACCAAAGATGAGCTTGGGATAACCTTGTGTTGTTTTTCCTCAAAAAAACTTAGAAATGCCTGCCGGATTTCGTTGCTATTCACTGTGTTTATACCTTTCTGGATTTTAATAAACCAATACCTTCATGTCAATTCGTGGATGGGAACTGGCACTATGGCTCTTCCCAAAGAGCAATGGCAGCACCAATAATACCAGCATTATCGCCCAAACGAGAACGCACAATACGTGCTGTTCTTGCTGGCAAGTGAAAGGCTCTTTGTTTGACCACTTTTCGAGTCGGTTTCAGTAGCATTTCCCCCATCTTGGATACGCCGCCGCCGATAATCACCATCTCAGGATTGAAAATGTTGACTATATTGGCGATGCCAGCACCTAAATAATAGGCAGCCTTATTCACTATCTCACAGGCTAAGGCATCACACTGTTTAGCCGCTAATGCTACTGTCTCAGCAGTGATACTAGCACCCCCCTTTTTGAGAGATTCCGTTATAGAACTTATTTCACCTTGAAGAATACGCCTTTGCGCCTCTCTAGCAATTGCTGTTCCTGAAGCTAGAGCTTCCAGACAGCCCGAATTGCCACAATTGCATTTTGGCCCATCAACTTCTATAATCATATGCCCTAGCTCACCAGCACAACCATCTGTGCCGATATAGAGTTTCCCCCCAATAATAATACCGCCCCCTATACCCGTGCTCACCGTGAGATACACTAAATTATTTAATCCCTGCCCGGCACCAAAGTGCTGCTCCCCCAGGGCAGCAGCACTGGCATCATTAATTAGATATATGTTAATACCCAGATTTTCACGAAGACTGTCCCTCAAAGCTATATTCTGCCAGCCGGGCAGACTCGGAGAAGCAGTGACAATTCCATTTTTCACATCCAGAATACCAGCAGCAGCTATCACCACCCCATGAAGGTCATTTAATGTCAGTCCAGTTCTTATCATAATATCTTTGATAGCAGCTAATATTCTCCCTATAACTTTTTCAGGACCCGTTATTGCTTGAGTCGGATAGTTTTTAAAAAAAAGGATTTTCCCATTAGCTAATACAATAGCCGAGCGTATTTTTGTACCACCCAAATCGACCGCTAGAACCGGGCGGGAACTATCCTGAGACATAGCCTTTCAACTCCAAAACTCTTTGATAGACCGACTCATATTTCAGAGCCGAACTTTGCCACGAGAAGTCCAAAGACATTATCCGCTGCATAATCTTCTGCCAGGCACACTTATCCTGGTAGGCACTAGCCGCTCGCTGAATAGCTTCAAGCATCTCACTAACATCATACTTCTTAAAAACAAAACCACTCCCTTTGCTCAGGTCAGCAGACAAATCTTCGACAGTATCGGCCAGACCTCCAGTATACCGGACAACAGGAACCGCACCATATCGCATAGCAATAAGCTGCCCTAATCCACACGGTTCAAAACGAGAAGGCATCAAGAATATATCGCAACCGGCATAAATAAGATGGGCGAGAGCATCGTTAAATTCATATGATACCGCTAACCGATAAGGATATTTCTTGGCGCACCTTCGCAATAATTGATGATAATGCTCCCTACCCTTTCCTAAAATAACCATTTGCGCATTTGTCCGCTCAAACAAACAGGATAAACTATTGATTACGATATCAAGACCCTTCTGGTCATCAAGACGCGATACCATTCCTATAATCGGTGTATTGACGTCTTCAGGTAAACCCACTTTCTCCTGGAGTGCCAGCTTATTTGTCAACCTGCCATCTAGCCTTACAGAATTGTATTTGGTTGCAAGAAAGCGGTCTGTGCTCGGATTATATTCCTCATAGTCGATGCCGTTTACAATTCCCACAAGCCTATCCCTCCTGGCACATAGCAAATGCTCCAGTCCCACACCATATTCAGAGGTTACAATTTCCCTGGCGTAATGCTCGCTAACTGTGGTCACCATATCTGCCCAAACGATTCCCTGGCTCATAAAATTTAACGGCAACTCTGGCATACTATCCAGCCCGTTTTGCCAATACTGACAAAGTCTGTAAGTAGCCATAAAATGATTATCGAAAAAACCCTGATAAGCTAGATTGTGAATTGTAAAAAGTATAGCTCCTTTCCAGCCAGCTTTCCTTAGCCACATCGGTATTAGTCCAGTATGCCAATCGTGACATTGGACTATATCTGGATACCAGGACAGATGTGACAGTCCTTCAATCACAGCTTTATCAAAGAACAGGAAACGCTCCAGTTCATTTCCACCGTACACCTCGCGAGCAGCAAATAACCTGTCATCACCCAGCAAATACACCTTCAATTCTGAATCAATTTTAGCCATCGACAGGCTAACTGGCTCCACAACTTCTGACAAGTTCACCTTTAAACCATCCGCGATAGCCGACAGTTGGTATCTGGAAACATCAATAACACCGTATTGAGGCAACATGACCCTCACGTCATGCCCCAATTTATTAAGCGCTTTGGGTAGTGAGCCAACAACATCGGCTAATCCACCAACCTTAACCAATGGACTCATTTCAGCCGCAACAAATAGAATGTTCATAGTCCTATACCACGCAGGATATTAGGGCATTTATACTCTGTGCGAGACCTTGTTCCATTCCTGTATGCTCTGGTATACAGGAATTTACATCGGATGACCTCGAGGATTTTGACGGGTTATGCTTTCACCACTCGAAACAAAAAGAGATTCAAAATCATTAGACTCTACCCAACAGCCAATCCTGCAGTTGCGTCCGATTTTCAAACCATTGGGTAGTTTAGACCCCTTACCTACCACAGTAATACCGGTATTCAAATGAGCAGGTTCCTCTTTATTAGGTTCATAGTTCTCACCATAGCCAATATGGCACCCAGGACCAATCCAAACTTGTTTATCGACTATAGACCGGTCAATAATAGCCCCTTTGCCAACTGTAGTGTCATTGAAAATAATTGAGTCTTTCACCACGGCATCCTCCTCCACAAAAACTCTGGGAAATATCACTGAATTCTCCACTCTACCATTGATAATGGCACCATTAGAAACTATGCATCTTGCCATGCTAGCGTTCGGTCCGCACTTCACCGGAGGTAAATTTTCTTCTGACGTCCTGATCTCAGTTTCCAAATTGTAAAGGTTCAATGAAGGTAGGTCAACTATCAAATCCATATTCGCCTGCCAGTAAGACTCTACAGTGCCTACGTCACGCCAATAGCCGTTGAACCTGTACCCGTAGGTCTTATATCTCCCAATAATTTCAGGCAAAATGTCTCGTCCAAAATCATGACCGTCTTTTTTCCTGGCATTCTCTTCGAGACAACTCGCCAGAATGTTCTTATTGAACACATATACCCCCATCGAAGCCTGCCTGCATTTTGCAGCCTTAGGCTTTTCTTCAAACTCAACAATTCGCTCATTATGATCCAGACCAATAATTCCATAACGCGAAGTTTCCTCCATAGGAACTTGAGTCAGTGCTACAGTAACATCAGCTTTTCGGTTACGATGCGTTGCTATCATGCGGTCATAGCGCATGATATAAATGTGGTCGCCACACAAAATCAAAACCTCATCCACTTTCATGTTTTCCAAAAAATAAAGATTCTGGTATACAGCATCGGCAGTACCCTTATACCAGTCACGGCCAGAGCGACTCAAAAAAGGTTGGAACACTACCAGCCCACCCTTAGCCCTATCTAAATCCCAAGGCCTACCTACACCCAGATGTTGCGACAGCGAACGAGGATTATATTGTGTGAGCACCGCCACTGTGCTAATTCCTGAATTGACGCAATTGCTCAGGGCAAAATCAATAATACGGTATCTTCCACCAAACGGTACTGCTGGTTTGGCTCTTTCGGCAACCAGCACACTTAACCGTTCGCCAGCACCACCGGCCAAAATCATGGCCGCTACCCGATCCATGCTATCACCTCAGCAATATATTTGACTTCATTTTAGCCAAATGCCTTTTATTTGTCGATAAAGTCAACATGGTGTTCATTCGTAGCCGTCTTTGTTGAGGCCACAACTACGTCTTGCACAAATCCATCACCAGCAATTCAACTGCCAGATCGCTATCGTACTTCCCTGTCTTCATAGCCAAGTCGGCTTCCAAAACTTTGTGATAAGCTATTTTTATTTTGCCTACAGTATGAATCCTTGCCTGCCTCCTTACTTTTACTAACTCCTTGACTTTCTTAATACCCAGTCTTTCCATAGCCTCTTGTTCAGGCAATTTAGGATTTAATCCTTTAGCCAATAGGATTAATCTCAATTGCCTTGTAATCATAACCAAAACATAGGGAGGAGCTTCTCCCTCTAACAACAACCGCTGGAGTGCTTCCTGAGCTTTCATTCTTTGACCTTCGAGAATCATGTCTATAAAGGCAAATATATTAGCTTCACGAGCGTAGCTACCCACTTGCCTCACATCATTTTTTGTAATAGGCTGTCCCAAGCTATAAGCAAGCAGCTTCTCAATCTCGCTTTTCATAGTCCACAAATCACTCCCCACAATCTCTATAAGCAAATCAATTGCTTCACCAGATACTCTACCACCCTCTTCCTCAATGCGCTTTTTAATCCACTGGCGAAGTGCATCCTCCTCTAGCTCAGGAAATATTTTCACCTCTGCCACAGAAATGATGTGTTTCAGTAAACTATTTTTCTTGGCATCTAACTTACCAGCAATTAATACGAGGATTGTTGCTTTCGGCATTTTTTTGATATAGCTGCTGAGTTCCTTCCACTCTTTCAAGTCTTTCTCTGATTTCGACTGCGATTTACCAGGACGTTTACCTGACTTTTTCTCAGGCTCAAAACGCTCTAATAAACCTTCGACAATAACCAACCTGAACTGATGCAAAAACGGTGCCGCATCACAAACATCCCGAAGCTGGCTTAAACGTAACTGTCTTCCATCCAATACATTCGTACTGACTTCAAGCATTTCGGGGTTACCTAAGCATTCTTTTATCTTCTTAAACTCTTCCTGGAGAGAGAAATTATTCTGCCCATACATTATGTAAAACAATTCTGATACACCCCCTTTCATTGTAGCACATAGAAACCACTTGATTTTGCCATCTGCAGTAGCTATACTCATAGCAGTTTCGCTCATATAGAAATCTCTGCTTTTCTACTGTGTTGCTGCAACACATATTTAGTTGACACCATCAGGGAGGTTGAAATGGGAAACCCCCCGGATAATGAGGAAAGGGCCGAAATTCAGTATGACCTTCAGTTGGATTTACAAATACTACGTGAGGATTTAGCCGCAGAATTACTGGCTATCAATATCAAGAGCACATCGAGTCATTAGCCAATGAAGAGGCTATAAAAATCCTGGAACAAATAAGAGACGATAAGAAAGAGGATGTCGCCAAACTGACTAGACTAATCCAGAAACTATATCCATTCAATCTAGTGTCATGTCAGGCAAGTAAGTAGACATATAACTAGGTTAAGTGATATGAT
>JBBIPA010000011.1:20621-45083 GCA_037443085.1 Chloroflexota bacterium | reverse complement strand
CCGGATCCCGCCAACCTTTCTAACCTAAACTGTCCAGTTTCAGGGGTTCACTCCAAGTTACGCCAAAGAATTAACGAACTTAGGGCCTCAAAAAGTAAAAAAAGAAGAATATAAATCTGTTAAAATCCTGGTTCTCATGAAGCACAGCTGAGCGTCTACTCTTAAGCCACAAACTCAATCATTAGAAGGTTAAATTCTTGGCACGTTTCAAGGCTATATGCCGTGGCTCAAGCGTTCGATGAGAAATTCTGGCAAATTCGCCTGCCGCATTTTTTCCTTGGTAGTTTCGATGTCGTAAGCAACACGGTGGTGATAGACGATTCCGGCGTCGCTGTCATACAGGGCATAGCTGGCGCGGGGGTCGAAATTGCGCGGCTGCCCTACACTGCCGGGATTGATGATGAGGCGGTGCTCTCCTAATGTTAGAGTGGCGCCATCTTCCAGTCTTTTAAGGCTGATAGTATTGTTGTTGTACTCAAAGACCAGGGGAACATGGGAATGGCCTACCAGGCAGAAAGGTGTGTCAAAATACTTCAGGTTCACCTTAGCCAGGCTGGTGGAGAGCAGATATTCCCAGACAGGTTCCCTGGGGCTGCCGTGAAACATACTGAAGTCGCCTTCAATATGTTTGAGCGGCAGGGATTTCAAATACTCTTTATGCTCTTCCGATAGTTGCTCGGCGGTCCATTGGCTGGCTTGTGCCGCGTCTTCGTTAAAGTCCAGTATGTCGATAAGCCCTGCAGTTGCCCGGTCATGATTGCCGGCAATGCAGATATAATTAAACTGCTTCAGAAGCTCGATGCAGGCATGAGGCTCAGGACCGTAGCCCACCACATCACCCAGACACCATATCTTGTCGAAGCCGCCTCGTCTTTCCAGGTCCTGTAACGCCGCTTTGAAAGCGATAAGGTTACTGTGAATGTCAGCCAGGATAGCGTACCGCATCCTGCCTACTATAGCATGAGAGGGCGGGTTTGTTAAATTTTAGGAGGTGGGGTGAGACTTATGGTCATTGGAGGTCGGCAGCACCGCTTACATAAACTTTGGGATAAAGGTAAAATTATGCTGGATAAACCAGCTAGGGAGTAAAGAGATGTACTATTTTGCCTATGGCACCAACCTGATTAAGAAGCAGATGGCGGAGCGATGTCCTGAGAGTAAGCCCAAGTTCAGCGCTGTGCTACCGAACTACAAGCTGATATTTACCGGGTGGTCAAGGCAGTTGAAGGGTGGCACTGCCAGCGTCAAGCCATTTAAGGGAGAGAAGGTCAAAGGCGCCGTGTATGAAATTTCAGAGAGCGACTTGAGGAAGCTGGACAAATTCCAGGATTATCCAGTGACTTATAATCGGTTGAATGTAACTGTCTGGACTGAGGATGGCGACCCTGCGCCAGCAGTGACCTATATCAAAAATGAGCAGTCGCCGGAAACCCAACCGTCACTGGAGCTTCTAGTAGCTATCCGCCAGGGGTACCGGGACTGGGAAATAGAGTAGACGTAATGGTGGTGTGGTTTTTCTTATTTTTCTTCGATGGAGACCTTAACCATAAAAACGTCTACTGTGGGCACTGAAGGCTCACCGGTTATCGAAGCTTTGACCGCTACGTTACCTATTTTCTGGACAACATCGAAGCCGCCAGTCACTTCACCAAAGATAGTGTAGTTCTTAGGCAATCTGGTACTCAGGTCAGCCAGAGTGATGAAGAACTGGCTGCCATTGGTGTTTGGTCCGGAATTGGCCATTGCCAACGTTCCTTTGGTATAGTTCCGGGTCACTTTCTCATCGGCAAATTTGTATCCTGGTCCTCCTCCACCGGTGCCCGTAGGGTCGCCAGTCTGAATGACAAAGTCTTTCACGACTCGGTGAAACTTTAACCCATCGTAAAAGCCCTGGCGTGCCAGAAAAACGAAATTATTTACGGTTGCCGGGGCATCTTTAGGAAAAAGCTGAACTGAGATATCACCGAAGTTTGTCTTAATGGTGGCAAAATATTGCTTGTTTTGTTTGATGCTCATGGGTGGCGGACTAGACCATTGCATAGCTTTCCCTTCTTTTGAGCTTGGTGTGCTCACAGTTGATGTAGGCTCATTTTTGCTGCTGTAATATTGATATCCAAAGTAACTGCCCAAGATAACAACAATAAGGGCAATGCCTATACCCAGGAAAATATATTTAGCAGGCCATTTCCCCTTCGATTTGGAGGAGCGTGCTGCGACCATTCCCCGGTTGCCAGGTATATTCTTCGCGCTTAGATTCTTTTTTTTCTTAGACAAGGTAGACTCCTATACATTTGTGCTTGCAATCTGGATATTTTAACATGAATTGTCAAGCAGCGACAGGTTATCCAGTAAATCCTGGTAGATTAAATATGATTTTGCAAAAATACAACTTAAGGTAAAGGTATCGCACTTATTTCTTCAGCCGTGGCTTATTGCCTGTATGGAAACCTATTTTAGTCTGGTTAAGTCCTTGTCTATATCAATGAGTGTATAGCATATTTCGGCGAAAGCCAGGTAACCGAAGCCGCAGATCAGAGAAGCTATGATGCCGCCGATGGCCATGCCTATAGCTGCAGTGCCTCCCAAGGTGCCCATTCCGGGTATCAGAGACTGAATCCCCCCCCCAAGGCCAGTCCAGACACCGACAAAGAGGGAAACCAGGATGCCAAATACCAGCACTATCCAGCCTACTATCTGAAAGATAACGGCGGCGATAGTCAGGATGCGATGTTTTCGAGGTCGTGCCATTACTGGTTTGGCTGCTGCGGCTGGGGCTGCTGGTGCTGTGGCTGGTACTGTTGGAGCTCCGGCAACCATGGTGGGAGCGCCTCTGGGTGTGGCGGCAGCGGTAGGTACTGCCTGAGCCATGGGAGCTTGCTGCGGACTCAGGCTTGCCAGATTCGTGCCACAAGTCCCGCAAAACTGCTGGCCAGGGACAACTTGGGTGCCACAGGTAGGACAGGTCGGTGTTTTCTGCTGTGCCATGCCAGCCAGATTAAGCCCGCAAACCCCACAAAATTTCTGGCTAGAAACAATGGGTGAACCACAACTGGGACAGATGCTTGTTTGCTGCATACTATCACCCTCCTTTTAGGCATTATATAACTTGTGTTAGTTCTATACAAGACTTTTGGCTGCTGCATTTAACCGTTTTAACCTAAATTTGAAAGCGTGTGCTATAATCCAGCCGTGAAAATTTCAAAACTGGGTGAGTTCGGCTTAATCAGGTTGCTGGCAGATATTGTTGACAGAACCAAAAATCCCCACGATGCCTCGTGGCAGAAGTTGCTCATCGGTATCAGTGATGATGCTGCAGCGTGGAAAACCGACGACGCAATCCAGCTAGCCACAACCGACAGCATGATTCAGGATGTGCATTTCGACTTGAGCCTGTGTACATGGGCAGAGCTGGGCTGGAAATCGATGGCCGCCAACTTAAGCGATATTGCCGCCATGGGTGGTGTTCCTTATTATGCACTGGTGTCGCTGGCGCTGCCCGGTGATATTGAAGCTGATGGCGTAGCGAACCTGTACCGAGGTATGGTTGAGGTTGGTAACCGATTCGGCGTTGCTATAGTCGGCGGCAATGTTTCCGCCGCTGAGAAAGTGATGGTCGCCATCACTGTTTTCGGCGTACTGAAAGGTAAAGAGGCACTTAAACGCTCAGCGGCCAGGATTGGTGACCTGGTAGCAATTACCGGTTATACCGGACTGTCAACCGCTGGGCTGAAGATGCTCAAGCAAAATTTGAAATTTGATAGCGAAACGAACCAGTTGCTCAGAGAAGCTCATCTTAAGCCGATGCCCCGGGTAAAGGAAGGGCAGGCGCTGCTTCGCTGCGGAGTCAAGGCTGCCATAGATATCAGCGATGGTTTGATAGCTGACCTGGCTCATGTGTGTAAGGCAAGCCGGGTCAGCGCCAGAATACGGCGAGACCTGGTACCGATTCATCCGACGCTCAGGGCTGACTTCAAAGATGATGCTGAACAGCTGGCTTTATCCGGCGGCGAGGATTATGAGCTCCTGTTCACAGCGCCCGGCAAAGTTATAGATAAAGTGAAAAAGGCAGTGTCCTGTTCTATCACTGTTATTGGTGAAATAACTGAAGGGATGCCGGGTCAGGTGACCTTAGTCGATGCTGCTGGAAATACTGTTCCAGTGACGAAGGGTGGCTGGGACCATTTCAAGTCAAAGACATGAGCAAGAGAAAGGCGTCATTATCACTTGTTTCGCATAGCCCGGAGCAGACTCAGGAATTGGGCAGGCGACTGGGGAGATTGGCTCAGGCGGGCGATGTGTTTTTGCTTGCCGGCAATCTGGGCAGTGGCAAGACCTGCCTGACTCAGGGGATTGCCTGGGGGGGCGGGGTGAAAGAATATGCTTTTAGCCCGTCCTTTGTCTTGGTCAGGGAATATCATGGCAGGTTGCCTTTATATCACATCGACCTGTACCGCCTGGAGCGTATCGAGGAAATTGTAGATTTGAGGCTTGAGGAGTACCTGTATGGCCAGGGTCTTTGTGTTATCGAATGGGCAGAGAAAGGCATGGAGGTAATGCCGGAGGAGCACTTGCTGATAAAGCTTGATTATATCTCGCCTGCTGAGCGTTCTTTGAGCCTGGAGCCAAAGGGTAGCCATTACCAGCAGTTATTGGAATTACTGGAGAAAGAGCTGGAAACATGGAATTAGCTATCGACACCTCCACAGATTTCGCCAGCATCGCTCTGGCGCATCAGGGCGATACCATGGCTGAGCTGACCTGGCATTCCGGACAGAACCACACCGTCGAGCTGGTGCCCAACATAGAGCTGATGTTGCACCAGGCTAAGGTGAGTCAGAAGTCTCTGGAGGCCATCTTTGTGGCTAAAGGACCGGGCAGTTTCAACGGCCTTCGTGTCGGCATGAGCACTGCGAAGGGGTTGGCTTTTGCTTTGAACGTTCCCCTCGTGGGCATTGGCACTCTGGAAATAGCCGCGTATCCCTTTGCTGTTACCGGCTTGCTGCTGTGCCCTGTTCACAATGCCGGCCGCAGTGAGATTGCCATTGCGTTTTACCGGTGGGACAACGACTGGCGCTGTCTGGCGGCGGAACATATTACTACCGTGGATGCCCTGTGCCAGCAGATTAATGAGAGAACAATTTTTTGTGGAGAGATTCCAGAGGCGGTGGTTCAGCAATTGCGAGAGAAATTCGGCGAGATGGCGGTTATACCTGAGGCTGCAGCTCGATTGCGCCGCGCCAGCTACCTGGCACTACTCGGCTGGAAAAAACTGGAGAAGGGAGAGCGTGATAATCCAGCCACTCTGCAACCACTATATTTGCGGCCGCCGCCAATCACCCAGCGCAAGACAAAATAGCCATGTGCAAGAATGAATTAAAAGGAGTTTAGCATGGAACGAAGTCTGGTATTGATTAAGCCCGATGCAGTACAGCGAGGTCTGGCGGGGACAATCATTTCGCGTCTGGAACGGCGCGGGCTGAGAATTGCCGCCATGAAGATGATTCAGATGGACAAAGCCCTGGCACAGCGCCACTATGCTATCCATCAGAACAAGCCGTTCTTCAATGACCTGATTAAATTTATTACCTCTAGTCCCATCATTGCTGCCGTATTCGAAGGCAAGAATGCCGTGGAGGTGATACGGCAGACCATGGGCGAAACTAACTCAGCCAAGGCATCGCCGGGAACGATTAGGGGTGATTTTGGGATTGACCTTCAGCACAATCTGGTGCATGGCTCGGATTCAGTGGAAAATGCTGCCAAGGAAATAAGCATCTTCTTCTCACCGGCGGAGATTCTGGGTTACTCTAGAGATATTGACAGGTGGGTTACTGGATCCTGACCACCGGCGTGGCTTCGCCCCACAATTCATCCAGCTTATAGTACTCACGCTGCTGGGATGAAAAGATATGGACAATAACGCCGCCAAGGTCGAGCAAAACCCATCCGGAAGCGGCAGTGCCCTCGCTGTGGTGGGGCAGGACTCCATCTTGTTTGAGTGTTTTAGTGATTTCTTCCCGGATGGCCTCAATCTGGCGGGTGCTGTCGGCGTTGCAGATAACAAAATAATCAGCAAAGGAGCAGATTTTTTGGGTATCCAGCATCACCACGTTGTCAGCCTGCTTGTCTGCAGCAGATTCCACTACTTTACGAGCTATTTCTGTTGATTTCAGACCTGGCTCCCCTTGCTGATTTCTCTAAATACGATTATAGCTAAATTATACCATATTTCCAACCATGCAACTGATTATCAGAGGTCTTTTACACGTATATCCGAATTTCTGTTATAATTTAAGCTCGGAGGAAAAGAGATAGTATGAAACGATGGTGGCAGGGCAGCTTGTTTTATCTGGTTATTCTTATCGCCATAGTAGCTCTGGCGTTTAGCTTCTTATCGTCATCGAAAGGCCCGGAAGAAGTCGGTTTTTATGACTTTGTTAAAAGGGCTAACAGCGGTGATATAGATACTATTCAGCAGCAAGGAAATACCCTGCTTGGTGTAAAGAAGGGTAAGGAAGTTGTAAAGACAGCTTTTGTGGGCAGCACCAAAGAGCTTATGGACGCTCTTAAAACTGCCGGGGTGTCTCTGGATGATGGCAAGATTAGCCTTGATGTTAAGTCCGGCGGGTTCGATTGGGGAGGTATTCTGCTCAGTTTCCTGCCGCTGCTGTTATTCGGCGTGTTGCTTTTCTTTTTGTTTCGGTCGGCTCGCGGCGCCAATACTCAGGCGTTCAACTTCGGTAAGAGCCGGGCGCGGCTGGCGAGCGGCAGCAAACCTACGGTGACCTTCGCCGATGTCGCCGGAGTTGATGAGGCCAAGGGTGAACTGCAGGAGGTGGTGGAGTTTCTCAAATCGCCTCAGAAGTTCCAGGCTTTGGGCGCCCGTATTCCACGCGGGGTGCTCCTGGTTGGGCCTCCTGGCTGTGGCAAGACATTGATAGCCAAGGCGGTAGCTGGTGAGGCGGCGGTTCCCTTCTATTCTATCAGCGGCAGTGAATTCGTAGAAATGTTTGTTGGTGTTGGCGCGTCAAGGGTAAGAGATCTTTTCGACCAGGCTAAGCGCAATACTCCCTGTATTGTTTTTGTGGATGAAATTGATGCTGTGGGCAGGCACCGCGGAGCTGGTCTGGGCGGTGGCCATGACGAGCGGGAGCAGACGCTCAACCAGATACTGGTAGAGATGGATGGCTTCGATACCAATACCAATATCATCGTCCTTGCTGCTACCAATCGTCCTGATATCCTAGACCCGGCTTTGCTGCGTCCCGGCCGCTTTGACCGCCATGTGGTAATCGACCAGCCGGACGTCAATGGCCGCAAAGCTATACTCAATGTGCACGCCAAGGGTAAGCCCCTGGGCAAAGATGCCACTTTTGAAGTAATAGCCAAGCAGACTCCTGGCTTCAGTGGTGCTGACCTGGCTAATTTAATCAATGAGGCGGCTATTCTGGCAGCGAGGCGTGATCTTAAAGAGATAGGCACCAAGGAATTAGAAGACTCCATTGACCGTGTCATTGCTGGACCTGAGAGGAAAGGGCGTATTATCAGCCAGAAAGAAAAAGAGATAACTGCTTATCATGAGGCGGGGCATGCGCTGGCAGCCAAGATGCTACCCAATGCTGACCCGGTACATAAAATTTCTATTGTGGCGAGGGGAATGGCGGGAGGCTGGACGCGTTTCTTGCCTACTGAGGACCGCCATTTGTGGACGCGCTCTCAATTCGAGGATATACTGGCGGTAAGTTTGGCCGGGCGTACTGCTGAGGAGATTGCCTTTCGCGAAGTGAGCACCGGTGCCCAGAATGACCTGGAGCAGGCAACCAAGCTAGCCCGCAAAATGGTCACCGAATATGGCATGAGCACCAGGCTGGGCCCGCGCACCTTTGGCAAGCGTGAAGAGATGGTATTCCTGGGCAGAGAGATTCATGAGCAGCGTGATTACAGCGAGAAGATAGCATTGCAGATTGACGAGGAAGTTCACCTGCTCATCAGGCATGCTCATGAGACGGCAACCAGAGTCCTTTCTGAAAATAGGGAGCGGCTGAAGCTGATTGCCGAACAGCTTATTACGGTGGAGACTATTGATGATGCGGGATTCGCAGCGCTGATGAAGCAGCCGTTGCCTGCGGAAGCTGAAACCAGTGTAGCCGCGTCATAAAGGTAACTGCGAATCTGAACTTGTGTCAGCCACCTACTTTCTGCGCTTGATAATGTAGGTAGCCAGGTCAATCAAGGATTGGTGGGCGCTATTGTCGGGTACTTTCTCCAGAGCTTTACAGGCTCTGGAGCCAAAATCAGAGGCTATGACCAGACACTCATCGATTATCGATGAATTGCGAATTTTGTCCACAACCAGTGCCACCTTATCCGTGTCTTTGTTTTCAACAATGCTTTTAATCAAATTGCCATCGGGGTTGGATTCGGCAAAAATTATCGATGGCAGCGTTACCGCTCCTTCTATCAGGTCGGAGCCAACCGGCTTGCCCATTTCATCTTCCCGTCCAGTGAAATCGAGCACATCGTCGATAATCTGGAAAGCCATGCCGAAATTGTGCCCATAATCTATCAACGCCTCTATTACCGGTTCGGGCGACTGACTCAAAACAGCGCCTGATTCGGTTGCCATGGAGAAAAGGCATGCTGTCTTGGCGTTTATCCACTCATAGTAATGGTCGCGCGCTCGTTTTCTATCGAAAAAAACATTTATCTGAGCTAACTCACCACTGGAAATGGTCATCAGCGTCTGGGCAAAAAGCTTTACCACCCTGAGATTTCCGGTACTGGCGACAAGCCTGCCTGCCCTGGCGAAGAGATAGTCGCCCAGAAGCAGGGCGCTGGCTTCTCCCCAGGCGTGACTGATTGATTGCTTGCCGCGGCGGGTCAGCGCATTATCCACAATATCGTCGTGTACTAAAGTGGCATTGTGCAGCAGCTCCACTGCTGTTGCCATCGGTATCAACAGAGAGAGGTCGTAGCTGCAAAACTTGCCGGCAAGCAAGGTAAGCGATGGCCTGATTCTTTTACCTCCGTTTTTCAACAGATATTCCAGCAGTTGAGAGAGCAAAGGAATATCAACATTGGCGACTGACTCCAGGCTCTGGTCGATTTTTACTAGGTCGTCTTTTATCGGCTGGTAAATGCTGTCAAGGCTCATTTGGTACTTCCCAGTCGGCTCATTTCTTTATCAACGATGCTGTCATCCAGTTTGGTGAACAGTGGTTGCGGTGGAGGTAGTTTCTGACCTGTCTCAGGTAACTGGAACTTCCAGCTACCCGATTCGATAGTTCCCTCGAAGCCCAGATAATGGTGGAGTTTCTGCGAGCTGAAGGGCAGGTAGGGGTAAAGCATGGTCTTTAAGGCAGATAATGCTGCCATTGCCCCATAAACAGCCATTGCCGCAGCCTGGCTGTTCTGCTTGATGCTTTTCCAGGGGGCTTTGGCATCCAGGTATTTGTTGGCTTCCTGCGCCAATGCCATGGCTGCCTTGATGCCTTCTTTGAAATGGCACTGCTTGATGAATTTATCCACTCTGTTCAGGGCTTCCTCAGCCTTACCAATCAGTTCTATGGTCTGGCTGTCCAGTTCTCCAGCATCAGGCACGGCTCCGTCAAAATTGCGGTTGGCAAAGCTTAGTACCCTGTTTGCCAGATTACCGTAGGTGGCTACCAGTTCATCGTTGTTGCGGCGGAGGAATTCGCGCCAGGAGAAATCGGTATCACCTGTTTCCGGCATATTGATGGACAGGACGTAGCGCAGCGGGTCAGGGTCATAGCTCTCCAGATAGTCTGGAACCCATACCGCCCAGTTACGGCTGGTGGAAAGCTTTTTTCCCTCGATGGTCAGAAATTCGTTGGCTGGCACATCGAAAGGTAATGCCAGGCCTTCATATCCCATCAGCATGGCTGGCCAGATAAGCGTGTGGAAGGGGATGTTGTCCTTGCCGATGAAATAATAGCTCTTAGCTTCGCCGTTCCAGAAAGGCTTCCAAGCAGAATCATTGCCCTGAGACATCGCCCATTCTTTGCTGGCTGAGAGGTAGCCGATGACTGCTTCGAACCATACATAGATACGCTTTTGCTTAAAACCGGGCTGTGGCACCGTCACCCCCCACTCCAGGTCCCTGGTAATGGCACGGTCCTTAAGACCGCCTTCGAGTATGCCCAGGGTAAAATTCATGACATTCTGTCGCCAGCGGGTTTGCTCTTTAGCCCATGATTTAAGCTTGTCTTCAAAGGCGCTCAGGCGGAAGAAAAAGTGCTCGGAATTCTGGAAACGCGGGGTGGTAGCGCAGATGCGGCAGTGAATATTAAGCAGCTCGCTGGGGTTAAGTGTCCGGCCGCATTCGTCGCACTGGTCACCACGTGCGCTAGGGGAATGGCAGTTAGGACAGATGCCTTCCACATAACGGTCAGGCATAAAGCGCTGGCACTTGGGGCAATACGCCTGGGGCATGCTCTCTTTGTAGAGGTAGCCTTTATCCAGTAATTTGAGGAAAATGTCATGAACTACGCTGGCATGGTTGGCAGTGCCGGTGTTGGTGAACAAGTCAAAGGAAATGCCCAGTTTCTGCCAGCTATCCAGGAATTCATGGTGATATCTGGAGGCTATCTCCTGAGGACTTTTTCCCTCATGCTCGGCGCGCAGGGTAATCGGCGCTCCATGCTGGTCGCTGCCGGAGACCATAAGTACCTTGTTGCCCTTGAGTCGGTGATATCGGGCGAAGATATCCGCTGGCAAATAGGCGCCGGCAATATGCCCCATGTGAAGAGGGCCATTGGCATAGGGCCAGGCAACTGCTACTAAAATGTGCTCAGACAATAAGAGACTTTACCTCCAGAGATATTGAGATGCTATCATGACCACGGTTACTCCGGGAAAAAAGTAAGCACCTGCTCGCCCTTCTCCTTGATATAGGCGGCATGTTTTTCCTTGATACAGCAGTCCACGCAAATGCGCTGCTTTTTTTCTTCTGCCTCGTCATCATCGGAAATAAGGAGATACCGTTCTCCATGCTCAATAGTATTGTTACAAATATCACATTTGATTTCACCTATGGCGATACATCCGCGGTGCATAGTCAATCTCCTTTGCTCAGTTTTAGCCAGGCTTGATACAGTTTCTTCTTAGGCGTCCCCGTCGTTTGAGACAGTTGAGATACTGCTTGTTTAGCGGTGGCACCCTGTTGGTAGAGCTTCCGCAGCTTCAGCTCAATTTGCCGGTTAATCTCTGGCTCTGTTGCCGTTTTGCCGGCGATAACCAGGGTAAACTCGCCTCTGGGCTGGACGAAACGCGCTATAGCCTGGCTTATCGTGCCCCGGAATATTTCCTCATGAATCTTGGTGAGCTCCCGGCAGAGGGCTATCTTCCTGTCCCCCAGTATTTCCAGTGCATCTTTCAGCGAGCTTATTAGCCGGTGGGGAGCTTCAAAGGCAATGATAGTTCTCGGTTCATTGACAATGGATTTCAGCAGGCGTTGTCGGTCTCCCTTTTGCCGCGGTAAAAAGCCTAGATAGAGAAACTGGTCACTGGGCAATCCCGAAGCCACCAGGGCGGTGGTCACTGCCGAGGCGCCGGGCACGGGCACCACGGGAATACCGCGCTCGATGGCAGCCGCGATTAGCTCGTAGCCGGTATCACTTAACCCGGGCATGCCGGCCTCCGAGATCAGCGCCACATCCCCTTCCTCGAGGCAATGCAGCAGGTAACCCAGCTTGGTCATTTTGTTATGCTCATGATAGCTGGTCAGCGTAGCCTTTATGTTATGGGCATTAAGCAAATGACGTGTGGTACGTGTATCTTCAGCAGCGATCAATTTCACCTGACCCAGTAAGCGCAAGGCTCGCAATGTGATATCTTCCAGATTGCCTATGGGGGTAGCGATAATATAGAGCGCAGACACAATTCGATGCAACATTATATCGTACTGAAGCGGATGGGTCTAGTGTAGTAGCGAAGTTATTTGACTTTGCTTACTGCCTTTTGCTATAGTCTTTGCCAATATCCCGGAGGCAGATATGGATACCCCCAAGTTTAAAGAAATGGAACGTGCTTATGGTTTTGATGAAGTTGCTATTGTGCCCGGGGATGTAACCGTCAATCCCGACCAGACCAATACAGGTTTCACTATTGGCGATTTCACTTTCACTATTCCCATTCTGGCTTCGGCGATGGATGCTGTGGTCGACCCAAAGATGGCTATCAGGTTCAACAAGCTGGGTGGGCTGGCGGTGTTTAATCTGGATGGTATCCAGACCAGGTATGAAAAGCCGGACGAAATTCTCGATGAGATAGCCAGTGTCTCAGACAAAGAAGTTACCGCTTTACTGCAGAAAATCTACACCCAACCTATCAAAGAGAATCTTATTGCCGAGCGTGTTAAGGTTATAAAAAAGGCTGGCGCTGTGTGTGCTGTTTCCTTAATACCCGCTACTACCAAGAAGCTAGCTCCGGTAGCCAGTGAAGCGGGCGCTGATATTCTGGTAGTACAGTCAACGGTTACCACGGCACGGCACATTTCCAAGAGCTATCGTGGGCTCAGCTTCTCTGAGCTGGTGCAGACAATCAAGCTGCCTATAATCGTGGGCAATTGTGTTACCTATTCCGCTGCGCTGGAGCTGATGAGGACGGGCATCAGCGGTATTCTGGTGGGCGTTGGTCCGGGGGCTGCCTGCACTACCCGGGAGGTGTTGGGCATCGGCGTTCCCCAGGTGACGGCGACCATGGACTGCGCTGCTGCCCGGGAGACGTATGTAAAAGAGACCGGTAAATACGTGGTGACGATTACGGATGGCGGCATTCGTATCGGCAGCGATTTCTGCAAATGCTTTGCTTCCGGTGCTGATGCGGTGATGCTGGGTTCGCCGCTGGCGAAGACTAAAGAAGCTCCGGGCAGAGGGTATCACTGGGGCATGGCTCATTCCCACCCCGAGCTGCCCCGGGGCACGCGTGTCAGAGTGGGGGCAAATCTGCCTCTGGAACAGTTGCTCTTCGGTCCCACGTCAATGACGGATGGCAGCGAAAACCTAATCGGCGCTTTGCGCACTGCCATGGGGGTATGCGGCGCTCTCACTATCAGAGACATGCACAAGGCGAAGATGGTAGTAGCGCCGTCAATCAAAACCGAGGGCAAATTCTTTCAGGCAACGCAGCGCACCTGCTAAGGTGTGTAGCTTCTCAGACAAAGGCGGAAACGCCGAACCAGATTCCAAATCCTAGTAACACCAGCGCGCAAATTCCGAAGACAATCCGCTGCATTTTCAGCGTCCACAAATGCCTGGTTCTGAACACTGTATAAGAGACAAGTTGCTCCCAGAACAAATCGCATGCCCAGTGGACGATGGCAAAGATAATCAGCCCGTAAATCCCAAACTCAGCGGCACCGTAGATGAGGGCTATGCCGATAGTGGCCCACCACAGGAAGAAATAAGGATTGGCGCCGGTGAGTATGATTCCTGTGGTCAGGGAGTTATAGGGCAAGTCAGCAGAGCCGCCGACAACCCTGTTCATGGTGCGGAACAGCATTATCCCCATAAAGATGAGCATCAAACCGCCGACCAGCCCGACAATCCTTTTCACTTCAGGTGAGGCCAGGAAGTGGGCAAATCCGAAGTAGATAAGCGCCATGAGCGGCAGCTCGATGACGGCATGTCCCAGGGCAATGAAGATGCCGGCGTATTTATCCCTGAAGCCCTTGGTTATAGTGGCGGCGGTCAGCGGTCCCGGCGCCATGACGCCGGAAAGAGAGATGCCTGCTGCCGAGAGGAGGAATAAACCGAAGCTTGCTGTTATCATTTTGCTTTACAGTGTGGTAGTTGGGGGGGGTATCGTTCTGGTTCCGTCTGGATGGTGGGGCTAAATATCCTCCTCCTCTTCCTCCTCCTCCGTCTTTTCCACTTTAGCTTCGGTAATGCCTATCTGGGGCAGCAGCACCCCACCGGTTTTCATTTTGCGTCTGGGTGTTTTGGGCAGGCTGCCAATCAGTTTTTTTAGTTCAGCGAATGCCTTGGGTGATGTTCCCTCCGGAAGGATTAACCCTTTAATTCCAGCTTCACGCAGGCTGCTCAACTCGCTGCTGGTTAGCGAGGAATGTCCGTGCATCAGCAGGGGTTTGTTCAGTACCCCAGTCAGGAACTGGCTGGTGAGCAATTGCTCCACGGTGACAGTGGCACTCTCGCCGGCAATGAGCACAGCGTCAACGGCGGGGCTTAGCTCATTAATCGCCCTGACCAGGCTGGGCGCCAGCGATGGCTCAATTTTGAGCACTTTGCCCAGCCCCTCTTTATTCACCGCTTCCAGCGGTGTTTGCATATTGAAGATGACGAAGTCCCAATCCAGATCAGCGACTTCCTTGGCGCTCTGCTGGTGGCTATCTTCTAATATTAAGCCGAGAGGAACATTGTTCATACCGGCTGCTAATTCCTTGAAGTAGCTGGCGCCAATGCCGTCGCTGCTGACCACTGCGGCATCTATGCCGATGTCTGCCAAGCTTTTGGCCTTTTTCACTCCGGCTTTAGATAAGTCAGCAATAAGCAATAGGGCAGGCAGCTCCGTCTCTTCGCTGGACTTGCGAAACCCCATTGCTGGAGCAGTGGTTTTATAAATACGCCCCAGTTTCTCAGCAAACTTGCTCATGTTTAAGCACCTCAGGCATTCGTTTTCTCAATGGGCAGCCATTCTGGCAGTATCAACGTGCAATTTGCAGGATTAGAATACTGTCAGGGCTGGCTAAAGTCAAATAAGCATTGTGTGGTGTCAACAGCCTCCTATTTCCTATCTACCACCCATCCCCCCACTATAGACCTGTTGATTTCCAATGTGGTAGCGATGCCGGTGGCGCCGGCGGCAGCACGGTAGAGCCGTTCGATTTTGAAATCCCGGGTATAGCCGTAGCAGCCTTGGATTTGCCTAGACTGCTCCACCACTGCCATGATGGGGCACCACGAATAGTTTGGCTGAGTTGAGGCCGAGCTAGTTGGCTGTAAGGTGAGATTTTTATTACAATAGACCTGTGAGGTGATGGCATGAAAACAATAAACTATAGAATCTTACTCCGAAAAGAACCCGAGGGGGGGTATACGGTAATGGTTCCTTCCCTTCCTGGTTGTGTCACCTATGGAGAGACAATAGAAGAAGCTATTGAGATGGCAAAGGAAGCCATTGAGTTATATATTGAGAGCCTGAAAGAGCACAATGAAGAGGTACCCACAGAAGATGGAACTTTGGAATACACTCTAACGGTAAAGGAACGTGCCTAAACTTCCCCCCCTAACTCCTGGGGAAATCATAAAGATACTTGAAAACAAGGGATTTGTACTGGATAGGACTAAAGGGAGCCATCACATTTACTGTCACCCAGAAACGAAAAGGAGAGCTGTTGTTCCTCTTCATAAAGGAGATTTACCGAAGGGGACGTTGCTTGAAATACTAAAGCAGGCTGGTATAAGCAGGGAGGAATTGGGGGAGTTACTATAAATAAAAGGGTTGATTGATACATATATACAACTCGATAGTACACAGCCTGAAATATTACTTTCAGGTTCGTAATCCTGCTACCCCTTCTCGACTATCCATCCCCCCACTATAGACCTGTTGATTTCCAGTGTGGTGGCGATGCCGGGGGCGCCGGCGGCGGCTCGATAGAGCCGTTCGATTTTGAAATCCCGGGTATAGCCGTAGCAGCCATGGATTTGTCTGGCCTGCTCCACCACTTTCATAGTGGCGGGCACTACGAATAGCTTGGCGGCAGCAGCCTCGTTTTGCCAGTTAGTAGCCTGCTGGTCATGGAGAAAGGCAGCTCTATAGGTGAGCCATCGGGCGGCTTCAAGCTGGCACTGCATATCAGCGAGCATCCATCGGATGCCCTGCATGGTGGAGATGGGTTTGCCTCGTGATTTTCTGGATTTAACATAGCTCACTGCTTCATCCAGCGCCGCTTGTGCTATGCCGACGCTGGCGCTGCACTGCTGGATTTTCTCGATGGCGACCCAGTGCAGCAATATGTTGAATCCTTCCCCCTTTTTGCCGAGCAGGTTCTCTCTGGACACGCGCATACCCTGAAAGTAAACGTCGGCTGCTTCTATTCCTCCTCCCCCCATCAGCTCCCAGGTTTTATCAGCAGTATAGCCTTTGTTGTTTTTCTGAATCACAAAGGCGGTGCAACTGCCGCTATCATCTTTAGCGTAGAGCAAAGCGTAGCCATCTCTGGCGCCGAAGGTGCTCAGCCTTTTCATACCGTTTACGACGTAGTGGTTTCCGTGTGGTATGGCTGTGGTGGTAAGCGCCTCGGGGTCGGAACCGGTCTCCTCCTCGGTGAACTGGATGCTGGCATAGGCAGTGCCGTCACAGAGCGGCTTCAAGCAGGTCTGTTTGAGCTTCTTCGAGCCGAAGCGGGCAATGCTCTCAGGGATGCTATTATTAAATGCCACCAGCCACCAGGCTCCGGTTCCCGAGTAAGCAAGCTGCTCGATGGCCAGGATGCAGTTCAGGCTGCCGGCGTCACTGCCGCCATATTTCTTGGGGATGGTCATGCCCAGCAGACCGAGGGCAGCCAGCTTTTTGATTAAGTCGTCAGGCAATCTGCCGTCACGGTCAATCTGCGCCGCCATTGGCTCGATATCATTAGCGGTGAAATCCTTCACCATTTTTTGCAGTATGATTTGGCCTTCGGTCAGGTTGAAGTTCATGTTTGGCTCCGCGGGTTTATTATGGCATAGGCGTTTAGAAAAAGTATAGTAGGTTGTTTTTCTCTTTAGGACGACAAACATAAGGAAGCCGTGGGGCACATTGAGCCCGCGAGATCACCACGTCCTCGCTTCGCTCGTCCTCGTGATGACAGAATGATTGTTCAATGGGAAAGGGGAGAGTGTTTCTTAAATGGGCTTTGTCCCGTTAACCTCATTTTGTGCTTTGCCTTATTCTGTTTTCTTGACAGTAGGCAACTGGCGATTTAAGATAGCCTGAATATCGGAAATATATGGAGTAAGCGATGTGGGATAGTGAGAAGAAAATGGTGCTGGAGGCAGCTCTGCGAATGGTGGAGAGGGGGCTGGTGGTGGGCACTATGGGGAATGTGAGCATGCGGATAGCCAGCCGTGATGGGCGGGAGTTGATGGCGATTACACCCAGTGGCTGTCACTATGATTTATTGAAGCCAGTGGATATCGTGGTGGTGGATTTTGCAGGCAAACGCATCGAGGGGAAGCTTAAGTCCTCGGTGGAGACGATGCTCCATATCGAGATTTATAAAGCGCGCCCGCAGGTGAATGCCGTGGTCCATGCTCATCCGGTATACAGCAGCGTGGTGGCGGTGGCTGGCTTGAAGATACCGCTGATTCTCGATGACCAGGTTGCCTGCTTGGGCGGCGAGATAAATGTGGCGGAATATGCTCCCTCGGGCACTGAGGAAATGGTGTGCCATGTGGTTGCAGCGCTGGGAGCCAGGAACGCGGTGCTCATGGCGAATCACGGTGCACTCGGCGTGGGGAAGGACTTGAGAGATGCTGTGGTCAACTGCGAGCTGCTGGAAAAGACGGCGAAGGTCTACGTCCATGCGCTGGCTATCGGCAAGGTAAACCAGGTTCCTGCTGCTAACCATGAATAAACAGGGCTAAGATAATGCAGCTTATTGGGTCTGGTTATTTCATAAAAAGTTCTTTGCCGCCGGCGAGAAGCATGAACATGGGTGTGATAAAAACCTCGATGAGGGCGGCGATGAATAAGCCGGCAAGTATCCATTTAATATAAATCCATACTCCATTACGTAGCTGTGCTCTCATGGAGCTCTTCTGTCCTATCAGAAATCTCAGGGATTCCCAGCCTACTCTCAATCCCAGTGCCGAGGCCAGCAGCAGGAGCGGTATTTCAATGATGCCATGTGGCGCCAGCCCGGCAGCTATCAAGCCATATCCCACTGTTGATTTCAGCACTGAAACGGCTGCACCCAGCATAAAGCCGTTGGCTGCGACGAATATCAACGGTGGTATGCCCAGGAGGATGCCCAGTCCTATCGCCGCCAGTGCTTTGATGGCATTGTTTACGAAGATGAGGAACAACAGCGCCAATGGCCCCAGAAACCCCAGGGTCTCCAGAATAGGCTTGATAGTCTGGAGAAGTTCTTCCATTGCGCCGCTGGCGAGTTCTGGAGAGGCTTGAAGCCCTGCTATCAATGATATTATGAAGATGACGATTGCCAGCAGCAGGTGCCGCCACAGGTTTTTAAAGTATGACTGGCTGGTAGCTAATTGGTTATTGGTCAATTTTTTATCCTTTTATTTATCACGGTCTATCCTAAAATTACAATCCCAAGGAACACGTGGGTTCCCATCGATCCCACGGGATCCCGATGGCATCGGGATGACATATTTTTATAAAAGGGGCTTTGCCCCGTTGGGTTCCTTTAAATTTTAATGCTGCTGTATTTGATGACCTCGGCGAAGCTGTGAATCTTTGCCAGGTTATTGGTTTCTAGGAAGCCGTCATAGGTAAGGCTGATCCAGGGCTTGTGATGGGCAGCGCTGAATTTTTCTGCCAGGGCAGCCACGATGCCGCCGGGCATGCAGCCATGTGGCATCACCGAGATAACACCGGCGAAAGCAGGACTCTTCAGCCATTTCAGTCCGCAACCTATGCTGAGAACGGCTTCGCTGCCGCATCGGGGAGAAAGGTACTGGCTGGTCAGGTGAAGTAGGTCTGACGTGGCTGGCTCATCGCTGTGTAACAGGCCGGTGCAGTTTGATAATATGGTTTGCTCGTCATGCTGCTGGACATGCTTTTTGATGTAGCTGGCCAGCATTTTCTTAAACTTCCGGTCTGAAATAGCGTCCTCAAGGTTGCGGTATGAGGTATATTTGAACCACTCTCCCAGCGGGGCGACGACGACTTCCAAGCCGGCGTCTTCGCAGACCTTCACCAGGTTTCTATTGCTGAATTTATTGGAGCGCAGGAAGATCTCGCCATTGATACCGATTAACGGCCTTCTGGGCTGTCTGGGGTCAAGAAGAGCCTGGAATTGGATGGTTGCTTCTCTCAAGAGGTCACCGTAGCTTTGTCTACCACGAATACGGTCGGCAATTCTGGTAGTGTACTGGTGGAATAGCCTGTCGGCTGCCCCATTCTCTGTTTCGTAGGGTCGAGCGCGCCATACCATCTTTTCCAGGCAGTCTATGGCAACGATGCCCCGCCAGGCAATTCGCTCGAATTCGGGTCCGAGGTTTAAGTCGCGATAGGCATTGTTGGATACGGTGGTACGTATGGGCAGGTCAAAGCCGATGTCTTTGAGCAGTCGCATCTGCTCAATAGCATACTTGCCCAGACGGCAGGGGCCGTAAGAGCCGGCATTGAAGCCCTCAAAGTTATCCATGTTGGTGCTGTTGGTATGGTAAAACCGGATGAAGTCGCCCAGGGTCACGCGATAAGGCAGGCACTCTGTGCCCGAGGTTACCTGCTCGCTGTAGTGCAGGTTCCGTTCGTCAGGTTCCGGTAGTACCATGGCGCTGACGCCACAGGCTTGCATGGCAGCGGCGACTGCCTCGGCATGGGGCGCCATTCTGGGGAGGAGCAGTGTTTTCTTGGTATTGATGGCCGATGATGCCCCCCGGTAGATATCTTTGTGCTGGGCTCTGGGTTGCTGGTGGGTACGAGCAAAACCTTTAATGGTGTCAACGAAAGCCTCAAGGCGAGTGACGATACCGGCCTCAGCAGCGTGCTCATCGATTTCCAGTTGTCCCAGCGGCTTGCCGCCCATGATGTCTTCCAGCATCTTGAGGATGAATGAATTGGGGCCGCAACCGAAATTGGTCAATACCAGGCCGTAGAGCTGCTGGTCAGCGGCAATGATAGCGGCACCGGCTATTTGCTTGCTCTCACAGAACCAGTAAGGCCGGTCGGTGTACTTTTTAGCCGATATGGAAGCAAGGGGCAGGAAATCCAGCGGTATTGGCACAACTCCAAGCTGCGCCAGTTTTTCGGCGATGCCGAGATTGGCTCCTGAATCCTGTGACATGTAGGAACGGGCAAAAATCACCACGCCCAGCTGATTGCTCTGGCGTAGCTGTCGCAGCAGTTTTTCGCCGAGTGCTGCTCTATCTGTTTCAAACTGCTGCTGTGCCTTTATGCCGGCGAGCGCTGCTTCCTCTGCTATCTTTTTGCTGAAGCCCATTTCAATGGCAGTGCTGGTGAGATTATTAATCACTTCCTGATCGCCACGGCTGAAGTCTATGATGGGTATCAGCAGCTTTTTTTCAAGCTCGAGAACCTCTCGGATAATAAAGGGGGCTGCCTGGACGAGGGGACAGGCATATTTCTGGTTTTCTGGGCCTTCCTTTTCCCCAAGACGAATGGTGCAGGGGTAAATGATATAGTCGATATCGGCGAGGCTGGCAGCATGGCCATGGAGGAGCTTAAGGGGGAAACAACTATCGGTGTAGCTTAATTCCACTGACTGTTCCATGATTTCCCTGGTCGTTCTGGAGGAGAAAATGATCCTGGCATCGAGGGCATTGAAAAATCCGATGAGAAGCGGCGCATAATCATAAGTCAGCAGTGCCCGGGGGATTCCTACCAGAGGTCCAGTACCGGTGCCCTCTCGGTAGTCTCTGAAAAGCAGCTTTTCACGCTCATCAAAGAAGGTCTTGAGCCGTTCCTGATTGATGGTGCTGTCGTAGTGGTCGCATCTGCTGCCGTAGAAAGTGGCTTTCTCATTGGGCATCTGCATTCGCGTAATGGTGCAATTGTTGTCACAGTTTTTACAGATGAATGTAGAGAGGTTGCTGTCACTGTCAACGACCTGCTGGAATCCTTTGAATCCTGACTTCAGGCCGGATTGTGCTTCTTTTGCCAGGTGAGCAGCGCCTATGGCGCCGCTCACCTCCTTATGTTCTGCCACGGTAAGGGTTTTTTCCTTCAGTTGTTGCTGGAATGCCGACACAACGGCGCGATTATAAAATACCGCTCCAGTGAGAATGACTTTGTTGCTCAGCTTTCTGTTGCCCACTACCTTGGAGAGATAGTTTTTGGCGATGGCGTTTGCCAGGCTGGCAGTGATTACCGGCAAGGGCATGCCTTCCTGCTGGGCGGAGGCTACTGCTTGTCCCATGAAAGCGGCACACCGTGTGCCCAGGTCGATGGTGAACGGCGACTCGAAAGCGAGGTTGGCGAATTCCCCATCTTTTACGGAGATGTCCAGCATTTCCGCCAGCTCGTCGATGAAGCTGCCTGTCCCGGCAGCACAGGCCTTGTTCATTTGATAGTCAACCACGATGTTGTTTCTCTTGATGACGAGCTTGGAGTCCTGCCCGCCGATTTCAATGATGTCAGCTTCAGGGTCAATCTCGGCGGCAGCTCTGGTCTGAGCGGTAATCTCATTTTTGATAAGGTCGGCTCCGATAAGGCTGCCGATGAGATATCTCCCTGAGCCGGTAACACCGACACCGACTATGTTTACCAGACCAGCGCCTTTGTTAAGCAGGCCTCGAAAAACCTCTTTGACGGCATCAATGGGCCTTCCTGCGGTCATCAGGTAATGCTTTGCCAGCACGGTTTTACCCGATTCATCGAGTATTACCGCTTTGGTGCTGGTTGAGCCGACATCGACGCCCAGATATCCCGGGCAAGGCTGGTTTATCCTGCCATCTGATTTGCCATCCCGCGGTGGGGCTATTTCCAGTCGGGGCATTTCAAAATACTGCTGGGGGGTGCTTGTTTCCGGAAGCAGGATTGCCTGGACTTTCTTGCCGACGGATAGCAGGGCTGAGCCAATGGCTTCGATATAGAGGTAATGTTCGGGGACGATGACCTGTAAGGGATGTTTGTTCTTGGCAGAAAGCACCTCGTTTAATGCCCTGGTTACAGCGCTGTTGGCGGCGACACCGCCGATAAAATATATCGGCTCTTCAACACCCCCCTGTTTCAATGAAGCAATCATCCGTGCGATGCTTTCGCAGAGGGCGTAGAGCATAGTCTCCACCGGAACGCCTTTTTGTTGCAGATGAATAAGGTCGGTCTTGGCGAAGACGCTGCATCGGGCGGCTATTCTCGGTGGGTTTCCCTGGCATTTGAGTGCCAGGCGAGCGAAGTCATCCATGCTGATGCCCAGGCGATATGCCTGTTGCTCCATGAATCTGCCGGTGCCGGCGGCGCACAGTGGATTCGAGGCTACTTTCCAGGGCTTTTTCAAGCCATCTTCCAGCGTTATGACCAGGGAGCTTTGACCGCCGACCTGGATAATCGTTCTGGCATCAGTGTGGTGGTGAAGAAGCCCCGCGGCGATTGAGAGGGGACTGCTGTACTCAGCCCAGCCTATTTCTCTGGGGATGATGGCTTTGCCTGAGCCAGATACGCCGGCGCTAACAATTTGTTCAGGGGCAAGTTTACGGCTCAATCTGGCGATGAGCGCGGTAACTGCTGCCGTGGGGACTGCTGTTATTTTTTCAGTGTCGAAATGGACAGCATTGCGATCGTCATCGATAAGTGCCAGCTTGGCATTAACAGAGCCGATATCGACTCCCAGTGAGTAAGTCATGGTGCAAAAGCCATTGTAGCAAAATTTCATCCTGTTGGGAAAAGATGTATTCCATTTTGTACTGAAGGGATGTATAATCGTGGTAATTAATGTCTGGAGAGCGGAATGCATACCGGGAAGCGTAGATTTTTGTTCTGGTTAATAGCTCTGCTACTGGCTAGCTTTGTAGTGGCTTGTGCATCTATGCAGAGCCCGCCACCGCCGGCGAGCCAGCCCCAGCCGGCCCCCCAGCAACCTCAGGTTAAACCTCCGGTGATTGTTGCTTTAGAGGTGAGTTCCACAAAGGTTACCGTGGTTGAACCGGTGACATTACGCTGGGAGGTGAGCGGCGCCACTGCGGTTACTATAGAGCCTGATGTAGGACAAGTCCTGCTTTCTGGTACAAAGAAACTGATTCCATCCAGGAGCATAGTGTATAAACTCACTGCCACCAATGCTGGCGGCAGTGCTGCCAGAACCGTAGCGGTCACCGTGTACGAAAATGTCAAGGCGTCGCAGATAGCGCTAAATGAAGATGACGTGAAGCAGGCCCGTTTTGTTTATCATCAAGATTTTGAACCAAAAATCGATGACACCATTTCTACGTACTACGTTAAGTTCGTGCGCCGGGGTTATCTAATGGGGAAAGACGAGATAATGGACAATGCCGTATCGATTCATAATACTGTGGCAGCGGCGGAAAAGCGCTATATAGAGATTAAAGCCAATTCTAAAGACATCATGGCGGGCATTGCTACCATCGGTGATGAGGGATATACGGTGAAAATACTTGGTTCGGATGCCAGTGACCCCACAACTTATATAATCAGGTTTAGAAAAAACAACGTTTATGTGAATCTGGGCACCCTCACCACCATTAAGGAGCTGGAGTATTTTGCCCGACTGGTAGAGTCGCGCATCAAGTAAGTGGGATCAGGAAAAATAACTTATGGCTGTTGAGCGGGAGTTTTTAAAAAAGATACTGTACTTTGCCGGTCTGACTGAGGCTGAGCTTGAGTCGATGCGGAAGCTTATCGTGGAGAAAACGGCTGGCAGGGGAGAGATGCTTATTCTCGAGGGGGATGCAGCGAACACCCTTCATTTTGTGGTTTCCGGTGCCTTGAAAGTATTCAAGACATCGGCCGAGGGTAAGGAGCAAATTCTGAATATCCTGCGCCCGGGCGACTCCTTTAATGACGTGCCTGTTTTTGATAATGCTCCCAGCCCGGTGAGTGTGCAGGCAATGGGGCCAGTGGTACTTTGTGAGATAAGTAAGAGCGATATCGAAGCTATCCTCAGGAAATATCCGCAGGCAGCCAGAAATGTGATTAACGTTCTTGCCGGCAAGGTGCGCCACCTGGTGTCACTGGTGGAAGACCTATCGTTCAGGCATGTTATTGGCAGAGTGGCTAAAATACTCATGGAGAACGCCGGTGATGGGGATGGTACTGGTGGGGGAGCACGTCTTACTCAGCAGGAGATGGCGGCTATGGCAGGGACGGCGAGAGAGGTGGTGGGCAGGTCGCTCAAAGCAATGGAGGATGATGGTGTGATTAAGCTCGATCGCCATAGGATTGTCATTCGTAATAAGGAAGCTTTGAAAAATATGATCGGCGCTTCGTTTTGAGACTATGGTCACATACAGACGATGTGGAATGATGTTAGCATAAAGGACACTGGAGGCAAATTACTGTGAGTCAGATGCCTTTAATATTTGTGGAAAAATGCAATGGCTGTGGGTTGTGTGTCACTGTGTGTCGCTGTAATGCGCTGGTGATGGTAGATGAAGTGGTAACTGCTGTAGAGGTAGAAGATTGTGGCTGGTGTGCTCAATGCGAGGCAGTGTGTCCCACAGGCGCCATTAGCTGTCCCTACGATATCGTGGTAGAAGAGCCCTAAAGGGGTGGCGACACTTTTCCTCCGACAGCGCTTTGTAACTGCTTCATATTCAGGTTCTCTATCTCTTA
>JBBIPA010000011.1:0-20521 GCA_037443085.1 Chloroflexota bacterium | reverse complement strand
CTTTTCCTCCGACAGCGCTTTGTAACTGCTTCATATTCAGGTTCTCTATCTCTTACCTTCCGTCTCTCTAGACTTGACTTGGTATATTCTTTGCGACAAAAGTTGCATACAGTAATTATCTGCTGACCTAAAATAGATAATGATATTGAGGAAAGGAGGTATGGCTATGGGCACCAAGTCAGTAGCTGTTCTGGAAAGGCCGGTTATCAGGGCTGCGTGTAAGCATCACTGGCTGATTGAGCCGCCGAATGGTCCAATCAGCAAGGGTGTGTGTAAGCTGTGCGGTGAGGTGAAACTGTTCGATAATATTCTGGCGGATTTGTTGTCGACTAAGGATGCTTCGGCGATTTCCGAGCCGACTAATGTGGTGGGTGAGGAGGGGGATGGCGATGGTGATGAGGAGGAACTTTTTGGAGAGTGATCTGTGTGGGGGATAGCGGGCCGAAACGGGTGTTGGAGGTAAGGGCACTTTGCCCTTATCTCCAACTTCTGTTGATAGCACAAGGTGTGGGCAAAAAATGGTGTTCGAGGCTGATAAAAAAATGAATATAACAATTTATACTACGCCGACATGTGGATATTGCCATCAGGCTAAAAGATTTCTTAATGAGCATGATATCAGGTTTACTGAACATGATGTCTCTCGTGATAGAGCAGCGGCTGAGGAAATGGTTCGAGTGTCAGGACAAATGGGAGTGCCGGTTATTGTGGTTGACGGGGAGGTAATTGTAGGGTTCAACAGGCCTCGATTGGAGCAATTGCTGTCTGCTGGTAGTAGCAATCAGCATATTCCCTTTGGACTCAGCGTAGCTGATGCCAGTAGAATCATCCAGAGGCAGGCGAATGTGCCAGTGCTCGGAGCATTTATAGGCAGAGTGGCCCCATCTTCGCTGGGCGAACAGGCGGGACTCAAGCCGGGCGATGTTATTACCGAGCTGAACCTGCGTCCGATTCGCAATGCCGATGACCTGGAGGATGTGCTTTCATCGTTGACTGAAGGCAGTCATGTGGTGATAGATTTTCTTCGGGGACAGGAAAAGCGAAGGTCAGAAATAGTTATTTGACATAGATGCAATATATCTTCATAATCTAATCTGTTGTCATCAGCGCTCTATTCGGGATAGAGCAGGAGGGATTAGCATGAAGGAAAGCTATAAGGCAAAACTATTGATAAATAAAAAGCCTGCAGAATTAAACCCTTTTGTTGACGAATTTCTGGCGCGCGTTTCCATTGGCATGGCTGCCTCGCTTAAAGGCGTGGACTACATTCGAAGCGTGGAAATCCATCATGAGCATGACGACGTTACCATTGCTGTAAACGGTGAAGATATCTCTCTTACTCCTTTCCCGGTGCAAATTATCAGTAACACTCTTCGTGGTTTGGTCTCTGCGTTGAAGGGGGGTGCTGATATTAAAAGCCTCCATGTCAGTGTTGAGTCCAGGTAAATACCTGTACTATTTTAAGGATGCTTAAGATGCGGCGAGTTCTGCTACTCTTGCTGGTTGTTGCTGTCCTGACGGGTATTGGCATTTCATGTACCAGCCAGACAGTCCAGAAAGAGGACGTTTATCATCGAGTGCGTTTGATCACCAAGCCTTACGCCTTCGATTTTGTCTCCTGGGAAGCTCAGGCCATTTATTCCCTTGCGGTTAAACCGGCATCAGGGCGAAGCAGTTTAAATCAAGAGGACAAGCTGCGAAGCGAAATTGAGTCCGTATTATCGGAAAATGGCATTTTTGTTTTCCCTCCATTGAACTTTAAGCTGGAGCAGCCTCCTCATCTATTGGTTATCTCACCACGGGGCCGGATTTTTTATCTTGATAGGGTGATGCTTCGTCAGAATCTTAGCCAGGCAGAGATGGAGAAGATTGAAGCCGAGGTGGATGAACTGGGAGTGTCATCGCTGGTAGAGGAGCTGGGTGGTTTTGGGGCGACCTATCCGCCGATAGTTGCCGGGGATGCCAGCCTGACTTTTGTGATTAATACGGTGGTTGAAGAATGGCTCCATCAGCATCTGGCGTTTCGACCGCTGGGTTTTCGGTATGTATTAGATTCGGTTGGTATAGCGCAAGACCCGAACATTATTATTATGAATGAAACACTGGCTGGAATGGTCAGCAAGGAGATTGGTTCCCAGGTATACGCTCGCTACTATGGCGCTCAGGAGCCGGCAAAGAAGGAGAAGAAAAGCCTGGACTTCGATTTTGATGCCGAAATGAGGCAAACCAGAAAGAATGTAGATAAGTACCTTGCTCAGGGAAATATTGAAGAGGCGGAACGCTATATGGAGGAACAGCGGCAGGCGTTTTTAGCGCATGGTTATAACATTAGGAAATTGAATCAGGCATATTTTGCCTTCCATGGTATTTATGGCTATGCCCCAGCCTCGGTGAGCCCAATACACGGGGAGCTTAAACAGCTTAGAGCCAGGAGTGCTTCGCTCAAGGATTTTTTGCAGAACGTATCCGGTATGAGCAGCTATGCTGATTTGGTCAGAGCGCTTAAAGAGTAACCGCTATTTGCTCTGCGGGGGTTGTGGTGCCAGTGGCCCCTCTTTCTTCGGTGACAATCTTCCGTAGTAAGGTGTCTCAGAAAGATAAAGGGCGGTGAGCGGGTTATGTCCCAGCACCCTATCTTTTACTGCCAGTGCAGTGATAGGTTGGCGGCAGTATTTGATAAATAAGGTATCATGTCCTACACATAGCCCCAGGAGAATTACCCAATCAGGTTTTTCCTCGTTCATAACCTCTGCTTGGGCAATAGGGTTGCACATAACCTCGTAACTGTCAGGAGCACCTATTTTCTGATTAGGTTTAAGGCCGATATTCTCTTTGGCAATGCCACCAGTCTTACAGCAGACGGAGACGACTTCGAAACCTTCATTTTCCAAAATTTTATTAATGATAAGCGCCTCATTTGCGAGGCCGAGACAAAAGGCCAGCCCCAGCTTCTTGTAGTTCATTTTTTTGGCGAACTGGATGGTTTCTTCTATCCTTGGTATTTTGGTTCTTAGTTTGCCTGCTATCCATTCGTAGCACTCGGCTTCCTGAATCGAAGCCTGGCGAGCGAATTCTCTGACATCTTTTTTCTGATATTCAGCCAGCGCTTTTTCTAGTGCCTTGGCGCTAATCTTCATGGGGCAAAAGGCTGGTGCGTTCTCGATTTCCACTCTGGTTTTGGTTATTTTACCTAAAGGGTGGCAAGTTCGCTTGGGGCATTTAGAACAGAGTGGAATTTTGGGCTTGCTCATGTAGTACCTCCTGGATTATCGCAGTGCCTGAAAAATTCCCTCTCCCTGCTCACAGGGAGAGGGAATGGGTAGAGCTAGTAAAATAAACTCACAAAATACCTCAAAGGTGAGGATATTCTGTCTGCGCCATTACATTCAAAATTTTATTTCTGCAGACCTGGTCTAATGGAAAACACAAGTTACTTGCAGACACCGCTGGTCCAGGGGATGCCGTCATATTTACCGGTGCCGCTGACCCAGGGGATGCCGGGGCATTTGCTCTCCTGAGCAAGTATAATAGCTGGAGTTAGAACCAGTGCAGCTACAATTAAAGCTACAGTTATGATAACTATTTTCTTCATTTTCCCTTCCTTCTTAAAAAATTAGAGCGTTTGGCTAAGAACAAGTGCTGTTTACTCTCTAGTTTTCTCACCCCCTTCACTAATTATTGGTTTCCTGTAATAATCCCTACGAGTGGGCAAACAAAAACCCTGGTCGGATATAATTAATTGCCTCCTATTATATTGCTTGTATCGATTTTGTCAACACGTACGTGGTGTGCCTCGTGTTAAATACGCACTGGTTAGTTACTGTCTAAATATTGAGGTACAGGACAAAGAAAAGTAGAATAGGTCTGGTTGAGTAGGACTGATATTAGACTGTCGCAATTTATGAGAGAAAAGAGGTATTCGATATGAAGGAGTTAAAGCTGCTGTCATGGAATGTCAATGGCATCAGGGCGGTGGCAAGAAAAGGCTCTCTGCAAGACTTATTACAAAAGGAAAGGCCTGACATTCTTTGTCTTCAGGAGACCAAAGCACAGCCGGGCCAACTTAGTAAAGACCTGGTTGAGCCGTCGGGCTATGTAACCCACTGGAATTATCCCGCAGAAGCTAAGGGATACAGCGGCGTGGCAACTTTCACCAAAGAGAAACCGCTTGAAGTGCAGTATGGTCTGGGCATTAAGGAGTTCGATACCGAGGGAAGAGTACTGATAACAAAGCATTCGGGATTTATCCTGTTCAACGTCTATTTCCCTAAGGGAGATACCAGTTCTGAACGTAACCATAGGTTGAAATACAAAATGGACTTCTACGACGTGTTTCTTGAATCTGTTGATTCCTTAGAAGACAGGGGCGAGAAGCTGATAATCTGCGGTGATTTCAATACGGCGCATAAGGAAATAGATATAGCCAGGCCCAAAGAAAACGAGAAGAATTCAGGGTTTCTGCCCGAAGAAAGAGCCTGGATGGATAAGCTGGTGACTCATGGTTATATTGACACGTTTCGACAGTTCCATAAAGAACCTAATCAGTATACGTGGTGGGATATGAAGACGAGAGCCAGGGAGAGGAATATAGGCTGGAGGCTTGATTACTTTTTCGTGACGGGAAATTTGCTTAAGTCGGTAGTGCAGGCGTTTATCATGTCTGATGTGACGGGGTCAGACCATTGCCCTGTCGGGATTATACTTAAAGCGACTTAGTCGTGAGCTTGGGCAAGAGGTATCAGCAAGATGGATTTATTGCTGGTTTGCAAAACCTTATAGGTAACACTGCCGTAAGCCCATCTTTCAATGCCGGAATGGCCATGGGTGGATAAAGTGATGAGCTGAGCATTCTTTTCCTTGGCGTATTTTACTATTTCCTCGGCAGGGTCGCCGAACTTGAGCTCGCATTTTTTAACGGCTTTGGGGCTTTCCAGTTTTGCCCCTACTTTACCCAGGTATTCTTTGGCTTTTGCTTCCATGGAGTTTATGTCATGGTCTTTAAAGTAGACATAATCACTACCTCCGATGGTGTGAACGTGCTTGCCAGAGGCTAATACCTGTAGCAGGGTCACTTCGGAGCCGAGTTTCTTCATTAACTCTGTTATATAAGGTAGCACTGTTTCGCAAGCTTCAGAGCCATCTAAAGGTACCAGAATACGTTTGAAAAAACCGGTTTTACTCGATTCTACTGGCTTTTCTGAGGCTCTGATAATGAGTAGACGAGCAGCTATTCTGTGGAGTACTTTTTCAACAGTGCTGCCCAATGACCAGGGCTTGATGCCTGAGCGGCCGTGCGATGCCATCACAACCAGGCTCACCTCATGGTTTTCCGCATAGTCCAGTATTTCCTCCGCCGGTTTACCCGATAAAACCACTGACTTTACTTTATCTGCGCCTATTCTAGTTTTTAGCAGGTCTGCCTCATTATTCATGTAGACTTGACAAATGTGTCCGTATTCACTTTCTTCCGGCTCGCAGATACCTATCGAGATTACTTCAGAACCGAAAGCCGTAGCCAGTTCTGTCACATAAGGGAAGACCTGTTCCGCTGCTTTGGAGCCATCTAAAGGAACCAGTATTTTGTCAAACATGTTTTTTGCTATCTGCCTTGAACATTAGTTTACAACAATTTAGAGCAACCCGATAGGGTAAGCACTCGAACGTTTCCTTGTTTTTGTGGGGTTATGTATGCCACAGAATCAATAGCAGGTGGCACAAGCCGACGACAATAAGCATGCTGGGTAGAGCGTATTTCAGGAACCTGCCCCAACTGACGGGATAGCCCTCTCTCTCTGCGATAGCAGTTCCCACCACATTGGCTGATGCGCCTATAGGGGTAGCATTGCCTCCGATGTCTGTGCCCAGAGCAAGCGCCCAGGACAATGTGGGCAGACTGAGGCCGGCAGTCTGAGAAAGGTTATAGACTACAGGAACCATAGTGGCAGCAAAAGGAATGTTATCCACTATCGCTGATGCGAATGCAGATAACCATAAGATAATAGGTATTACAATGATGAGGCTACCCCCTGATACTTGCCCGATATATTCCGCCAGTATTTTCAAAGTTCCGGTCTCCTCAAGACCACCAACGCAAATAAACAGGCCGATAAAGAATAGCAGAGTATGCCAGTCAACCCTCTTCATGATGTGCAAAGCGCTTTTACCTGCAGCAAATATGGTCAAGACGCCAGCAATAACGCCTATAGTGGCGACGGATAGTCCTGTTTCCGCATGGGTAACCAGTAAAATTATAGTCAGAATGAAAATGACGGTGTTCAATAAAAACAGACGGTGATTGGTAATAGCCTCTTTGGGTTTTAGATACTCTTTCTGCGATGGATCCGAGGTGTTTTGGGAAGAAACGAGTGTCTTGCGGCAGGCGAAATAGAAGTAGACAATGGCTATAACCATACCTATCCAGGCGATGGGGCCGGTATTTACTACAAAGTCAGTAAAAGTATAGCCAAAAGCAGTGCCGATGATTATGTTGGGGGGGTCACCGCACATGGTGGCACTGCCTCCAATATTAGCTGCGAAAATCTCAGCAATTATCACCGGTACAGGGTCGAATTTGAGTAAGCGCGCCAGTTCGATAGTTACTGAGGATAGGAATAATAATACGGTTATGCTGTCTATGAACATTGCCAGAAAGCCGGAGAGCAGCATGAAGGTGATCAGAATTGGTATCACACGATATCTGACCATTTTTGCTAAGTGGAGGCATAACCACCGGAAAAACCCTACTTCACCAAGTCCTTCCACCATGAGCATCATGCCGCCGATGAAAATGATAGTTTGCCAGTTTACTCCATGGGATTCTATGTGCTCTTGGCCGGGTATCCAGAATTTAAGGTCGCCCAGCTGACTGAGGTTCAGCACGTTGAGGATAGCTTCTGGACTTTGCATTATTCCGAGGAAAACGACAATAATTACCAGGGCACCACCGATGAGGGCGGGAATATAGCGATGGATTTTGCCAATAATAATGGCAATAAACATGAGGAGGAAAATAAGGATAGCAATTATTTGACTTAGTGCCAGCATGTATTATGAAATGAAAACCTCGTTTTTTTGTCTGGCAGAAATGAAGACAAAATCCAAGCAATTATAGCAGGGGAAATCTTGGCTTTGCAAAATTCCGGGAAGTCAGAGTATTTGAGGGGGAATATTTATTGTTTTGTCAGATAGCTGCTATTTTTAATAGCATCAACGACCTTGGTTTCCGTGGCGCGGTGAGCTACGTAGATGGCGTTTTTGATAGCTCTGGCCTGACTGCGCCCATGAGAAACAATAATATTGCCATTTACTCCCAGCAAGCATGCCCCGCCGTATTCTGTGTAGTCCATACGCTTCGCCATTGAGGCTATTTCAACGTAACGAACTAAGGCGGAACCCTGAAGCTGTTGATCAATTCTAAACGACCGGCCAAGTCCAAGCACATTGAGGAAAGTGTCCCCAAACCCTTCCAATGCCTTCAAAACTATATTGCCGGTGAATCCGTCAGTTACTACTACGTCTGCTTTTTTGCTGAGGATATCCTGCCCTTCTACATTGCCTATAAAATTGAGGTTGGCATTTTTAAGGTGTTGGAAACTTTCCTTGGCAAGCTGGTTGCCTTTGACCTCTTCAGCGCCATTGTTTAGCAATCCGACCTTGGGAGTCTCGATATAGAGGAACTCTTTGGCGAATGTAGCCCCAAGTTGGCCGAACTGAACGAGTTGCTCCGGGCGACAGTCAACATTGGCACCGACGTCGATTAAGAGGACAGGATTTTCGGGTTGGAGTTGAATAATGCCGCATAGCGCCGGTCGCTGGACTCCCTTGATTCGGCCCAGATGGAGAAATGCTGCTGCGAGCACTGCGCCGGTGCTGCCAGCAGAAACAAAGGCGGAGGCGGCACCATCCTTTACCAGTTTGGTTCCAATAACAATTGCTGAGTCTGGTTTGCTGCGGACTGCCTGGACAGGCGGCTCGCTGCACTCGATGGTCTGACTTGCTTCTATGATGGTAAACTTCCGCTTCTTACCATAGCGCCTGACCAGCATCTCGAGTATGGCTTTTTTACCTATTAAGGCAATGTCTATCTCGTACTCAGCTGAAGCTTGGGCGGCTCCCTTAACCACTTCTCGTGGAGCATAATCTCCGCCATCGGCATCTAGAGCTATAATCATTGCTGTGGCCTCGGTTTTCAGTTTTGATTATAACTCATTTGCGTCGCAAAGGGCATCTTCATTTTCCGCGTAGGGGTGTTTTAAGTAAGGTCTGTTGCGAATAATAGAGGTAACCTGCCCCCAATAAATCAGCCACGTGAAGCACTCTGATTATCTGATGGTGTTTCCCACCCAACTATCTTCTAGGCGTTACCTTGAGCCGGCAGCTTGGCATATCTTTCCACTATCTTGCGGAAGTGGAATCCGTAAATGGCAAGTGTTATGGAAATAGCAAAGAAGTGAGGTTTCTTTCTCAATGTCCAAATCAGCAGTCTCCAGTAGTACCTTCTTCCCTTTTCTCTGATACCCAGAATCCACATTGCCTTAATGAAGGCACTAACATGCTCCAATCTAAGCTTAAAGGCCTTGCTTGCTATTGGTTTGTAGTCACTGAGGAAGTTGATTGCCCGCTCGTAGTACTTCTTCGGCGAGTAAATGGTATTGAGGATATTCTTGTAGCCATTTATCAGAGTCTCGTAGTGCATCTTTGGGGTGAAGTTCATAGAGCAATCAGTATTATTGCCGGTAAAGTTTTTAGTGAGGCGGTTTTCTTTCTTAAGCCGCTGATACAGTTTGGTTCCATGAGGGGCATTGAGCAGTCCCACCATAGCGGTAACGATGCCGCTTTTCTGGATGAAATTAATCTGGTTTTCGAATATAGACAGAGGGTCATTGTCAAAGCCTACAATAAAGCCACCTTGCACCACTAAGCCGAAATTCTGCAGCTTTTTAACAGCAGCCACCATATCGCGGTTTTTGTTTTGAGATTTGCCACATTCAGCCAGACTTTCCTCATTGGGCGTTTCGATGCCGATGAACACCGTTTTAAAACCAGCTTTGGCCATTAATTGCATCAGTTCTTCATCATCAGCCAGATTGATAGATGCTTCGGTATCAAAAGAGAACGGATGTTTTTTCCCCTCCATCCATTCGATGATAGCTGGCATGGTTTCGCTTTTTAATTTTCTTTTGTTTCCGATGAAGTTATCATCGACCACAAGGACGCTGCTTCTCCAACCCTGGTTATATAAAGCCTCCAGTTCTTTAATGACATTAACTTTATCTTTCGTACGTGGCGTGTGTCCATTGAGTACCACTATGTCGCAGAACTCGCAGTCAAAGGGGCAGCCTCGTGAGTATTGTATACTCATCGAGGCATATTTGCTCATGTCGATAAGTTCCCAGGTGGGGATGGGAGTTGCATTTATATCGGGCCATTCACTGGAGGTATAAATGCGTTTAGCGCAACCATTTTTCAGGTCTTCCAGAAACGGTGGCAGGGTAACCTCAGCCTCATTGAGCACCAGGTGGTCTATTTCGGGGAACTCTTCCGGTTCCATGGTGAAAAGCGGTCCGCCGGCAACAATTTTGGCACCTAGCCGTCTACATCTCTGGATAGTTCTTTTTACTGATTCTATCTGTACTGACATAGCGCTGATAAAGACGTAGTCAGCCCATTTGATATCCTTGTCCATCAGGCTGGTTATGTTCATATCAACCAGTTTTTTCTCCCATTCTTGGGGAAGCATAGAAGCTATGGTTAATAGACCAAGCGGTGGAAAAGCGGCTTTCTTGGAGACAAACTTAAGGGCATGTTTAAAACTCCAAAAAGTATCTGGATATTGTGGGTATATAAATAGTATTTTCAAAATAGTTATTTTACCTCGCTTTAATGACAGAATAAGTAAGGATACAAGTCTGGTAGCGAAAAGTCAATGGAGTTGTCGTGTAACGATGCTGTCTGTCAAGAGATATGGGATGTACGGAATGATGTACTTGCGAAGCATTGCAAAGGGTATTAGTGGTTGGCTACAATATTGCGAAGAAAGGAGGATACAGGATGGAATTTGCAGAGCTGGAAAAACTTATCAGGACCAGGCGTTCTATTCGTAAATGGCAGAATAAACCAGTTGCTGAGGAACTGTTAATGAAGGCGCTAGAGCTGGCTACATGTGCCCCCAATGCCGGAAATCAGCAAAACTGGCGTTTTTACGTGATTTTCAACAAGGGTACTATAGAATCTATGGCAAAGGTGACCCAGGGAATAGCAGAGCAGGTGGCAGTATGGCTCGATGCCGACCAGCAGGAGGCTATGGCTGCCAGGTGGCGTGAGACTGCGGCATTATTTAAGAGTGCACCAGCAATTATTGGAGTGGCTTCTTCTCAATATCAGTCTCCTGCTGATAAGGTGTTAGCTACCAGGGTTCAGACTGATGCTAAGGCGAAGCAGATACGTGACTGGCGTAGCGCGGCCGACAGCCGTATTCAATCTGTGGCTGCGGCTATTACCTATCTGCTTTTGATTTTTCATCAAATGGGACTGGGAGCGGTATGGATGACTGGACCTATGCAGGCGAAGGGAGAATTGGAGAAAATACTCCACATTCCTCAGGGGATGGAGCTGCTGGCATTGATACCAGTTGGCTATCCGGATGAAAGCCCGCCTCCGAAAGAGCGGAAACCTGTAGCGGAGGTTTGCGAAGTCATCAAGTAGCTTTCCAAAGTGTTCTTGCCTTTTCTTGTTGACAGCCTCTATCTTTTGTTATTGCGATAGAGGCTTCACTATTTTGATGGTGTGTTAGATATAATCGACAGGTATATCTACTTGGTGTGAGTCGAATCATGTCAGGTAAATAATGCGGGCTGCCGGTCAAAATATCCAGTGTTTTATCGGTTCAAAAGCGGGTGTTATAGCGGAAGTCAGGATAACAGTGCGGTGATACACTGAAGGTGTAAAAGATGAAAAAAGGAGGTAAACAGAAATGGCTTGGCAGTTAATAGTGGCGATAGTGGTAGTGGTTCCGCTAATCCTCTTTCCAGCCGCATTGATCTGGTATATGAATGTGAGCGGATTGCTTCAGGTGATGCGTGAAGCTCGTCAGCGGCAAAAGAGGAGAGTGGCTTTAGAGAAAGCGGCAGGGCAATAATATGATAGCGAAATTAAAAAGGAGGCACTGGAAACGAAGTTAAGAGGTGATAACCTTAGCCACTCAATATGAGGCTGGATATCTGAAAAGGATATCCAGCCTCATCATTTTAGCCAGCAGGTTACAACAGGACCTTTCTCTGGGTAGCCAAGTTTGAATTTCTACGATAAGTTTGTTAAGGACCTCCATTTCACAGAAATCTGTGGTATTATCTTTAGTTACAAAGAAGACTACCGTATTAGGAGGGAAAGTATGAGGAGCTACTCAACCTTTGTTATTTTAGCTATTGTCTTCCTGGCAATCTCAGGGTTACTATACCTGTTGCATTACTACATTTTTCATGACCCTCATCATATTTTTATCTACCTGCTTGGCGATATAGCTTTTCTACCGCTCGAAGTATTCATAGTGGTGCTTGTAATTGAGCGTATCCTGTCATATCGTGAAAAGCGGGCGATGTTACAGAAGCTAAATATGGTAATCGGGGCTTTTTTCAGTGAGGTAGGTAATCAAATCCTGTACGACTTTCTTGGTTACTTTGAGGGGACTGAAGAAACTTGCCGCAGGCTTACTGTTGACCCAAAATGGACACACAGAGACTTCGAGAAAGCAGCTACTTATGCCAGTGCCATAAAAGATAGACCACATTGCTCGGTTGTAGACCTTGAAGGTTTACGAACATTTCTGATTAAAAAACGTGAGTTCCTGTTGAGACTATTAGAGAACCCAAATCTATTGGAGCATGAGCGCTTTACTGACCTATTATGGGCAACCTTTCACCTCACGGAAGAGTTGGAAGCCAGGCAGTCATTCGAAGGTCTTCCTGATAGTGACCTGGCACATCTTGCCGGTGACATTCAGCGAGTTTACCAGCATTTAGCTGCCGAGTGGGTATGGTATGTGGAGCACCTGAAATCAAACTATCCGTTTTTGTTCTCATTAATAGTACGGATGCAGCCTTTCAAAGAAGCTCCTTCACCTGTAGTGAGCCAGATGTGATTAATAAATTGTGCATAAGTGATGGTTGACGGGAGCTCTACTACTTCTATAGCGCTGCTGATAGCTAACTCCGCACCAACAAAGGGATAATTGCCCAAATAAATGTCTTGCCTTTATAGCTGCTTAATGGTCTGACATAAGTGTATTCTATGGGATTTGGTATTGATATTCTGCGGAATATATCGCCAACAGCTCCTTTGTCTGACTGGGAAAGAATATGCATGCCACCTATGTCTAATGTGTGCTCCCTCCGTTTGTATGATTGTTTTAAGCTCGCCGAAGCCGTTCAATTTCTTGAGCGGAAAGCTGGCGAAATTCACCTTCTTTCAAATTTCCTAATGTAAGCCCACTGAACCTGGTCCTTTTGAGTGCGAGCACATTATGGCCAAGTTTGGCGAACATGCGGTGTACCTGCCGTTTTCTGCCCTCGTGTATGGTAAGTCTGTAGCTGTAAGGTGCACATGTCTGGCACTCTTTTATTTCAGCGGGGTAGGTTATGCCATCGTCGAGGTTAATACCTTGTTTTAGAGCTAATATCTCGTCCGCCACGAGCCTGGATTTGATGGAAACCAGATATTCTTTTTTATGCCCAAATTTGGGATGAGTAAGCTGATAAGTTAGCTCACCATCGTTGGTTAGTAACAATAATCCAGTGGTATCTTTATCCAGACGTCCGACCGGATACAGCGCCATATTGCGGAATTTTCGGGGCAAAATGTCCAGGACTGTTTTACGCCCCCTGTCATCACTGATAGTTGATAGAACGTCAGGGGGTTTGTTGAGCATTAAAACAATTTTTTGTTTAGGTTTAATCTGGGCAGGCCTACCATCTATCAGGATGCTATCCTTTGCAGGATTAGTGGGGTGAGAGAGGTTCTCTACTGTTTCCCCGTTTACTTTGACCCTGCCATGAAGAATGGCATTAGCTAATTGCCGTCTGGAGCCCAGGCCAGCTGATATCAACAGCTTAAGTAGTGTCTCTTGTTCCATGCAGGTCTCTTTTGAGTTGGTAATCTAGACTTGACTGAGGGAGTTGAATTACATAATATAAACACCTTTTCTTCATAATTCCTTCACAATGCTATTTTACAATTTTATCAACAAAAAAGCTGTATCCGTGGCGGGGAGTAGCACTTTAAATGGGGTGTTGGTGGTCAGGAAAGGAAGATGTTTGAAGCTGAAATGCGACAAAAGTCGCATACAGTGGCCGTGCTCTGGAATATAATTACAGTGCTACGTGAGTATGGGTTTAAAAGGAGTTTTCTATGCGTGAGAAAATTGAAGCGGTTTTAGAACAGATAAGGCCTGCATTGCAGGCTGATGGCGGTGATGTGGAGCTGGTTGATGTGAGTCAGGAGGGCTTTGTAAAGGTGCGTCTTGTGGGGGCCTGTGGTGGTTGTCCCATGTCTACCATGACCTTGAAGAATGGGATTGAAAGAATATTGAGAGAGAAAGTGCCTGAACTTAAAGAGGTGGTTTCCGTTTAATGCATATTAACAAGAGCGATGTAATAGGGGAAAGTCATGGTTTTAAAGAGTGTTGAAAATCCACGTGTAAGGGCTGATAAGCTACGTACAGAAGAAGGGGAGCTTGTTGTTGAGGAACTGGATAGAGACGAAGCTATTCCTGAGTTAGATACTGTTGCAGTAGTTAGCCAACGTGAGATAGTTGACGATTCCATCAGTTTGTATTTGTCCGAATGCAAACAAACGCCTTTGCTTACTGCCGGTGAGGAAAAGGTTTTGGGAAGTCAGGTAGAGTCCGGTAAATATCTTTCTAAACTTTTGGAAGATCGGGTTGTAAAGCAAGGCAGCCAGCCTACCGCGGCTGAGTTGGTGAATGAGCTGATTAAGCGCTTTATTGAGACTCGCTCGGTGTTTGAAGCACTGCGTCGTCATCTGAACATTCCAAAGGGCAAAGGTATTATCAGTCAAGTTTCGCATTCCGATTTTTGTGCTGCTATAGACGGGCAGATAGACCCTAAATTGTACAGTGCGCTGGCGCAGACAGCTCGATTGGATGAGGATGAGACTATAAGACGTTTGATTCAGCTATCTCTTAATAGCAGGCTAATACCGTGGCATCTATTGGGAGACGTTGGCCAAGCCGACTCTGTAGCCAAGTTAGAAAAAAAGGTAAAAGCATCAAGTTTCAATAATGTCCTTAAGAAACACAACCTTGAAATCAGCCAGCACTTTGAAGAAGTGAAGGAAGTAGCCAGTAAAGCGGCCGACCACATCATTCAGGCGAATCTGCGTTTGGTAGTGAGCGTGGCCAGGAAGTACACAGCAAGAGGCTTATCGCTACAGGACCTTATCCAGGAAGGTAACATTGGTCTGATGCGGGCGGTGTACAAGTTTGACCATAGAAAAGGGTATAAGTTTAGCACTTATGCTACGTGGTGGATTCGTCAGGCGATTACTCGGGCTATAGCAGAACAGTCTCGTACTGTTCGTTTGCCGGTTCATATGGTGGAAGCAACCAGAGCTTTATCCAAAGTTCGGCAGAAGTTATGGCGTGAGTATGGTCGTGAGCCAACCAAAGGCGAGCTGATTTCTGAGATGGGTGTTTCGCCTGGTAAGTTGGATATGTTGATCAAGGTTACTTCTGGCGATATGATTTCACTGGAGACACCAATTGGTGAGGAAGGCAGCATATTGGGCGATTTCATTGAGGATAAAGCCAGTCTTCGCCCTGAGGACCAGGCAGTTGGTAATTTTCTTGGAGAGCAACTAAGAAAAGCGATGGAATCGCTATCGGCACGAGAGCGTCGTGTTCTTGAGACGAGATTTGGGTTAGGCGATGAGCGTAGCAAAACTCTGGAAGATGTGGGGTTGGAGTTTGGTCTCACCAAAGAGCGTATACGCCAGATAGAAAAAGAAGCGTTGGCCAAGCTGCGCCATCGAAGCCGCAGTCGTGAGTTGACGGATTATTTAGCTTAATAGTAGCTGCGTATTGAGTTATCTAAGCCCCTCACTTCCAAAAGAAGTGAGGGGCTTAGTTTTTTAAAAACCAACATTTTTTCTATTCGATTTGCAAGCGGTCTACTTGGCTAATGGGCTCTTATTTCATATGTGATAAAATGATATTTGTGAGCAGGTAAGAGGGAAATATGCAACAATCAGACCTGGTTATTAACTTCACTATTCTGTTGGGGTCAGCGCTTGTTGGGGGAATGGTGGCTCATCGACTAAGACAGCCAGTGATCTTGGGTTATCTTATAGTTGGAGTAGTCGTGGGTCCCCATGCTTTTGCTCTCGTCAATGATTTAGTTCTGGTTGAAGCGGCGGCAACTATGGGCGTTGCCTTATTGATGCTAACCTTGGGTCTGGAAGTTTCTTTCGCCCAGTTGAAACAAGTGGGTAAGGTGGGTTTGTGGGGTGGTATAGCTCAAATTATCATTACATTTGCTTTGGGCCTGGTATTAGGTATCACTCTGTTTAAATGGTCTTTGTCTCAGTCTACCTTGTTCGGCCTCGTTATCTCTCTCAGTAGTACTATGGTTGGGCTCAAAATGCTGATGGATAGGGGTGAGTTGGATTCCATGCACGGGCGCATTATGATTGCTATGCTTATCCTGCAAGATGTTAGTGTAGTTTTGATGATTGTGATTACGCCTATGTTGGGTGGTGTAGAGCAGAATTTGCTGTTTGCATTGGGCAAGACGCTGGTACAGGCTATTCTTTTTGTTGGCATAGCAATTGTGCTTGGAATATGGGTGCTACCATGGTTAATGGGGAGGGTTGGTGGAGTTCGGACTAGAGAATTATTTCTGCTGACAGTGCTTGTTTTATGTTTTGGGGCAGCTCTAGCTACTCAGCTAGTGGGGCTTTCCGCCGTCTTTGGTGCTTTTTTGATTGGCTTGGTGCTCCGTGAGACGATATTTGCTCGTCAAGCTTTGGCTGAGATTACGCCATTGAGGGATATTTTCGCAGCTCTCTTTTTTGTTTCTCTGGGCATGTTGCTTGATCCGAAATTTATCATTGAATACTGGTCATTGGTGGCAATAACCGTAGCCCTCATTATTTTTGTAAAATTTCTGACGGTTTTTGGGATTGTGCGGTTCTTTGGTTACAGCATGAATATAGCCCTTTTAGCGGGTGCTGGTCTTTTCCAAATAGGAGAATTCAGCTTTATTTTGGCACAAGGCGGAGTAAATGTGGGTATTATTTCTTCCCAATCATATTCTCTCATTATAGGCAGTGCCATAATCACGATGCTCTTAACCCCACTGTTTATGGGAGTTGTCTCTCGCTTGTACTCTAAATTAGCGTTTGCCTCTAAAGGCCTGGGCTTTGCTAAGGCTGCTGGTTCAGTGGCACATCCCGAATTAATTAATGATGCAGACGTAGTAGTCGTTGCCGGGTGTGGGAGAGTTGGTCAGAATATCGTACGAGGCCTGCAAAGCGTGGGTGTGCCATATAAGGTTGTTGAAATTGATCCTGAAGTCATACACAGGTTACGTTGTGATGGGGCAACTTGTATTTATGGAGATGCAAGTAATATACACGTCCTTTCCCATGCGGATTTAAAACGGGCAATTATGCTGGTAGTAACTTTTCCTGACCCTATGGCGATGTTGACGACTGTGAGAGCAGCCTTAACGATTAACCCTAACCTTAAAATTATACCAAGAGTTCATCGAACCAGAGAAGCTAAGTTGCTCAAGAAGTTGGGAGTGGAGGAACTGATAAGCCCTGAGTATGAAGCCAGTCTTGAATTTTTGCGAAGGATATTATCTGTCACAGGGTGGAGAAAAGCTGACATCGATGAGACTTTACCGATGGTGGCGCGCAGTCAGGAAGTTACTAAATTTGATTCTGATGGCGAGGGGTGGCGGAATGAATAAGTGATACTTTGAACCTGATTATGAGTAAGAGTGCCAGGGACATCACGTCGTATATGGAATTATTCTGAACATCCAGCCACAATCAGAGAAACCGATTATTTATAATCGTGCAAATTGCGACCATAATCCGAGACTGTATTATAACGAATCGAGCATGCGCTCTAATTCAGCCTGGTCCTTAAAAGCTCCAATTTTTCTGGCTTTAATAATGCCTTCGGCGTTGATGAATATGGTTATGGGTAGGGCGCCTGGGAGGCAGTATCTTTGAGCCACTTTTGCCTCTGTGTCTAATAGGATTGGGAAAGAAATCCCTTTATTTTTAGCAAAGCTCTTAACAGTTGCAGGGTTTTCCTTGATATCGATTGTTAGGACAACTACCCCTTTGTTTGCTCGTTCATTGTGTATCGCCTGCAGGAATGGTGTTTCGTATTGGCAGGGACCGCACCATGTTGCCCAGAAGTTAAGTATTACTGTTTTACCCTTAAAATCACTGAGGCTTACATTTTTGCCCTCGATATTTTGCAGGGTGAAGTCAGGAGCGCTTTTGCCGAGGTCAGGGCACGGCGGTGCACAACTAGTCGTTATTAAAATCAGGGATATAATAATAGCCAGTACTATTGAAGTTTTTAATCTCATGAGAACAAATTCTCCTTTCATTTTGAGGTTTTAAGCAAATTGACTGAGCCAGGATAGATTACCCGTGAGAATTAGTATTCCAATGGCCACGAGCAGGAGTCCGCTTATTATGGAAATAACCCCTAGGTAGCGGTTGATGCTTCGCCACAGCGGCATTATATATCCCCAGGCTAATCCTATGATGATAAAAGGTATTCCCATTCCTAGAGAGTAAACAACGAGTAATAAAGCACCTTGCCATACTTGCTGAGAGCTCCAAGCCAGGGTAAGAATGGCACCTAGTATGGGGCCTACACAGGGAGTCCAGCCTAAAGCGAAGATGGCACCGATGAGAATGGAGCGAAAGTAGCTGGGGTTACGAGTGGTATTTAAGTTCAAGCGTTTTTCGTAGTTCAACCAGGGAAACTTATAGGCGGCTATCAGGAATACGCCAAAGGCAATGAGCAAACCGCCGGCAATCTGCTGGAACAGATTTGTGTGAGCCGTTATGGCTGTGCCGACCAGCCCTACCGAAGCTCCCAGGGCGACGAAGATGATGGAAAAACCGATTACAAAGGCAATACTGTGTAACAAGGCTGGAATGTAACTTGTTCTCGTCTTGTGGTCAATGGCAGTGGCACCGGCGAGGTTAGCTATATAGGCTGGCACCAATGGCAAAACACAAGGAGAGAAGAAGGAAAGCACTCCAGCAGTAAAGGCAACAATATGGGTTACTTCCGTCATCGATCTCCCGGTTTATTTCAATGCAGCGTCGAGCATCTTTTTAAGCTCGTTCTTAGGCTTGTATCCTATTACCTGCTCAGCCGGTTTCCCGCCTTTGAAAATCATGATGGTGGGGATGCTCATCACTCCGTATTGGGAAGCTAATAGTGGCACCTCGTCCACGTTAACTTTGGCAAACCCGGCTTTGCCACTGTACTCTTTAGCCAGTTCCTCAATTATCGGAGCTACAGCACGGCAGGGACCACACCAGGGAGCCCAAAAATCAACCAGTACTGGATGGGTTGAGTCCAGAACATTTTTCTGAAAGCTATTCTGGTCGACTGTCATTATATTCTCTGACATGTTAAGAACCTCCTATCTTGCTCCAGATTTGACCACGATGAGTTGGTTTGAATCTGTGTCTTGCCCGATGACGGCATTTTCGATATGCGTATTGCTTTCGATGGGAACGTCACTAGTAATGATGCAGTTTTTTAGAGTGGCATGCTCACCCACCTGAACCTTTGACCACAGGATTGTTTTTTCGATCACAGCATAATCACCGATGCTACATTTTGAGCCGATTACTGAAGGCCCCTTCATTTGGACGCCTTTGCCTATTGTACAACCTTCGTCAATCAGTACTGGGCCGGTGATCTCAGCCTGATGATGGGATTTGTTGGTATTTTTTTCCGTTAATTGATTTTCCAACTGGCATCTGCCCAGTAGGAGTTCATGGTTTAATCGTAGATACTTTTCAGGTGTACCCATATCTATCCAATAGGCATTTGTGGTGTATACGTATACGGGTACTCCCTCCGCAATAAGCTGGGGGAACACATCGTGTTCAAACATGAAGCGTTTGCCATGAGGAATACGTTCCAAAATTTCAGATTCCAAAATATAAACACCAGCGTTTATCAAATTGCTGGTGACTTCATCACGACGTGGTTTTTCTATGAATCGTGTCACCAGTTGTTGGTCATCTAATTCCACAACGCCAAACTGTGTTGGGTCATCAACCGGCGTAAGCGCAATGGTAACGCTGGCTTTTTTAGTCCTGTGGAAATTGAACATCTCAGTGAGGTTGAGGTCGGTGAAGATATCTCCATTGAGTATAAACAGAGTCTCATTCTTACCGATGTATGGTGCAGCGTTTTTGACTGCACCTGCTGTCCCCAGGGGGGATTCCTCAATACTATAAATAAGTCTAGCAGTGATATTGCCAGCTTTTTCAAAATGATTTTTAATGGAATCTGGTTTATAGCCCATGGCAAGTACAATGTCAGTCACATTGTGTTTATTGAGATGATGGATTACGTGTTGTATAAACGGCACTTTGAGAACTGGTACCATAGCCTTTGTTGTTGTGTAAGTCAGGGGGCGTAGTCTGGTGCCTTCACCACCGACCAGAACCACCGCTTTGCTCGGTTTTTCGGTTTTCATTTTACAAGTAGTATGGGCTATTTTACGCTATTTCCTTTAGCTGGGCAAAAAGCCATAGTGGTAGCAGAGGCCTTATTGCAATCTTGGTAAATCGGATATAGAATGTGCCTAAGACTATGCAGCAAATGTATCCCTGTCCTGGTTGTGGCAACCCCTTGTATTTTGGGGATAGAGTCTGCGGTTACTGTGGTTTAACCGTAACGTGGCAGTTACCTCAGCAGCCGCCATACCAGCATCAACAATCACCGTATCAACAACCGCCGAATCCATACGGGCAACCGCCACAGTACCAGCAGCCACCACCACAATACCCGTATCAGGGCTACCAACAGCCTCCAGGGTGGGGGCAACCACCTCCATCTCCGCCACCTCCACCGGTGTGGGGGCCATCACAGCAGCCACCGTACGGCGGTCCCCAGTACTATCAACAGCCGCAGGGGTATTATGGATATGGCGGCGCACCCAGGAAGTCAGGTTCCTCAGGTTTGACGACATTGGTAGTTGTTCTGGTAATAGCATTGTTAGCGGCTGGGGGCATAGGCATAGCTACTAATGGCAAATTTGACATAATGTCATTGGTCAGTTCACCGAAAGCCTCGTCGGGAAAGCCGGCAGCATCAACACCCCCTACTCCATCCGGTACCCAGGTGGATTCGCCAGCAAGCCAGCCAACACCGGCCGCCACTGTGGTAAGCGCTGACGAGCTCGTAACTGCCTATAAAACAGACCAGGCAGCAGCAGCAACGAAGTAT
>JBBIPA010000010.1:0-47200 GCA_037443085.1 Chloroflexota bacterium | reverse complement strand
GGTGAATATCACAGAAATCATGTGATTTTAACTCGGCGATAAGAAAACTTAGTCGCTGAGATGGTAATCGAAATTAAGAAGGTATTATTTCAGAATTCTCATAAAAGAAAGGAGGGAGAAGCAGTGAAACGTATTCTTGCTATCAGCTTACTTACTGCAATGTTAGCATTGGCCACGGCTGCTCCCGTCATGGCAGCCCCGAATAAGAACGCCTCCCACGTATCTTTCTGCGCAGTTACCAAGGGCGGGCAACATGTGGCTGAGTGCGCTCAGCTTATGGCTCTAGGTGTTTCGCAATGTGCCCAGATGCAGGGGCCAGGGCTTTGCGACCACTAGCCGTAGTCAGGTAAAGGCGTCTACATTTTGGATGCCAAGGGGGCCCGCTTTTCAAAGCGGGCCCTCTTCTTTTTGTCGAATTCGGACTGAAACAGCCCTAGAGTTGTATCTCTTTCAAATCAGGAGCGATGTTGAGCCTGGGTTCGGTGACCGACTGGATATCCTCGGCGGTCAAGCCGGGAGCCACTTCCTTGAGCACCAGTCCTTTATCGGTAACCTCGATAACCGCCAGGTCGGTGACGATGAGCTTGACCACCCGCTCGGCAGTAATAGGATAGGCACATTTCTTGACAATCTTGGGCTCGCCCGAGGTGGTGACATGAGTCATGGCCACGATGACTTTTTTGGCGCCCACCGCCAGGTCCATAGAGCCGCCGATATTGCCGATATGCTCGGGAAAACCGCGCTCGGGGTTGTTCCAGCCAGCCAGGTCTCCCTGCTCCGACACCTGCAAGGCACCGAGCACGGCGGCATCCATGTAGCCGCCACGTATCATGGCGAAGGATTCGCAGTCGGAAAAGTAGCAGCAGCCGGGCAATTCCGTCACCGGCTGGCAACTGGCATTGATGAGGTCCTGGTCTACCTCGCTCTCCCTGGCCAGGGGTCCGGTATTCAGCATACCTATCTCAGCCTGGAGCACGATGTCGCGACCTTCAATCCAGTTGGAGACCAGCGTGGGTATGCCGATGCCCAGATTGACATATGTACCATCTTCCAGTTCATTAGCTATTCTCAAAGCGATTAGCTCTCGTGATAAGCCTTCCAGTTTCTTCTGTTGTTTCTGCTGTTGAGCCATTTCTTAATCACCTGCCTGTCTAAAAGGAATATTATTCAATCGTCGGTATATAGTGCAACCGCTCCACCTCCACCACCCGCTGCACGTAGATGCCCGGCACATGAATTTTATCCGGGTCCAGCTCACCCGGCTCCACCAGCTCTTCCACTGAAGCTATGGTGATTCGGGCGGCAGCAGCCATATCCGGGGTATAATTACGCGCCGTCTTCCGGCAAATCAGATTGCCCATGCGGTCGCCGTAGCCAGCGTGTACCAGGGCATAGTCGGGCCTGAAAGCCAGCTCTAAAAGATAGTCACGCCCGTTAAAGGTTCGCTTTTCCTTTCCCCTCTCCGCTACCGTGCCCACGCCGGTGGGGGTATAGAAAGCAGCCAGCCCGGCACCACCCGCCCTAAGCTTTTCAATAAAGGTACCCATAGGGTACACTTCGACCTCCACCTTGCCGGAGCGAACCGCCCGCTCGAAGGCTGACCTGGCACCCCTGGTCGCCGAGCGGTAGAAGGGATAGTTGCAAATGGCCTTTTTCACCTGCCCCTGTAACACCAGTTGACTGATATCCTCATTGCCCGGCCCGAAAGATTGAACCATAATGGTCAGATTTTTCGCCTTGTGCCTGGCTAAAGCTCGAATAAGCTGATAAGGTGTGCCCGCCGTAAAAAAGCCTCCAATGACAATGGAGGCTCCGTCAGGGATATCGGCCACTGCCTCGTCAATACTAGTGAATGCTTTGTCCAAGAGTTCCTCCGTCTGACTTTTTAACCAGCTCATAGCCCAGATAGGCAAAAGCTGCTATCATAGCATCTTTGCGGCTGGAAAAAGTGTTAAGTAAACTGATGTCAGCCACCACCGGCTCCAATGCCTGCGCCATCACCGAGTCAATGCCGGCCAGGACGCATTTGGCGCCGATAAGTCCCACCACCCTCACGGTCTTGATGAGCTGGCTGGCAACCTCAACGTCTCCCCCTACTGCACCGGACAGGTCCATGAGGACAACAGAAATTTTCTCTGCCCTGATGTACTCCACAACCTTTTTCCTGACGCGCTCAAAACGTATGCCATCAAGTCGCCCGGCGATGGTCACCACCGCCAGCCCCTCCAACGGCTCAATTATGGGAGCACCCAGGTCCCGCCATTCTTCAATCTCAGCTTCCAGCTCCCGGCAGACCTCTTTCATCTTGGTTTCAGCCGCTTTCCAGGGACGGTAAGCTTCAAAGAAGCCCACGGCTCCGATGTAGTTGTCAGAGCTATCCCGGAGATGAGCTGCCGAGATGCGCGCCGGCACTAATTTCCCGTCTTTTGTCTTGAGCACAGACTCATGGTCATGGACTATGCCGCCGCTGAGGTAGAGCTTGCGGTTGGTTTCCCGTGCATGTTTTTCGGTCTCATAAACGGTAATAATAGTCTTGCCCACCAGTTCCTGTGTCTGATAACCGGTAAGCTCGGTGGTAGCACGATTAACGAAGGTAATAATCCCCTTGCCATCGATAGCGATGACAGCATAAGGGGAGCTTTCCAGAAGAGCATCCAGATAACCGCCTCGGGGTCTTTGTGGTTTTACTGCCTTTTCCATAGCTGTCCTTTCATCAATTATTTTTCCCGCCGCCTAATTATATGCTACTTGAATTCATGGTTTCAATGTTGGCAGTTTGATTGACTTTGGTTGAGCATGATATTATCTTCTGTAGAAATCATGGTAACGGCTAACCTAGAGCAATTCCAGGCAGCCCCCACACTATTTCTGGAAAAAGTAGTAAAGGAATATGTCGCCACCAGCCCCGGCAACCGGCTTCCCTCCTTTAACAATGACCCCGCCTTTGCTGAGCCGCTGGTCGGTTTTGCCGACGGGGATGATTCCCTGTTCCAGGAATATAAAAGGGAAGAGATTATCGGGCCATTTCACTACACTCCACGAGAGATTCTGGAAAAGCACCTGCAGCAAAAAGCCAGCGGAGAGGTCAAGAAGCCAGCACACGTCAGTGTGATATCCTACATCCTGCCCGTTACCCATGAGACCCGCCTCAGCCTGCGCCGGGAAACTCAGGTGGTATCAGTCAGGTGGAATCACACCCGATGGCAGGGACAGGAACTGATTAATGAGCTATCACTTTATGTAGTATCACTTCTGGAAAAATTAGGATATCAAGCTGTAACACCTGAGCAATCCAACTTCTATGAAAGACTGGAGCAGCCCACCGGGCTGACATCCAACTGGTCGCAGAGGCATATTGCCTATGCCGCCGGGCTGGGAACCTTCAGCCTCAGCGATGGCTTCATCACCCCGAAAGGCATAGCCATCCGCTGCGGCAGCGTGGTATGTGATGCCGTGCTCACGCCAACACCCAGATTATCTAAAAATCACCTGGCTAACTGCCTGTTCTATCGAGGAGATTCCTGCCATCGTTGCCTGGAACGCTGTCCCGTCGACGCCATCAGCCAGAAAGGGCATGATAAGATAAAATGTCGGAATTTTCTTATAGTCGAACAGGGAAAACTGCTCAAGGAACTGGGCAGGGCTGAAGATGGCTACATGGGTAAATATCTTGGCTGCGGCCTGTGCCAGACTAAAGTACCATGTGAAGCTGGAATTCCGCCTGACATCTCGACCAGAAAAGGCTAATGTGCACACGATGAGCGAATATTTAACGAATTTGCACGAATTTTCCTCTGATTTTGCGGTCAAAGCTATTGACATTTGATGAGTAACTAGCTATTATCTTAAAAAAAGGAGGTGAACCGAGAGATGCAAGCCTATTGCATGAAGTGCCGCAAAAAGAAGGAGATGAGCAATCCCAAAGCCATAAAGATGAAGAATGGCAAACCGGCGACACAGGGGACTTGCCCTGCCTGCGGTACCAAGATGTTCAGAATCGGCAAGAGCTAACCCATATAATTAAGGTGCTAAAGAAAACCAGGTCTTCAGTTGCAAAGACCTGGTTTCTCTTTTCATAACAATTGTATGCCTCCGCAAATCAGACTATAATATCCCGTTGCCGTTAAACCTTCTATGAACTTACCAGTTAATATAAAGCATCTCCCCCGCCACGTAGCCATCATCATGGATGGCAACGGTCGCTGGGCGAAGAGACATCACCTGCCACGGCAGGAAGGGCATAAAAAAGGTGCTGCCAGCGCTCAGCGTACTGTGGAAATATTTATCGATTACAAAATCCCTTTCCTTACCCTCTATGCTTTTTCCACAGAGAACTGGAACCGCCCGAAGATCGAAGTGGAAGGATTATTTAAATTACTCGAAGAAAGGCTGGATGAGGGCATTAAGTTTGCCCGGGAGAAAGGCATCAGGGTATGCCATCTGGGGAAACTCGAGCGGCTGCCCGGCAAAATCCAGGATAAAATCAGGCAGGCGGTGGAGCTGACCGCCGATAATCAGCATCTGACTCTGGGACTGGCCTTCAACTACGGCTCCAGGGATGAAATCGTGGAAGCAACACAGCGCATCATCCAGAGCGGGATAAGCGCCCCTGAGGTAAATGAATCCACCATAAGCCAGCATCTCTATACTGGCGCCATGCCCGACCCTGACCTGATTATCCGCACCGGCGGCGAGATGCGGCTGAGCAATTTTCTGCTGTGGCAGGCTGCCTATGCCGAAATTTACTTTACACCGGTGCTGTGGCCTGATTTCGACCAGAATGAGATCGATAAGGCACTGGTCACCTACAGCAAGCGGCAACGCCGCTTCGGCACCGTCACCGAAAAGTAAGCCAGGGGGTGTCGCGCTCTTCGTTTGACAATCAACAGCACTACGGTATATGCTGATAGATTGTCCTGAGTAAATCCTGAAGCTGCATAAGCCCGGGAATAAGTAAAGTGTCTAAGCTGCTGGATAACATCGATTCACCTGAATCCCTGAAGAAGCTAAATAAAGACGAGCTGAGCGCTCTCTGTGCCGAGGTCAGAGATGTCCTGTTGGACACGGTGACCGTTACCGGCGGCCATCTGGCATCAAACCTGGGGGCAGTAGAGCTTACCGTAGCCCTCCACCGGGTTTTCCACAGTCCCACGGATAAAATTGTCTGGGACGTGGGGCATCAGAGCTATACCCACAAGCTGCTCACCGGGCGCAAGCAGCACTTTGCTTCACTGCGACAGCATGGCGGGATTTCCGGCTTCCCCGACCCCGATGAAAGCTCCCATGACACCTTCTCGGCAGGACATGCCAGCACTTCCATTTCAGCCAGCGTCGGCATGGCGATAGCACGCGACCTCGCTGGCGACACATATGACATCGTTGCCGTCATCGGCGATGGCGGACTCACCGGCGGCATGGCTTTTGAGGCTTTAAATCACGCCGGGCATCTGGGCATCAATCTCATCGTAGTGTTAGCCGATAACGGCATGTCCATTTCTCCAACAGTAGGCGCAGTGGCCAGGGAACTTAACAAAATCCGCCTCTCCCACCACCTGCTCAAAGCCAAAAGGGAAACCAGGCGACTTCTCAAAGGCTTCTTTCTTGGCGACCAGATAGACTGGGTAATGCAACGCCTCACCCAGGGTGCCAAAGCAGTGGTGATGCCCACCATGCTCTGGGAGGAGCTCGGCTTCACCTACCTGGGACCCGTAGACGGGCACAATATCACAGAGATTGAAACTGCCCTGGACCAGGCGAGAACATGCACGTCGAAACCCGCTTTCGTCCATGTCATCACCACCAAGGGCAAAGGGCTGAAACAGGCTGAGGAAGCACCGGTGAGATTCCACGGCATATCCCCCAAAGACAGCGACGCTAAAAAAGCCATCTCTTATAGCGAGTTATTCTCCCAGTCAGTGCTCCGCTTAGCCAGAGAGAACCCCAGGATAGTGGTCATTACCGCTGCCATGTCCGACGGCTATTTTCTGGAGCAAATGGCACGGGAGTTCCCCACACGCTTTTTCGATGTGGGCATCTGCGAAGAGCATGCCGTGACCATGGCTGCCGGCATGGCATCACAGGGGTTTATTCCCATACTGGCTATCTACTCCACCTTCCTGCAGCGCGGTTTCGACCAGATGATTCACGATGTCTGCCTTCAGGACTTGCCGGTGATTTTCGCCCTCGACCGCAGCGGCATTGTCGGCGAGGACGGTAAAACTCACCAGGGCATCTTCGACCTTTCCTACCTGACGCTGATGCCCAATATGATTGTCTCCGCGCCGAAAGACGAGAATGAGCTTCAGCACTTGCTCTACACTGCGGTGCAGGCTCAGCATCCCATGGCTATCCGCTACCCGCGTGGTTCGGGAATCGGCATGCCCCTGGAACAAGAGTCGAAAGCTCTGCCTGTAGGCAAGGGGGAACTGCTGAAAGACGGTCATGACATCGCCCTGCTCGCTATCGGCGCCACCGTGCAGCCCTCCTTAGCCGCAGCACAGGAGCTGGCGAAACAGAACATCAGCGCGGCAGTGGTCAACGCCCGCTTTGCCAAACCTCTGGACTCAAAGCTTATCCTGGAACTGGCCAGCCGCATTGGCAGAATCATCACCACTGAGGAGAATACGCTCTGCGGCGGGTTTGGCAGCGCTGTGCTGGGACTATTAGAGCATTCAGGACTTTCCAATGTGAAGGTGAGGCGATTGGGCATACCCGATGAGTTTGTGGAGCACGGCCACCCCAGCCTGCTCCGCGCCAAGTACAAGCTGGACGCACCGGGAATAGCTCAACAGGTCGTCTCTTTGTTTCCCGAACTTTCCAAAGTTACCACTTGAAAAGCAAAACTCCCTCGCCAGGAGGGGATTTCGCAGTCTCGCCTGCTCCACCGTCTCTCAAATAAATCAGATAGCAAAGGCTGGATTGCCCACCCCCAGACTCTGCTCCACCGTCTCGATGAGCAACCCCATATCAAAAGGTTTCTGAATATAGGCATGCGGCTTGAACTCGGCAACCTTTTTACTGTCAGGGTCCAGGACTGATATGACGATGACAGGTACTGACGGCCCCCAGTCGAACTTCTCCAGCATCTTGGCAATGAACCAGCCATCGCAATCGGGCAACCGTATATCTAGCAAAATCGAATCCGGTTTCTCATCAAATAAATGCTTCACCATGTCGGCGCCGCTATAGAAGGCTTTCACCTCGTATCCCCTTTTGCTGAGGCACATGTTAATGGTCTTGGAGATGAGAGGATCGTCATCCACGATTACTATCCGCCTTCTTTCCATAGCAGCGCCACACCTCTCTGAAAGAGCAGCCATATTATCTTACGGTCTCGGTCTGAGTCTCGGCTTCAGTGCCAAGGTTAGGATGGAAGATAAGGTAAATCAGCGAGCCAACGCAGGTCAGAAAGACAATGGATACCGCCCACGGCGCCTTCTTGCCACCGAGGACACGCTTCCTCTCGATTAAGGCTTTCAGGGCAAAGGGCACCAGCATCCAGTGAATGAAGCCCAGTACGATTATTTTGATGATCAGAGTGAAATCAACTTCCATGGTACTGCTCCTCTCTCAATTGCTATCTGATGCTATTATCGAGCCAGGAGCGTAAAAAAGGCATAAAGAGGGATAAAAAAGTTATAAAGATTTAATAAAGATTTAATCACGCGTCACTTTGCCAGGAGGAGACTTGGGCAGGACACAGGATGTTTATGGCATCCTTCTGGGAAGAAGGTCCGAATCTAAATATTTCAGGTGGGCCTGGATCGTCTCTATAGTAGGGTTTTTAGCCACTGTACCATACATATATAATCTCGTTATAACTAGCCGATGGCAGATTGATTAATCAACAAATAACCGCATGGCCCCAGAGGGCTGGTAAAATAACTTACTCCGGTTTCACAAATCTATAGCCGATGCGGGGCTCGGTCACGATAAAGCGCGGGTTGGCCGGGTCATCTTCGATCTTGCGACGGAGCTGTCTGATGAAGACGCGGACGTATTCGCTCTCGCCGCCATACTCTGGACCCCAGACATTGTGCAGCAGCTCTTTATGGGTCAGCACCTTGCCGTGATGAGCAATCAGATAGGCCAGCAGTTGATACTCGGTGCCGGTCAGCTTGAGGACTTTGCCTTTCCGCTTGACCACCCGCTTCGCCAGGTCAACTTCCAAATCTCCCGCCGTGAATACCGGCGAAGCTACGGGGACACTGGCTGAATGCCGTAATGCTACCCTGATTCTCGCCAGCAGCTCTTCCACGCTGAAGGGCTTGGTCACATAGTCGTCGGCGCCCTCGTCCAGCGCCCTGACCTTGTCTTTTTCATCCCCCCTGACGCTGAGAATAATGATGGGCATGGTGGCAAACTCCCGGATGCGGCGGCATGCCTCGATGCCGTCCATGCGCGGCATATTGACATCAAGCACGATGACGCCGGGGAGGACGCACCCCGCCACCTCCACCGCCTCCGCCCCATCCTGCGCCAGGTGCACCTCATAGCCGCGCGCTTCCAGGTTGGCACGGATAAACATCCGTATCTTGGGCTCGTCATCGGCAACTAAAATTTTAATCTTCTGGGTCATTACGTCCCACCATCATTTATCCGCTGGCCTGGCGGCAGGTAATCGAAAGTAAAAGGTGGAGCCATGCCCCAGCTGGCTCTCAGCCCATATCCATCCGCCATGCTCCTGAATAATAGCCTGGCAAATCGCCAGCCCCAGACCGGTGCCACCGGGTCTCTGCCGTTTCTGGCTGCCCCGGTAGAACTTATCGAATACCTTCTCCAAATCCTCTGGCGGCATGCCTACCCCCTGGTCTGACACGCTCACCTCCACCTCGCCAGCCACCGCTCGGGCTAACACTATAATCCGGGTATTCTCCGGCGAATAGGCCGCGGCGTTTTCCAGCAGGTTCACCAGCACCTGCCGTATCTGATTCCTATCAACATATACCTCCGGCAACACCGGCTCGATGTTCACCTCAAAGGTATGCTTTTTATCAATCCATTTCTGATGCGCCAGGGCATCACGGATAATATCGGATATATGGCAGCGCTCCCGCTCCGGCACCCAGACACCGGCTTCAAGCTTGCTCATATTGAGCAGATTGGTCACCAGGCTGGCTAATCGGTCGGTCTCCTCGTTGATGCCGGTCAGCAGCATCTCCCTGGTCTCATTATCCCAGTCGACATCCCTTTGAAGGAGGCTGCTGATGATTCCCTTTATCGATGTCAGCGGCGAGCGAAGCTCGTGCGAAACATTGGACAGCAGGTCGGATTTGAGCTGGTTAAGCTTAATTAGCTCCGCTTCCACCTGCTTACGTTGAGTTATATTCCTCACCGTAGCCACCTGGCAGGCTGTTCCATCGAAATCGAGAAAAGGCGAGGCGACCACCTCATAAGTTATGCCATCGGAGAAGTTGTATTCCCAGCGCTCGGTGCTGCCCTTTAACACCAGCGGCAGCTTGCAAATCTGGTCGCAGGGGCTGTCAAAGCCATGCAGATGCTCATAGCAGGGGGTGCCAGTGCCCTTGCCAAATTCAGCTACCATGGTGGGGTTCATAAACCTTATCTTGTAGTCGGAGCCGATGATGAATACGCCGTCCTTCATCCTCTCCAGAATGCCAAAGAACCGGTCTCTATCCTCCTTAACCAGCTTTTCCAGGTAGCCGCGGCGTTCCTCCTCTTTGAGCTCCCGGGTGACATCCCGGGCAATGTGCTGAAAGCCAACCGGGTTGCCGTCAACCCTGACCACGCTGGTAGTCAGTTTCAAAACCGCCACATTCCCTTTCCGGGAAACTACCCTCTGCTCATAAGGCTGCTCCGCAGGTTCACCGCGAAGCAATTTAGTACGGACTTCGTTCGCCAGCCGCAGGCTTTCCTCGGTAAGTGAAGACCTGGCTTTAGTATGGGATAAGTCTTCCACCCGGAATCCGTTAAACCCGGTCGCTGCCTTATTGGCGGAGATTATATTGCCGTCCATGTCATGCACCCAGATGGCATCATAGGCATTTTCAAAAAGCTGACGATACTGCTCTTCCGACTGCTGCAGTTGCCGGGAAATGTCTGCCTGCTGCTGGTAGAGACGGGCGCTTCTTTCAGTCTGGTTGCGCGCCATGCCGGTGAGCAAGCCCACGGTCAGAGCAAAGACAATGAAAATGACTACCCTGGCCAGGGGGTCAGGATAGGTGGAAATGAACAGTGCCCGGGGCAACATGAGCACAAAGGCAATGATGGTAACAATGACAGCTCCCCTGAGCCGGAGGGCGTAGCCAGCATAGATTATGGGGGACAGGAAAAGCAGGCGATGTAAATCATGAACGGTATAGAGGAAGCTCCAGCGCGCCGCCGTCCAGCCAGCGAGGTCTACCAGCTCGCCGAGGTAATAGAAGAGCGTACAAAGAAAAAGGAGAAGGCTAACTATGACGAAGTCGACATATCTGCGGCTTCGGAAACGTTCGAAGGTTTTTTCCCAGTGAGCAAAAATCTCATTCATACACCATTTCAATTGTATAGCATTCCACAGGGGCATGCCAGTTGAGCTTACCCACCACTCATTATTTCGGTTATACTAATGGGCATGAAACAATCGACTGTTCTCACCAAAGAAGATATTTGCGAACTGCTCAAAGCAACCCCTCCCCTGGTGGAAAACTGCCCTGACATGGAGCAACAGCTTCAGCCCAACGGTATAGACCTGACGGTACGTGAAATAGCCATGCTGTCATCTCCGGGCAGGGTCGGCACCAAGAACGAGGTCAGGGTGCTTTCCACCACCTCACCGCTGGTGTTCGATGGGCTGGGTAAAATGGACCTGATGCCCGGCTGCTACTTGATAACCTGCAATGAAGTGGTGCACCTGCCCAAAGACGTTATGGCGCTGGGCAAGCCCCGCTCCAGCCTGCTGCGCTGCGGCGTCAGCGTGCATACCGCGGTCTGGGATGCCGGCTACTCCGGCAGGTCACAATCCCTGATGGTGGTCTACAACCCGCAGGGGTTCCGCATCTATAAGAATGCTCGCTTTATCCAGCTCGTCTTCTTCCAGCTTACCGGAGAGGTAGCAGAAGGCTATCACGGCATCTTCCAAGGAGAGAATGTGTAACAAAGCTGGGGTTATTGAGACTGCTGCCGCCTGTTTCGACCCGGGAATAAACCAGCATCATATCAAATTCGTTTTAACTCCAGAAAAGATTGTTAGCGAGGAGAATAAAATGAACAGGACACTGAAACTGGTTATCCCTGCTGTTATGATGCTGGTACTATTGCTGGCATTCGGCTGCGCTGCCAGAGAGAGCGTAAAACCTTTGCCAGCACCAGCCCCCATGCCACCATCACCCACAGCGCCGGGAATAGTCAAAGATGCCACCGGCACAGCGGAATCACGGCAGGGCGGAGTGGTCTACACTTTGCCCGGAATCGACCGCAAGATTGTGAGGACAGGACAAATCACCATTGAGGTTGCCAATATCGGCAAGGCTATGGATGAGGTCGCCGCCATTGCCAATGATCTGGGAGGATATGTGGTTTCCTCAAACCGGTACGGCGACGAGGGTAAAAACGCCGGTAGAGTCTCTATTCGAGTACCCGCCAATCGCTTCAACGATGCCTTTATCAAGCTTCGGGGCATCGCCTTAAAAGTACCCGTAGAAAGCACCAATAGCCAGGATGTCACCGAAGAGTATACCGACCTTCAGGCCAGGCTACGCACCCTGGAGGCAACTGAAGCTCAGTTCCTGGCATTGCTGGAGAAGGCAAAGACAGTGGAAGAAATCCTGAAAGTGCAGAGAGAGCTATCCAACGTGCGCACTGAGATAGAGCGGACCAAGGGACGTATTCAATATCTGGAGCGCACCACCGATATGTCATTCATCGAGGTCAACCTTCAGGAGACCAAGTCCGTAGGCAAGAACGGCTGGAGCGCCCTGGAGACGCTCAAATCAGCCGTCAACGGGCTTATCGGTTTCGGCAAGGTGCTTATTGACATCATCATCTGGCTGATAATTTTCATCCCTCTCTGGGTTATCATCGGCGTCATCGTGTTCTTTGTCCTACGGCGACGGAAGAAGGCGAAAGGCCAGGCATAGCACAAAGAGGCAAGAAGCGCATAGGGGCGATTCATGAATCGCCCCTACAAGTTCACTTTTACCTGCCGCCTGCAAGCAGTGAATTGATGATGGCTGCTATTTCTTCGGCGCTCTGGAAAGCTCCGACCTTGATTTCCTTGATTACCCCCTGGCTGTTAAGCAGAAAGGTTACGGGAATATCGTCGACCTTGTAGTCGCTCGCCACTTTTCCTTTGGGGTCAAGCAAGATGGGAAAGGTGAGGTTCCATCGCTCTTTGAAACTCCTCACCGTCGCTTCATCTTCCCTGGTATTGACCGCCAGTATCACTGCCTTGTCGGCGGGCAATTTAGGGAAAACCGACTGAATCATAGGCATTTCCCTGACGCAGGCAGGGCAGGCTCGCTGCCAGAAGCGAACCATAACCACCTTGCCTCGAAAACTGCTCAAGGTCAGGCTTTTACCGTCGACGGTGCTGAGCGTGAAATCCGGGGCACGCTTGCCTACCTCAGGGCTTGCCGAAGAGGCGGCGAGCGTGGTAAGGGTTTTGCCCGTATCATACATAGTTTGATTGCCCCCGGCATCTTTGGCTATCAAGGTAATGGTGTAGGTAACACTGGGTTTTAAATTGGTCAAGGTGACACTGTGACTGGTAGTTAACTCTGTCCTGGGTTCAGTTAAAGAAGGAGTAGCAGCGCCAGCTTCAGTCACCATAACCTGGCTGGTAGCCGGCCTATCGGTATTCCAGGTAACCACCGCGCCGGTATCGGTGATATCCGAAATGGAAACGTTCGAGATGACCGGCAAAGCGCCAGCCTGAGCCGCCCCCATAAATACCTGGTCAGTTTCATATACTGCTTCATTACCGGCACCATCAGCAGATTTGATGATAAGACGATACTTGACGCCCAGCTTGATACCGCTGACTTTCACGGCATGTTTGGTCACCAGATCCTTATCTCGCTCCACAGAAATAGAAGTGCCCAGAGGGTCACGAAGCGTCACCTGGCTGGTGGCTTTTTCATTGGTAATCCACTCAATCGTCGCCGATGCGCCAGTGATATTGGAGACAGCAAACCCGGAAATTACCGGGGGGCTGCTATCTGGAGGGGTGGATACGGCACGGCCAATAGCGAAGATGATAATGACGAGCACTACAACAGCACCCACAACAATTGCCGCCAGTTTGCCCGAGGTACGGCTTTGACCTGCACTGGGGTATTCTGCCAGCTTTCTCTCACCGACTGCCTTTTCTCCGGCGGATGCCTTTCCTACAGAGGAAGACGGAGGCAGCTTGGGAGCAGCAGGCCTGGGCGATTCCTTAAGCAACTCTGACACAAAGGCTTTATCCCGAGAAGGCGATGGTGGCTCTCTTACCTCAGCGGCGCTTGCCACCGGCTGTTCGGCAACTTCTGGAGACTGAGTCGGCGTTTCTGATTTCTTGATGGGCTTGGCCATTTTCCGTGGCTTCGGCGACACTCTTTTCACCTTGAGCTCCGGGATGTTAACCCGGGCCGGCCCACCGATTTCCGCAGTAGACCTGGCATTCAGCAGGGTTTGCAGCTTGGGCACTTCTTTCTTAAGCTGCGCTATCTTTTTCCGCAGCGGTTTTACCTGCGCCCAATAAGTTTCGGAGCGCACCTCGCCCACATTAAACCTGATTTGCCATAGCTCCTGCTCGCGCTGCGCACCCTCCAGCTCCTCTGCCTTCTTCTCGAACTCCTTACGCAGCCTGGCCTTTATTGACTTTATAGCAGCGCTCACTTCCTCCTGGATTACCGTATACTCTGCCTTCAGGTCCTGATACTGAGCATCCGTGACCGAGTCGTCTTCCCTGAGCTGCTCCAGGTTTGACAGGAACAGCTCAACCTTCTCCTTCTTGGAAAGAGCTATCCGTAACTCTTCATCCATAGTTATCTTCCCACACTGAGCTTAATAAATGCGCAAAGTAAAATTATAATTGATTCTTCAAATCCCTTCCACCCGAAGCCATAGCCAGCGAAATAGAGGGCATCCTGAAGAACAGCCAATAGGCTTTGTGCTAATATGTAATAATTGAATCAAGGCACACGGTAATAAATAGCGGGGTTGAAGGGGCTTCGCCCCTTCTTAAAAATACTTTTCCCCTCTCGCCTTGTTAAGGAGAGAGGGGCAGGGGTGAGAGGTTATTAAAAATCCAACCCATAGAAAACGCAGCCAATTTAGAAGAAGGTCGGAAAGAATTTCTAAATGAACTCTCTAATCTACCAGGATAATACCCACAAGGACATCCGGCTGAAGCTGGTACTGGCCATCCCCCTCGTCATCATTCTCGCGCCAGCGTTCTCCTCCCTGGCGAGCGGAGACACTAAAACAGCCTGCGAGCTGTTTGCTATTGTGGTGGTAATGGCAATTGTCATGTGGCTCATCATCCCCCGCCAGTACCTTATCCTGGAAAGCAAGGTGAAAATAGTCCTGGGTGGCCCGCTCTCGTTCTCAATTCATTTCAACACTATCAAGACTGCTCATGCTCCCAGGGGCACTACTTTCGGCATTAATTTCCCCACCTCATTATCCAGTAAACATGTGGTGGAAATCGTCAGACACAAGAGAATGAATGTCGTCATCACTCCAAAGAACCGTGAGCTTTTTCTGGAAACACTGGATAAAGCACTAAACGATTGGAGGACATACAACGAGAGAGGAACCAGGTGAAACCAATCGAATGGCTGGGCGAGATGCTGAAGCTGCTGGACCAGACCAGGCTACCTGGAGAGACCGTTTTCCTGGAAACCAGCGACTATCACGAGGTGGTGGCTGCCATCAGGGAATTAAAGGTTCGTGGCGCGCCAGCCATCGGTGTGGCTGCTGCCTACGGCATTGCCCTGGGAGCCAGCAAGCTAAAAAACGAAACAAAAGATGACTTTCTGAACCACCTGGATGAGATTCTGCAGAGCTTTGCTGCCGCCCGCCCCACCGCGGTGAACCTGTTTCATGCCATAGACCGGATGAAGCAGGCAGCCAAAAAACACCACACCGTTTTCCAGATAAAAGAGGCTCTCATCGACGAGGCAAAGAAAATTCATGCTGAGGAAGAAGCGGCTACGGGGCGGCTCAGCCAGCTCGGCGCCGAGCTGATTAAGGGTGGCTCTACCATCATGACCCACTGCAATGCCGGCCCGATGGCGACTGCCGGCTATGGCACTGCCCTGGGCGTTATCATCGCTGCCAGGGCACAGGGGGAAAAGGTAAGCGTCATCGCCACCGAGACCCGCCCACTACTCCAGGGCGCTCGCCTCACCGCCTGGGAACTATTGCAAGAAAAGATACCGACTACCTTAATCACCGACTCCATGGCGGGCTATTTTTTGCATCAAGGCAAGGTGGACTGCGTCATCGTCGGTGCGGATAGAATCGCCGCCAATGGCGATACCGCCAACAAAATCGGCACCTATACCCTGGCAGTCCTCGCCTTGGAGAACAAAGTCCCCTTTTACGTGGCAGCTCCTACCAGCACCATCGACCTCTCCATCAATTCCGGCGATGAAATACCCATCGAGGAACGCAATCCTGAAGAGGTCACCACCATCGCCGGCACACGTATCGCGCCTGAGGGAGTCAGCGTAGCCAACCCCGCCTTCGACGTCACCCCCCACCATTACATAACTGCTATAATTACTGAGAAAGGTATCGTAACCAGACCTTACAAACAGGGGTTCGTAAGGTTATTCAGCAAATAGCAGAACAAATAAAGGTGTCAATCAATGACTACCACCACAAATGAGACTACCAGAGAAAAAGCCCGCCGGGAAATAGCCGCACTGGTCGCGAAATACCAGAGCCTGACCAAGTCCACCACCAAGAAATATACTGAGGCAGAAACCAGAAGGATTTTTATTGAACCACTATTCTTGGCTTTGGGCTGGGATGTGTACAGCCGCGAGGAAGTGGCCGAAGAAGTCAAGGCAGTTGCCGGGCGAGTAGACTATGTACTCAAGCTAAATGGCGTCTCGCAGTTTTACTTGGAAGCCAAGGCACTGAGAGCAGACCTCACTAATCCCGACTACATCAAACAAGCAGTAACCTATGCCTACAATAAGGGCATAACCTGGGCAGTCCTCAGCAACTTCAAAGAGCTTCATATCTACAATGCTCAAACAGGGCAATCTTTCATCAATCTTTCCTGTAGCCAGTATCTGACGGATTTTGACGATTTATGGCTTCTGTTAAACTAATCGTCTCTGAATTAGCATCGTACAATAGGTTTACATATTGTGAGGAATCTATTTTCTATTTAGACACAGTTTGTGGGATCATTCCCAAAAACAAGGATTTTAAAACCTTTCTTTACCTGTTGGGCATACTCAACTCGTCCCTACTGGATTTCTACTATAAAAAAACTACAGTTCCAAAGGCTGGAGGTTTCTATATTTACAAGACTATGTTTCTAAAAAAGCTCCCAATCCGCCACATTGATTTCAAAAACCCTGCTGACAAAAAGATGCATGATGTGTTAGTTGCACTGGTGGAAAAGATGCTGGAGCTAAACAAACAACTGGCTCCGGTGCGCAATACACCCTGTAATGAGCGTGACGAGCTACTTCGGGAAATAGAGCGGACAGACAAAGAAATAGATAACCTGGTCTACGACCTCTACGGGCTGACTGAGGAGGAAAGGAAGATAGTAGAAGGAAATAAGAGTGAGCGGTAAGGAATTTAACGCCTGCATCGATGAATCAGGCGATGAAGGATTCAAAGAAGGGTCTTCACAATGGTTCATTATTTCCTCGGTAGTCGTTGACAAAACTAATGATATAAATGTTGCCAGGGTGATCAACGATATCAAAACTCGTCTATGGCAAGCACAGATAACAAAACCTCTCCACTGGGTGAAACTAGACCATAAAAAGAAGAAGGTTGCTATCAGTGAGATAAGCAAGCATAATTTTGTCCTTTTCTCTGTTGCCATGGAAAAGAAATACCTAGACAGGCAAAGATTCGATTCCCGCTATCACAGTGAGAACAGGGCGAAATTCAGATGGGCAATGTATTTCTATGCAGCCAGGCTTTTAATAGAAAGAATTTGTAGATATGCCGAGCAGCAAGAAGCAAAAGTTAATCTGACATTCGAGAATAGGGGCTCTATCAGTTACAGTGCCCTGCGCGATTATCTCACGCTTATGACCGTCTATCCCGGTCCTTACAAGGCACCCACTATCAAGCGCGAAACCATAAAATCACTGAAAGCAGAAAACAAGCAAACCAGGAAACTACTACAGGTTGCCGATATCTGCTCTGGCGCTTTATATGATGCACTCCACATAAATCAATACGGAGACATCGAAGATTCATACCTGCTAAACGTGGCGGATAAATTTTATCGCGTTGATGGTAGATTGTTGGGATATGGGCTGAAACTGTTTCCTAGAACTATGACAGAAATTCAAAAGGAATATAATTGTTACGGTTGGATGGCAAAAATATAGGCAGACCCTAGGCGGGAGGAGCCGGCGCTTTCGCGTTGCCGTCTATCCGACGACCTCCCGTAACCCTACGCATATCTGCCATATAAACTATATAATACAAATGTGTTATTTGTCAATATTTTATTTGCAGTTAAGGAGGTCCTCTTATGGCTGAAGCCAGAATCGGAGTTATCGGCGGCAGCGGGCTATATCAAATTGAAGGCTTGACTGATGTCAAAGAAATTAAGGTGAATACGCCGTTTGGCGCCCCCAGCGATGTTATCACCATCGGCAACCTGAATGGCGTAACAATCGCCTTCCTCCCCAGGCATGGCAGGGGGCATCGCATCAGCCCCACCGAACTGCCGTCGCGAGCCAATATCTATGCCTTCAAGTCGCTGGGGGTAGAGAGGATTATCTCTGTCTCCGCCGTGGGCAGTCTCAAGGAACATATCAGACCCATGGACATCGTCATCCCTGACCAGATTATCGACCGCACCAGAAACAGGGTGAGCTCGTTCTTCGGCGGCGGCATCGTGGGGCATATCGCTTTTGCCCAGCCTTTCTGCCCGGTGACCAGCGACACAGTGTACCAGGCGGCCCACCAGACAGGGGTGCGAGCGCATGATGGCGGCACCGCTATCATCATGGAGGGACCACAGTTCTCCACCAGGGCTGAATCCGAGCTTTACCGCTCCTGGGGAGCAGACATCATCTATATGACCGGCTTGCCCGAAGCCAAACTGGCACGGGAGGCAGAGATATGCTACGCTACCATCGCCATCGTCACCGATTACGACTGCTGGAATGAGAAGGTGGCATCGGTAACCACGGAAATGATTCTGGAGAATCTGCACCAAAGCATAAATACTGCCAGGAAAATCATCGGGCTGGCAGCAGCTAACCTGCCACAGACACGAGATTGTGCCTGCGCTACGGCGCTGCATAACGCCATTGCCACCGCGCCGGAGCTGATTCCGGACAAGGTGAAGAAAGACCTGCATTTAATTATCGGGAAGTACATTAAGTAGAGGGGAGAATACAAGGCAAGGTACTCGGAGTCCTCCTTGAACTCCGAGATTGCCACGCCCCGATTGTATCGGGGCTCGCAATGACAGATTGTACATGTGAGTATAGTAATGACGGCGAAAATTGAGTTCGGTTGCCTGCCCACAATCATCGGCAGCATGCCTCATGCTGATGCTACAGAGGCTTGCGCATTGATAGCCAAATATCTGCCCGACCTTCCCGCCTGGACGCAGTTGCCCCAGCGCTCCAACCTGGAAAACATGTATATCCAGTACAGCGAGGGTTTCCCCGGCGTGGTAGTGGAGGGGAGCAAGATACACGTCGAGCGTTCGGCTGAATTCGATGCCCAACTCGAGAAGCTCTATAACGCTGCCGCCGAAAATAATGCTGACAGCTACGGCATCAGCCCCGGCTATGCCGCGGGACTGCACGCCTTCAGCGCTATGAAGGAACACCATCCCCGCATGGTCAAAGGACAGGTCACCGGCCCGATAAGCTGGGGGCTTTGTGTCACCGGCCCTGCGCAGCGGGGGATTCTCTACGATGAGCTTCTGGCTGACGCCGTTGCCGCATTTCTCAGGCTGAAATCAATATGGCTGGAAAGATTTTTGAGGGCAATCTGCAAGGACACCATCATCTTCTTCGATGAGCCTTATCTGGCTTCTTTAGGCTCCGCCTTTGTGGCTATTGGTAATGAGCAGGTCTCGGCATTGCTGGAAAGCGCCCTGAGCGGCATCCAGGGGCTCAAGGGAGTACACTGCTGCGGAGGCACGGACTGGTCGCTCCTGCTGAAAAGCTCTATCGACATCCTGAGCTTTGACACCTATAACTATGCCGACTCGCTGAGCTGCTATCCTGCTGAAGCAAAAGCCTTCCTCACCCGGGGTGGCACCATTGCCTGGGGCATTGTCACCAATGACGAGGAGTCGCTGAAAAAAGAGACTTTAGCCAGCCTGTACGACCGCCTGGGTGAAGCCTTGGCTCCCTTCACCCGCAATGGATTCTCCTTGAAGCAACTGGTAGCCCAGGGCATCCTCACGCCCTCCTGCGGTTTGGCTTCCCTGTCGCTTGAAGCCGCCGAAAGGGCACTGCAATTGCTGGCGGAGCTGTCGTCCAAGCTGAGAGGCAAGTACACGCCCTAACAAGCTGCTCTTACGGTTTTCGTCTTGACAGGCCAGTAGTTATCTGACACAATCTAGCTCATTTACTGCGCTAGGAGGAACCATGAGAAAGATCGATACCGAAGCCCACTTTTACACCAAGGAATTTCAGGATTATCTGCTCTCACGAAAAGAAATACCCCGTGAGGAAATGTACAAGGGATACGTCCGCCTGTGGTATGCGGAGAATGTCTGGGAGCCGCATGGCATGGAGATTGAAGATAAGCTACTCGACCTGGCTGAAGGCAGGCTGAAGAATATGGACAAAGCCGGCATCGATATGCAGGTGCTCAGCCTGTCCACGCCGGGCTGCGAGCAGTTCAGTGCTGCTGACGGCCTCACATTTTCCCGGAAGACTAACGATGCGCTGGCAAAAGCGGTTAAGCAGCACCCGGACAGGTTTATCGGCATGGCTGCCCTGGCACCACAAAATCCCGAGGAAGCTGCTAAAGAGCTGGAACGGGCAATTAAGGAGCTGGGCTTAAAAGGCGTGAAGCTAAACTCCCATGTGGGAGGCAACTACCTCGATGATAAGAAGTACTGGCCCATATTTGAAACGGCACAGAAGCTGGATGTGCCCGTTTACCTGCATCCCAACAGCCCCTGCCCCAGCATGATAAAACCTTTTGCCGACTATGGATTTGCCCTGGCCGGTCCCACACTGGGATTCGGCATGGAAGCCGCCGTCCACACCATGCGCCTGATTTACGCCGGGCTGTTCGACCAGTACCCCCGCCTCAAGATGATTTTAGGGCACCTCGGCGAGGGATTGATCTTCTGGATTTACCGCATCGACTTTGCCTTCAGGAAAATGTGGATGGAAGATGCCCGCCCCAGGATGAAGAGGGCACCCAGCGAATACATCAGGGATAACTTTGTAATAACTACCAGCGGCATGTCGGCACTGCCCGCCTTTCTCAGCGCCTACCTGGAGCTGGGCGCTGACCGGCTGATGTTTTCTGCCGACTATCCTTACGAGAACAGCGAGGAAGCAGCAAAATTTATTGACCAGGTAGCCATCTCCGATATTGATAAGGCTAAGATTAGCTACCTCAACGCCGAGAAGCTGTTCAAAGTAAAGTGGCTAGTGTAAACCACCTCCCTCTAACTCCCTCCCGCCGGGGGAGGGAGCACAGGAGACTACTAGGCGCTAGCCGAACTTCATCATAGTGTTTGGCAGGAACAGGGCTATCTGGGGGAAAAAGCACAGTATCGCCAGCAAGACAAAATCAGTAATGAGGAAGGGCACAATGCCGCGGAATATGGTATACATGGGCACGTCGGTTATCCCCTTGATGACGAACACCACCATACCTACGGGAGGGGTAATCAACCCCATCTCCACTACAACAACCACGATAACGCCGAACCAGATAGGGTCGAAGCCCAGCGCATGGATCAATGGATAGAAGATAGGGACGGTAATCAGTATCATGGACATGCTGTCCATGAGGCAGCCCAGAATCAGGTAGAACACCATGACAATGGCAAAGACCACCCACTTGGATACCTCCAGCCCTCCCAAAGCAGCAGCGATGGATTTAGAGACGCCGGTCACGGTGAGAAAGTAGCCAAAAATGAGCGCTCCCGAAATGATAATGAGTATCATGGCAGTGGTCTTGGCTGTATCCAGGAGAGATTCGACAAACTTCTTCCAGGTCAACCTCCTCAACGCCAGGCCGATAATAAAAGCTCCGAAAGCACCGATGCCGGCGGCTTCGTTGACGCTGAACACACCAGCATAAATGCCTCCGATAACCAGGATGAACAAAATCAGCACCGTCCAGCTTTTGCTCAATGACAGCAGCTTTTGTTTGATATTAGTCCTGGGACCTGGAGGACCAAGATTGGGATTACGCCAGCACATAATCGCTATGGTGATTATGAAAAGGATTGCCTGTAAAATTCCTGGCAGGAACCCTGCCAGGTACAGCTTGCCGATGGACTGCTCCGTGATAATACCGTAGATGATGAGGATGACGCTGGGTGGTATTAATATGCCGATGGTGCCGCCAGCAGCGATAGCTCCTGTTGCCATGGCATCATCATACCTGTATCTTTTCATCTCGGGCAGAGCCACTTTGCCCATGGTAGCTGCGGTGCCTACGCTGGTGCCGCTGATGGCAGCGAATGCGGCGCAGCCGGCAATAGTTGACATGGCCAGGCCACCCTTAAGCTGACCCAGCACACCATGAGCACTATCATAAAGGTCCTCACTCAATTTGGAGACAAAGGCCAGCGAGCCCATGAGCACGAAGAGTGGGATGACGCTTAATGCATAGTCAGAAAAAACGCTAAATGGCAGTGTCCTCAGCAGACTGAAGGCGCCGCCAAAATTAAAAGCCAGCCCATAGCCAACGAAGCCCACCAGGATAAACGCCAGGCCCAGCGGCAAACCGGAAAACAGCAGGATGAACAGGACGACGACGCCGAGAAAACCGATATCGAGCGGACTCATCTAGTGGTTCCTTCTTTTACGAATTCGAAGAAATGGATAAACAATACGATGCAGTACAAAACACAACCAAAAGCAAAAAGGGCCACAAAGGGGTACAACGGAACTATCAATACCGCAGTCATCTGCCCGGACTTCTGCAGGATGAATATGTAGTTAACCGCCTGCCAGGTGAGCACAATGCCCACCACCAGGCCGATTAAACCGGTAATAATGCCCAGAGCACCACGCGTCCGATGAGGCAGACGGGAGGTAACCAGGTCTACAGCCACATGACCCTTCTCAATAGCACAGTGCGCCAAGCCAAAAGCACCGCAGGTCACCATCATCATCTGGACAAGCTCATAAGAGCCGATGATGGGCATGTTGGCCACCTTGCGCAGGGTGACGTCCACCGCGGTGAGGAACATCATCGCGGCGAGCGCCACCAGGCCTATACCATTGGCCACCCGGCTAACCGGTTTCATTACCCTGTACAAAAATCCGATAATTTTTCCCAGGTAGCTCACGTTATTCCTTAGGACTACTTTTTGAGAGTTTTCAGCGCGTCATCAAGAATAGCCCTGGCATCGGTTAAACCTTTAGCCTCGTTGTCCTTTATCCACTTATCCCATACAGGCTCAACTGCTTTGGTCCATTTCGCCAGCTCATCCGGCGGGAGGGTATATTCATTCAGCGGAAGTTTCCGCTCAATGACATTTTTTCTCCCCTCGGCAGAAGAACCATCGCCCATGATTTTGCTCCACCAGGCAGAGCCTCCGCGTCCTGAGACGCTCATGATTGCCTTCTGGACATCGGGCGGCAGGCTGTCCCATTTCTTTTTATTCGCGGCGATAACAAACAAACCGGTACTGAAAGGCATATAGGTATAGAACTTCACCACCTCATTGATCTTATAAGCCATGTTAGCTTCCCAGGGAATGAAAGCACCCTCAATAACGCCCTTCTCCAGACTGGGGTAGACATCGCCGATTCCCAGAAACACCGGGGCAGCACCAAGCGCTCTAGCCGCTTCTGTCTGGGGACCACCCAGGGTTCTCAGCTTCATCCCCTTAATATCCTCAAGGGTTTTTACATGCTTATCCCTGGTCTGAAGGAAGAAGGGGGCTAACACAACAAAATTCAGTACCTGGATATCAGCGTACTGCTTTGCCATTGCGGGATACTTCTCGTAGAACCGCCACATCAAATCGCCACCAGCTTCCGCAGAGGGCAATGGCAAAAATGGCAGCATTATAAACTCAGAGAGCGAGGCAATGCCGGGGAAAAAGCCCATGGCGCAAAAACCGATATCGGTCTGCCCCTGCTTGATGGCTTCCCAGGCATCGGTTGGCTTAAACAGGGACCCGCCAAAAAAGCCATCGATGGTCACCTGACCTTTGGTGGCTTCCTCAACCTTCTTCATCCACGGCTTGGAAGCCTGCACGACCTCCCAACCCGTCTCAGGGTTCTGGTTGCCGTAGACCAGCTTGATTTTGGGCGCAGGGGCTGGCGCCGGCGCCGGCGTTGGGGTGGGTGCCGGCTTGGGTGCCGGCGCTGGAGCACAGGCCGCCAGTAATGCGCCCACCAGCAGCACGCACACCAGTGATAGCAGAATTACTTTGTTTTTCATAGACACCTCCTTCAATATAGCGTTGATGAGCTTACAATCCCTGTAGTTTAAAGCCTTGCCGCCAGGATGTCAATAGCCAGTTGGCAAATATTGGGACGAAAAACGCAGATTATCGCCAGGAAATGAACAGGTGAAATATGAATTTCCCCCATCGGCTAACAGACAACGCTATACTTAACCCAAAATTGAGACTGGAAATGTAAATTTTAAGACGCGGAATGGAATCAATCAATTTCCCTCTACAACCAGTTGACAAGCTATCGGAGGCATGTTAATTTAACAGATGCGTTATCTGCCTTTAAATCCGGAAATTTAATTGTAACTGCTAATTTGTACTGTATTTGCATATCTAACCAAGGGGGAATAAAGCCATGATACTGAGTATCGACAGCTCTAAATGCAATGGGTGCGGGATATGCGTGGACGTCTGCAACATGGATGTCATCAGGCAGCATCCCGCTGACAACAAGGCATATATCGCTTACCTGGAAGACTGCATGACCTGCTTTGAATGTCATTTGCAATGTCCTGAGAATGCTATCTACGTCCATTTCTCCCCGGAATATGTCCCTGACACCATCGAAGTGCCGGCAAGGAGGTAACAACATATGTCTACATTAGAGTCACTTGGCGACGTCATTGAAGCCGATGTGCTTATCGTCGGCGGTGGGCTATCCGGTCTCTGGGCAGCCAACCGCGCCAGAGATTTTCTAGAAGACGTGCTGATAGTGGATAAGGGGGCATCCCTGGGGCTGGCAGGCGAGGGGTACTTCTCCGGAGGCGGGATGCAGGCATTGCCGCCGGGAGACAATGTCGACGATTATGTGAAAGACATGCTTTCTCTGGGCGATGGCTTATTCGAACAGGACCTGCTGGAAAAGATTTTATTACAATCGTTTGACCGCATACAGGATTACCAGAAAATGGCTGTTGAGTTCATCACCGAAAAGGACGGTAGATTGCGCTATATTCCCCAGCGGAATCTCAAGCATAATGCCTGCTACCTGGCTAAACCAATGGGCAGCGGCGGACGGGATATGATGGCAGGGCTTGCCCGTGAAGCCAGGAACCGGAAGGTTAACTACCTGAGCCGAACTTACATCACCGATTTGATTCAGCAACAAGATGGCACCGTGGTCGGCGCTGCTGGCTTCGATATCAGAAGTGGTAAATTCCTCGTCTTCAAGGCAAAGGCGGTGATTCTGGCTACGGGCGGCTGCTCTTTCAGAGGTGGCTACGAGGATACCCATATGTGCTGGGGTGAAGGCACTGCCATGGCATTTAAGGCGGGTGCCGAGCTGAAGAATCTGGAGTTCCTTACCATCTGGATGATTCCCCAGCAATTCCGCTGGGAAGGGGTAACCTACCTCTTGCCGCTGGGAGCTAAATTTGTTAATGAACAGGGCGAAGAGTTCATGGCGAGATATGCCCCCAGCCTGAAAAGTAACACTGACTATAACTACCTGGCGAGGGCTATGGCTTTCGAGGCGCGTGAAGGCAGAGGTCCGTTCTATCTCGATTGCAGCGGCATGAAACCCGAAGATAAGGAGATCATGATTCCTGTAGCTGGCTGGACTGGAGCACAGTATCAGCAGCTTCTCAAGGCGGGAATCAAGCCTTTTGAAGAACGGCAGGAATGGACAGCGACTCCGTGGTGCTGCCATCACGTCCACAGCGACCTGGAAATGCGGACCAAAGTGCCAGGCTTATTCGTCGCTGGAGTTATGAGAAATATTGACCCCGGCATATACTTTGGCGGCTGGAGCCTGTGTAAAACGGCAGCCACAGGACGCTGGGCTGCAGAGAGCGTAGCCAAATATATCAAAGAAATGACTCCAGCGCCCAGGATAGAGGCAAAAGAAGTGGCGGCAATGAAAGAAGCCGCCCTGGCACCCCTGGGCAAGAAAGGTATCGACCCCGAGGAAGTGCTGCATACACTTCAGCAAGCCTTTTTCCCCAACATTATTCTGAAAACTGAATCTGGCTTGAGGAAAACGCTGCAAAAGGTCGAAGAAATAAGAGATGACCTGCTGCCACAGATGGGAACCAGCGATTTACACCATCTGGCAAAGGCAAAGGGCATGAGAAGCATGGTGCTGATTGCCGAGCTGATTCTGAGGGCATCCCTGATGAGGACCGAATCACGCGCTTCCCATTACCGCGACGATTATCCCGACCGTGACGACCAGAACTGGCTCAAGTGGATTATGGTTAACCAGGAGGACGGGAAACTGAATTTCCGCGATGAGCCTTTGCCTCTGGAAAGGTATAAGCATAAGACCTGGCGCTACTACGGCGACTACTTTACCTTCCCCAGAGAAAAGCGGTCATAGCTTTCACTGGAGAAAAACGCACTACGAAGGAGGCTGGCCATGAAAGAAGAGATAGTGAAGGCAGACGTTCTTTGCGTCGGCGGTGGCATTGCTGGCTTAATGGCAGCGATACGGGCTGCGGAGACGGGGGCAAAAGTGGTGGTGACCGATAAAGCCAACACTTTGCGCAGTGGCGCCGGCTCCACGGGCAATGACCATTTCCGCTGCTACATCCCTGAATTTCACGGCAAAGACTTCGAGGCAGTAGTGGAGGAAGTAGCCAATTGCCAGGAAGGCTGGACCAGACCGATGAGCTTTGTGCGCACCTGGATGAAAAAGTCCTTCGACATCGTCAAGCTTTGGGATAGCTGGGGCATCTCTATGAAGCACGACGGCAAATGGCTTTTTGCCGGCCATGCCTTCCCCGGTGGCTTATTTACTACCCTGAAGTATCATGGCCAGAACCAGAAGCCTACTCTCACCAGGGAAGCCAAGAAACGAGGCGTGCAGATAATCAATAGAGTCATGGTCTTTGACCTGCTCACCGATGGCAAGAAGATAATCGGAGCGGTGGGCATGGATACCCGCGAGGGGCGATTCATCATATTTCAGGCGAAGAGTGTCTTCCTGGGCACCGGCGATTGTGTGCGGTTGTTCCCCAGCTCCACCCCCGGCTGGATGTTTAACCGTGCCGACCCGCCTTCCTCTACCGGTGATGGGCGGGCAATGGCCTACCGGGCGGGGGCTGAGCTGGTCAACATGGAAATACCCAAGCGCTGGGCAGGTCCCAAATACTTTGCCCGCTGTGGCAAGGCAACGTGGATAGGCGTATTCAGAAACCCGCAGGATAAACCGGTAGGACCGTTCTTGACCAAGCCTGACCGGAGATTTGGCGATGTCATCGCCGATGCCTACCCCACCCTCTTCGAGGACTTTGCCAGGTCAGGCAGAGGGCCAGTGTATATGGATTGCCGCGGCATCAAGGAAGCGGACTATGAGTTTATGATGGAAGGATTAACCAGCGAAGGCAATACCGGGCTTATCGGCCATCTCAAGGAAGAGGGCATCGATATCAGGAAGAATCCTATCGAGTTTACCACCTATGAATTCACCACCCGCGGGGGGATATACTTCAACGACAAAGCCGAAACATCGCTGAAAGGTCTTTATGCCGCTGGCGACGAGTATTTCGGCGCTATATCCTGCGCCTCTACCTTCGGCTGGATAGGCGGAGAGAATGCCGCTGCCTATGCCCGGAAAGCAAGCTGCACTGATATTGACAAGCTGCAAGCGGTGATTGCACAGAAAAAGGAGCTGGTACGCACCATCCTCAGTCGCCAGACCGGAGTGGGCTGGCAGGAAGCCAATATCGCCCTCCAGCAAATCATGCAGGACTATGCCGGCACAGTACGAACGGAAAGCTTGCTGAAAGCAGGCCTCAGCCACGTGCAGAGGCTGAAGAAGAAAGTACACGCCACTATCTCAGCAAAGAATCAGCATGAGCTGATGCACTGCCTGGAAGTATTAAATCTGCTCGATATCGGCGAGCTTGTCTTTACTGCCATCATGGAACGGAAAGAGTCCCGGGGCAAATACTCCCGCCAGGATTATCCCTTCACCAATCCGCTATTGAATAACAAGGTGCTCATCTGCAAGCAGGTGAAGGGCAAGCCTGCCCTGGAATGGCGAGAGGTCAAGGACTGAAGGAGGATTAGCCATGCCACCAATCACCAATGATAAGAAATGCATTTCCTGTGGCAAATGCGTGGATATCTGCCCGCAGGATGTCAACACCCCTTAAATCAACCGCTAATATCTTGAAGCGTCTATTTCTTCCATTTTGCCAGTGATAATAAAGACCACCCGCTCACAGATATTGGTGACCCGGTCAGCACTACGTTCCAGATTGTGGGCTACCCATATCAGGCGGGTGGCTCTCGTTATCGTTCTGGGGTCCTCAGCCATGAAGATTAGCAATTCACGAAAAATCTGGTCATAGAGATGGTCTACCATGTCATCTTCGGCACTGATGTTCTTGGCAGCCTCGGCATCCCGGTTTACAAAAGCATTCAGACTACGCCGCAGCATGTCAACGGTCTGCTCCGCCATGCGGGGGATGTCAATAAGTGGCTTCAAGGGTGGCTCATCGCCAATCATTATGGTAATACGGGCAATGCCCACCGCATAGTCTCCTATTCGCTCTACTTCAGTGGTAATATTGAGTATAGCAATAATGGTGCGCAGGTCGCTGGCCATTGGCTGCTGAGTAGCAATAAGCTCAATGCACTTCTCTTCAATTTCAAATCTTTTATTGTTTATCTTCTGGTCATCAGCGACTACCTGGCGGGCTAACTCCAAATCTCTATTCTTCAGGCTGTCAACAGAACGCAGCACAGCTTTGCCGACCATACTACCCATAGCCAGAACATCGTCTTGAATCTCCCTCAGTCTCTTATGAAAGGTTGTCCTTATTTCCATATATGCCCTCCTGGAAAATTTAGCCAAACCGGCCAGTAATGTAGTCTTCTGTCCGTTTATCTTTAGGATTGGTGAAGAGTTTGGAGGTTGGCCCATACTCCACCAGCACTCCGGCTCTATCCTCTTCCATCATCATAAAAGCTGCCATATCTGATACCCGCGCTGCCTGCTGCATATTATGGGTGACGATAACAATAGTGTATTGTTCCACCAGGCCTCTCATCAAATCCTCGATTTTAAGCGTAGCCACCGGGTCAAGCGCACTGCATGGTTCATCCATGAGGATGACCTCGGGGCTTACCGCCAGAACCCGGGCGATACAAAGCCTCTGTTGTTGTCCACCGGATAGAGCCAAGCCTGATTGGCCGAGCTTGTCCTTAACCTCCTCCCATAACGCTGCCTGCCTGAGGCTTTTTTCCACTATCTCTTCGAGTTCTGCACGGTTTTTAACACCATGCCGCATGGGACCAAAAGTCACGTTATCAAAAACAGACATGGGGAAGGGATTGGGTTTCTGAAATACCATGCCCACCCTTTTCCTGACCTCTGCCACATCGATTTTAGAATCATAGATGGTCACTCCATCAAGTGCCACATTGCCTTCCACTCTGGAGCCCATAATCAGGTCATTCATCCGGTTAAAAAGACGGATGAGGGACGACTTGCCGCAGCCCGAGGGGCCGATGATGGCAGTAATAGCACATGCCCGTATGTCCATTGTTATACTCCTCAGGGCCTGGAAAGAGCCGTAGTACAGATTTACCTTTTCAGTTCTGAGTTTTGCCCCACTATCCGGTGACACTATTCTACTGGTTGGCAACGTCTGGTCAGCATTCATGCATTTATCTCCTGTGTCTGGCCCGTGCTCGAATGACAGCAGCCAGAATATCAAAGGAAAGCACCACCACTAATAAGAGGAGAGCCACGCCCCACACCACACTTGTGGGCGTGCCGGGTACATGAGCAGATACGGTGTAAAGGTGGTAGGGCAAAGCCATAAACTGGTCGAAAGGAGATTGCGGCAGGCGGGGAAGGATAAAAGCTGCACCCACCACCAGGATTGGAGCTGTTTCTCCGGCAGCGCGGCTTATGGCTAACACTGCCCCGGTAATTATCCCGGGGAGGGCTTGAGGCAGGACAATGTGTCTCACTGTCTGCCACCTGGTAACCCCGATAGCCAGGCTACCCTCACGATATTCCCTGGGCACCGCCAGTATTGCTTCTCTGGACGTGGTAGTAACCATTGCCAGAGCCTGGCAGGCCAAAGTCAGGCTAGCAGCCAGAAGCGATAAACCGAAATTAAAGGCTAAAACAAAAACACCCAGCCCAAAAAGACCAAAGACTATGCTGGGAACTCCAGCCAGATTTACAATAGCCATATTAATCACTTTAGTCAACCAGTTATCTCTGGCATATTCCGTAAGGTACACCCCGGCAAAAATTCCTACAGGCAAGGCGAATAGAACAGTGCCCAGCATGAGGTAAAAGGTGCCAATAATGGCTGGCAGGATGCCACCAGCCTTGCCGGCTTGTGAGGGAAATTGGGTCAAAAATCCCCAGGTTATAGCCCCGGCGCCACTGATAATAGTATAGATGATGATAAACAGAACCGGGACAACAGCAATGGCGGTAGCTATTCCCAGAAAAATAAAGGCGGTACGTTGCGAGACTTGCCGTGACATCTCTGCTTTTGTCATCATAACCTGCTCACCTTGCGAACTTCCTTTTTTGTCGTTCGAGCACTCGGTCAGCAACAAGATTGACCGTCAGCGTCATCAGGAACAGAATTACGCCAATAGCAAACAGTGCCTGATACTTCAAGTCTCCGCGCACAGCATTGCCAATGCCGGAAGCAATAGCCGCAGTCATTGGCATCATTGGGTCAGTGGGTGATACTGGCACCGCCAGAGCTCCGCCAGCCACCATCAGCACCGTCATAGTCTCACCAATGGCACGCCCCACGCCCAGCATAATGGCGGCAGCAATTCCAGAGAGAGCGGCTGGAATACAGACATACCATATTGTCTCCCACTTGGTAGCCCCCAGTGCATAGGATGCCTCCTTAAACTCCTGCGGAACGGCATGTAATGCGTCTTCAGAGACGCTGACAATGATGGGCAGACTCATCAGGGAAAGCATGATTGAGGCAGTAAGCCCGCATAAGCCGGTATTCAAATTGAACATAGTCTGAACCAGCGGGGAGAGAAGCGCCAATCCTATGAACCCCATCATCACCGAGGGAAAACCAGAGAGCAACTCTATGACAGGTTTCGTTGTCTCTCTAATTTTAGCAGAGGCTACCTCGGCCAAGAAAGCAGCACAGCCAACACCTATCGGTATGGCTACCGCAGTAGCTATCAGGGTTATCATCAACGTGGACACGAAGAAGGGTAATATGCCAAACGTGGGAGGGTCCGATATGGGATACCACGTGGCACCAAAAAGAAATTCCAGCGGACTGGTGTGAGCAAATATGGGCAAGCCTTCTTTAAGCAGGATAGTGATAATGCCCAGCAGCACCACTATAGCCAGCGTGCCTGCCAAGAAAATCCAGCCTTCAACGATTCTTTCACCCAACCGCAACCGCCGCCTCAGGCTCTTTTCAGAGCTAACCGGGGCGACGACCGCGGTCGAAGCCTTTTGCTTCAACTTTTTTCTCGATTTTTGGTATTTTATTAATAAACTCGGTTTATTTTATCATCATCTGGCTAGTGGCACATAGCCCACTTCAGTAACTTTCTTCTGACCTTCCAGTGACAGGCAGTAGTCAACGAACGCTTTAATTACACCGTTTGGTGCTCCATTGGTGTAGAACAATAGTAGCCGTGAGATTGGATACGTTCCGTCCAGAGCCGTCTTCACACTGGGCAAAACAGCTATATCAGTGGCTGTTTTCTTAATGCCCAGCGACTTAACTGCACTGGTAATATATCCCATACCGGGATAGAAGATGGCGTTGGGGTTTTTGGCAACTTCTGACACACCTCCCGTAGTAGAAGGGAGCAATAACACTTTGCCGCCATACTCCAGTTTAGTATTTTTGGTAGGCAGCTCGACCATTTGTACCACATGCTCTTTAAAGAAAGCATGTGTGCCGGAGCTAGTATCCCGGGCAAGAGCGACAATCGGCGCATCCCTGCCACCAACTTCCTTCCAGTTGGTTATTTGAGTGGTATAGATTGCCGATAGCTGCGCTATGGTCAGCTCCGATACCGGGTTCGAAGGATGTACCACCACAGCGAGAGCATCACTGGCTACCTTGATTTCGTAAGGATTCACGCCCTTCCCTTTGGCCGTGTCAATCTCTTTGGCGGTTATCAAACGCGATGACTGGCAGATATCCGTGGTACCGTCGATTAGCGCTGCAATACCCACCCCTGAGCCGGGACCGCTGACTGCAATACTGACTTTAGGATTGGCCTTCATAAAATCTTCTGCCCACACTGAAGTTAATGGTGTAACTGTATTCGAGCCGATAATCTTGATTGAACCTGATAGCGCTGTCACCGGTGCAGAGCCAGTGGGCACCGCCGGGGTAGTCGCAGCGGTGCTGTTACAACCAGTTAGTACCACTGCTGCCACCAGTACAACTACCAGCGGTACTAAAAACCTTCTTTTCAGCAATTTAGTTAGCAAATTTTTTGCTCCTTTTTCATTATTTCATCATTACCCTAAGTAGTGGTTATTATTGGATATACCTCTAGTTATGGACTGCTACCATCTCTTTTAAAACTTGATTAGCTGCACCATATCTTCTTTCTTACGGTCGTGGGCAACAAGTGCCAGCTCAACTCTTTTCATCAGTTCACCTCCTTTCGCTTTGTCTTCTTATTATAGGTAGCTCGGCTCATCAAGCCCCCCAGTCCTCATCACAGCCCATAATTATCAGCCTGTGAGCGTAATCTAATATCTCCAATGTAAGTAACTCCTCTTTCTGGTTGCTGATATCCACGCCTGCTTCCTTCATCATTTGTACTACTGCAGGACTTATACGAGAAGCTTGACCGGTTCTGGCTAGGCAAAACAACATATTCCCTTTCTCCATCCAGTTGAGAAAGTCTCAGCCACCAGGATTTGAAATGAATTACCTAAACATAAAATCATCATCTACCTACAGGATAAGAGACGGGCTTTAAGGCTGGTTTAAGGCCTTGTTAAAATTTGGTTAAATGTAAGGGCCACTGATTCCGGAATGTGTTTTAAGGGGAAGACTGAAGCTGAACGTAGAACCTCTACCTTCTTCGCTGTGAACACAGATATCACCGCCGTGCGCCAGAACCGTATGTTTAGCAATAGCCAGTCCCAGCCCGGTTCCACTCCCCGAACGAGCTTTATCCGCCTTGTAGAAACGTTCAAAAACGTGAGGCAGGTCATCCTGGGAAATCCCTATTCCGGTGTCTACTACCTCTACCACAATTGAATCTGCGTTAACCCTGGTGGAGACTGTTACCTTTCCGTTGGGGCGATTAAACTTGACGGCATTGTGAACCAGATTAATAACGGTTTGCCGGATTCGGTCTTCATCCACCATAATGGCTGGCAGTTCCGGCGCCGGTGCAGTCGACAACGTTACCCCCTGTTTTTCTGCCAATGGGTCCAACTGGCTGATAACCTCTTCAATGAGCGAGTTGAGATTCACCAGTTTCATTTTCAGCTGGGCTCTTCCTGTTTCAATGCGTGACAGCTCGGTTAGCTCGGACACAATTTGTGCCAGCCGGTCGACTTCACCATCAATCCTGGCTAAGAAGTTCTTGGCCGCTTCTTTATCATCGACTGCCCCGCTGCGCAGTGTCTCCACCATCGCCTTGATGCCCGCTATCGGCGTCCTGAGCTCGTGTGAAACGTTACCTATCAGTTCCCGACGCATCGTCTGCAGGTTCCTCGCCTCGGTGAGGTCCTGAAACAGGAGCAGAACTCTAGTCGCCCTGCCGTCCGCGACCGGTACTGCAATTGCCCTGAGAAACCGCCTGGTGATGCCAGTTTCGAATTGAGTAACTTGCTCCTTGCCCACCTTTAAGCACTGCTTGAGCACGGCATCAACTTCATGGTCATATGCCGCCTCTATAAGCGGTTTAGCGATTACCTTATCCTCGCCAAAACCGAAGAGCTTCTCGGCCGCTTTATTGGTCAGCAAGATATTTCCTTCGACATCGGTCATTATGACGCCGTCAGCCATATTGGTAAGCACAGTGGCCAGCTTGCTCTTTTCCGAAGAAACGGTCTCCAGCATTCTATGCAAGTTCGCTGACATTTCATTGAAAGCACGGGCAAGCTGCCCTATCTCGTCTCGTGTTTGTTTTACCGCCTTTTGACCCAGCCGTCCCGCAGCGATTTCTTTGGATACTCTGGTAAGTTCCCTGATGGGACGGGTGATTGCCCGGGCAATAAAACCGGCTGCCAGCATGGCTAACAATGCTATTGCCACCATCGCCAGGATAACTGTCATGGTTATGTGATTCACTGCTTGCTCCACTGCTCCCAGCGATAGCGCTGCCCTGGCTACTCCCACGAGTCTACCCTGGTCTGATATAGGCACAGCAACATATAGCATCTGCTGCTTCAGGATGGTGCTGTAACGGGTGCTCTCGCCCAAACCTGAAGCCAGTGCATCTTTAACTTCGGGGCGTGTGACGTGATTTTCCATGTCCACCGGATTCTCCTGAGAATCGCCCAGGACTTTCCCATCAGGGGCAATAATGGTGATTCTGGCGTCAATCTGCTGGCCCAGTTTTTTGGCTAAAGCGTCCACATCGCCACTTCCACTCAGCAAAGGCAGGCTAGCCTCAGCAATTATCTTGGCTTCTTCTTTTAAATGAAACCGTAGATTGCCGATCTGGGTGTTCCTTACCGAGCTCGTCAGATAAATGCCCAGAATGCCCATACTGACCAGTATGAGGAGTATAAAAGGTACCGCTATTCGCCAGTTAATACTTCTGAACAAGGTTAGCCTTCCATCTTATAACCCGCACCCCTGACTGTTATCAAATACCGGGGATTGCTGGGGTCTGCCTCTATCTTTTGCCTCAACCAGCGGATATGCACATCCACGGTGCGGCTGTCACCAGCGTAGTCATAACCCCACACTTTTTCCAGGAGCTGCTCCCGGCTAAATACCAGCCCTTTGTTTGTGGCCAGAAAAGCCAGCAGGTCAAACTCTTTGGGAGTGAGGTTCAGCGCCAAATCCCTTCGTTTAGCCTGATGCCGGCTAATATCAACGCTAATATCGCCGATTTCGAGAGGCTTGTCCGCGGATAACGGCTCCGCCATTTGACTTCGGCGGAGCATAGCACCTATGCGAGCCAGCAGCTCTCTCATACTGAACGGTTTAGTGACATAGTCATCGGCGCCGATTTCCAGCCCCACCACTTTATCGGTCTCCTCAGCTTTGGCGGTAAGCATCAAGATGGGCACCGTCATTTCCTTCCGCAGGATACGGCAAACCTCGGAGCCGCTTATTTTGGGCAACATGATATCAAGAATGATGAGGTCAGGTTTCTCCCTGCGAGCCACCTCCAGAGCCTGTGCGCCTTCAGTGGCGGTCACCACATCGTAGCTCTCTTTCTGCAGATTGTACTTGAGAGCTTCCAGCAGGTTAGGGTCATCTTCTACAACCAGAATCTTGCTGCCCATCATGCCTCCTGGCTGTAGTATAGAACTAACAGCATGCGCTATCAACCCACAGATAGCAGAATTTGAAAAGCACAACGAATTAAGGGATAATGTAGTCCGTTTGTAAAAAATACATTTAGACTGGTGATGAACTATGAATAAATCGAAAAGAATGGCATGGCTGAAACATCGTAGGCGGAAGAAGAAGCTGAAGGAAAGGCGCAAGGCAATGGCGCTGGCAGGGCTGATTCCCGCAGCTCCCAAGCCAATGGCAAAACCTGTAGCTGAAGTAGCCAGGGCTGAAGCTCCTCCAGAGCCGAAGAAGAAAGTCGCCAGGAAAGCCAAGGTTAAAGCCAAGGAAGAGAAGGTAGCAGCCAAACCAAAGGCTAAAGTTGCCAAGGCGGAAAAGGCAAAGGCTTCTCCGGAAGCCAAGAAAAAAGCTCCCAAAAAGAAGGCTGAAGCAGAGGCGAAAACCGAAGCCGCAGAGCCTAAAAAGAAACCTGCTGCCAAGAAGAAGGCTAAAACCACAGAAAGCTAATGGCGAACGTTTACCTGCTTACCGGTAGTCCGGGAGCAGGGAAAACTACCCTCATCAGACAGGCTGTAGCCAGATTAAAGGTCAAAGCCGGCGGCTTCTACACACATGAAATACGGACCGGCGGTGTAAGGCAGGGCTTCAAGATTACTACGCTCAACGGGCAGGAGGCTATCCTGTCGCATATTAACATCTCCAGCCCCCATCGTGTCAGCAAATATGGCATTGATATTGAGAGCCTGGACAGGGTCGGCGTTGCTGCCCTCCACCATGCCATAACAGAGTGCGGTGTCATCGTCATTGATGAAATCGGCAAGATGGAGCTGTTCTCGCCCCGCTTCAGAGAAGCCGTGCTTAAAGCGATGGAGAGCGGCAAGAAAGTCCTGGGCACTATCATGCTTAACCCCAACCCCTTCGCCGACCAGGTCAAAAAGCACCCGCAGGTAAGGCTAATCCAGGTAAGCAGGGCTAACCATGACCATGTGCTCACTGAAATAGTGCGCTGGTTACAACCAAAGAGCGATGAAAATAATCCTTAAGCCCTTAGGTATTGTGGGCAATCAGATTTTAGAAGAGCTGAGAGAAATACTCGGCCGTACCTTTGGCTGTCCGGTAACAGTAATCTCACCTGTAGATATCCCAAACCGGGCATACCATAAAGGGCGAGGGCAATATCTGGCAACAGCATTGCTCGACTTGCTGAAAGCACCGGGCTTGGCGCCAAATGAAAGAGTACTGGGCATAGTAGACGTTGACCTCTATGCCGCCGGGCTGAACTTCGTCTTCGGTCAGGCGGAGCCGGAGGCTGGAGCCGCCATTATATCCCTGTGCCGCCTCAAGCAGGAGCTGCCCCCAGACCCGGTTTTGTATCTGAAGAGGTCAGCCAAAGAGTCGATACACGAATTAGGGCATACCTTTGGGCTGGGGCATTGCAACAAAGCTAAATGTGTAATGCATTTCTCCAATACCCTGCATGATACCGACGTGAAAGAAATGTCATTCTGTAGCCAATGCCACCCCAAACTGATACAATGAGCGACCGTAATTCGAGCTTAAAGAAGAGATTGCCACGCCCCGATTTCATCAGGGATCGCTATGACAAATTGAAATGGAAAATATTTCGAAATCGTCGGCATTAATCGAGGCATTGCTCCAGCCGGAAACTTATCCCCACAAGCCCAAAAAGGTTGAGTTCACCCAGACTCAGATGTCCTTCATTTTCCTCACTGGCGAATATGTTTTTAAAGTCAAAAAACCGGTCAACCTGGGATATCTGGACTACACCACGCTGGAAAAACGCCGGTTTTTCTGTAACCAGGAGGTGGAACTGAACCGTCGACTTTCTCCCGATGTTTACCTGGAAGTCGTTCCCATAGTTACCAATGGAGGGCGCATCAGCCTCGGGAGCAACGGGGAAATAATTGAGTACGCTGTAAAGATGAAACAACTGCCCCGGGAACGGAGTATGGACAACCTTCTGCTCCAGAATCAGGTTACGGCTGAGATGATAGTCGCTGTAGCCCAGAAGCTGGCAGCATTCCATAAGAGCGTCCAGATCAACCCCAGCATCAGCGCCTTCGGAAAGCTTGACGCAATAATGGTAAACATCTTGGAGAACTTCACCCAGACTGAGAAGTATATAGGTACCACCATATCCCGCCAGAAATACGAACGTATTATTGCGTACAACGAGAGCTTCACTAAAACGCATAAAGCACTGTTCCAGAAACGTATCGATAAGGGCAGGATTAAGGATTGCCACGGCGACCTTCACGCCGCCCACGTTTTCTTTGCCAACGGCATTTACATCTATGACTGCATCGAATTCAACGACCGGTTCCGATACTGCGACGTGGCTTCAGAAGTGGCCTTCCTGGCTATGGACCTCGACCGCTATCAGCGGGCTGACCTCTCCCAGGCGTTTATCAATGCTTACGTGCAGTTCAGCAGGGATGAAGAACTGCGTCGGCTTCTGAACTTCTATAAGTGCTACCGGGCTTATGTCCGTGGCAAGGTGGAGAGCTTTAAGCTGGATGACCCCTTCATTGCGGAAAAAGAGGCGGCTTTAGTGGCAGCCAGAGGCTACTTTGACCTCGCCTGCCGCTACACCAGAACCAAGCCCGTATTGCTCATCATCGCTGGCTTGGTGGGCACGGGTAAATCTACTATAGCCCAGGCGTTAAGCCAGAGCCTGGGATTTACTGTCATTTCCTCAGATGTCACCAGAAAGGCGCTAGCCGGCATCTCCCCGACCGAGCACCGCTTTGAAGATTTCACCGGAGGTATTTATTCCCCCGACTTTTCCAGGAAAACCTATGACGGGATGTTCGCTCAAGCCAGAACAGCGCTCGCACAGGGACAATCAGTCATTCTTGATGCCTCCTTCAGGAAGCAGCGGGAAAGAGCCACTGCCAAAAGCCTGGCAGACGAGGCCAATGCCGATTTTCTGGTCATCGAATGCGCGCTGGACGCAGGCACTATTAAGAAACGCCTGGAACAGCGGCTCAAAGAGACCTCTACCTCGGATGGTCGCTGGGAAATCTACCAATCACAGAAGCAAGATTTTGATAAAATTATGGAATTTCCTCCACAAAATCATATAATAGTGGATACCTCTAAGCCAGTGAGCGATATAGTAGCAGGTATCCTGGAAAGGATTTACTAAAAGTAAATGGATTACCACGTTAAAGACAAATCACTTGCCAGGCAGGGCAAGCTGCGCATCGAATGGGCGGGACGGGAGATGCCGGTGATAAAGCTTATCCAGAAACGATTCGCCAGAGAGAAACCATTCAAGGGGATACGCATAGCCGGTTGCCTGCACATTACCACTGAGACGGCTAATCTGGGTTTAGCCCTGCAGGCAGGCGGCGCTGACCTGGTGCTCTGCGCCTCAAACCCGCTGAGCACGCAGGATGATGTGGCAGCAGCACTGGTAGACTACGATATACCCACCTTCGCCATCAAGGGCGAAGATAACAAGACCTATTATCAGCATATCCTGTCTGCCTTGAAACATAAGCCGAATCTTACTGTGGACGACGGCGCTGACCTGGTGAGCACAGTGCACCAGGAGAGAAGCCACCTTATAGGCGACATTATCGGCGGTACCGAGGAGACCACCACCGGCGTCATCAGGCTCAAGAACATGGCGGAGGAAAAAAAGCTGAAATATCCCATCATCGCCGTTAACGATGCCAGGACCAAGCACTTTTTTGATAACCGCTACGGCACCGGCCAGAGCACGGTGGACGGCATCACCAGAGCCACCAACGTCCTCTGGTCAGGGAAAAAGGTGGTAGTCTGCGGATATGGCTGGTGCGGGAGGGGTATCGCCAGCCGCGCCCAGGGGTTGGGCGCCCAGGTCATCGTCACCGAAGTTGACCCCATAGCCGCCCTGGAGGCCGCTATGGACGGCTACCAGGTGATGCCTCTGCTGGCGGCAGCCAAAGTTGGAGATATCTTTATCACCGTCTCAGGGAATATCAACGTGCTCGATGAAGCTCACTTCGCCGAGCTAAAGGACGGCGCTATCCTGGCAAACAGCGGCCACTTCAACGTGGAAATCAACATTCCAGCGCTGGAGCGACTGGCAAAGGCGAAAAGACAGGTGCGCTCTTTCGTCGAGGAATATACCATGCCGGATGGACGGCATTTGTTTCTGCTGGGCGAAGGCAGATTGATAAACCTGGCAGCGGCGGAAGGACATCCCGCCAGCGTCATGGATATGAGCTTTGCCAATCAAGCCCTGAGTCTGGAACATTTGGTGAAGACGCAGGGCAAATTGAAGCCAGGAGTTTACCTGGTACCTGATGAGCTCGACCGCGAAATAGGCAGGCTGAAGCTCAAAGCCATGAACATCAAAATAGACTCCCTGACCAAACAGCAAAAGAAATATCTGGAAAGCTGGGAGGCAGGGACTTAGTTAAAGGTTATATTAGTAGAGGAGAACAATATGTCGAACAGTTTCAACAATAATTCTTCTTATTTCTTCGCCTCGGAGTCGGTTACCGAAGGGCATCCTGACAAGCTCTGCGACCAGGTTTCCGACGCCATTTTGGATGCGATTTTGAAAGAAGACCGCTATGCCAGAGTTGCCTGTGAAGTTGCCGTCACCATCGGGCTGGTTATCGTGCTGGGCGAAATAACCACCAAATGCTATATCGAAGTGCCTGATATCGTGCGACAGGTGGTTAAGAATGCCGGCTATACCAGCCCGGAGTATGGCTTCGATTACCTGAGCCTGGGCACATTGGTTTCCATCAAACAGCAGTCAGCTAACATCAGCGCCGGCGTCAGCCAGGCGATGGAAGCCAGACAGTCCAAGAAGGTGAAAGATGAACTGGACCTGACCGGCGCCGGTGACCAGGGAATGATGTTCGGCTTTGCCTGCACGGAAACGCCAGAGTTGATGCCATTACCAATCTCTCTGGCACACAAATTATGCCAGCGGCTGGCTCAGGCAAGGAAAGAAAAAATCATCCCCTACCTCCGCCCCGATGGCAAATCCCAGGTAACCGTGGAATACAGTAATGGCATTCCCCGGAGGATAGACGGGGTGGTTATCGGTGCCCACCATGACCCGGATGCAGATAACGACACCATTAAGCGCGATATCATGGAGAAAGTAATTAAAGCCATCATACCGGCGAACATGCTGGACGACAAAACGAAGTTCGTCATTAATGGCGCTGGCAGGTTTGACATCGGTGGACCAGTATCGGATACCGGCTTCACCGGACGCAAGATACTGGTGGATACCTATGGCGGCATGGCTCATCACGGTGGCGGTGCTTTCTCCGGCAAAGACCCCACCAAGGTCGACCGCTCCGCCAGCTACATGGCCAGGTACATTGCCAAGAATCTGGTAGCCGCCGGCGTGGCTGAACGCCTTGAAGTACAGGTTTCCTACGCCATCGGCGTGGCTCATCCGCTGTCGCTGTCCGTGGAAACCTTTGGCACTGGCAAGATTCCTGACGAAGAAATTCTCAAGCTCATCAACAAGCATTTCGACATGCGCCCTGAAGCTATAATCAGGTATCTCGATTTGCGACACCCGATATACCTGCCCACCGCTACCTACGGGCACTTCGGCAGGGAAGACCTCGACCTCCCCTGGGAAAAGACCGATAAAGCTGCTATTATCAAGAAAGAAGCTGGACTTTAGCATAATCGACGTGGCGGGATAAAAACCCGAAACTGTCGTTGCGAGGAGTCCCGACGAAGTCGGGACGACGTGGCAATCTCGATGAAAGTGGGGGGAGGAGCACCTCGCTGACAAAGGATAGAGTGGCTGACTCTAACAAAATAGGAGGGAGTGCTATGGCTATTAAGTTCGGTACCGATGGCTGGCGTGCCATCATCGCCGAGGACTTCACCTTCGATAATGTCAGAGCCTGCGCCCAGGGAGTAGCCAACTATCTAACTCAAGCCAGCCTCAGCACACAGGGTATCGTAATAGGCTATGATACCCGCTTTGCCTCCGAAGACTTCGCCGCCGTATGCGCCGAGGTGCTCGCTGCCAACGGCATCAAAGCCCTCCTCTGCTCCAAGGTAGCTCCCACGCCGGTAGTCAGCTACATGGTTACTGCCACCAGATCGGCCGGCGGCATTGTTATCACCGCCAGCCATAATCCAGGACGCTGGAATGGTTTCAAGTATAAGGACAGCACCGGCGCCAGCGCTCCTTCAGAGCTCGCCGCAACTGTAGAACGAAACGCTAATGAGGCACTGTCCTCGGGCACGATAAAAAGTATCCCTCTGGAACAGGGAATAGCCAAAGGGTTAATTGCTTACTGTGACCCCGGCCCGGTCTACGATGAGCAAATAAAGCGACTCCTTGACCTGAAACCCATCCGCCAGAACCATTTCAAGATTGTTGTTGATTCCATGTTCGGAGCCGGCAGCGGCTATTTCCAGTCTTTTCTGTCAAATTCCAGGCTGAACATCACCGAGATTAATGCCGAGCGTAACCCTTCTTTCCCCGGCATTCAGCAACCAGAGCCTATCGCCCATAATCTGGTAAAACTTTCCCACACGGTAAAAGAGCAGAAGGCGGATGTGGGACTGGCTACTGATGGCGATGCCGACCGCATCGGTATCGTCGACGAGAAAGGCAACTTCCTCAACCCCCACCAGGTCTTTGCACTTCTGGCTCTCTACTTTTTGGAAGTCCGCAAGGAGCGTGGCGCCATAGCTAAAAGCCTCTGCTCCACCAGCATGCTGGAATTGCTGGGCAAGCTGTACAATGTGCCGGTTTACGAGACCAAGGTCGGCTTCAAATATGTAGCTCCGGTGATGCTGGAGCAGAACGCTTTCATCGGCGGCGAGGAGAGCGGCGGTTACGGCTTCCGAGGCCATGTTCCCGAGCGCGATGGCATGCTGGCAGGACTTCATTTCCTCGACTTCATGACCAGAACTAAAAAGACGCCGTCACAGTTGCTGGACCTTCTGTACAGCAAGGTAGGACCTCACCACTATGACCGTTACGATTTCCATATTTCACCCGAACAGCATAAAGCTCTGTTGAGCAAACTAGAGCAGAGCCAGATAAGCTCTGTCGCCGGCATAGAGGTAACCACAATAAACCGGGCTGATGGCTTCAAATATCTCCTGGCCGACGACTCCTGGCTGCTCATCCGCTTCTCCGGCACTGAGCCCTTAATCCGTGTCTATGCCGAAAGCCACAGCATCGAGCAGGTGAAGAAGCTACTGGACTATGGCAAAGAAACGTTAGGTCTTTAAGCTATGGCCAACTTGGACGATATCGAATTATATCAGCAGCTCGATTCGGCTAACATGCTGGCACAGCTTCATGGCTTGCCGCAGCAATGCCATGCCGCCTGGCAGAAGGCAATGGAATTCAAGCTGCCCTCCGACTATAAAAGCATTGACAAAGTGGTTATCCTGGGCATGGGTGGCTCGGCAATAGGAAGCGACTTGGCCCGCAGCCTGGCTTCGTTGGAAAGTAAGCCTGTGCTGTTCGTCAACCGGGAGTATGAGCTGCCCGCCTTTGTAAATGCCAGGACTCTGGTCATCGCTTCCAGCTACTCGGGGAATACCGAGGAAACCCTGTCTGCCTTCAACCAGGCGCTGAAAATAAACTGCAAGAAGCTGGCTATGACCACGGGCGGCAAGCTCAAAGAGATGGCAGAGGCTGCCAAAGTGCCTGTTTTCACCATAGACCACGTTGCTCCACCCCGGGCAGCACTGGGCTATAGTTTTATGCCGGTACTGGCTTTCCTGCGCAACCTGGGCTTTTTAAAAGGCATAGCACTGGACATGCCGGCAATGGCACAAACCATGGGGAAGCTTCGCGAAGAGCTGAAAGAGACGGTACCCACTGGCGCAAATCAAGCCAAACAACTGGCGTTAAAGCTATATGGCAAAATAGCAGTCATTTACGGCGCTGATATCCTCAGTGAAGTCGCCCGGCGCTGGAAAACCCAGATTAACGAGAATAGTAAAGCCTGGGCTTTCTACGAAGTGCTCCCCGAGCTTAACCACAATACCGTAGTCGGCTACCAGTTCCCATCAGAGCTTGCCCCAAAGCTATTTGTCATCTTACTGCGCTGCCTGTCGCTCCATCCCCGTACCTTAATCCGTTACCAGATAACCAGCGAGCTGCTCCAGCAGAACAACATTAGTTACCAGACTATGGACAGCCAGGGCAAAGACATCCTCAGCCAGATGATGAGCCTGGTTTACCTGGGCGACTGGGTCAGCTATTACCTGGCAATCCTCTACCACACCGACCCTACACCGGTTAAGGTGATAGATTACCTGAAGAAGCGGTTGAACGAGACAAAGTAAAGCTGAAATCGCCTCTTCAATTTTGATTAATTGCTGATGCACTATAATAGGCATAGGTTCAGGCAGGTGGTATTACTGTGAAATCTAAACCTCAAAGTATAGATACCAGCATCGACCTCAATATTTTAGACATCCTCGATGCGCTGCCCTTTTACGTGATGCTGATTGACGAGGAGCACCATATCCTCCAGGCAAACAAGGCAGTGCAAACACATATCGGAGTAGCTCCGCAGGATATCATCGGCAAACACTGCCCCAGGGTCATCCATGGTATCGATGGTCCCTTCGAGGGTTGTCCTCTAGAAGAAGCAGTGGAGAAAAATGAAGCAGTGGAGCGGGAAGTGCTTGATTCCCAATCGGGACGCTGGCTGCTATCCGCTATTTACCCAACCGTGGGAGTGACCCGCGACGGTAAGCGCGTCTTATTCCACATGGTGACCGACATCACCGACAAGAAAAAGGCTGAGGAACAAATAAAAGTCTCGCATGAACAGCTACGTAGCCTTTCAGCACATCTGGAAACAGTGAGAGAAGAGGAAAGAAAAAGGATTGCCCACGACCTCCATGACGAGACAAGCCAGCTCCTCGCCAGCCTCACTGCCCACCTCGAAGCTGCACTGGGCACCTTGCCCCCTGCGGCTGGCAAGTCCAGGGACATGATAAAAAAGGCACAAAATCTCTCCATCAAGATACTGGACCAGCTCCACAAGCTCATTTATGAGCTTCGACCTTCTTTGCTCGATGACCTCGGCCTGGTATCCGCTATCGGCTCATTGATAGACAGTCGTCTGGGAACAGCAGGTGTAAAAGTTAGCCTCAAGGTCATAGGTAAAGAGAGACGATTGCCCCCAGCGGTGGAGACTACACTTTTCAGAGTCACTCAAGAGGCATTCAATAACATCGCACGGCATGCGCGTGCCAGGAATGTGGACGTACGCGTGCACTTTAAGAGAAGTCTGGCCAAAATGAGCGTCAGGGATGACGGCAAAGGCTTTGATGTCGACAAAACGATAAGCTCGAAGAGCGGATTGCGCGGGTTCGGATTGCTAACCATGAAGGAAAGATTAGAACTGGTAAACGGTAACTTCGATATTCAATCAAGTCCCGGTGAGGGTACGGAAATCAATATTGAAATTCCATTAAATCATATTGCCCCGACATCCAGGTAAGACAGGGTGCTCGAAGTCTAACTCAACATAAGATCGAGATAGCCACTTAGCTTCTTTTTGTCAATAGGCTTGGTAAGGAAAGGAACGCGGGCGGTGGAAAGGAATATCCTGGTATCCTCGCTCATGACATCGCCCGTGATAAAAACAACTCTATTGGCTAAAGAGAGAGCCCTGCTCCGAAGAGTTTTATAGAGCTCAATGCCACTGGTATCCGGCATCTTGACATCTAACAGAATAAGACCATATCTATTATTTTTTATCTTTTCTAAGGCGTCAGCAGCATTATCCACAGTCTCCACTTCATGTCCCTGTTCGGTTAATATCCGGCTCAGGAATTCTCTAACCACCACTTCGTCATCCACCACCAGTATTTTAGCTTTTACCTGCTGCTGAGGCTCTTCTATTGTTGATACAGCTACCTCAGCTTGCTTCGCTTCAGCGACAACCGGGAGCTCCACAATAAAAGTAGCGCCTCTGCCCATTTCGCTCTCTGCGTAAATCCTGCCTCCGTGCTCGGCGACAATGCCCTGACAAACGCTCAAGCCTAGCCCTGTCCCCTGCCCCACCTGCCTGGTGGTAAAGAAAGGCTCAAATATTCTGTGCGTGTTTTCTTTTGCTATCCCGGGACCGTCATCCTGGAAACTTATCTTTATCATCCCATCCGCGTGCTCAGTCTTAATTACGAGATTGCCCCGGCCATGGCTTAGCTTCATCTCCGTTTCAGCATTGATAATAAGATTGAGAAACACCTGCTGAAGTAACCCTGAATCTCCCACAATAATCGGCAACGCCGTATCAAGATAGGTGGTGACTTTAATATTATTAGTCTCCAGATGATACGCCCTCATCGCCATGGTATTCTCGATAATGTCGTTCACCATAACATATTCTCTGGTTGGCTTGCTCTGCCTGGCAAAGGTAAGCAACCGCTTGACAATGCCGGCTACTCTCTGAGCAGCATCATAGATTGCTTTCAAATCTTTCTTGATATCTGCAGGTAAATCTTCTCGCTGCTTCAGCAGCTCGGCATAGCCGATGACCCCGGTAAGAGGATTGTTGATCTCATGGGCAATGCCCGATGACATTTCACCCACTGCAGCCAGCCGGCTTGCCATCTGGGCTTTCTGTTCCAGCTCTGCCCGCTTCTCTTCCGCCTTCTTGCGCTCGGTAATATCGCGCACCATGGCAAGCACCGCAGGCTTTCCCTCAAACTCAATGACGCTGGCGCTCACCTCCACAGGCACTTCCATGCCGTCTTTTCTCAGTATTGCTATCTCATATTGCTCCGGCGCCTCGCTGCCCATTATCCTCTTGTTGTAGTTTTCTATCACCTGTTGCTGGTATTCAAGAGCGACAAAGTCGATCAAAGGCTTACCTAATACCTCAGCAATTGGCATATGTACCATCTCCGCCATCCGAGAATTGCTGAAGCGCAACACTCCGTTCTGAACAATAATGATAGCATCATTGCTTCGCTCTACCAGAGTGGAGTACTTCTTCTCGCTTTCCTGCAATACCGCCTGCACTTGAGACAGTCTGGCAAGCATGACATTGACCTCGGTCGCCAGTGATGACAATTCATCGCTGCCTTCCACCGGCGCACGCAAAGAAGCATCACTGCTTTCAGCTATTCTAGTTACTGTTTTGCTGAGCATGCTTAATCGGGCCAGTATCCACTTCTCCAATAAAGCCCAGCCTATGCCTATGAATACACAGATCACCACCACAATGCTCATAATAAACCACAGTACCGTTGTCTTACCCTGAGAGTAAACATCCCGGGGCATCTCTGCTCTCAAAATAAGATAGGGTTGCCCGTAAATGTCCTTCAGCAGAGCATATCCCGCAATGGAGTCATCACGGGTGTCTTTGATGAAAATAGGAGCCGTATCCGATAAGCCCGTAATTGCTTCTTCAAACTCGCTATGCAGTTGGGGATCATTAAACGCGTGAACAGTGAAAGAGACCAGCGCTGTCTCTGCCAGGCTATCGACTACCGGCGAGTCCAAGTATTGCCCCATAATGAGGGTACCCCGCAGAGGGCCTTTTCCTTCACTGGTCAGAATTGGACGTGAGGCAAATAGCATAGGCCCCTCATCAAACGGTAGTATCCCAATAATTCTGGATCCGACATCGGTATGACCGATGACAGCTTTACTGGCCAGATGTTTGCTTAAACCCGGAGGAGCAGGTACGGTTGATTGCTTATCAAGGTCGAAAAAACGAACCAGTACTACAGTACCAGAAGCATTGACATAAGCCATGAGGTTCAATCTTGCATTAATAAAGACCTCGTCAGTTAAATTAGTGCTAATGTAGTCCTTGTTCCCATCTTCAATAAAAGCATAAGTGTCATCCCACGATGCCCAATCTCTGGTGAACACGTCCAGAGCTGAAAGTCTGCTCTGTAAAACGTTGAGAACTCTCTCCATATCACGGTGAACACTTCGCTTTTCGAGGTCAGCAAAGCTATTCAGCAGAAAGGTGCTCGCAATGGTAATCAGAATAAGGCTGAGGGTTACAGCAGTTGC